>NZ_JBFBCC010000018.1:0-140504 GCF_040682955.1 Amycolatopsis sp. NPDC051045
CCGGGCCGGGGACGGTGCTGCCCGCGGCAACCTGTTCCCCCAGCAACATCGCCAGCACGAGGTCGGCGAAGAGCAGCGCTTCCCGCAGGACCGCCCGGCCGGGCCGGCCGCGCGGGACCGACTCCAATGGCGGCTTTCGCCGACGGACCCAAAAGGGTAGTCAGAATAGTGTGACTTCATCACGAAGATCCGTGACCGGACTCCGTCCAGCCCAGCGGATCGGCTGGTTGTTGCGCACCAATCGCATTCACGCGCCGGAGCCTGAAATGCGACGACTGCGACAATTCGCGGAAACCTGGGCGGACATCATCCCCGGCGCGCCCCCGTCGATCAGCACCCTGTCACGGTGGGAAAACGGCGCTTCCGCCGCCCCGCACACCGCCGTCTGCGGATACGAAACCATTCTCGGCCACTCCGGCGAAGCGTTGGTCGCGGTGACCGACACGGTGGCCCGCTACTACCGGGGCACGGCCGACGCGGCACCGCAGCTCGCCCGGCGCGAGATCCCCGACGACGTTGCGGCACACCGGCTGGACACCCTGATTGACCTGGTCGTGGCGGGCGGGCACGTCAGCGGGCCGGAGTGGAACGAACTGACCTCGCTGCTTTGCCGGACCCCGTACGCGATCCTCAGTCCGCAGTGCACCTGGGAAACGCTGTCGGAACGGCTGCTGGTCGAAATGGCGATTTCCGACGGCGTGCAGTGGATGCATCGCGCCGAGGCCTACCAGCGGCTGATGGCGCATCCGGTCGGCGGTGCCGCGGCCATCGCGGCCGCGGCCTCGGCGTCGGCCGACTGCGGTGCGCAGAGCATGGTCGGCACGGTCTCGGTTTTCGACTCGACCGCCGCAGCCGCTGCTGCCGGCCTCGTGGTCGGCCACCTGCGTTCCCCGCTGACCGATCGTACGTTCGCAGGCGCGCTCCTGGCCTGCTTCCGCAAAGTCGGTCAGGGCCACTTCCAGAACGGACAGCTGGTCGTCGTCTGCGACATCCTCACCGAGCTGCTCGGCGGGCCGGTGACCGCCAGCACTATGGCATTGGCCGGAGCGGTGCTGAAACAGTTGCCCGTCGGCTTGCGACACCGCGTCCCCGCGCGCGTCTGGAAGCTGCTGTCGGCCGAGCCGGCAGCATCGTCGAAGTGGTCGGTCACCGAGGACATCGTGGCGGCGGTCGCGGCCAGGAGCACCGAGGCGTGGGACGACGCTGTCCTATGGCAGCTCGTTCACGAATCCGTCTTCGCCGAGGTGTTCGACCAGCGCCTCTACGCCCAGTTCATGATCTATAGCACGCCCTACCGCGTTCCGGTAGCACGCGCGCTGGCCGCGGCGCTGCGCCACCGGCGGCGCGACAAGGGCTGGGCGGTGCCGCTCGTCGAAGCTCTGCGGGTCATCGGCGGACCGGCCGAGCGTCGCGAGATAGAGCTGCTCGTGATGGACCAGACGCTTCCGGTTGTCATCCGGGACACCGCCGCGTCCGCCCTGGGGCACGTCGGCGGGGCCAGTCACAGCGGGTTCTGGGTAGCGGCGCTGACCGCCGCCCGGCTGAACTACCACGCGACTTCGGGAGAAGCGGAGATCTCGGTACTCGACCGCCTGATCTACGCAATGGGGATGGCCAGTGAGCACGGTGTGTTGAGCCACGTCTCGGCCACACCGGACCTGCCCTCGCGAATCCGCACCTCGGCGAACTGGTGGCTCTCCCTTTCCCCGTGTGTCAGGGAAAGCGCGCGGAAGTAGCAGGACGCTGCCCACCTATGTGGTCGCTCTCGTGCGTGCACAAAGACGACCTCTATATTCCCGGACACCGTCGACCTCGGTGGAACGCGCCGGCAGAGGCCGGACGCCGTCGACCGTGGCGAGCGCGGTGACGACCCACGCCGACAGCCTCCGCCAGGCGTACCACCGGTACACGACCCACGAGCGCGCATGCACCGCAAGCCTCCGCGGCCTAGTGAAGGGCGAACCATGACCGTCACCTTCTCCCCCCCGTTATGCCGTCACCGTGTCCGCACCGAAGCGGAGTGCGAACTCACGTCCGTGGCGATACGAGGCGCGTACGCGGCGCCAAGGGCGACCAGCCCGATGCAGGCGCACTGGACGACAGGGCAAGGTCTTGAGCAAGCCGCTCCGGGAGCCTCGTCATGACCGCTCCGCCTCCCTCCCAGGCTCGACAGCCTTCCGAACGCGCCCACCCGACCGATCGAGTAGCGCTGACGAGGAGCTTGGACCAGGCGACACGGACCGACATTTGCGAGCCCGAGGGGAGCCCGAGAGTGCATGGACGCGACGGCAGACCCCGACACAGGCCGACACCGCCACCACCCGACGCCCGAGGAAGACGACCTTGCCCGACATCACTCAACACCGTCTGACACGTCAAGATCACCACTCTTAACCAGCGGGTTGGCGCGGGCGGTGGTTGCTACGCAGACCAGCCGCCCGCCCCTTGCCGTCTAGCTTCATTCGCCGCCGGTTCGGCCTGATGCAGCGAGTCGCAGGTCGCGTGGTCGCCGAGTTCCGGCCACGTGGAGTTCATCCAGGCGGCCGGCCGCTTTCCAATGGCGGAGGACTCTGCGGCCGTAGTTGTGAGTGTTGGCTACTCGGTCGAGTTCGGCGCCGGTCGGGGTTCGGCCGTGTGCTCGTTCCGTCAGGTAGTGCTCCCACATGCGTTGCTCGGCGGTCGGGGCCGGATCGTCCGAGACGTCTGCGAGTCGCAGTCTCGGCGGAGTCTCGGCGGTAGGCTCGGTCTCGTTGTGTGCCTCCCGGCGATGGCGGAGAGCTCGGTTGAGCAGTTCCACCGCCAGGAGCAGCGCCAGGGGTGGGCTCGCGGCGACGATGACGCCGAGAACGGTCTGATTGTCGGTCGAGCCGATGTTCGCACAAAGCGAGAGCGAGATCCCAAACCCGAACGCCGTCCACGCGATATGACGGCCCGAGTCTCGCCCGGCCGTCCACAGCTCCACCGTCGCGATCGTGAGCAAGCCGTCGACGATCAGTGGCCAGATCGCCGCCGTCGTGGGGTCGGCGCCGAAGCGAAGAGCGAACGTGCGGCCATGCCGATAGGACGCATACGCCGCGCCGAGGGCCACCAAGGCCGTGCACAAACACTGCACGACCAGCGACAGCTGCCACCGCTGCGGTCGGGTCATGACACACCTCCGAGAGCAGGCCTGTGAGCGAGGGGATGGGGTTCGCCGGTCAGCGCGGCCAGGGCGGTGGCCACGTCGTGGAGCGAGGCTTTGACATAGGTGACCGTGGCGCTGTCCGCGGAGTCTGAATGGCCGGCGTAGGCGTGGGCGACGCCGTAGCCGAACCGGCGCTCGACCCAGGTCAACGTGGTGTGGCGGAGCCAGTGGGTGGAGATGTTCTGCGTGTGCACTGATGTGACGTGCCGGCCGACCCGCTCCCACAGGTAGTCGTAGCGGCGTTTGGTGATTGGCTCGCCGGTCCGGTATCGCAGCAGCGGGCCGTCGGGGTGGGTTGCTCCGCGCTCGTCGGCGTGCGAGACCAGCAGTCTCATCAACGTCGGCGACACCGGCTGGAACCGGCTCGTCCCGTCCTTCTCCCTCAGGTAGACGAGACACTGGGTCTCCTCCAGGTCTCGTCGCCGCAACCCCAGCGCTCCCCCACGCCGGCACGCGGTCTCGGTGTGCAGTCTCAACAGGAGCGTGTCGAGATATGGGTCGTCTCCCGTCTCCGCCGCCGCGGCGTTGATCTCGATCAGCTCATGGTTAGCGAGCGCGCGCCTTGGTGAGGGCAGTCGGCGGGGTTTGGCGACCTTCAGGGCCGGGTTCTCGGCCTCGGTCAGGATCCGGTCGGCGACCGCGTGCCGGTAGAGGCAGCGGACCGCGGCGATGAAATTCTCCGCCGCGTTCCGCCCGCCGCGCGAGTTTCGCCGCACCACCGCCTGCGCCCGGGACTCCTCGGCCAGCTGCTTGATCTCCGACGGCGACGGCTCATCCAACCGCCTACTCCCCCACGCCGCTTCCAGACGACGCCAGTACGACGAGTACGAGCGCGCCGTCGCCGCCGACACCGCACGGGCAACCACCGGGATGTACTCGGTGAACGTCGGGACCTGCGGTCGCTCCACCGGTTCGGTGAGCAAGTCGGCGGGAGCGATGCCCATCTTCGACAGCAGCAGCCGCGCCGCGTCCAGTTCCATCTGGCTACTGGTCATCGGAACCTCCGGACAGGGAGGCGTGGTAGCCGAGAATCATCTGGTCCAGGGCCGACAGCGGGTGCACGACCAGGACACCGTGCTCCGGGTCGGCGACCAACAGGACGTCATCACCGGGGGTCACCCCGCATAGGCGGCGCAACGCCACGGGCAGCACCACCGTCCGGCGCGTGCCCAGCCGGAACACGCCGCCAGAGTCGGGCTTCATCACCACCGAGGTCGCCACACCGGTCGCTGCCAGCCGCACCGACGCCGGCCAGCCCAACAACCTGAGCAGAGGTCGCACGCATACGCGGCCGGAGGCATCGATGCGGGCGATCGCGTACGCCAGACCGCACCGGGACCGACCAGGCGGCGGAGTCGGCAGCGGGAGCGGAACAGCGATCGGAGCCAGGGGCGCCAGCAGGCCGTCGATGCTCGCCCCGGGGATCACCGGAGCTACTAGAGCGCTCACACCGACCACCCCGACCGGGTGACAGGAGGCTGGAACGCAAGATGCCGACCACCAAGAACAGTGATCGGCTCGATGTGAGAAGGTTGGTGAAAGTTCACCACTTTTGGTGTCCGAGGACGATCTTGCTCACTATCTACACGACTGGTCATCGGATAAGTTGCCCGTAGATACCGCGCTCACGGAGAGCGAACTGATAAAAGGTGGAAGCTTAGAAAGCTCAATATATGATTACGCACACTCGCGCAAGATTCGAAACACTAAAGATCGGAATCTTGAGATATTTTGACGGAACAATTAATCAACCTTGCATAATTCCCCTAATCTTGTTCGTCAACAACGGTCACACCCCGAACCGAATCGGAAAATCCCAGCTCGCGCCACTTTTCCCGATCGATCAAGTGGCTTTGTCGCCGACGAAGGACGTTGCGTAGTAACGTAGTCAACCTCGTTCGATCGCGAGAATACTCAACCGCGATATCATAGACACGCAGAAGGTCGACTATCTGGCGTGAAACGGATACCGCCTCCGCTCCGAGTGCATCAAATAGTCGATCCAATCGACACTCTTGCTCCCTGAATATCGCCCGAATATCTTCCCAGACGATGTCGGTCGAAAGTTCTAACCTGATTCCAATGATCGCTCGCGCAAGGCGGGCTTGGATATTGTCACCTAGGGGCAGACTTGCGATATAACCATATTGCTCGACTGAAAATGTATCCGCACCACTAAATGTAACCATTCCAACGATAAGGTTATGAAGTTTCGGAAATTGCTGTAACGCAGCCCAGAGCCATGTCACCGTCGAGCCGTCCAGCTGAAACGCGATTCGTCCCCCACTGGCGCCTATGCCCGTCGCGACCGCGCTAGCCCACTCATAATCCACTGGCGGCGTCTGCCCGCCAGATGAAGTCATTGCGTCTAACACCATCCATGAACCACTTCGGATAATGTCCATGAGCAAGGACGACAGTCTTGGATCTATACCCACAGGAGCACTCGTTCGACGGTGGCGCAAGAAAGCACCCTGCGCAGAATTTGCAATCAATAGTCGTTGCGCAGCCAAGGAGTCGACACTAAGTACGGCGTCTACCAAAGTCTTGTCTGACAGCAAATTTCCATCGGAGATATGTACAGCAGTCGAGCGAATCGGGAACCAAGGAGCACTTTGCCCGCGTGTGACTACGTCCAATACGTCGGCCGTCACCTCCTGAATAGATACACCTCTTGCCATCCATTCAGATTGCCAATTTTCCCAGTCTGCCTTGTCGCCAAGAAGCCCGTTGACAGCAGCTTCTGCAAGGGTCTCGCTGTCACCTTCCTCCATTACAACTAACAGGCATTCCTCCACGGGCCAACTTCGTTTCCGAGGAATTGCTAGGTAGTCATATCCCCCCGCACGAGCGGACGCCATAGCTCGAATGGCATCAGCTAATCGTTCCCTGGACGGGCAATCCTCGAAAAGCGCCACTTTTTCCGTGACGTTCCACCCTGGATGCCGCGGAGACGGCATATCTTGCAAGAAACTCACAGGACCGGTCGATTTACTCGGTTGTAAACAATTCAGACTTGCCGAACCAATCCGAATTTTACTATCAGACTTATTGATTCGAAGGTATTTCGAGTTGCCCGCCGTCAAAGATACAAACAGTGAATCAACAGCCTCCTCGAGCCACCCTGCGCCGTGCGGCGACTCGACTCGCAGAGGATTTCCCCTACCCGAAGGATCAATCGACAAAATAATCCGCCGAACCTGGCTAGGGTTTGCCATAGGAAGAAGTCGCTCGGCGATTCGAACACGGAAGCCTTGAAGTGGAGCACCATTTTCCGCTAGAAGAACTGCTAGTGTCTCAACATCAGGCGGATAATCATTGAGTGCTCGCGTTGCGAGCAGCTCCAGATCTCCTACACCTGATTGCATAAGAGAATCGAGACAAACCCAAGAGTTTTTTCGTGCTTCAGCGTCACCGACGCCTAAAAACCTGGCAAGCTCTTCAACATAGATATCTTTCAAGGACTCTTGATATATTGCAGCAAGGCGATGAGCAAAGGCAGTATCCGCCAACTGCAGCAGTCTCAACGCTACGCGGATGAGAGAGCGACACTTCGCCGGCTGACGGGCAACAGGCCCATCTTCCAATAGGTCGAGAGCAAGTTCGGAGCCAGCGAATACAAGTTGCGAAGCTCGATCCGAAGTGTCTTCGTTGAGGTTAACACAGATAGACTCAACCGTATCTCTTAAATAACGTCGCTCGGCGAATATTTTGCCAGCGGCAAAGACCGTAACATTTCGCCAGTTCGCATTTCCCGCGACTGATCGTAGACGATTCTGCACCAACCCATCTTCGGCGTCGAGAAGCCCTTCGGCGGCCATAAATTCTTGCAGCGAACGGATCTCGAATCCCACCTGCCCAGATTCGAGACCAACTAGGAAAACCAGGCGATTTGCAGCACCGTCGATAATCGCGTCTCGCAGCAATTGGAGCGACTCGCCTTCATTTCCTTCTGACGCGAGATAAATCTCAACAAGCTTGCTGAATTGATCCGTCGTCAGCCGGGCGTCCGTGCTCCCCGACACCTCGCTTTCTACTTGCAGAAGTAGACCAACCAGCCTGTGGACAGCATCGATATCATCCTTTCGCTCTCGCAAAATTTCTGCAGCCGGAATATCCCGCTCAGTTTCACGCTGGTAAATCAGGGCGTAATACTCATCGAAGAGGGCCCAGCGCTCCTGAGGAAGCTGCCCCCTCCGATCCACTAACAATGTCAGAATTGTAACCTGAAGCGGCGTTCGCATAATCCTGGCAGTAGCTACAGCGCTGCTCGCCAGTCGCAACCGGCCAACTACTTTTTCGATCCTATCCGCGTCGTCAGAAAAACGTACACGCGCCAGGTTCTCCCCGTACTCTAAAGCTTTCTCAGCAGGCAGCGGCGTCAACCACAAGTGGCGATATACTCGAGGCGAAAAATCATCACTATAGCCTTGAGGACGACTCGTAGCAATAATCAGAACATCCATTTGCCTTGAGTAAATGTCAATTGAAAAGTCTTGTACGGCACTTAATACTTGATCCCTATTACTAGATGCTGGCACTTCGTCCAGTCCGTCTAGCACCAAAATACTTGGGTATCGCTCGATCAGGGCCTCGAAGTCCTGCGGAGACAGCTTTGCATTGGTTCTCTTACAGAAGACTTCGGTCAAGTAGGTAAGCAGGTTTGCGGTGCGCTCTTCAGCGAGAGCAGCAGCGAAGTCGCTCAATACGACCCGTAGTGGCAGCCTTCGCGCACCAGGGGTCGGCAAACTCCCGTCTTGCAATCTAACCGCAAAAGCTCTCATTACCTTACGCGCCTCGGGATCAAGCCCAGCTTGCGGCACATCTTTCAGCAAAGCGCAGCGAAACATTTGACATACATACTGACCAAGAGTCGTTTTTCCCTGCCCTGGTCCACCGATGAGCACAAAACGGCCTGGCGCAGGGTGATGCTTTTCCTCAAGATCGTCGATAAAAGGATTAGCAGTTAACACGACCTCAGCCTGTCCTGCAATAAATTGCACAAAGTTCTGCAATTCATCACGCTGGTGACTTGGCATCGATTCGGCTGATACATAAGCGCGGCTTGCAATAGGAAGATCCACGAACACTTGCGCCAGCGGAATGGCCTCTTCGGCTGTATGCCCAGCTTGCTCGAGCCGCGCAAATTGGTCGGACATCAATTCTTTTTGCAGATAATTGACTATCAACTTATGATAGTCGACTTGGCGACCCGCGAGCCAGCTACTCAACTGCATTAGCACATCGCCCGGCGTTATCCAAGCAGCATACGCCTTGCGGATTGAGTCATTGTCATCGATAAGTATACGGATTTTGTCATAGTCCCAGACGTCAAATCCTTTGAGGCCATGATCTTTAGCGAAACCAGCAAGCACCTCGAAGACGGCATCCTTTGTGCCTACCTCATCAACAGCCGTCAGGGTCACATTAGTTGCAATAATATAATATTCGACACCTTTCTTGCCCCGGCGTACCTTATATTTTCGCAGCTCTTTTCTAAGCTCTCGAATTATCCACTGACCATCAGAGCTGGTCGTTTTAGGACGTTGAAGAAATTTCGCTTGAATTACACCATATCCGTCCCAGTTTTCAACCATTGATCCATAGTTGGTAGCTCCATCGAACGTCGCTTCACGACCTCCATCCGGACCATCACCGAACGGAGTAACCGTGCTCGAAACAGCATTGAGGGCAAGCGCCTGTACAAGATGCTCGAACGTTCGCGCAGACAAGCCATCCAAGCGATAGTCGGTCACGCTACCTCCAGTGATGCGACTGGTACAGGTCGATCAGCCTACGAATGCCTACCCAAAGTCGACCGCAGCGCCGGGTTCGTTACACGAGCAGTCCAGGCCGGTGAAGATAGGTTCCGGCCGACACGCAAGTAGCTTGTGCAACAAGTCGAGCAGGCGGGTGCCAGCGTGATGGCTTCTTAGGCAGGTGCGCTCGCTCGCCGGTGGCCGAACTGAGCCAGACCAGCGTGGAGACGCCACCCAGCGACGGCCGAGAGCCATCAGGCAGAGGTCGAACGGCAATTCGCGCCCGCGGAGCCGGCGGTAGCGGCCCTCCTACAGAGTGATCTGCACACGAGACACTTCACGTTTAGCTGTCACGACTTGCTGCGAGCTGTCTCACTCGCTGTGACACCTCGAAGGCGTGCTGACCTGCGAAGACGTTGCACATGACGGGTGTGACGGGTGTGACGGGTGTGACTAGACTCGTCACAGCGGTCTTCTATGGGCTCAGCGGCACCG
Organism: Amycolatopsis sp. NPDC051045; assembly: GCF_040682955.1. NCBI lineage: Bacteria > Bacillati > Actinomycetota > Actinomycetes > Pseudonocardiales > Pseudonocardiaceae > Amycolatopsis > Amycolatopsis sp. NPDC051045. The sequence goes on from NZ_JBFBCC010000018.1 coordinate 9,439, forward strand.
GATTCTGGTCCGCGGCAGACTACCTGTCATGTCCGGCGGTCGAAGGTCGAGTCCGCCGGGCGAACATCTCACCGCAGCGTGCATCTGTGAATCAAGGACGACCGGTCCGATTCTGTCGAAGGGGGATGCCGCGCAGACGTCGATAGATGACGTCGCAACGTTCGCACTGTCGGGGAATCTGACGTCGTCGGCGCTCGTCGGATAGCTCGAGCACCGCGGCGCCGGAGGCTCCGCAGAACATCGTGATGACCTGCCCGGGTGCTGGGATCTTCGTCAAGTCGGTTCGATGCCACTCGCCTTCGATCACCGGGAGGATCGTAAGCGGGTCGATGTAGATTGCCGCCGTCACCGCGTCGCTCGAATCAGTGCGGGCGCCCTCAACGCGGGCGGGCTCGTCGGCTCATCGGACGCGCGCCGCAGTAAGGCCTTTGCTGTGCCGTGATAGCGGCTCAGCGTCGTCCGATCGGTCACGTAGGTGTTGCAGTGGTGGTGCCTGAGCACCACGGCGATTGGACCGGAGCGATCCTCGAAGAGCGTGAAGGCGCCGATCGACCTCAGCGCGGTCTCTATTGACGGCACGATCCGAACAGTCACGTGTTCGAGCTGCGACGCCGCGCGAAGGTGGTCGATCTGATCGTCGTGCAGGTCGTCCAAGTCGTGAAGCGTCTGGTCACCGATCAGGAAGACATAGCGACGGCTCCCGTCGTTCAGAGCCTGCTGGCGGACTTGGCGGCTCAGCAGGTCCATGTCCCTGCGTTCGTCCTGCATCACGGCCTTGTCGAGCACTCGTTCGACATATGCCCGCGTCTGGAGAAGCTCCGGAATGCACGACGGTGCCCACTCCACTACGCGGCTTGATAGCTGTTCGTACGTCCACAGCAGGTGTCCTAGCTGCGGGTCAGACTGATCGACTAGGTTCGGGTCGCCGGCGTGCGGGGCGAGCGCCATCACGCGGTCGTACTCGACACTCTCGACCCGGAGGTATCCGAGGATCCATGCCACGGCGGTCTCCGGCGCAACTCTGATGCCCAGCTCCCACGCCGAGAGCACAGCGGGGTGAACACCGATCTTCTCGGCCAGCCTCCGCAGGCCGATTCCACGGCGCTTGCGGGCGTCGCGCAGGCTGCTGCTGACGGCAACAGTCGCGGGCGGACGGATGATCGGCTTGGGCATCTTCGAGTCCTTGCTGAGGGCTGTTGGCGGCAAGCGCGCGCATGGGAGCTGCGGATTGAGGAGGGGCGTTGGGTGTGCTGTCAGGGCGGGCTCTCGGCGGGAAGCGCAACTCGCACCTTCGCAACCAGAGCGCCGGCTGTTGCCGCGACCGTCTTTAGCGCGCCGATGTGCTCCAGCAGCCGGTTCAGGCCCAGTGGAGTTAGGCGTAGTCCGCGGGGTTCGGCACGGCATTGGATGTAGCCGGCCGCGCGCAGGAACTTGATGTGCAGGTCCAGGTCGGGCGTAGGGAGCCCCAGAGCCTGCTGGACGGCCAGTTGCGAACGCCAGCTGGTGTCGGCCAGCAGGCAGGCGATGAACAGGCGGACCGGCTGGAGCAACAGCGCGTCGAGGTCCGTACGCGACGGTGGCGAGATCGCCGTCATCGCCGCCTCACCGCGACGCGAGCGGAGGCGTTCACGAGTTCACGACACGTCGAACATGAACGGTCGGCCGGTGCCAGGCAGGAGTGAATCAACACTTCGTGGCCGCAGAGCGAGCGGTAGCGGCCTTGTTGGAGGCGGATGCCGCGTAGGAACTTCTCGTCCGTGACCGCGTGCGTAAGGCCGTCGAGCACGCACCGGTACCAGCTGATGTAGAGCGCTGAGTGCAGCGACCTGCAGCTAGTGCCTGTCACGTCTCTTCCCTTCGACCTCGCGAACTGATGAAATCAGTCAAACGGGATGCAGATTCGACGACCAGAGCAGCAGTGCGGCAGTTGTGTGGCGCATATGTCGCACTTGCCGCTCTGAGCTGCAGTTACTACTGCTACATTGATCTGGTCACGCAGGGTTGGAGGTCGGTCATGCCCGTAGGGCGACGTCGCGATGAGCTGATCTCAGCTCGTAAGGTCGCCGGCTTCACACAAGAGGGTCTGGCGGACGTGCTGCACGTCGACCGGTCGACCGTTGCTCGCTGGGAGGCGGGCGACTACGTGCCACTCCCCTACCTTTGGCCGAAGCTGGCGAGCGTCCTCGGTCGTTCACGAGAGGAATTGCAGGCCCTGGTCGGCCCGAGCGCTGTCACTCGGGAGTTCAGTCCGGACGACTCGTTCGAGGCGGTGTTCACGTGGCTCGATCGGCACGCCGGGTGGCCGCTGGGGCGAGCCCGTGAACAGGTGTACGCGAGCGCTGCCACCCCAACTCGGTACCGGCCGAATCCGCCGCGAAGCGTCATCGCGGGCGCCCTGGCTGATTACTACACGCCGCCGACCAGCGATTACCGGCCATACGCCGCGCGCTGCGGTCGAGTGGAGGTGATCACTAGCGTCCTTACGCGGCCGGCTTGGCTGGATCTCGCCTGCTCGCTGACGGCCACGGGCGAACAGACCGCCTTCGAGGGTGGCAGCGCGCGGCCACCGGCCGCGGTCGACGAGCGAGCTGCGGTGCAGCGTCTCGCGGACGCAGCAGCGTCCGGCATCCGGATCACCGACGTCCCCCTATACCGGCTGCTCGAAGTCGACCCGCGGCCCGGAGCACTGCGGGCGAAGGTCGGGATAGCGTCGTTCGCCGAGTACGCGCTTGGCGTCGACCTGCTGGAACGCGAGTTGATCGAGCACTTGGCGAGCGGTCGCGCCGCGCGTCCAGGTCGCATGCCGCTCCGGGACCGCCAACTGCCCGACGTGTCCGCGGTGCTCGACCTGCCCGGCCGCCTGTGCGCGGGTGGCGTGCTGGCGTTGACCGCGATCGCGCGGTCGGCGGACCCGTTCCGCGGTGATGCCGACTTCATACTGCTGGTTCAGAAGAGGTCCGCGCAGGTCGTGAACACGGCCAACCGTCTATCGGTGATCCCGAAGAGCTTCCATGGGCCGCTCGCAGACCGGCGATCGGACGCCCGGATCAGCGTCACGCTGCGCCGTGAGCTTGAGGAGGAGCTATTCGGCAGGACGGACGTCGACCGGTCCGCGGGAGATCTCAGGGTCGCCGATCCCATGCACCCGACCAGGCTGTCCGCGCCGATGCGGTGGCTGACCGAGCAGCCCGGCCGGCTGCGGATGGAGTGCACCGGGTTCGGGCTCAACCTGGTCAGCGGGAACTATGAGTTCGCCAGCCTGGTCGTGATCGAGGATGAGCAGTTCTGGCCGCGGTTCGGTGGCGACGTGGAGGCCAACTGGGAAGCAGCCGGGCTTCAGCAATATTCGACGCTTGACGGCGACTTGGTGACCGAACTGATCGGTGACGAGAACTGGAGCAACGAAGGACTGTTCGCGTTTCTCCAGGGGTTACGTCGACTCGCCGAGATCGGCGGTGATCGGGTAAATATTCCCGCCGTTGAATTAGGTTGCTGAGGGCCAGCGGACTGTCAGCACGACCGAATCCGCCAACGCTTCCCAAGAATGGTCGATTCCCGGCCCCCACATCACGTAGTCACCCTGGCGCGTCATAATCTTGCCTCCGCCGGTGACCTCTACGCGGAACTCGCCGGAGATCAGCATCACCAGTGTGGTTCGCTGGTCGTCGGAGGTCCACTCGGGGCGCTTGTCCCCCGCAGGATGGTTGGCCCACTTGACTTCGACGTCCTTGGAGGCTCGGACGCCCTGCGACGGGTCGATGAAGTGACCGACCAACCAGCCGCGCGTGTCGGCCGCGTCTTCGTTGGCGTTGCCGGCGGTCCAACCGTCGCTCACTGGCCTATCTCCCATTCGATCGCGGGCAGTTTCACGCGCTCTCCGCCGATTTCGGTAAGGCGTCGGAGCCCTTGTGTCATGGCGAACAGTCCTTCGTTGCTCCACGCTACATCACCCAACAACTCGGTGACGAGTTCCGCGTCGGTAGTCGAATACTGACGAAGAGTCGCGGATTCCCAGTTTGCTTCGACCACTCCGCCGTAGCGTGTCCAGAATTCTTCGTCGTCGATGACGATGAGGCTGGCGAACTCGTAGTTACCGCTGACCAGGTTGAGGCCGAACCCGGTGCACTCCATCCGTAGGCGGCCGGGCTCGGCGAGGAGCCAGCGCATCGGCTCCGTGAGCCTGGTCGGGTGCATCGGGTCCGCGGTAAGCGTGTCGGCGACCGTGTTGTCAGCGTCCGGGCGGCCGAACAGCTCCTCTTCCATCTCTCGGCGCAAGGTGGCGCCGATCTGGGTTTCTCGTCGTACGTCGGTGAGCGGCTGGTGGAAGCCCTTCGGGATGACGGCGAGCCGGCGCGTGGCGTTGAGTACGTGGCCGGAGCGTTCCTGGACCAAGAGCACGTAGTCCGCTTCGCCGCGGTAGGGGTCGGCCGGCCGAGCGATGGCCGTCAAGGCCAGGGCTCCACCTGCGCAGAGTCGGCCGCCGACGTCCAGGACGGCGCCGACGTCTGGGAGATAGCGATCACGCAGGGGCAGCGACGTCGTGTCGCCGGCCGCGAGCGCGTCGAGTAGCTCGCCTTCGAGCAGGTCCATCGTCAGGGCGTAGTGGACGAAGTGGTCCACGCCGAACGTGCCGCCGAGGTGGCGTTCATGGATGTCCGTGCTCAGCAGCCGGTAGAGCGGTGCGTTCATGAGCCGCGTGTTCATGGCCACCGTCTCGGCCAGCCGGTTAACCGCCGCACTCGTCGCGTGCTCGTCGAGCACTTCCCGCGGGTCTGGCCGGGCGCTCGCGATCGTGAGCCCGTCGTGCGGCGGGCGTAGCTCGCACGCCAGATCGAGCCAATCAGCGCAGGTCAGGATGCTGGTGTTCACGGCCTGCTCGCCGCAGCTTCCGGCATACAAGCCGTGGTCACCGTGACGTCGACCGTAGTACTCGGCGAGTGCGTCGGTCACGGCGCGCTGATCGACCCACGCGCGGCGAGTGGCCCGGGCGTACGCCTCCTGCGCGTCGACGCGCGCGGCCTGCTCGGCGACGGCGCGGCGTGCGGCGCCAGGGCTCCGGTAGGCGTGCTGGTCGAGCCATTCGAGGGCCGCGCCGATGTGGGGGTCAGCGGCCAGTCGTCGATCGGCTTCCTTCGTGTCCGGCCTGGTGTGGGCGGCCGGCCCGTCGCCGGTCAGCTCAGTGAAGCGAACTCGCTCGGCGTCCGACGCTCGCTCATACGCGGTGTCGAGGACCTGTTGCATCTCTGACTGCGGGCGAAGGTCCGGCTTCTGGTGCCAGGACGCGACCGTACGTGCGCCGATTCCGAGTTTCTCGGCGAATTTCTCATTGCTCAGCCGCAACGCGGATTGCAGCGCTGACGCTGACCGTCCGGTCCAGCCGCCCACTCCGCTCATTGCCGCCCCAAAGCGCTCTTGTGCAGCGGATATGCAGTGGTTGCGCACTGCTTCTGCACTGGTTGTGCATGGGATCGGACGTCGTTTCGGCCTTGAATTCTAGGTATGGAAATCACCTGGTTCACCAGCCCGAATCGCCCTCCGCTAACGCTTCGGCTTCACGTGCTCAACCACGGTCGCGAGGCTCGTTTGGACGTCTTCCAGCCGCTCGGTGATCTCGGCCAGGCGCTGTTCCAGCGCGTCCAGCCGGGACCACAGTTCGTGGCCGTCGTCGGCCGGCTCGTCCGGGTGCGGCGGAGTGCGGTTTTGCAGCACGGCCAACAGGTGCTGCGGGTGCCAGCCGAGCGTGGTCGACAGCGCTTCGAGCGTGCGCGCGCTCCGGCGGCGCTCGACCGTGTGGTGCTGGAGCTCGCGCACGATCGCCTGCGACACGTGCGATCGCTCGGCCAGCTCGCGTTGTCGCCAGCCGAGTTCGTTCACGCGCATGTTGATGGCCTTGGCGACTGCCGCCCAGTCCTCCGTCACGTATTCCTCCGCGCTCCGCCTCAGCGCCGAGATTAGCGGTTCTTCAAGCCTTCACCACGTCGCCTAGCTCTTCGTCGGCGGCGCGTCGGACAAACGCGTCCGTTGTAGAGCTGAAATCAACAACATAGTCTTGAAATCATCAGATTGGTCTTTCCTATGAACTCGCAAATCACCTTTCACACCATTCGAGAAGCGGCCTGGCTGCTCGGCGTCTCCCGCGCTGCGGTCAGCCGGGCGATCCGGACGCGCGAGCTGCGCGCCACCCGGTGCCGTTCCGGGCTCCGGGTGTCGTCAACCGAGCTGGCCCGCCTGCTTGGGTCGCGTCAGACCGGAGGTGCCGCATGAGCGTCGACGACCTGCGGTTGATCGGGATCGCGTGGCGGCTGGACCGGCTGCGCTGGGTGCCGACTGAAGTCCTGACCGACATCGTGACCAGCGAGGGAGTTTGCATGTGGTCCCCGCCGGACGATGGACCACCCGACGCGAGCAGCGACGCCGAACTGGCGGATCGGCTGTGCGGCGGGTGCCCTGTCCGGGACGAGTGCCTAGAGCTGGAGTTGCGGACGGCCGGCGTCGACACGGTCGGCGTATGGGGCGGGATGACCGACGACGACCGGCGCGCCCTGCATCCCGTTTGGTTGCGGCGCGGCGAACGGACCGATCGGGGTGCGCGATGAACGGACTCACCGTGACGCCCACGCAGATTCTCGCCGGTGTCGGCGTGCTGCTCGTGCTGCTCTGGGTCTGGCGGGCCGGTTCCCGCCGGGCGAAGGCCGCCGCCGAAGCTACTCGGAGCGGGGCACGGTTCGTGTCGCTGGCCGGGCGGGTGCTGTTCAACGCCGGGCTGATCGTCACTGTTCAGTAGGTCGTGATCGCTCACCCGGGCAGCCCGTGGCTGCTGTTGGCCGTGCTCGGGTTGCCGGCGCTGTTCGCGTCCTATGCGCTCACCCGGGCTATGACGGTGACCACCGTCGACACCTCGAAGCGGGGTGGTCGGCGATGAACCGGGCGCAACGGCTCGCGCAGGATGCCGCCGAAGCCGCGGAGGTGCGGGCCTACCAGACCGATCCGGACGTCGTGGCGCTGCGGATCGAGCGGGTACGGCGGCAGGTCGACTGGATGTGCTGGTCCGGGATCGTGCTCGGGCTTGCTTTCACGATGACCAACGTTCAGGGCTTCGCGTCGGCCGGGACGCGGCCGGGTTCGCTGCCGTGGCTGGCCGCGTGGGTGCTGGACCCGACCGTCTCCCTCGTTCTGCTGGCGATCCTCCGGGCCGAGCAGGTCACCGCGCGGTACCAGGTCCGGACCGGCATCTGGGTGCGGCGGGCGAAGTGGTTCACGCTTGCGGCCACCTACGTCATGAACACCTGGACGTCGTTCGCCGCCGGTGAGGCTGCCGCCATCGTGCTGCACTCGGTGCCGCCGCTCGTCGTGTTCGTCGCCGTCGAGGCGATCACCGACCTGCGGGACAAGCTCACCGATGCCGTGCTGGTCGCAGCTGAACGGCGGCCCGTTCAGCAGGAGATCGGGCGACGGGTGCTGTTTGCCGATTACCTCGCTATTGCTCGGGAGACCTGGACGCCGGACGTCGAGATCACGCCGGCGTGGGTGCGGAGGGCTACCGGCTGCTCGCGTGGCTTGTCGCCCCGGCTGGCGCGGGCGCTGCGGTCGGAGGTGGGCAATGGCTGACTCATTGCCGATCAAGGCCGATCCCGTGTTCGACGGCGAACTGGTCGACGACACGTTGCCTCAACCGCGTCGGCGCGAGCCGAAGACGAACCGCTTCGTCCGGTGGTGGCGGCACTCACCGCGGGTGCCGTTGTGGCTGAAGAGTAAGCCTCAGGCCGTCCAAGCGGGCAAGGACGCCGTCGTCGGGCTGGTGAAGTCGCCGTGGCGGTACGTCGGCGCGGTTGTTCGCGGGCTGGTCGTCGGCGTGCGGTGGTGGCGCGGGTGGGTCACCGTCCGGGACTACCGGACGGCGGCCGAGGAGTCGGAGAAGCTGGCCGACAAGTTCACTGAGATTCGGGCGCTGACCCTGTTCCGATGGAAGGTGACCGGTGCCGTCCTGGTCGTCGCGATCGTCGGGGTGGCCGTTGTTGAACTGGTATACGGCACCAATCCTCTGTGGATTGGCGGGGCCGCCGCCTCCGTGGCGCTCGCGATCCTCGGGCGCAAGAAGGACGGCAGTCCCGGCCGAAAGCCAGCGCTCGCCGGGCCGCGCACCTTGACCTGGACGATGGATCCGCAGGTGCTGGTGGACGCGTTCCGAGACGCGAAGCTGATCGGCAAGGACGAGGCGTTGCGGCTAGTCGAGCGCGCGATGCGCGTCGGCGACGGGTGGGCGGTCACCGTCGACCTCCCGGCTACTCGCAAGGCTGCCGACGTGGTGAAGAACCGAGACGCACTCGCATCGGCGCTCGCCGTCGATGAGGTCCAACTGATCGTCGAACGGGTCCGCGGCAACGGTGGCCACGCCGGACGGGTATCGATGTGGGTGGCTGATGAGGACCCGTACGCCTCTCCGCCGTTGCGGACGCCGCTGCTCGGCGTGGCGCAGTGGGATGCGTGGCGGCCGATCCCGTTCGGACGGGATGCGCGGGACCGGCGGATCGACCTGCCGTTGGTGTGGACGTCCCTGCTGGTCGGTGCCATCCCCCGGCAGGGCAAGACCTTCGCCGCGCGGCTCGCGGCGGCCGGGCTGATCCTGGACGCATGGGTGCGGCTGTACGTGGCGGACTTCAAGGCCGGGAAGGACTGGGAGGCGGCCGGCCTAGTGGCGCACCGGTTCATGTCCGGCGACGAACCCGAACACGTTCTGGCGCTCGTGGACTGGCTGATTGAGCTGGTCGGCGAGGTTCAGACGCGGTTCCGGCGGATGCGCGATCTGGACGACCTCACGTGTCCAGAATCGAAGGTCACGCCGGAGATGTCCCGCGACAAGGCGCTGAACATGCCGATCACAGCCATCTTCATCGATGAGGTTCAGGTTCCGCTGGAGGACCGCACGCCCGTTGACGTGCAAGGGAAGAAGCTCACCGCGGGCGAGTACGTCGGCGAGCTGCTGACGTGGCTGGCGAAGAAGGGACCGGCCGCCGGGATCGTGCTCGTGCTCGCCACTCAGCGGCCGGACTCGAAGACGATCCCGTCCGGGCTGCGGGCGGTGCTTGGGTCGCGGTTCGCGCTGCGGGTGATGGACTGGCGCGACTCGAACATCGTGCTCGGCGAGCAGATGAACACGCGCGGGTTCGACTCCAGCCGGCTGCTGCCCTCGCACAAGGGTGTGGGCATCCTGCGGCCGGATGGCGACACGTCAGCGGGCGCCGATGTGTTGGCCATGACGGTTCGGACCTACTACATGCCGAACGAGGACTGGCGGACCATCTGCGAGCAGGGCCGGACGCTGCGCGAGGCGGCCGGGACACTCACCGGCCACGCGGCCGGGCAAGACACCATGCCGGTGCTCGACCACGCGGCCGCGGTCAAGGCAATCGGTGCAGGTCACGCAGCTGAGTCGCCTGGCGAACTACCCGAGGTGCTCGCATCGCTCGTCGAGTACCTGGGAGACGATCTCGGGCCGGACGGCAGGGACTTCGTGCCGACGGCCGAGTTGCTGGACGTCTTGGAGGTCGACTCACGGACGTTCGCGCAGCAGATGGCCGAGGTGGGATGCCGGCCGACACGAGACCGCGTTACCAGCGAAAACGGCGAGACCCGGCAGGTCCGCGGGTATCGGACGGCTGAAATCAGAAGCGCAATCAGCCGGGCGACTGCTGGCGCCAGCATCGCGGACAAGGACGGCCCGCCATGAGCGGCGACCGTTCCGAAGATTCGAAGATCCGAGTTATCCTACCTGCGGGATTACCTGAGCTGACGCCTGCTGTTGCGCGTGCGCTGCTGGCCGTTCTGATCGAGGTTACTGAGGTGCCGGTGCTGGACGCGCTGGCGGAGGAGGTGAATCGTGGCAGCTGAAATCATCAGCGACCCGTGGGCGACGCTGGATGACATTCTGGGGCTTGAGGTCGCCGACGTGGCGGACGACGGGATCGGGGCGTTGGCGGCCTACGGCCGGTGCTCGACCGAGGACAACCAGGACCCGGAGACCTCCCGCGGTTGGCAGTTCGGGAACGCGCGGAAGTTCGTTGAGCCGCTCGGCGGGCAGATCGTGGCGGAGTTCTTCGACGTCGGGCAGTCGCGGTCCGTCCCGTGGGAACGGCGAACCGAGAGCGCGCGACTGCTCGCCGAGTTGAAGAATCCCCGCCGTGGCTGGGATGCGATCGTCGTCGGCGAGGGCACGCGGTGTTGGTTCGGCAACCAGTTCTCGCTTATCGCACCGAAGTTCGCGGCGTATGGCGTGGATCTGTGGGTGCCGGAACTGGGCGGGAAGTACGACGCGCGGAACCCGTCGCACAAGATGCTGATGAGCGTGCTCGGCGGGATGAGCGAGTCCGAGCGGCAACACGTTCAGGCGCGCGTCCGGGCGGCAATGGACGCGCAGGTGATCAACGAAGGGCGTCACCAGGGCGGCCGGGCGCCGTACGGCTACGTCGTCGTCGACAGCGGTCCGCATCCGAACCCGCGGAAAGCTGCGGAAGGGTTCAAGCTGCGGGTGCTGGCGATCGAGGAGACGACGGCGGACGTGGTGCGGCGAATCTTCGCCGAGTACTTGGATGGCAACGGTGACCGAGCGATCGCCAATCTCCTCAACCGTGACGGCATTCCTTGCCCTTCAGCACACCGGCGGGACCAGAACCGCCATCGGCTCGCGGACGGCTGGCAAGGCAGCTCGGTGCGAGCGATCCTCGATAACCCGCGATACACGGGCTACGCCATCTTTGGACGCTGGACGAAACACGAGACGTTGCTTGACCCGGAAGACGTTGCTGCGGGCCACGTCGTGCGTTTCAAGCGCGCCACGCCCGACCGGATCGTTAGGTCACACGAGCAGGCTCATCCGGCGATCGTCTCCGTGGAGACCTTCACGCAGGCGCAGCTTTTGCGCCGGTCGAAGTCGGCGGGCGGGCTGAAGACGGCACGCAAAGCCGAGCGAGGCGCCCGAAACACCGCACGGTCATATCTGCTGCGCGGACTGATCCGATGCGGAGTCTGCGGCCGGAAGATGCAAGGAGCCACGATCCGGAAAGGCGCCTACTACCGCTGTACCTCGCGGACTATGGCGCCGGGCTCGCTGAAACTGGAAGACCACCCGAAGACGGTCAACCTGCGCGAAGGCGTGGTCGTCGAGGCGATCAATGGATGGCTCCACGAGCTGTTCCACCCGGACAACCGCGACCGAACGGCGGCCGCGCTACTCGAATCGGAAGGTGGCCAGGCTGGCGGCGGCCCGCTGGAAGCGGCGCGAAACCGGCTGGCGGACGCGGAGGCGAGGCTTCAGCGGTATCAAGCAGCGATCGCGGCCGGCGTCGAGCCCGAAGCACTCGTCGAGCCGATGAACCAAGCACAGGCCGAACGAGCTGCCGCGAAAGCCCAGATCGGGAGCGTTCCAGCCGACTCGACAGTAAGCCGCGCCGAGATCTACGCGAGGATTGATGCACTCGGCGACGTCTGCGGGACCCTGGCCGACGCGACCACGGCAGGCATGAGCCGCCTGTACCGAGCGTTGAACCTGGAGCTACGCTACGAACCAAAAGAGCTGGTCGTCTATGCGACGACCAGCCCGGGTGTAGATAGTGCGTGTGTCCGAGGGGGGACTTGAACCCCCACGCCCGTTAAGGGCACTAGCACCTCAAGCTAGCGCGTCTGCCATTCCGCCACTCGGACCTGCTGAAGAAAGAGTATACGGCGCCTCTGCCCCCTCGTTCAGGGGGGTCCGGATCCACTGCCTCCCCATGTCTGGCATGATCGGCAAGTTTCACACCCCCTGCATCGATTCAGCGGCTTCGACCCTGCTCCGGGCGAACATGCGCAGCGGCTCCTGGTACCGGTAGCGGTCCGCGCCGAGGGGGTTGAGGAGGTGGGCGTCCGCCAGGGACTCCAACAGCACCGCCGTGTCGCCCACTGTCAGGCCCAAGACCTGTGACGCCGCCGCCAGGGAGAAGTTGGGTGTGGCCGACAGCAGGGTGAATGCCCTCGCCTGGGCCGGGGACAGGTCGGCCACCGCTGACTCGTACGGCTTCTCGATTGCCCAGCACTCCGGGGGTGTTGCCGGGGCTCCTGGGCCCGGGCGGCTCATGCGGTGCGATGCCGCGGCCATCGTCCAGTCCGGGCGGGCGGCCAAGCGGGCTCCCACCGCCTGCAGCACCTGGGGGAAGCCCGCCGTTCGCGAGGCCAGTGCCTCGGCTTCGGACGGCTCGCGGTGGATGCGGTCCGGACCGATCAGGTGCTCCAGCAGCGCCAACGACTCCGGCAGGGACAAGCCGCCCAGTTTGGTCCAGTGTGCGTGGGCCAGGCCGTACAGCCGCTGGCGGGCCGTGATGATCACCGCCGGGCCAGCTGCGCCCGGGAGCAGGGGGCGGACTTCATCCGCGTCGCGGGCGTTGTCGAGGACCACCAACACGCGGTGGCCCGTCGTGCGGGTTCGCCAGAGTGACGCGCGCTCGCTGGGTGACGCCGGTGGGTTCGTGACGCCGATGCCGCGCAGCAGCTCGGCCAGCGGTTCCGTCGACGCCGACAGGTCCAGGAACAGCCGGCCGTCCGGGAAGTCCGGGGCCACGGCGTGGCCGACGTGGACCGCCAGTGCCGTCTTGCCGATCGCCGCCAAGCCCTCGATGCCGATCACCGGGACCGACGCCGACGACGGTGTCAGCGCGGCGATGAGCGCCGCGGTCTCCGAGGTGCGGCCGACGAACTCCGGAAGCTCGGGTGGCAGCTGGGAAGGGTGGGACGCCGCGGCCGGCGCCAGTGCAGGGTCCGCGGCCAGGATCCGCCGTTGCATCTCCCGCAGCTCCGGACCCGGGTACAGGCCGAGCTCGGACTCGAGCAGGCGCTGCGTGCGTGCGAACACCTCCAGGGCCTCGGCCTGGCGACCGGAGCGGTACAGCGCCAGCATCTGCAGCTCGCGCGGGCGCTCCCGCAACGGCTCCTCCGCGATCAGGTCCGCCAGCTCCGCCGCCGCTTCCCCGGGCCGGCCCGCCGCGATGTCGGCCGCCGCGAGGTCTTCGCGGGCCGTCACGCGCAGCTGAGCCAAGCGGACGCGTTCGGCTTCGAAGCCGTTCAGCCCGGCCAGCGGCGTGCCGTGCCACAGGCGCAGCGCCGTGCGCAGCACGGACGCGGGATCAGGAGCCGTGCGGGCCGAAGCCAGCAAGTGCTCGAACTCCGTGGCGTCCAGCGCCGACGTCCGGATCGCGTAGCCGCCGCCGGCGGACTCGATCGCCACACCCGCGTGCCGCAGGCGGGACACGTACGAGCGGACCATCCCGACCGCGGCGCGCGGTTCGGCGCCGCCCCACAGCGCCGAGACCAGCTGGGCCGGGGACAGCGGCGTGCCCTCCTGCAGGAGCAGCACCGCCAAAGCCGCCCGCTGTTGAGGCGGGCCCAGCTCGATCTCGACGTCGCCGCGCCACGCTCGAACCGGGCCCAGCACCTCGAACCGCATCGCATCGGTCACGCACAGCGCAACCCGCGGCGACGGACGGCTATTCCGCCGGGTGGTGGGGAGGATCGTCCGGGACGCCCGGTGAGCGCAGGCGTTCGAACTCCTTCCGCAGGACCGGGACCACCTCGACGCCCAGCAGGTCGATCTGGTCCAGCGCCGCCGCGTGCGGCAGGCCCATGCCGTCCACGTTGAACAGCTGGCGCTGGTAGTCGCCGAAGTCCTCGCGGAACCGCATCGTGCGGTCAATGACCTGCTGGGGGCTGCCGACGGCCAGGGGCGTCTGGGCCATCGTCTCCTCGAGGGACGGCCCGTGGCCGTAGATCGGCGAGTGGTCGAAGTACGGCCGGAACTCGGCGATCGCGTCCTGGGACCGGCGCCGCATGAACACCTGGCCGCCGAGGCCGACGATCGCCCGGTCGGCCGGCCCGTGGCCGTGGTGCTCGAACCGCTCGCGGTACAACGCGATCATCCGCCGGGTGTGCTCGGGTGGCCAGAAGATGTTGTTGTGGAAGAACCCGTCGCCGTAGTAGGCGGCCTGCTCGGCGATCTGCGGGCTGCGGATCGACCCGTGCCAGACGAACGGCGGCACCCCGTCCAGGGGCCGCGGCGTCGACGTGAACCCCTGCAGCGGCGTGCGGAACTTGCCGGACCAGTCGACGACGTCCTCGCGCCACAGCCGCCGCAGCAGCGCGTAGTTCTCCACCGCCAGCGCGATGCCGTCGCGGATGTCCTTGCCGAACCACGGGTACACCGGCCCGGTGTTGCCGCGGCCCAGCATCAGGTCGAGCCGCCCGTCCGCCAGGTGCTGCAGCATCGCGTAGTCCTCGGCGAGCTTCACCGGGTCGTTCGTGGTGATCAGCGTCGTCGACGTCGACAGGGTGATCCGGCTCGTGCGCGCCGCGACGAACCCCAGCAGCGTGGTCGGCGACGACGGCACGAACGGCGGGTTGTGGTGCTCCCCCGTCGCGTAGACGTCGAGGCCGGCTTCCTCGGCCCGGACGGCGGTCTCGACCATCCGCTTGATCCGCTGGTGCTCGGTCGGCGCCCGCCCCGTCACGGGGTCGGGCGAGATGTCCCCGACCCCGAAGATCCCGAACTGCATCAAAGCCCCTTGAAGGCGTCGCGGTGCGCGGCGAGCCAGGTGGCGAAGTCCTGCAGCCGCGGGTTCAGCTTCCGCACGGCCTCGGGGTCGCGCGCGCCGGCGAACACGCTTTCGTGCTCGGCGTAGTAGACGAACATGTTCGCGAGGTCGTCCGCGCCGGGCACCGGCAGCCCGCGCACGTCTTCGACGCTCATCGGCCGGTAGACGACGTCGGAGCCGAGTTCCTTCGCGAACGCCGCCGCGTACTCCTCGCCGGTCGGGTTCTCGCCGGAGATGCTGATCGTCTCGCCCACGAGCTCGGGGCCACGGGTGAAGATGCCGAACGCCGTCCGTCCGATGTCCTCGGCCGCGATGCCCGGCAGCCGCCGGTCGGCCATCGGCAGGTGCAACGCGAGGACACCGTCGTCGCCGCGGGCCGGCCGGAAGAAGTCCACGAAGGACTCGAAGTAGAACGTCGTGGACAGGAACGTCGCCGGCACGCCGGCCTCGACGAAGAACGCCTCCGCCTCGGCCTTGCCGTCGAAGTGCGGCACCTTGTACCGCCCGTGCAGCGTCGGGACGCGGTCGTCGTCGAGCGGCAGGTGCAGCCGGGTGTCGGGCAGCGTCGACCAGATCACGTGCGCGAGCCGGGTGGCCTTCGCGGCCCCGGCCATCGCGCGTGCCTGCTGGTGCTCGCGCTCCACGGAGTTGTACTGCCAGAACGCGGTGACGAAGTAGGCGCCGTACGCGCCTTCGAGCGCCTTCGTCAGGCTCGCCTCGTCGTCGAGGTCGGCGGACACGACCTCGGCGCCGCGTGCGGCCAGCGCCCGCGCCGCCTCGGAGTCCGGGTTCCGGGTGAGGGCGCGCAGCGCGAACCGCTGCTCCGGGTCGTCGAGGATGGCGCGGGCCAGCCCGCCACCCTGCTGGCCGGTGGCGCCGACGACGGCGATGAGCTTCTTGTCGGTCATCGAAAAACCTCCTGGGTCCGGGCCGGGTGTCCCGGCCACCAACCCAGGAAACCGCCGCGGCATCAGCGTGTCGTGCACGCCGGGTGCACGCGGCGTGCACACCATTTACAAGACCGCCCGGGATTCCTAGGATTCGCCGGTCGGGCCGCACAACTGGAGGTTTTCGGGTATGGCGCGTGCCGACCATCGGCGGGACGAGGAGATCTCTGTCGCCGAGCTGCTCCGCGAGACCGGGGCGACGCCGCGGTCGCTCGACGACACGTCGCCGAGCGTGCGGGTCCGCGAGGACGACACCGGTGAGGGGTACCGGGAACGGCTCGAGCAGCGGGCCCGCGAGGCCGCGGCGGCCCAGCAGCGGGCCGGACGGCGGATCCGGTGGGCTTCCGCGACGGCCGGTGCCGTCGTGGTCATCGGCAGCCTGGTCGTCATCGCCGTCACCTCCGAAAGCGCGCCCGGGCGGCAGGCCGCCTTGGCGGCCGATCCGCTCGCGCCCGCGACGACCACTCCGCGGACCGTGGCCGGCACCTCGGCGACGAGCGCCGCTCCGGTGCCCACAGTGCTGCGGCAGACCTCGACCTCCGCCTCGCCGACCTCGTCCGCGCCCGGGAGCACCACTCGCGCCCAGCCGGCTCCCCCGCCGCCCGTGCCGACCGCTTCGTGCAGCGTCCGCTACGCCGTCACCGACCAGTGGAACAACGGGTTCACCGCGGGCGTCGCCGTCACCAACACCGGCAGCGGGACGCTTTCGCCCTGGACCGTCACCTGGACCTTCACCGCCGGGCAGCGGGTCACCCACAGCTGGAACGGCGACTACAGCCAGAGCGGCTCGCGGGTCACCATGAAAGCGGTTTCCTACAACCTGACCCTCGCCCCGGGCGCCACCGTCGACATCGGCTTCAACGGCGCCTTCGACCGCGGCAACCCCGCGCCCGGTGGGTTCACCCTCAACGGCGTCCGCTGCGACGCCCGCTAACCGAGCACCTCGCGCATGAACCCCACCAGCCAGTGCTGGGCCGGGCTGCGGGCGTGGGTGTGGCGCGTGTACACCGACACCTGGGCCGGCTCGACCTCGAGGGGCAGCTCGAACAGCCGGACCCGGTGCTCGCCCGCGAACATCCGCGCCACCAGCCGCGGGACCATCGCCACCAGCTCGCCGTCCTGCACCAGGTACGGCAGCGCCGCGAACCGGGTCACCTCGAGCACCACGCGGTCGAGCAGGCCACCCGCCTCCAGCGCGCGGCGCGGGCCGTCGTGGCCGGTCGGGCCGAACACCGTCACGTGGCGCTCCGCCGCCAGCTCGTCGAACGAGACCGGGGGACGCAGCCGCGGGTGGTCGAGCGCCACCATGCCGAGGTAGCCCTCGGAAAACAGCGGGACCCGCGCCACCCGCTGGGAGCTGATCAGCGTGGACGCGATGAACGCGTCGATCTCGCCGCGGCCGAGCTGGTCGGCCGCGCGGTCGACGTCCAACGGCCGGACGGTGAGCGTCACGCCGGGAGCGACCGCGGGCAGCGCCGCCATCAGGCGCGGCAGCAGCGAGATCTCCCCCAGGTCGGACAGGCACAGCGTGAACGCCGTCCGAGCCGTCGAAGGCGAGAACGACTTCGCCCCGCTCACCGCCGTCTCGATCTCCGACAGCGCGCTGTGCAGGGGTTCGTAGAGCGCGCGGGCGGTCGTCGTGGGCACCAGGCCGCCGCCGGTGCGGCGGAACAGTTCGTCGGAGAACCGGCGCCGCAGCTTCTGCAGGCTGTAGCTGATCGTCGGCTGGGTGACGTGCAGGGATTCGGCCGTGGCCGTCACGCTGCGGGTCTCGTAGAGCAGCACGAACGTGCGCACGAGGTTCAGGTCGAAGTCCGGCATCATCGATCCCATCTATGAACCACCGAGCCGACATCTATTGGAACACAGCGGCGGGGCTCCATAGGGTCGGGCCAACTTCGAGGAGGACCTTCCCCATGCCGACCGCCCGCCGGCTCGCCCACGAGTTCCTGGACCGCCGTGGCCTGACCACGATCTTCGGGAACCCCGGTTCCAACGAGCTGCCGTTCCTCGCCGAGCTCCCGGAGAACTTCCGCTACGTCCTCGGGCTGCACGAAGGCGCCGTCGTCGGGATGGCCGACGGCTAC
The DNA here is from genome assembly GCF_040682955.1 of Amycolatopsis sp. NPDC051045. NCBI lineage: Bacteria > Bacillati > Actinomycetota > Actinomycetes > Pseudonocardiales > Pseudonocardiaceae > Amycolatopsis > Amycolatopsis sp. NPDC051045. Next base: position 27,085 of record NZ_JBFBCC010000018.1, read on the forward strand.
GCCCAGGCGACCGGCCGCCCGGTGCTGGTCAACCTGCACGCCGCCGCCGGCTCCGGCAACGCGATGGGGGCGCTCACCAACGCCGTCTACTCGCGCTCTCCCCTGGTGCTCACCGCGGGCCAGCAGGTCCGGACGGCGATCGGGCTGGAGGCGATGCTCGCCAACGTCGACGCCACCCAGCTGATGCGGCCGCTGGTCGGCTGGTCCGGCGAGCCGAGCTGCGCCCAGGACGTCCCGCGCTCCCTCGCGCAGGCGGTGTTCGAAGCCGAGCTGCACCGGCGTCCGACCTACCTCTCGGTGCCCTACGACGACTGGACCGCGGAGCTGGACGACACCGCCGCCGCGACGCTGGACCGGAACGTCCAACGAGGGCTCACCCCGAGCGAAGGCCAGCTCGACGCCCTCGCCACGAGCGTCGCCACGGCGAAGAACCCGGCGCTGGTCCTCGGCGGTGACCTCGACGCCACCGGGCTCTTCGACCGGGCCGTCGCCCTGGCCGAGCACCTCGGCCTGCCGACCTGGGTGGCGCCGTCGCCGCACCGGCTGCCCTTCCCCAACCGGCACCCGCTCTTCCGCGGCGTGCTGCCCGCCGGCATCGCGCCGGTGTCGGCCGCCCTGACCGGGCACGACCTCGTGCTGGTGCTCGGCGCGCCGGTCTTCCGCTACCACCAGCACGTGCCCGGCCGGTTCCTGCCCGAAGGCACCCGGCTGATCCAGGTGACCGACGACTTCGGCGCGGCGGCCCGGGCACCGATGGGCGAAGCCCTGGTCGCCGACCCGGCACCGGTGATCGAGGCGCTGCTGGAAAAGGTGCCTGCCCGCCCGTCGGAGAGCGGCTACGTCGGGTGCCCGGAACCCAAGACCGGCGGGAAAGCGCTGCACCCGGAGCAGGTGTTCGCCGCCCTGCGCGACGCCCAGACCGGCGACACCCGCTACGTCGTCGAATCGACGTCGACGAACTCGGCCTGGTGGCGGCAGATGGACCTGCGCCGCGCGGGCTCGTACTTCTTCCCGGCCGCCGGCGGGCTCGGGTTCGGCCTGCCCGCCGCCGTCGGCGTGGCCATGGGCAGCCCGGACCGCCCGGTCGTCGGCGTCATCGGCGACGGCTCGGCCAACTACGGCATCACGGCGTTGTGGACGGCCGCGCACTACCGCGTGCCGGTCACCTTCGTGATCCTGCGCAACGGCGTCTACGGCGCCCTGCAGTGGTTCGGCGAGCTGCTCGGGACGCCGGACGTGCCCGGTACGGAGATCCCCGGACTCGACTTCACGGCCATCGCCGCCGGGTACGGCGTCGAAGCCACCGCCGTCACCGACGAAGACGACCTGTACGCCCAGCTCAAGACGACCCCGGACGGCCCGCGGCTGCTCCAGGTCGACACCGAACCGACCACACCGGAGTGATCATGACCCTGCTCGACGACGACTTCGTCCGCGGTACCGGCGGAACCCACCCGGTCGTCGAACCGGCCACCGGGGAAATCCTGGGCAGCGTGGGCATCGCCACGCCGGGCGACGTCGCGAAAGCCGCCGCGACAGCGGCCGAGGCTCAGCGAGACTGGGCCCGGCGCAAGCCCGCCGAACGCGCCGCGGTGCTGCGTCGCGCCGGCGAGCTGTGGGAAGCGCACGCCGCCGAGGTGCAGGACTGGATCGTCCGCGAAGCCGGCTCGACGCGGCCCAAGGCCGGGATCGAGACCGGGATGGCGGCCGGGATCTGCTTCGAAGCCGCGGCCCTGCCCACCCACCCCCTCGGTGAGGTGCTGAGCACCGGTGAGCCCCGCTGGTCGCTGGCGCGGCGGGTGCCGGCCGGCGTGGTTTCGGTGATCTCGCCGTTCAACTTCCCGCTCATCCTGGCGATCCGCTCGGTCGCCCCCGCGCTCGCACTCGGCAACGCCGTGCTGCTCAAGCCCGACCTGCGCACCGCGGTGTCCGGCGGGGTGAGCATCGTGCGCGTCTTCGAAGAGGCCGGGCTGCCCGAGGGGCTGCTGCACCTGCTGCCCGGGGACGCCGCCGTCGGCGCCGCGGTGGTCGACGCGCCGGAGGTGTCGGTGGTGTCGTTCACCGGCTCGACCGCCGCCGGGCGGAAGGTCGGCGAAGCCGCCGCGCGCTCGCTCAAGCGCGTGCACCTGGAGCTCGGCGGGAACAACGCGCTCGTCGTGCTGCCGGGCGCCGACGTCGCCAAGGCGGCCTCCGCCGGCGCGTTCGGCTCGTTCCTCCACCAGGGCCAGATCTGCATGACCACCGGCCGCCACCTCGTCCACGAGTCCCAGGTGGACGAATACGTCGAAGCCCTCGCCGAGAAGGCGCGGCGGCTGCCGGTCGGGAACCCGGCGGCCGGCGACGTCGCGCTCGGCCCGATCATCGACGACCGCCAGCTCGCGCACGTCACCGACGTCGTCGACCGCAGTGTCGCGGCGGGCGCGCGGGTGCTGGCGGGCGGGAAGCCCGACGCGCCGTTCTACCCGCCGACGGTCCTCTTCGGACTGGACGACGCGAGCCCGGCCTGGCGCGAGGAGATCTTCGGCCCGGTCGCGCCGGTGCGCGCCTACCGCGACCTCGACGAGGCCGCGCGGCTGGTCAACGCCTCCGAGTACGGGCTGTCGGTCGGCATCCTCGGTGACGTCGGCACCGCGATGACGCTGGCCGACGAGGTCCGTTCGGGCAAGGTGCACATCAACGAGCAGACCGTCGGCGACGAGCCGACCGCCCCCTTCGGCGGCGTCGGCGACTCCGGCAACGGCTCCCGGTTCGGCGGGGCGAAGGCCAACATCGAAGCCTTCACCGAGACGCAGTGGCTGACCGTCCGCGCGGACATCGCGAGCTACCCCTTCTGATTCCTGATTCGAGGAGCACGACAATGACGACGTCTCCCGCCCGTGCAGGGTGGACGGCGGTCCTCTGCTGGCTGACCGTCCTGCTCGAGGGCTACGACCTGGTCGCGCTCGGCGCCACCATCCCGACCCTGCTGAAGAGCGGCCACCTCGGCTTCACCGCGGCCGGCGCGACCGCGGTCGCCACGGTCTCGCTGGTCGGCGTGGCCGTCGGCGCCGCCTGCCTCGGCCCGCTCACCGACCGGTTCGGCCGCCGGGTGATGCTCATCGGCTCGGTCCTGCTGTTCTCGCTGTTCACCCTGCTGACGCCGCTCGCGCCGAACGTCACGACGTTCGGGGTGTTCCGGTTCGCCGCCGGGCTCGGCCTCGGCGCGTGCATGCCGGTGGCGCTCACCGTGATGTCGGAGAACCTGCCCGCCCGGCGGCGCGCCAGCGCGAGCACGTTCACCATGACCGGCTACCACGTCGGTGCGGTGCTCACGTCGATCCTCGCGCTGTACGCCAAGGAGGACTGGCACCTGCTGTTCTACGGCGGCGGGATCGCCGGCCTGCTGGCCGTGCCGCTGATGTGGTGGAAGCTGCCGGAGTCCGCGGCCTACCTCGCGGCTCGCGAAACGGCCGAGCGCGTGGGCATCCGCGACCTGCTCGGCCCCCGGTTCCGGCGGATCAGCATCGCCGTGTGGACCGGTTCGTTCATGGGGCTGCTGCTGGTCTACGGGCTCAACACCTGGCTGCCGCAGCTGATGCGGACGGCGGGCTACCCGATTTCGACGTCGATCACGCTGCTGCTGGTGCTCAACATCGGCGCGGTACTCGGACTGCTGCTGGCCGGCACGATCGCCGACCGCTTCGGCATCCGGCCGATCGCGCGGATCTGGTTCGGCGCCGGCGCGGTCCTGCTCGCGGTCCTGAGCCTGAAGATGGGCAACGCGTTCCTGCTCAACACGGTCGTGCTGCTGACCGGCGTGTTCGTGTTCTCCGCGCAGGTGCTGATCTACGGCTACGTCGCGCACGCGTTCCCGGCGCAGGCCCGGGGCACCGCGCTCGGGCTCACGTCGGCGGTCGGGCGGCTGGGCTCCATCCTCGGCCCGTTCGTCACCGGGGCGCTGGTCACCGCCGGGGTCGCCTACCCGTGGGGCTTCTACTTCTTCGCCGTCGTGGCCGCGCTCGGCTTGGCCGCGATGCTGCTGCTGCGCGGCGAGGCGCGCACCGAGGAGCGGTTGACGTCCGTGTCGGCCGGGTAGCCGCGAAGGACCGGCACCCGAGGAGGAACGATGTCACAGCCCCACGACGAGACCGGCGAAGTGGACTCGAGCGGAAATCCGGTCGGTGAACCGCCCCGCCGCGACGAGCCTGACGGCCCTCTGGAAGACGAAGACGCGAAAGCGCAGCCGGGTCATCCGGCCGCGCAGGAGAACTTCCGCGGCGGCGACTAGACCGTATCTGACTCGACGGTGTCTTCCGGACGGCGGCGGCCCAGGGTCGCTTCCGGGTGTTCGGTCCGGCGGTCGGAGTCGCGCAGGACCTCGCGGGCCTGGCCCTGGGGGTCCGCGCTGTCCACGGCCTGCTCTTCGGGCAGCAGTTCGGCCCGGGTTTCGGTCCGGTCAGGGGTCTCGTCCATGCACGGGCGAGTACCCGCTCCCGGGCGAACTCAGACACTCAGCCAGCCGACGGCCAGCGCGATGACCAACGCGGCCACCATCAGCACGAGTACGCCGGTGAGGATCAGCCACAGCACCGGCATCGCCTTCGACGGCATCGGCTGCGGGTGCGACAGCCCCGAGGTCTGGGCGGAGTCGGGCGGCGTGCTGCCCGGCGGCACCCCGCCCCCGGCTTCCAGGTCCGGGGTCCGGCGGGGGTCCGGATCCGGGGGTTCGGCGGTCATGGCGGCACCGTCCTTCCGTCGCTCCCGCGGCGGGTGCCCGGCGATCGGCCGGGCAAACCCGCCCAGCCCGTCGACCACTCAGTCTCGGGATCGGCGGTTGCCGGCGGCGTCGCGGCGGAGCTGGTCGGTGTGGGCCGAGATCTCGCCGAGCTGCTCGGCCAGCCCGGCGTGCGCGCCGGTCAGGTGCCGCTGGGCGGCGGCCAGCGGCGGGAGCAGCGTCGCCGGGTCGTCGTCGCCGAGCGCCGCGCCGAGGCGGTCGGCACTGGCCTGCGCGGCGGGGCCGAGCCCGTCGAGCGCGCTGACCTGGCCGGCGAGCCGGCGCAGGATGGCGGAGTTGCGGCGGGCCCAGTCGGCGACGGCCCGGTCGCCCGCCCGCCGGTCGCGTTCCGCGTCGACCCGCGCCTCGCCGGTCTTCTCGCCGGTGTGTGACGGCTGCAGCCGCAGGTAGCGCCGTTCCGCGGCCTGGCGGCTCGCGACGCCCAGTGCGGGCGCGAGCGCCACCCAGCTGGCGCCGGCCGCCCTGGCCGCGGTGATCAGCTCCGGTTCCCAGCTCGCGACCTCCTCCCGCAGGAGGCGCAGGCCGGCCAACGCGGTCAGCACCTGGTCCTGGTCCGCCGCCCCGGCCCGGGCGGCGGTGACCACCTCCTGGATCCGGCGCAGGGCGCCGGTGGGATCGCTTCCGTCCATCACGTCATCCTTTCGACGACCCACATCTTGTCATCGTTTTGACGACATGCTAGAACAGCATCGCGTGTTGACACCAGAGTTCGGCAAGTTCCAGGAGGTGGATCCCGATGTTGATGCGCACCGACCCGTTCCGCGACTTCGACCGGCTCGCCCAGCAGGTCTTCGGCGCCGGCACCTGGTCGAAGCCGGCCGCGATGCCGATGGACGCCTACCGCGCCGGCGACGAGTTCGTGGTCTGCTTCGACCTCCCCGGCGTCGATCCCGCCGCCGTCGAGCTGGACGTCGAGCGCAACGTCCTCACCGTCAAGGCCGAACGACGGCCCCTGCCGACCGGTGACGACGTCCGGATGCACGTCTCCGAGCGGCGGCTCGGCGTGTTCTCCCGCCAGCTGTTCCTCGGCGACACCCTGGACACCGAGCACATCACCGCGAGCTACGACGCCGGGGTGCTGACCGTCCGCATCCCGATCGTCGAGAAGGCGAAGCCGCGGCGCATCGAGATCGGCGCCGACGATCGCAAGGAGCTCAAGGCCTGACTCCGGCCGGGGGCCGGGCGCGCGCCCGGCCCCGCCGCCGACTCAGGCCGGTTCGACGCGGAAGACCGCGATGCGCTCCGCGGCCGCTGCGACGGCTTCCGGCGTCGGCGCTTCCGCCAGGCCGGTCGTCACGAACCGCCTTCCCACGCTCGGCGGGCTCGTCTCGACCAGCCGGCGCAGGAGGGGCCGCCGCTGCTCCACCGGCAGCTCGGCCAGCCGCGTGACCGCCGAACGCCGTCCGCGGGTGAGCGTCACCTCGCCCGCGGCTCGCACGTTCGCCACCCAGGCCGCCTTCGGGTAGGCCTGGAAGATGTAGCGGTCCCCCTCGATGGGGATGACCGCGATGGGAAACGTGCGCGGGACGCCGGTGCGCCGGCCGGGCACGGTGAGCAGCTGCATCGGCCCGAAGGCGATGCCGAGCCGCTGCAGCCGCACGACGATCTTGTTGCCGGCGTTGACCATCCGGCGGTAGTTCTGCGCTGTCGTCATGACCCGACCGTACACGAGATCATATGAAACCCATATGATCGGAGACTCATAATTACTCGCGGTCCGGACCGGGTTTCGGCTCCGGCGGCAGGGGGTCCGGCACGGGCACCCCGGGTTCCGGGACCGGCTGGCCAGGCCCCGGCCCGGGCGGAACCGGACCGGGGACGACGGGGTCGGGCTGGATCGGGTCGGGCGACACCGGGGGTGCGGTCGACATCGGTCTCCTCCGCCACGCTGCGCCGCCCGCGATTCGGACGGCGATCACCTTGGGGCTACCCGCACCGGCGGCTCGGGGAAACCCTTTCCGGGCCGTTGACGCTGACACCGTGTCAGGCGCCGTCCGGGAGCTGACCGAGCCGGTCCGCCAGCCGGCCGAGCCCGGCCTCGACGGCCAGTGCCCGGATTTCGGCGAAGCCGAGGTCACCGAGGCTGAACTGGTGGACGATGCGCGCCACCCGGCTCCTCACCTGGTCCGCGTCACCGCGCACGCTGCGGCCGACGTAGGCGTCGAGCCGCTCCAGGAAGGCTCGTACGCGTGCGCTCCGGTCCACGCACCAGATGTGCACCAGATCGGTTCCCAGCACGGCGAAAGATCCCATCTTGGCCAGCGGCACGGGTCCCTCCGGCTGGAAGCACTTGGCCGGCAAGACGACCCGCCACCCGCCCTGTGCCGTGCGGATCGGGGGGGGCAATCCTCGATGCCCTGCTTGGCCAGCCAACCGGTGATCCCGGCCTCGGTGTGTTCGGGGCTCACTGCCCGGGCGTCCTGCTGCCGCCCCTCGGCAGCCCGCCGGTCCTTCCGCCGCTGTCGGGACTGGGTCCGGGATGAACCGGCGGCGGGGCGAGGAGCCGGCCGCTCGCGTTCCGGGCGCTGTGCGGGATCCTCGGCCGCGCGGCGTGGCCCCGCGAAGGCGATCCCGGCCGCCGGTCAGGAACCGACGGGCTGCTCCACCGGTTCCGGCTTCGGGGTCAGCACCCCGGCGAACACCGCCGCCAGCAGGCACAGCACCACCGGCACCGCGAAGGTGACGTTCAGCGGCATCCACCGGGTCAGCCCGCCGATGAGCGCCGGACCCGCCAGCAAGCCGACGTACCCGAGGCCGACCACCCGGGCCATCAGCGTGCCCGACGCCCGGGTGTCCAGGTTGCCCGCCGCGGTGAACAGCTGCGGGACGCCGCCCGAGAGGCCCAGGCCGAACAGCGCCCAGCCCACCAGGGACACCGGCACCCACGGGGCCGCCGCGGCGGTCGTCAGGCCCACCGCCGCCAGCACCGCGCCATAACGGACGATCGCCGCCGGGCCCGCCCAAGCCGCGACGCGGTCGGTCAGGAACCGGCCGGTCGTCATCGCCACCGCGAACGCGCCGTACGCCAGCGCCGCCGTCGACGCCGATGTGCCGAGCACCTTTTCCATGTGCAGCGCGGCCCAGTCGTTCGCCACGCCCTCCGACAGCATCAGCGCCAGGGCCAGCAGGCCGAGCAGCCAAACCAGGCGGCCCGGGGTCCGGCGGCCCGCCACCGGCGCCGGCTCGGCGGCGGAAGGCACATCAGGGGACGGCACAGCGGCCGGCTCCATCAAGAACCGTGCCGACACCACGGAAAGCAGCACGCACAGCAGGCCGGTGCCGGTGAGCGTCACCCCGGTGGGCACGCCCGCCCCGAGCGTCGCCGCGCCGATGACCGCGGCGATCGCACCGCCGATCGACCACATCGCGTGGAAGGCCGCCATGATCGGGCGCGGGTAGGCCCGTTCCACGACGACCGCGTGGGAGTTCATCCCGACGTCGATCGCCCCGTTGCCGAAGCCGAAGCCGATCAACGTCAAGCCCAGCGTCCACCACGAGTCCGCGAACCCCGGCCCGCACACCGCGAGCCCGAGCAGCACCCCGGCGGCCGGCACCAGCCGGCGGTGCCCGAGCCGGTCGACGAGCGGGCCGGCCACCTGCATGCCGGCGAACGCGGCGCCGCCGAGCACCAGCAACAGGGCGCCCAGCGTGCTGTGCGAGATGCCCGTCGCGCGCTCGATGTTCGGGATGTGCACGACCCACATGCCCATCGCGAACCCGTTGAGGCCGAAGAACATGAAGGTCGCGAACCGGGCGGCGCGCGGGCGGGACGGAACGGTCGTCATCGGCTCTCCGTGGGGGTGGGGACGGCGACGTGCACGAGCACGCCGCGTTCGGTCAGCGCCGCGCGCTGGTCTTCGGGCGCTCCCGGGTCGGTGATCACCACGTCGGCGCGGTCGGCGGGACAGACGTGGGCGAGCGCGGCCCGGCCCCACTTGGCGCCGTCGGCGAGCACGATCACCCGGGCCGCGACGTCGAGGGCCGCCCGCTTGACCTCGGCGTCGGCCAGGTCGAAGGCGGTGAGCCCGGAGTCGAGGCCGATGGCGCAGGGACTCAGCACGGCGACGTCGAACCGCAGGGCCCGCAGCGACGCCAGCGTCAGCGGCCCCACCAGGGCCTGCTCCCCCGGTCGCGGTTCACCACCGGGCAGCAGCAGCCGGACGCCGGGCGCCTCGGCCAGTTCGCGGACGGCGTGCAGGGACAACGGCATCACGGTGATCGAGCGCCCCCGCAGCAGGCGCGCCAGCTCCAGCGCCGTGGTGCCGCTGTCGAGGACGACCGTCTCGCCGTCGCGGATCAGCTCGGCCGCCGCGGCGGCGATGGCCCGCTTCGCCGCGATCGCGGTCGTCGCGCGGGCCGCGAACGGGGGTTCGATCCCCGACGGCGAGGCCGCGACCGCTCCGCCGTGCACCCGCCGCAGCACTCCCCGGGACGCCAGGTGGTCGAGGTCGCGGCGGACGGTCATCTCCGACGCGCCGGTCGCTTCGGCCAGCTCGCCGACGCCGACCTGGTCGGCGTCGCGCAGCCGCTCCACGATGACCCGTTGTCGTTCCGCGCTCTTCACGCCGTGATCTTGGCAAGCCACGCGCGTTCGCACAACGGATTTGTTCGATCGCTCACGTGCCTTGTGCGAACTCCCGCTGCGGCATGATGGTGCCGTGCACGCCGCCGAGACCACCGCCGCCCCGTGACCGGGGGCTACCTGAAGGGCCGGATCCGCCGCGAAGACATCATCACGGCGGCGGCCGCGGCGTACGGCGAGCTGGGCTACCACGGCTCGTCGCTCCGAGAGATCGCCAAGCGCGTCGGGATTTCGCACGCCGGCCTCCTCTACTACTTCCCCACCAAGGAAGCCCTGCTCGCCGCCGTGCTCGAACGCCGGGACGCCGAGGACTCCGACCGCGAGCAGCTGACCGTGCCGCCCGGGCTGGCGGTCCTGCGCCACTTCGTCGCGCTCGCCGAGCACAACGTCCGCCACCCCGGGATCGTCGACCTCTACTCCCGGCTGGCCGCCGAGTCGGTCGCCGCGGACCACCCGGCGCACGAATACTTCGTGCGGCACTACGCGGCCGCGCGCGCGGGCGTGCACGAGTCGTTCGAAGCCCTCGCCGCCCGCGGCGAGCTGCGGGCGGGCGTCGAACCCGCGATGGCGGCGCTGACGTTCATCGCGCTGATGGACGGCCTGCAGGTGCAGTGGCTGACCGTGCCCGGCGACGTCGACCTGGTCGGCTCGCTGCGCTTCTACCTCCAGAACCTGCTCACCGTCCCGCTTTAGAGCGTCTTCGCGTACGGGTCCCAGCCCGCCGGCAGCACGGGCGGCACGTCGACGGTGCCGTCGACCTCCACGCTGTGCCCGCCGGCCATGGACTCTTCGATGGCCAGCATCGCGTCGAGCACGTGGAAGGCCAGTTCGCCGGACGCGCGTTCCGGCACCCCGGCCCGGATCGCCCTGGCCAGTTCCAGCGTGCCGGTCCCGCGCGAAGCCGCGTGCCCTTGCGGCGCCAGCTCTTCCGGCTCGTCGTGGCCGAGCAGGTGCAGCCGGGTCGGCTCGTCGAACCGGTTGGGGTCCGGCAGCACGGCGGTCCCGAGCGTGCCGGTCAGCTCGACCAGCCCGGCCCGCACCAGCGCCGAGTCGAAGCTCATGACCAGCTGGGCCGAGGCGCTCTCGAACTCGACGAGCGCGGTGATCGTGGTCGGCACGGTCACGGGGAACACCGTCCCCGCGCGCGGCCCGGACCCGACGACCCGGGTGTCGCGCCCCCGCCCGCCGGCCCCGGTGACCCGCCGGACCGGACCGAGCAGGTGCACCAGCGCCGTCAGGTAGTACGGGCCCATGTCGAGCAGCGGCCCGCCGCCGGCCTGGAAGTAGAACTCCGGTGCCGGGTGCCAGCGTTCCGGGCCCGGCACCTGGAACAGCGCCAACGCGGTCAGGGGACGGCCGATCCGGCCGGCGTCGACGGCTCGCCGCGCGGTCTGCAACGCGGCACCGAGCACGGTGTCGGGGGCGCTCGCCACGCGGAGGTTCTTCTCCCGGGCGCGATCGAGGAGCTTGCGGCCGGCCTGGCGGTCCAGCGCGAGGGGCTTCTCCGCCCACACGTGCTTGCCCGCATCGAGGGCAGCGAGCCCGATGTCGACGTGCGCGGCCGGGACGGTCAGGTTGACGACGATCTCGACTTCCGGGTCGGCCAGCAGTTCCGCCACGGTGCCCGACCGCGGCACGCCGTACTCGGCCGCGCGAGCCGCCGCACGCCCGGTGTCGAGGTCGGCGATCCGCAGCACGCGGACGTCCGGGAAGCTCGTGAGGTTTTCCAGGTAGGTCCCGCTGATGACGCCGGCGCCGATGATCCCGACGCCGACCGGACCGCCGGTCACCGGCCCGTGCCGGTCAGGAAGGCGTGGCTGGCGGCGATGGCCTCGAAGAGGTCACCATCAAAGGCGTCGAACTCGACCACGCGCAGCGCGTCCGGCGCGGCGGCGAGCACCTCGGCGACCGGCATCCGGCCCTGGCCGGCCGGGACCTGGCCGGTGGCGTCGGTGGCCAGTCCGCCGTCCTTGACGTGGATGGCCCGCACCCGGTCGCCGAGCCGCCGCAGCAGGGCGGGCGCGTCCTCGCCGCCCGCGGTGGCCCAGTAGGTGTCGACCTCCAAGGCGACCGCCGGGTCGAGCTGATCGGCGAACACTTCGAACGCGCTGCGGCCGTCGATCCGGGTTTCCAGTTCCCACCAGTGGTTGTGGTAGCCGACGCGCACGCCGTGCTCGGCCGCGACCTTGGCGGCGGCGTTGAGCGCGTCGGCCGTGGCCGCGATGCCGGCCGCGTCCCGCCACTGCTCGGGCGGCACCAGCGGGTCGATGACCAGGCCGATGCCCAGTTCGGCCGCCTCGGCGAACGCGGCGTGCTGATCGGCGCCGAGCAGGCGCGCGTGCGCCGTCGGGGCGGTCAGGCCGTTGGCGGGCAGCCCGGCCCGCAGCGCTTCGGCGTTTTCGACGACGCCGTAGGGCTCGACCTGCGTGAAGCCGATGGCGGCGAGCCGCCGCAGGGTTCCGTCGGGATCGGCCGCGAAGGCGTCGCGGACCGAATACAGCTGCACGGAAGGCACGCTCATCCCCAGCTCCTCCAGCTCCGGTGGCGGCCGTCCGCCACGGCTCCTCAATTTCTACCATGTGGTCAAAATTGTGACCAGGGGCTTCTTCCGTGGTGGCCGCGTGCCCGGATGCACGGCCGGGGTTGTTTTGGGTTGGGCCGGATGGGGCAGTAACGCCAAGAGGGCCAGGGGTCGATCCGGGGAGGTGCCGGTAGTGGACAGGGCAGGGGACGAAGTGGACACGGGGGCGATCGGGCACCCGGCGTCCCGTCGCGACCTGACGGATCTGTCCGAGGCCGCACGGGACCTCGACCGCCGGATCGAGCAGCACCTCGCCCGGTTGCGCCGCGAACGCGCGCAGCGCGCCGGTGACATCCCGGACCAGCGGCTCCGGCCCAGCGGCTGACGGGCGGCCTCCTTTCACCACGCGGACGCGACCTATTACGCTCTGCGGCTTACTCTGTCCGACCGGTTCCGAGTGGCCCCACGCCACCCGTCGAAGTCCTGCGAGGTCGCCATGTCCGACGCGCTGTCGCCGAGCCGGACGCCGAGGTGCCGGAGCTGACCGCGATCGCCCAGCGCATCGAGCAGATCCTGGTCCAGGGCCCGCTCGGCGCCGGCCGCTTCCGCACCCGCGCGGAGATCGAAGCGATGACGGCCGGCCTCGAACTGGTCCAGCCGAACGCGATGGCGGAACCGGGCATGGCGGTGTGCGACGAGTGGTGGCCCGACGGTCCCCGGCTCACGCCGCTGAGCGACTCGGCCAAGTGCGTGGCCGGGATCGTCGGCTACAAGCCGTAGCGCCTCACCCTTCCGGCTCTTCCGCCGCGTCCGCGGCGGTGGAGGCCCCGTCGCGCAGCCACTTCAGCTTGACCTCGAACTGGCCCTGCAGCCCGGTGCGCGCGATCACGGCCCCGGCCTGGGCGTCGAGCTTGACGCCGAACTTGAGCTCGACCTCGTCCGGGCCGAGGTCGCGGAACTGGGCCAGCGCGGCGGCCGCGGCCGCGCGGACCTCACCCAAGGCGTGCTCGAAGGTCGTGGTCGCCTTGCGCAATACGCCCGAGGGCACCGAGGCGTGCTCCAGGCCCGGCTCCGCCTCGACCTCGACGACCACCGTTCCGCCGTCGGCCAGCGGGAAACGCACGAACTCCTGCACCTGATCTCCTTACGCAGTACGGGTGGGCCGCCTCAGCACGGCAGGTCGAGCCACTGCTCCCGGCCGATGCCCCGGCGCACCCGGTCCAGGTGCCCGAGCAGGGTGTACAGCCGGTCGGGATGGGCCAGGTACTCCAGCACCGCCTGGTAGAACGCGCTGGTCATCGCCGACGGCATCAGGTCCGACGCGTCGAAGCACAGGGCGCTGCCCTTGGCGAGGGTCGTGGCGATCCGCCGGGTCACGTCGCTGCGGTAGACGCCCTGGTCGACGAGGCGCTGGTGCACCGAGAACGTGGTCCCGCCGGAGGGCCGGATCCGCTGTCCGTCCTCCCCGGCCAGGTAGACCATGAGCCGGCGCGCGGCGGGGGTGTCGCGGAACATCCCGGCGAGGTCGGCGGAAACCTCGGACGGCCCGGCGCCGCCGGAACCGGGGAACGGGAAGAACCGGAAGTCCCGGTCGGGTGCGGGCGGGCCGCCCGGCCGCTGAACGGCGGTGTACCCGCCGATCGCGAACGAGCCGAGGTGCTCCAGCGCGCACCCGGGCGGGTCGGCGAACATCGCCCGGCCGGCGTCGGCGAACGAGGTGAGCAGCGCCGCCGTGCTGCCGCCGCGGACCGCGCCCGGCGCCAGGACCAGCTCGCCCCAGCTCCGCCACGCGTCGACCATCGCCGGGTCGGTCCAGGGCAGCCGGCCCGCCGCCCAGCTGCTGTAGACCTGCGGCCCGGCGCGGTGCAGCAGGATGTCCTCGATCCAGTCGGTACCGGGGAACCCCGAGTTCGGCGGGGCACCCATGCCGAGGCACCACGGCCGCCGCCCGGCCGCGGTCAGCCGCTGCGAAGTCGCCACGAGCTCGTCCCACGTCGCGGGCACGGGTTCGGTGAAGGTTTCCGGGGTGTACCAGACGATGCTCTTCAGGTCGGCCTTCACCGCGACCGCGTACACCGCATTTCCGCCGAGCTGCTGCAGCTTCAGCCACTGCGGGCTGTAGGCCTCGGTGGCCTCCGCGCCGAGGACGGCGTCCAAGGGTTTCACCTCGCCCGTGCGCACATACCCCGCGAGCTCGGCCGGGTTCGACAGCACCGCCACGTCGGGCGGGGTGCCCTGCTGCAGGTCCCCGCGTAGCACCTGGTTCTGCGCGCGGGTGCCCTGGTACCGCACGGGAATCCCGGTGTCCCGGGTGAATCCGTCGAGGACCCGCAGGAACGCCGCCTGCTCGTCGCCGGTCCACGGGCCCAGGACCGTCAGCGTGTCCGTGCCGCTCCCGGCGGAACACCCGGACAGCAGGAGGAGGGCGGCCAGCGCCCAGCCGGCGCATCTCTTACTGATCCGGCCAAAAGCAGGCCGACGCTCGCGCGGCACGTAACGGTTGCCACAAAGCCGTCCGGCCGTGACTGTAGTCGGATCAGTAACAATCGGCACAGTAGTCACGGCTGTCTCCGGCCTCTCGTCGCGCGGAACCGGTATTCGTCGAGCCGTGGTTGCAGGCCGCCCGCCGCCAGGACGCCGATCCCGGCGGCCAGCACGGGGATCCCGTACCCGAGCGCGCCGTTCCAGCCCGGTTCGGTGAGCCCCGGCCCCAGCAGCGCCGACTCGTCGGCGCTACTGGGGCGCGCGGGCAGGACGGTGGGCGGGGTAACCGTCGCGGCGGCGAACGCGGCCACCGTGTCGCCGCACCCGGCCGCACCCCCGGGCCCGCACTGGGCGGCCAGCACCTGGGCGAGGGTCCACCGGGCCCCGTCGGCGGCGGCCGTGGTGGCGGTGGTCCGGGTGTCCACGGTCCGCTCCAGCGCGGCACCGCTGTCCCTCGCGTCGGACTGGACGCCGAGCAGCAGCGCCGTTCCCGTGCCCAGCAGCACGCACGCCACCGTGGCGGCCAGCAGGGCGGCGTTCACCGTGCGCCGGAACCGCCGCGCGAGGAACCGCTGGGTCCACCCCAGCGTGCCGAGCAGGACGACCAGCGGCACCGCCCAGAGCAGCGTGACCGCGGGGTCCAGCCAGTCGCCGCCGAGCTGGTCGTCGAGTGCGGCGCGCTGGGCGGCCTCGAGCGTGTCGAGCCGCGCGAGGATGCCGTTCTCCGGTGCGGTCAGCAGGTCCGACGCCGACAGCAGGTTGCTCGCGGCGAGGGGGCCGCCCCCGTCCTGCCGGAAGTGGGCGTCGGCCTGCCCGATGAAGCCGTTGTACGCCGGCAGCAGCCCTTCGATCAGCCGCAGCGTCTGGCTACCCTGCTCACCGGCCGCGTTGTGCTCCGCGACCTGGGCGAGCTGCTGGCCGGCCAGGGCGATTCCGTCCTCGTACTGCTCGCTCGGGCCGGTCAGCTGCACCTGGCCGTGCTCGAACGCGTCCACCGCCGCGTCGTGCGCGGCCACGATCGCCTCCTTGGCCAGTGACACTTCGAGCACCGCGGGTGCGGTCCGCTCCCGCACCTCGGCGATGCTGGCCCGCACGCCGAGGAAGGTCGCCAGCGCGGTCCCCAGCACCAGCACGCTGCCGGCCACCAGCCCGAGCCGCAGCCACCACAGCGTCTGCCGGGTGGTGCTGGTCGTGGTCACGAGGGCGCTCCCGTCTCGAACGGCTCGCCGCAGTGCCCGCACCGCTTCGCCGTCGGCCGGGCCTTGTGTCCACACTGGACGCATTCGCGCGGTGCGCCGCCGCCTTCGGGCGGGACGGCCGCGGCGGGCTCGGTTTCACCGGTGCGAGCCTCACCGGTGTAAGTGGACATGGTCGAACCGAGCAGCGCGGAAAACACGTCGCGCGGGCGCAATCCCTCCTTGAACGTCACGACGCCGTCGTCGCGCACGTCGATCAACCGGCCCAGGCGCTTGACGTTCTCCGCGTTGCCCAGCTCGGTCGCCAGCCGGAAGGCGGTGCCCCAGTCGCGCGCCGCTCCCGCCCGGTCGCCGCGGTCGAAGGCGTCCCAGCCCGCCTGGACCGCGCGGCTCAGGTCGGCCTGCCCGGTGACCCGGGCGACGTTGTCGTCCGGCACGCTGGAGAGCGCCAGGTCGTCGGTCAGGTAGCCCACGACCGCCAGCCGCTCGCCGACCGCGTCGTCGGCGCCTTCGAAGAGGGTGACGGTGCCCAGCAGCCGGTCCTCGTACCGCGTCAGCTCTGCCGGCTCGACGTCGAGGCAGAGGTGGTACTCGCGCAGCTCGTCGCCCCACGCCCCGGTGGGCAGCTCGAGCACGGGTCCTTCGGTCCGGCACTGCGGGGTGAGGTCGACCTCGGTCGGGAAGACCTGCTTGACGAACCGCAGCCGGCTGTAGGACATGGTGGTCATCCGCAGCCGGAGGTCGGGCACCGTCCGGCCCATCGCCCGCTCGACCAGGCGCCGGAAGTCCCCCGCGAGGTCGGCGTCCTCCAGGACGGCGTCCGCGCTGCCGCGCAGGACGGAGGCGATGCGCTGCAGGTCCCGCGGCTCCCAGTCGTCGCCGATTCCCCGGGCGTCACAGGCGAACCGGCCCTGGCAGCGGTCGAGCGCGGCGTCCAGCGCCCCCGCGCGGTCGGACTCGTTCTTGCCGTCGGTGAGCAGCACGGCGTGCCGGATGGCGACCGGCGTCCGGTCGAACACCTCCAGGGCCAGGTCCAGCCACGTGCTCATCGCGGTGCCGCCCCCGGCGATCAGCCCGGAGGCCGCGGCCTTCGCCTCGTGCCGGGTCCGCTCGCCGGCCACCGCCAGCGGCGGCGCGGCCGGGTACACCAGCCGGGCGTGCCCGGTGCATTCGACCACCCCGAACAGCACGCCGTCGCGCAGCGAGCCGATCGCCGCCCGGCAGGCGTGCCGCGCGGCCTCGATCTTGCTCGGCGGCCAGTCCATCGAGCTGGAACAGTCCACCAGCAGCAGTTCGGCGGCCGGCGGCGGCGCGACCGCGGTGGCGGCGGCGTCGCCCACCCGCACGGTGAGGACGACGTCCATCCGGTCGTCGGCGGGCGCCAGGTACTTGTTCTGGCTCAGCTGGAGGGTGAACGACGGGCGGTCCCGCTCGGGCATCCGATCACCTTCTCGTCTTCGGCCGGACGGAGTTCGCGAGATCGACCAGCACGCCGTGCTCGTTCCGGTCCCGCGCCCGCTCGGCGAGCCGGCGCAGGGACTGCTCCAGGAGCGACCGCAGGCCGCGTTCGGTGACGCGCTCGCCGAGGAGCGCGCCCCCGTCCCAGCCGTCGTGCTCCGCCGGTGCGGCCAGTGCGGCCTCGCGGACGAGCGCCTCGAGCCGGTCCTGGGCCTCCCGGTCGAGGTAGAGCTCGGGCAGCCGCCGCGCCGCGTCGGCGAAGTCGTCGCGGCCCGGTGGCCCGGACGGCAGGCGGCCCGCCCGGATCCGCACGGCGGCGATCCGCGCGGCGTCGTAGTGGCGCGAAATCGGCGGCACCACGTCCAGCAGGGCGACCGCGGTGTCGCGGCCCCGGGTCCGCAGGTGGCAGCGGGCCAGCCCGAAGGCGGCGCTGACCTGGCTGTGGTCCCGGTGCCAGACCGAGCGGTAGCAGCGCCCGGCCTGCTCGGTCCGCCCGCGCAGCTCGGCGCAGAAACCGAGCGCCAGCTTCGGCGCGAGCTCGCCGGGCCAGCTCCGGTGCACCCGGTCGAACGCGACCGCGGCCTGCTCGGCGTCGTCGCGGGCCAGCGCCAGCAACCCGTGGTGCCAGGCCGCCCGCCAGTCGCGCGCGGCCTCGGTCCCGAGCAGTTCTTCGGCCTCGGACAGAGCCGCGGCCGCGGCGCCGGGGTCCCGCAGCGCGACCAGCGCCCGCGTCCGGGCGAACGCGATCTCGGCCGAGCGCTCGCCGAACATCGCGAGCTTGTGCAGCCAGCGGTGCGGTCCGGGTGCCCCCGCGGCCGCGATGAAGCCGGCCGCGGAGTCGTCGGGCGCGACCCGCGGGATCGGCAGCCGGCCGGCGCCCTCGGCGGCGTCGGGCAGCCCGAGATCCAGCTGGTCCCCGGCGTGCTCGCCGGTGACCCAGTGCTCGAGGCCGGGCACCGCGCCGAGGCCGTCGTCGAGCAGTTCCGCGGTGTCCTCGAACAACGCCGACGGCATCGGTCGCGGCCGTTCGTCGCGCAGGGAAAGGATTTCCCGGCGCACGCCGTCGAGCTGCTCGGCCATTTCGGACGCGGTGGCGAACCGCCGCTCGAACGGCGCGACCGCGCGCTCGAGCACCCGGCTCAGCGAGTCGAGGCCGCCGGCGACGCGGTCCGGGTCGGCGTCTTCGCCGGCGGCTTCGAGCAGCACCTGCAGCGTCCGGCCCACGGTGTGCAGGTCCGAACGAACGGTCAGGCCGTGCCGGGCCAGCTCGTGCGGCGGCGCCTGGAACCCTTCGGTGCCGACGCTCGGACCGGCCGCGTCGTCGATCGAGCGGGCCGCGCCGAGGTCGATGACCTTGACCCGCTTGTCGCCGTGGATCACGTTCTCCGGCTTCATGTCGCAGTAGAGCAGGCCTTCGCCGTGGAGGTAGTCCAGTGCGCCGAGGATCGCCCGGCCGTAGACGATCACGTGCTCGACGCGCGGGGGCGGCCCCTGCTTCAGCAGGTCCCGCAGCGAGCGCCCGCCGACGTACTCCATCACCAGGTAGGTGTCGGGCTCACCGCCGCCGGGCGGCGGGTGCTCGACGAAGTCGTTGATGCGCACGATGTTCGGGTGGTCGAGCCGGACGAGCACGTCGCGTTCGACCCGCGCGAGCGCGCGCAGCACGGCGCTGCCGCTGTTGATCACGCCCTTGAGCGCGACGTGCTGGCCGGCGAGCGCGGTGTCGGCGGCCAGGTACACCCAGCCGAGCCCGCCGCGGGCGAAGCAGCCGAGGACTTCGTAGCGGTCACCGAGCCGCTCTCCGCGCTTCAGCTTGGGCAGGAAGGAAAAGCGCTCGCCGCAGTTTTCGCAGAACCCCTCGGCGAACGCCGGCTCGTCGGCGTAGGCGCGGCCCACGGGTTCCCCGCAGTGGCCGCAGAACCGGTGCTGCTCGGGGTAGTCCGGGTCGGCGAGGACCAGCTTTTCCGGATCGGGCACCTCGATCGCGGGCAGCGATTGGAAGTCCGCCTCACCGCCCCAGAGCTCGACGCTGCGCCGGGTGCTCTCGGGAGCCGGCCCGGACGTGGCCGGCCGCTCCACCGGCACCCGGCGGCGGCCGCACACTTCGCAGAACCCGGTCGGCCCGACCGGCTGCCCGTGGCACCACACCGCTTCCGCCGTCACACGCCCTCCAACCGGCGGCGGACCGCGCGCACGTACCGCTCCACCGGCTCGGCCGCGGCTTCGAGATCGACCGGCCGGGAGGTCAGCGCCACCATGGCCGCGCGGTAGAGCTCGCCCAGTTCCTCGTCCTCCACCCGGCCCGCGTCGGTGGCTTTGGCGTTGTAGGCGCGCAGCCGGCCCAGGAGCTCGTCGAGCAGGGCCATCTGCGCGTCGAGTTCGGCGTGCCGCCGGACGAGCTTGCGCCGGGCCGCTTCCGCGTCGCGTTCGGCCTTCGCCAGGGCCAGGCGCACGCGGCCCGGTTCGGTCCGCTCGCCCGCCGACCGCAGGACGGCCAGCCGCAGGCGCAGGTCCACGGAATCGGCGGGCACCTGCTCACCCGAACCGATGCGGCCGGCTCGCTCCCGCGTGCGTTCCTCCTCGTGCTCCACCATGTCGACCAGCAGCGCCAGCCGCTCCAGGCGCCGCGCGTTGCGCTCCTTTTCCCAGCGCCGGGCCAGGTCCACGCCGGGTGAGTCCGGCCCGCTGAACTGGACCAGTACGGTGGCTCCCTGGTCCATCAAGGGCCGCAGCACCTCGGTGAGCACTTCCTCCGGTGCGCGCGAAGCTTCGACGCTGGTCACCGCCACCGCGACGTCCTCCGGGTTGGTGGCCAGCACCGTGGGGGCCGGCCCGGTGCTGATGTCGGCGCTGACGTGCTCGGCCACCTCGCGGGCGGTCTTGCCGGTGGCGTCCACGACCGCGTCGAGCCGCCCACCGGGCACCCGGTCCGCCCTCGGCGGGCGGGACACCCGGCGCTCGCGCCGCACCTGGGCCAGGAAACCTTCCCGGACGGCCGCGTCGCGGTCCCCGATGAGGACGATCAGCGGGCCGGCCGACGGCCGCGGGGGATCGCCCACCCACCGGGCGACGTCCGGCACGTGCCGGACGATCACCTCGACCGGGATCAGGTAGGCGAGCCCGGCCCGTTCGTCGGTGTACTCGGTGACCACCATGCCGAGCACCGCACCGGTCGCCTTGTCGATCACGCCCGCGCCGCTGAAGCCGCGGCGCACCCGTTCCCCCGGCAGCTTCGAGTTGAGCTGGATCCACTCCCCGGCGGCTCCGGCCGGGCCGGCCAGCTCGGCGTTGTTCACCCAGACGCCGTAGTGGTGCGGGGGCGGAAAGCCGTAGGTGTGGACCACCCGGTCGCGCACGGCGCCGAGGCGCACCAGCGGGGCGCCGGACAGGTGGGGGAACGCTTCGACGAGGTCCAGCACCGCGATGTCACCCCGGCCGTCGTCCGACGGCGGCACCCAGCAACCGGGCCGCACGGCGGCGAGCGTCTCCGGCATGCCGTCCACGCCGACGAACCGCACCAGCACGTGCGGCCCCGAAAGCGCTTCCTCCCCGGCGGCCTGCACGACGTGCGCACAGGTGAGCACCGTGGACTCGCCCAGCAGCATCCCGGCGCCCAGTGCCCGGCCCGTCGAGTCCAGCAGGCATACCCGCCACGGTTCCGAATCCCCCGCGCGCCCAGCGGCACGACCGTTGTGCTCCCTCACCGGGAGCGACCTTACGGCGGCACACCGGCACTGCGGGGAGGGTTCGGCCGCTTACCCCGGCAGATCACCCGATCGGCCGCAGATATCCGCCACCGCGTGGGGAACTCACGAACACGCGAGGCCCTCCGGCGGGAAGTGCCCGGCCGGAGGGTCTCGCCGGTCAGGCGATCGTGCGCACCCGGCGGATCGCGAAGAACACCAGCGCGGCCGTCAGGAGCACGAAGATCCCGGTCTCGACGCCCTGGAAGATCCAGAACCGGTCCCCCGGCTGGTACTGCAGCCAGTTCTGCGCACCGGGGCCGGCCGGGTTGGCACCGCAGCCGCCGGGTGGGCAGGGGCCGATCTGCGAGTTCGGCAGCACCATTTCCCCGGCCGCGTTGCGGACGCCGAGGTCCAGCACCCAGTCGCCCGACGCGGGATTCGGCGTCCGCTGCCCGTCCGGTGAGAACGAGAGGGTCCGCGCCGGCAGGTACCGCGGCCGGGCGAACACCTCGACGGCGACGCGGACCGCCGCGAACCCGACCAGGGCGATCCCCATGGCGGGCAGGACTTTCCGCCAGTACGTGCCGGCGAAGGCACCCAGCGCCAGCGCGAACAGCGTGTACGCGATCGGGACGATCCCCTGGACGTCGAACGACAGGTAGTTCAGCCGGCCGGTGCTCGCGGTGACCAGTGGCCGGAACCACCACGACACGCCCAGTGCGTAGCCGATCGCCAGCACCGCGGTGATCGCGCCGAGCAGGCCGAACTTGACCAGCGCCCAGTGCAGGCGGCTCACGTCCTGCGTCCACACGAGACGGTGGGTGCCCTGTTCGACCTCGCGGGCGACCAGCGGCGCGCCGAAGAACACCCCGACCAGCACCGGCAGGACCACGAACAGGACGGCGACGAGCATCATGCCGCCGAACTCCTGCTGGAACTGGTGGCCGAGGCTTTCACAGCGTGCCATCGCCTCGGTCTGCGTGATCATCGACGCGCTGCCGAGCGCGGCCCGGCAGGCACCCAGGCCGAGGCTGTCGTACTTCGCGTGCATCGCCAGGCCCGTGGGCACCATGATCGCGGCGAGCACGCCGAGAGCGACGAGGGTGAACAGGGCCTGCCTGCGGTGCTGGCGCCAGGTCAGCCAGATCATGCCGGCACCTCCCACGCGGACGCGGGAACGCGGGTCCCGGCTTCGGCGAGGTGGGCCAGCACCACGTCCTCCAAGGTCACTTCGTGTTCCGTCCACAGTGGATCTATCGGGCCGTCGCCGCGGCGGACCAGCAGCGTCGACTGGCGTTCGGTGTGACTGGCGCGGACCACGTCCGCGACACCGGTGATGGACTCGCTCCCGGCCCGGGGCCCGACGAGCGTGCGGTGGCGGTCGAGCAGCTCGTCGACCGGCCCGGCCAGCTGGACGCGGGACCGCTGCAGGAGGATCAGGTGGTCGCAGCTGCGTTCGAGGTCGGCGAGCAGGTGCGAAGACAGCAGCACGGTCGTCTCGCTTTCGGCCACGGCACCCATCAGCGTCTGCATGAATTCGCGGCGCGCGAGGGGGTCCAGGCTGGCGATGGGTTCGTCGAGCAGCAGCAGCCGGGGCCGTTTCGCCAGGGCCAGCGCCAGCGCGACCTGCGCCCGCTGGCCGCCGGACAGCTTGCCGACCGGCTGGTCCGGCGGGATGCCGAGCCCGGCGAGCCGGTCGCGGGCCAGCGCGGTGTCCCAGCGGCGGCGGTTCAGCTTTGCGCCCATGGTGATCAGCTCCGCCGCGGTGAAGTCGCGGTACAGCGGGGTGTCCTGCGCGACGAACCCGATGTCGGCGAGCACGGACCGCGGCGCACGGCCGAAGACGCGCACCTCGCCCGCGTCGGGTTTCAGCAGGCCGACGGCCAGGTGCAGCAGCGTCGTCTTGCCGGCGCCGTTCGGGCCGACCAGCGCGGCGACCCGCCCGGCCGGCACCTCCAGCGCGCAGTCGCGCAACGCCCAGGTGCGCCCGTAGCGCTTGCCCAGCGCCCTGGCTTCCACCGCGAGCTCCATTCCGGACTCCCTACGACAGGTCGTGCGGCACCCGGGTGCCGCGGATCGTGGTCTCGATGAGGGCGGCGACGTCGTCGGCCGACATCCCCGCGGCTTCGGCGCGCTCCAGCCACGCCACCAGCTCGTCCCGCAGCCGAGCCTGGCTGCCGCTGCCGAGCGAGGGCCCGGCGAGGGTGCCGGTGACGAACGTGCCCACCCCCGGCCGGCCTTCCGCCAGTCCCGCCAGCACCAGCTCGCGGTAGGCCTTGAGCACGGTGTTCGGGTTGATCGCCAGCGCCTCGGCCACGTCCCGCACCTTCGGCAGCTGGTCGCCGGGCCGCAGCAGGCCCACGCGCAGCGCCTGCTTCACCTGGACGACGAGCTGCATGTACGTGGCGACCCGGGAGCGACCGTCCAGGACGAACTCGATCACCCTGCCCACCCTCCTATTGTCTTACGACATTAAGACAACACCTCACCGCGGCCGGCTGTCAAGGCATAGGGTCTCGATCGAAAGCGCACACCGGCACCGGGAGGCAGGCATGTCGTTGTTGGACGGGCTGAGCAAGGCGATCGCGGCCGGGACGATCGAGATCGTCGACCTCACCGCTCCCCTGAGCTCGAGCACGCCGATCCTGCGGCTGCCCGAGCCGTTCGCCAACACCATCCCGTTCCGGCTGGAGGAGATCAGCCGCTACGACGAGCGCGGCCCGCGGTGGTACTGGAACGACATCCAACCGGCGAGCACACCGGCACCCACCTGGACGTCCCGGTGCACTGGGTGTCCGGGAAGGACGGTCACGACGTCTCCCAGGTACCCCTGAAGACCCTCGTGGCCCCCGCGGTCGTGCTGGACTTCTCCGCGAGGGCGGCCGAGGACCCGGACTTCCTGCTTTCGGTCGACGACGTCCACGCCTGGACGGCCGAGCACGGGCCGCTCCCCGACGGCGGCTGGCTGCTGTACCGCACCGGCTGGGACGCGCGCAGCGCCGACCAGGAGGACTTCCTCAACGCCGACGAAGCCGGCTCGCACACCCCGGGCGTCTCGCCGGAGTGCGCGCGGTGGCTCGCCGAGGAAGCGCCGATCACCGGGCTCGGCGTCGAGACCGTCGGCACCGACGCCGGGCAGGCTCCCGGGCTCGAGCCGATGTTCCCCTGCCACGAACTCCTGCTGGGCGCCGGCAAGCACGGCCTGACGCAGCTGCGGAACCTGGCCGCGCTGCCGCCGACCGGGACGCTCCTGGTCGTCTCGCCGCTGCCGATCGTCGGCGGCTCGGGCAGCCCCGCCCGCGTCCTGGCCCTGGTGGAGCGGTGAACGTCGCCGAACTCGTCGGCCGCACCCTGGCCGGTCTCGGCGCCGGCACGGCGTTCGGCGTGGTGGGCAGCGGCAACTTCGAGGTGACCAACGCGTTGCGCGCGGGCGGCGTCCGGTTCGTCGCCGCCCGCCACGAGGGCGGCGCGGCGAGCATGGCCGACGCCTACGCCCGGATCAGCGGGAAGGTGGCGGTGCTGTCGCTGCACCAGGGGTGCGGGTTGACCAACGCCGTCACCGGGATCACCGAGGCGGCCAAGAGCCGGACGCCGATGCTGGTGCTCACCGCCGACTCCGCGGGTTCGTCGGTGCTGTCGAACTTCCGCATCGACCAGGACGGCCTGGCCGCGGCCGTCGGCGCGGTGCCCGAACGCGTGCACTCGGCCGCGAGCGCGGTGGCCGACACCGTGCGGGCGTTCCGCACCGCGCGCCAGCAGCGCCGGACGGTGGTGCTGAACCTGCCGCTCGACGTCCAGGCCCAGCCGGCGCCGTCCTCGCCCGCACTGCCGGGCGTACCGGGGCCCGCTCCGGTCCGCCCGGACGCCGGTTCGGTGGCCGCGCTGGCGGATCTCCTCGCGGCCGCCGAACGGCCGGTGTTCATCGCCGGCCGCGGTGCCCGTGGAAGCCGGGAGGTTTTGCGGGAGCTGGCTTCGCGGTGCGGCGCGCTGCTGGCGACCTCCGCCGTCGCGCACGGGTTGTTCCACGGCGACGAGTTCGCCCTCGGCATCTCCGGCGGGTTCGCCTCCCCGGTGGCCGCCGAGCTGATCGTGGGCGCCGACCTGGTCGTCGGCTGGGGCTGCGCGCTGAACACGTGGACCACCCGCCACGGCAAGCTGCTCAGCCCGCACGCGAAGCTGGCGCAGGTCGACGTCGAGCAGGCGGCACTCGGCGCGCACCGCCCGATCGACCTGGGCGTGGTCGGCGACGTCGCGTGCACGGCTTCGGACGTCCTCGCTTCGGCGCGGGAGCGCCGGGGTTACCGCACCGGCGACGTCGCGGCCCGGATCGCGGCCGGGCGCTGGAACGACGTGGAGCACGACGACCTGTCCCGCGACGGCCGGATCGACCCACGGACGCTCAGCAGGCTGCTGGACGAGCTCCTGCCGGCCGAACGGATCGTCTCGATCGACTCGGGCAACTTCATGGGCTACCCGAGCGCGTACCTGTCGGTGCCCGACGAGCAGGGGTTCTGCTTCACCCAGGCGTTCCAGAGCATCGGGCTGGGCCTGGGCACGGCGATCGGCGCGGCGTTGGCCCGCCCGGATCGGCTGCCGGTGCTGGCCACCGGCGACGGCGGGTTCCACATGGCACTGTCCGAACTGGACACGGCGGTCCGGCTCCGCCTGCCGCTGGTGGTGATCGTCTACAACGACGCGGCGTACGGCGCGGAGGTCCACCACTTCGGCGACGCCGACATGACGACGGTCCGCTTCCCCGACTCCGACGTGGCCGCCATCGGCCGCGGCTTCGGGTGCGGGGGCGTCACCGTGCGATCGGCGGAAGACCTGTTCGCGGTACGCCAGTGGCTCGCGGGGCCCCGCACGGCACCACTGGTGATCGACGCGAAGATCGCCGACGACGGCGGATCGTGGTGGCTGGCGGAGGCGTTCCGGCACTGACCCGGCCTTGACACGGGCCCGGAACGGGCTGAATGCTGACCGAGTTGTCCTATAGTCGTAGGACAGTGGGGGAACTAACCCGAGGAGCTCCGATGCGACTCATCCTGGCCCTGCTCGCGGCGGCGGCGGTCGTGTTCGCCGTCCCGGCGGACGCGGGCCAGCAGCGTCCCGACCCGGCGGGCACGCTGCTGGCGGCGTTCGACGACCACCCGATCGTCGCCAAGTCCAGCCCGGACGTGGGAACGTTCGTGTTCGACCTCATCCGCGACCCGCGCTTCCCGGCCCGGGTGAACGACATCGTCGTGGAGTGCGGCAACGCGCGTCTCCAGCCGCTGCTGGACGCCTACATCGCCGGCGGCGAGGCGCCCGGCATCAACACCGTGTGGCGCGACACGACGCAGCCGAGCTGCGGGTTCTCGACGTTCTACGAACAGCTTTTCGCGCTCGTGCGGCAGGTGAACACGACGCTGCCCGCGTCGCGGAAGATCCGGGTGCTGGCTTCCGACCCGCCGATCGACTGGAGCCGCGTCCACTCGCCGCCGGATCTGGAGCCGTTCCTGGACCGGGACGCCTCGATCGTGTCGGTGGTGAAGACGCAGGTGCTGCAGAAGCACCGCAAGGCGCTGATGTTGTTCGGCCTGGGCCACTTGACCCACGACGGCGGCAGCGGCGCGGTGGCCCAGCTGGAGCGCGAGTACCCGGGGGCGGCGTACGTGGTCGCGGACCACCGCGGGTTCACTTCGGACAACACGCGGCTCGAGCAGCGGCTGGGGTCGTGGCCGGCTTTGGTGCCGGTGCAGGGTTCGTGGCTCGGTTCGCTGGACACGACGTTCTTCCCGGTGAACCGCGACTACCCGCCGGACACGCGCGGTTATCCCGGTGTGGACGCTTACCTGTACGAGGGCCCGGCCGATCTCTTGCTGCGGGAGCCCCTGTCGGCCCGTGCGGTGCTGGACACGGAGTACTTGAGCGAGCTCCGCCGCCGCGCCGCGGCGATCGAGGCACCGCCGGACTCGATCGAATGGCCGGAGACGTTCTTCGACCGGGAGCGCACTTCGGGCGTCCTTTTGCGTGGTTAGGCGCGTGGGACCCCGGCCACAGGATGCGAAACCCAGATATTCGGTTCGACATAGACCGCAAAATCCTGCGTGACGGAAACCAGCACCGGCACAAGAGCACCGGGAACCACCACCGCACCATCCCGATCGAACGGCAACCCGGTCCACCGCCGCCAATCAGCGAGCGGAGCCTGCACCGTCGCCGAGCAGGGAGCAACACCCTCGAGACGCCCACCCGCCCGGACATGCGTGCGCAGCCACCGATCGACAGGCAAGCCGTCCGGGCGGGTGGACAACGCGTAGTCACCCATCGGCACGTGCGGAACGGCCGCCTTGTCCGGTGGCCGCACGGGAATCACGAGCGACGCAAGCCCCGCCGCGGCGACGGCTTCCCGCATCGCCTCCAGCACCACAGAAGAATGGCCACGCGCCTGGTGCTCGGGATGCACGGCGATCTCCAAGGCACAAGCGGTGTCCGGAGCAACCCCGTCGAGGGCATCCTCAGCGGCCCAGACGGCCACCTCATCCCAGCCACGGGCGGGCAGGGACCCCCGCCCACGGAACGGCACCATCACCCCGCGCGCCACCGGCTCGCCGCCGTCCAGCAAGGCGACGACCAGGTGCGGCCACAACCGCGCCACCCGCCGGCCGCGCACCAGCAAGCTCGCCAGGCTGCCTTCCATGAACCGCGGTGAGTCCGGCGGATAGGGGATTCCGTAAACCGGCACGTCCGGGCGCTGCGCCAGCGTCACGAGGTCCACCGTCAACTCCCCCGTGACCAGGATTCGAGCGCGATCAACGTCTTCGTCCCCGTCACCTGGTGGTGCCGCCGGATCTCGTCGATCGTCTTCTGCAGGTGCGCCATGTCGCGGACCCGCAGCCACACCAAGGCGTCGGGGTCGCCCGCGATCGTGAAGACCGCTTGGGCCTCCGGCATGCGGGTGGTCGTCCGGAGGATCTCGTCCACCTTCGCGTTGCCCACGAACCGCAGCTCGGTGAACGCCTCGATCCCCCAGCCCAGTTTCGCGTGGTCGACCTGAACCGTGAACCCGGTGATCACCCCGGTCTCGCGCAGCCGGTCGATGCGGCGCTTGACCGCCGCCGTGGACAGCGTCACGCGGCCGGCGATGTCGGACAGCGTCCGGCGGGCGTCCTCGCGCAAGAGGCCCAGTATCTCGTGGTCGGTCGCGTCGAGCAGCTCTTCGGGCATGCGTCCGAGGGTAACCGCGCGCAAAAATCCGAGCCAATCGACGCGATCACCCACCAAAATTTGCGCGTGAGCCGCAAAAGCTAGACTGCCTGTTGCGTGAGTGTGGTGCGCATCGCATCGTGCCCCGAAGCGCACCGAGGCGAAGGGAGCCGCGCCGTGGAGACGTTCACGCTGGAGGACCGCTATCTGCGGGAGGCCGGAACCGTGCACCTGACCGGGGTGCAGGCCCTCGTCCGGTTGCTGTTCGACCGCGTCCGCCACGACCGCGCCCGCGGCGGCGACCCCGCCGTCTTCGTCTCGGGCTACGAAGGCTCCCCGCTGGCCGGTTACGACCTCGAACTCGGCCGCCGCGCGACGCTGCTGGAGAAGCACGATGTCGTGCACCGGCCCGGTCTCAACGAGGAACTGGCCGCGACGTCGGTCATGGGCAGCCAGCTCGTCGCGGGTGCCGGCGGGCGCCGCGGTGTCACCGGCTTCTGGTACGGCAAGGCCCCCGGGCTCGACCGGGCCTCCGACGCGCTCCGCCACGCCAACCTGGCCGGCACCGACCCGCGGGGCGGCGCGGTCGCGCTCGTCGGCGACGACCCCAACGCGAAGTCCTCCACCGTCCCCTGCGCGTCCGAGCTCGCCCTCGCCGATCTGGCCATCCCGATCCTCTACCCCGCCGACCCGCAGGACGTCCTCGACCTCGGGATGCACGCCGTCGAGCTGTCGCGCGCGGCCGGGGTGTGGACGTCGCTGAAGATCGTCGCCAACGTCGCCGACGCCTCCGGCACCGCGACCGTCAGTCCTCAGTGGACCGCCCCCGAACTCGGGAACGCCTACCGGCACACGCCGACGTCCCGGCTGCTCGGCGCCGGCCTCGCCGAACTGGAGCGCAGCCTCTTCACCGTCCGGCTCCCCCTGGTGCTCGACTACCTGCGGGCGAGCGGCATCAACCGGATCACCAGCCGCGGGCCGGCCGACCGGATCGGCATCGTGTCCGCCGGAAAGTCCTATTTGGACCTCCAGCAGGCGCTGCGCACCCTGGGCTTGGACGCGGAAGCGCTGAACCGGTACGGCATCCGGGTGCTCAAGCTCGGCGCGATCCACCCCCTCGAACCCGGCATCGTCCGCGAGTTCGCCGACGGCCTCGAGGAGATCGTCGTCGTCGAGGAGAAGCGCGCGTTCGTCGAAACCGCGCTCAAGGAAACCCTCTACGGCCTTCCCGGCGCACCGAGGATCACCGGCAAGAAGGACCTCGACGGCCGGACGCTGTTCACCGAGCTCGGCGAGCTGGACCCGGACGGCATCGCGGCCGGGCTGGCCCGGCGCCTGCCCGGGGACATCCCGCCGGTCGCAGCCTGGCGCGGACGGCGCCGCCGCGAGCGCATCTCCGTGCCGCTGCTCGCGCGCACGCCGTACTTCTGCTCCGGCTGCCCGCACAACTCGTCGACGAAGGTCCCGGAAGGCACGCTGGTCGGCGGCGGCATCGGCTGTCACACCATGGCCCTGTTCATGGAGCCCGACCAGGTGGGCACCGTCCTGGGCGTGACGCAGATGGGCGGCGAAGGCACGCAGTGGATCGGCATGGCGCCGTTCGTCGAGGCCGGGCACTTCGTCCAGAACATCGGCGACGGCACGTTCACCCACTCCGGCAGTCTCGCCGTGCGCGCGGCGGTCGCCGCCGGGGTGAACATCACCTACAAGCTGCTCTACAACTCCGCCGTGGCGATGACCGGCGGCCAGGACGCGGTGGGCGGGCTGCCCGTGGAGAAGGTCGCGGAACTGCTGCTCGTCGAGGGCGTACAGCGAGTCGTGATCACGAGCGAGGCGCCCGCGCGGCTGCGGCGCCGGAAGCTGCCTGCCGGCGTCGAGGTCCGCGACCGCACCGAACTCCTGCGCACGCAGGAGGAACTGGCGGCGGTCCAGGGCGTGACCGTGCTGATCCACGAACAGGAGTGCGCGGCCGAGAAGCGCCGGAAACGGCGCCGCGGCAAGCAGACCGCGCCCGCGACGCGCGTGGTGATCAACGAGCGGGTCTGCGAGGGCTGCGGCGACTGCGGCACCAAGTCGAACTGCCTGTCCGTGCAGCCGGTGGCGACCGAATTCGGCCGCAAGACGGCGATCCACCAGTCGTCGTGCAACGTCGACTACTCCTGCCTGGCCGGCGACTGCCCATCGTTCGTCACCGTCGTGCCGACCGGCCGCAAGCAGCGCCGGAAGGCGGCCGAACTGGCCGCCGACGCGGTTCCGGCGCCGGAGACCCCGGCCAAGGACTTCACCGTGCGGATCACCGGCATCGGCGGCACCGGGGTGGTCACCGTGACCCAGATCCTCGCCACGGCCGCGGTGCTCGACGGGCGGCACGTCCGCACGCTCGACCAGACCGGGCTCGCGCAGAAGGGCGGCGCGGTGGTCTCCGACCTGAAGGTGACGGCGGAACCGGTCGAACAGGCCCCGAAGCTGGCTGCCGGCGAGTGCGACCTCTACCTGGCGTGCGACGCGCTCGTCGGCGCGGACGCGGCCAACCTCGGTGTCGCCGACCCGGCCCGCACGACTGCCGTCGTCTCCACGACCGAAGTCCCGACCGGCCGGATGGTCGTCGACACGACGGTGTCCTTCCCGGACCCGGGCAGCGTTCTCGCGCCCATCGATACCGCCGCGTCGCGCACGGTGTCGCTGGACGCGCGCGGGCTGGCCGAGGAGTTCTTCGACGACGACCAGTTCGCCAACGTGCTGCAGCTGGGCGCCGCCTTCCAGACCGGCGCCATCCCGCTGCCCGCCTCGGTGATCGAGCGCGCCATCGAGCTGAACGGCACCCAGGTCGCCGCGAACCTGCAGGCGTTCCGCCGCGGCCGCCTGCTCGTCGCCGATCCTCCGGCGACAGCGCCGTCCCCGAAGCCCGAGACCGCGAAGCCCACGGCGGCGCGGGCGCTCGTCCACGCCGAGCCGGGCTCCGAGCTGGCCCGCCTGCTCGACATCCGGATCCCCGACCTGGTCGCCTACCAGGACCAGGCCTACGCCCGCGCGTACGCGGAATTCGTCGAGCAGGTGCGGGTGCTGGAGGACGGGCCGACGGAGATCACCGAGGCGGTCGCGAAGCACCTGTACAAGCTGATGGCGTACAAGGACGAGTACGAGGTCGCCCGGTTGTCGCTGGACCCGGCGTTCACGGACGGTCT
This sequence comes from Amycolatopsis sp. NPDC051045, assembly GCF_040682955.1. Lineage (NCBI taxonomy): Bacteria > Bacillati > Actinomycetota > Actinomycetes > Pseudonocardiales > Pseudonocardiaceae > Amycolatopsis > Amycolatopsis sp. NPDC051045. Next base: position 58,159 of record NZ_JBFBCC010000018.1, read on the forward strand.
CGAGGAGCAGTTCGGTGTGGGCACGCGGTACGCCTACCGGCTGCACCCGCCGGTGCTGCGGGCGCTCGGCATGAAGCGCAAGATCAGCCTCGGCCCGTGGTTCCGCCCGGCGTTCCGGCTGCTGCACGCGCTGCGGCGGCTGCGCGGCACCCGCTGGGACCCGTTCGGCCGCGCCGAGGTGCGGCGCGTGGAGCGCGAGCTGATCGAGGACTACCGCAGCGTGGTCCTGCGGGCGTTGCGCGCCGGGGACGTCGACCGGGCGCGGGTGCTGGCGCTGGCCGAGCTCCCCGACCTCGTCCGCGGCTACGAAGACGTCAAGCTGGCCAACGTGGCCCGGTACCGGCAGCGGCAGGCCGAAGTCCTCACGCCCGCAGGTAGCTGAGCATCGCCTGGGCACCGTCGGGGACGCGCAGCTTCGCGCTGACGTCCCCGGCGTGCTGCCGCGCCGCGGCGGTGCCGATGCCGAGCAGCCGCCCGATCGTCGGCACCGAATGGCCTTCGGCCAGCAACGCCACCACTTCGCGTTCCCGCGCGGTGAGCGTCGCGACCGGGTCGCCGGGCCGGGGCCGGGCCAGCTGGACCGCCACGACGTCCCGGTCCAGGACCGTGCCGCCGGCGGCCACGCGCCGCAGGGCGTCGAGGAACTCGTCCGGCTTGCCGACCCGTTCCTTGAGCAGGTAACCGGCTCCCCCGTCGCCGGCGGCCAGGAGGTCACCGGCGTAGCCGTCTTCGACGAACGCCGAAAGCGCCAGAATCGCCAGGCCCGGCACCCGGCGCCGGGCTTCGAGGGCGGCGCGCAGGCCTTCATCGGTGAACGTCGGCGGCATCCGGACGTCGACGACGGCCAGGTCCGGCTCCTCGATTTCGACCGACGCCACCAGGTCGCCGGGGTGGTCGACGGCGGCGGCGACTTCGAACCCTTCGCTGCGCAGGAGCAGCACCAGCCCTTCCCGCAGCAGGGCGTCGTCCTCCGCGATCACGATCCGCACGACGGCTGCCTCCTCGCGTCCACGTCACCCCCTGCCTGGATGCACGGACGGGCGAGCGAAAGCGTTCAGCTCTGGCCGGACCAGCCGCTCAGCCGGGTCAGCAGGCGCTCCAGCACCTCCGGATCGGCGACGACCGGATCGCCGGAGACGGGCTCGTCGACGAGCGTCCGGCGCTCCTGGCGCCGCGGCAGGCGCACCTGCCGCGCGGTCATCCCGCCCGGCAGCGGCAGTTCGCACCAGGTGGTCCGGCCGCCGCCGTCGGCGGGCGCGACGCCCAGCCGCTCGCCGGGGCGGGCCTGCGGTTCCGGGCGCCCGGGCACGTCGTCGTCGACCTCGATGGAGAGCACCTCGGCGCGCAGCCGCAGCCGCAGGGTGACGAAGGCGGGCGCCTTCGGGTCGCTGGCGTCGACCACGGCCTCGACCAGCCGTTTCGCCGTGGCGGTCACCTGCTCCAGCATCGGCAGCAGGGACCAGTCGGTGAGGATCAGGCGGACGAACAGCTCGGTGACCGGCAGCGCGCTGGGCTGCGCGACGAGCCGGATGTCGTCCATCTGGGAGGTGTGCGCGCTCAAACCCGACCTTCCTCGCCCAGGCGCCGCCCGTGCCGCGCCATGCCAGTCCGCCCGCCGCGGCACGGTACCGCCCGCGATGGGCGTTGCTGCCGTCGGGGCCATGGGTCGCGCAGCGGCGGGTTCTTCGAGCGGCTCCTGGACTTGGGGCCGGGCGCCGCGGGGTCGCGAGGCCCGGACCCCGCCGGTCAGACGTGTGCCGGGACCCACAGTTCGTCGATGACGCGCTCCGCCGTGGCCAGGCTCGCGTCGGCCAGCGGGATGAGCTCCGCCATCGCCGGGTTCACGTGGGCCAGCGTGAGCTCCGCGGTGATGAAGCGCGGCTCCAGGCCGGTCAGCGAGACGCCGTGGGGGAGCCACTGCTCGGCGTGGTCCCAGCCTTCGCGGGGCGTGCCCTCGCCGTATCCGCCGCCCCTGGACGCCAGCACGATGAACTCGCGGCCGCCGAGCAGGCCCGCCTGCGTCTCGGGGTCGATCGAAAGGCCGGGGGCGATCAGGTGGTCGACCCACGTCTTGACGCTGCTCGGCGCGCCGAAGTTGTACAGCGGCAGCCCCAGCAGGACGGTGTCGGCCGCCTTGATCTCGTCGACCAGCTCGGCGGTCCGCGCCCACGCGGCCGCCTGCTCGGGCGTGTGCTGCTCCGGCGGCACCATCCCGGCCAGCCCGCTCGCGGCGTCGATGTGGGGCAGCGGGTGCGCGCCCAGGTCGCGGTAGGTGACCGTGCCGTCCGGGTGCGCGGTGCGCCACGCCGCCGCGGCCCGCGCGCTGAGCCGGCGGCTCACCGAACGCTCGCCCTGGATGCTCGAGTCGATGTGGAGGAGATGCGCCATCTGATTAGCCCTTCATGGATCGTTTGTGTAGGACAAACCATTAATAGCACATCGACCGTTGGGTCGCCCATATACTGGGCACATGACGTCGCTGCCGGTCGTGAACCAGCCGCCCCACCGCTGCGGGGCGCTGCTCGACCACCTCTCCCGCCGGATGCGGCTGCGCAGCGAGTCGGTGCTGGCCCCGCTCGGCCTGCGGCCGCGCCACCTGATCGCCCTCACCGTGCTGCGCGACCTGGGCGGCAGCTCGCAGCAGGACCTGGCGAAGATCCTGGAAATGGACGGCACGAACGTCGTCGGGCTGCTCAACGACCTCGAGGCCGAGAACCTGATCGAGCGCCGCCGCTCCCCCGTCGACCGGCGCCGCCACGTCGTCGAACTCACCGACGTCGGCGTGAAGCTGCTGGTCCGGGCCGAGTTCGCGCTGGCCGCGGTCGAGGACGAGGTGCTGTGCGGACTGACCGGCGAGCAGCGCGAAACGCTCTACGAGCTGCTCCACCAGGCGACGAACAAGAGCGAGGTCGAAGCCTGCACGGAAGCCGTGACCCGGCCGACCTGCTGAGCGTCAGCCGCCGGCGATGTCCCGGGCCAGCTGCCGGGCCTCGGGCAAGGTGAACTTGCCGGTGATCTGCGTTTCGCCCCCGGTGATGGCGGACTGGACCGCCGGCGCGGTCAGCACCCGGCTCTTCAGCACCACCGCCACCTGCTTGCCGACGTTCTGCCCGGTCCACTCGGCCCACATCCGCGCACCCTCGGCGGTGAAGCTGAGATTGATGACCGAGCTGCCCGTCTGCGGGTCCAGGACGGCGTCCACCCGGCTCACGTCCGCGCCGCTGAGGAACCCGGGACCGAGGACGTACTTCGTGCCCTGGGCGCGGTCGCAGCTGACCAGCGGCAGCGCCGGGTCGTCCCGGCCGTCGAGCGGATCCGGCTTGCCCTGGGCGCAGTCGAATCCCTGCACGGCGGCCTGCTGCGCGGCCGGGTCGGTGCTCTGCCGCTCGGCCGCCGGGCCGGTCGCCGGGCCCGGCTGCACCTCGGTGAGCACCGGCCGGAACCGCAGCTGCGTGCCGTCCTTGACGATGAAGCCGGTCGGTGCGGCTTGACCCGCCACCTCGGCCTGGCACCCGGTGGCGAGCACGGCGACGGCCGCGAGCAGGAGTATCCGCACGCGCCCATTCTGGCGCCCCGGCCTACCCGGCCGCCAGGATCGCTTCGAGCCTCGATGGCGCGGCTGACGAAGCCCGTCGATCGGGTCGGAACTCCGGCCCCGGCGGGGAAAGCGCCCGGTTGACTCAGCCGGGCGGAAACAGCCGCGGCAGGAAACCGAGCATCAGCGCCGACCACACCACGTGCGTCAGCAGGGGCGCCTGCACCCCGCCCGACCGGTGGCGCTGCCAGGCGAAGAGCGTGCCCATCGCCGCCGACGCCAGCACCAGCGCGGGATTGCGGGTCGCCGTCGTGGAAAGCACGTACAGCGCGGTGGCGGCCCGCGCGCCGCTGGCGTCGTAGAGCGCACCGCGGAAGAACACCTCTTCCGCCGCGCCCGTGACCAGCGTCGTCGCCGCCACCGAGGCCGTCGAACCGTGGTGGGCGTGGTCGAGCACGCCGGTGATCGCGCGGCGCAGCGGCGGGATGCGGCGGGCCACCAGTGCGCACCCGTAGAACACGCCGAACGCGCCGGCGCCCGCGGCCACCGGCTGGACGACGTCCCGGCGGCCGCGGGGCACCGGTCCGGCCGCGTGGGCCCCGGCGAGCCACGTCGCGGCGACCGACGCCGTGAGCACGTGGAACCGGCGCGATCCGGGGCGGCTGGCGATCGAGGCGCCGAGCAGCCCCGATCCGGCGGCCGTCACCGCGGCGAGGAAGGGCTTCACCCCGTCCGCCGGCTCTTCGCCCGCTCGCCCAGCGCCTGCAGGACGGCTTCGTCGTAGCCCATCGGCTCGAACTCGACGATCCGGCGGATCGCGTCGTCGCGGACGACCACCTCGTTGGTCATCGAGTCGATCAACGCCCGCCCGGTCGTGACGTCGATGTCCGTGACGAGCGAAAGCCAGTACGACGACAGGCGCGGGGACAGCAGCGGCACCGGCAGGATCACCAGCGGCCGGCCTTCGATCGCCGCGACCCGCTGCAGCATGTCGCGGTAGGCCAGCACCTCGGGGCCGCCGATGTCGAACGTCCGCCCGCCGGCGTCGGGGTGGTCGAGGACGCCGACCAGGTAGCGGACGACGTCGGCGACCGCGATCGGCTGCGTGCAGGTGGTGACCCAGCGCGGGGTGACCATCGCCGGCAGGTGCTCGACCAGCTGGCGCGTCAGCTCCCACGACGTGCCGCCGTGCCCGACCACGATCCCGGCCCGCAGCACCGTCACCGGCACGCCGGTCTCGCCCAGCAGCCGCTCGACCTCGCGCCGGCTGGCCAGGTGCGCCGAAAGCGAGTCGTCGTCGTTCCCCAGGCCGCCGAGGTAGACGATCCGGCGCAGACCCGCGTCGGCGGCGGCCCGGGCGAACGCCCGCGCGGCGGCGGCGTCACGACGCTTGAAGTCCGCACTGTCGAGTGAATGCACGAGGTAGTAGGCGGCTTCGGCCCCCTTGAGCGCGTCACGCAGGGAACCGACGTCGGCGACGTCGCCGCGGACGGCTTTCCCGGCGCCACGGTACTTCGCGGGGTGGCGGGTCATCGCGAGCACCTCGTGCCCGGCCTGTTCCAGCGCCGGGCACAACCGGCCGCCGACGAACCCCGACGCCCCGGCCACCAGCACCCGCATGCCCGCGACGTTAGCCGGGACGGCTCTCGCCCGCAGATCTGCCGCCACCGGCGAAACAGACCGCGGCGACGACACCGGCACAGCCGATCAGCTGTGCCCATCCGAGCGTCTCCCCGAGCAGGCCGATGCCGAGCAGCACCGCGCCGACCGGCTGCAGCAGCATCAGCGTCGCCCCGGTGGTGGCCGACATCCGGGGCAGCGCGGCGGAGATGAGCAGCCAGCCCGCGAGCTGGCCGACCCCGGCGAGCGCGACCAGCCAGCCGAACGCGGGCCGGCCGGGCGCCAGGTCGAGCGTGCCGGTCGGGACGCCGAGCACGACGGCGACCACGCCGGCGGAGACCGTGGCCAGCACCAGCGAGTGCGCCTGCGTGCCCGTGCCGCCGCTGAGCCGGATCAGGAAGAGGTAGCCGGCGTACCCGGCGCCGGCGAGCAGCGCGGCGACCGCTCCGGTGACCGGGTCCGGGCCGAACGAGCCGGTGCCGGCGAACCCGCCGGCCAGCACGATCCCGCCGACCAGCACGGGCACCGCGGCGAGGAACCGCTTCGACGGCCGCTCGGCCAGGAACCCGAACGCCAGCAGCGGCACGATCACCACCTGCACGGCGAGGAGCACGGTGGCGATGCCGGCGCCGACCCGCGGGATCGCTTCGCCCCAGAGCACGAAGTCGAGGCCGAGCCCGGCCCCGGCCAGCAGCGGGAACAGCACGCGACGGCGCGGTGCCGGGCCGGCCTTCCGCCGTTCCCGTCCCGCCAGCAGGAGCAGCACCGGCAGGGCGAGCAGGCAGCGCCAGAACGCACTCGTGCTGCCGCTGACGTGGGAAACCTTGATGAAGACCGACGACAGCGAGATGCAGAAGCTGCCCAGCGCGGCGAGCAGCCGCGGGTCGAAGCGGCGGGTGAACGGCGGAGCGGGCCGGGACGCGGTCGTGGTCACGCCTCCAGCGTGCGGGCGGCAACTGTCAAGGACAAGCGAATGTTTGTGCGGGGAATTCGGTAGCATCACTACCGTGTTCGGACTCGAGCGGATGCGCGCGCTGCACGCCGTCGCCACCCAGGGCTCGGTCGCCGCGGCGGCCGAGTCGCTGCACGTCACGCCGTCCGGGGTGTCGCAGCAACTGGCGAAGCTGGAACGCGAAGCCGGCCAGCCGCTGCTGGAGCCCCGGGGCCGCGGCGTCCGGCTGACGAAGGCGGGCCAGGTGCTGGCCGGGCACGCCGAGCGGATCCTCGCGCAGGTCGCCGCGGCGAAGGCGGACCTGGAACTGCTGCGCGAGGACGTCATCGGGCCGCTGCGGATCGGCGCGATCCCGACGACGGTGCACGCGCTGCTGCCCCCCGCGCTGGCCACCCTCGCCGCACAGCACCCACGGCTCGCGGTGACCCTGCACGAGGGCGAGGCCGAGCAGACGATGCCCCGGGTACTGGCCGGCGACCTCGACGTCGCGGTGCTGGAGAGCTGGAACGACCGCCCGACCGTGCTCCCGCCGTCGACGACGCGCATCGCGCTGTTCTCCGACGTCGCGGACCTCGCCCTGCCCGCCGGGCACCGGCTGGCCCACCGCAAGGCGGTCGATCTGTCCGAAGTGGACGATCTGCCGTGGATCGGCTGGACCGCCGGGTCCGGCTGCCACGAGTGGCTGGTGCAAGTGCTGCGCAAGCAACGGCTGGAGCCCCGGATCAGCTGCACCGTCGGCGGTTACCCGACCCAGCTGGCCCTGGTGGCGGGCAACGTCGGCGCGGCACTGGTGCCCCGGCTGGCGCGCGACCGGCTGCCCGACGGCGTCCGGATCCTGACCACGCGCCCGGCACTGACCCGCACCATCCACGCGATCTGCCGGGCCGGCGAGGAGGACCGCGGTGCGGTGCGGGCGTGCCTGGACGCGTTGCGGGCCGCCTCGGCGCGGTTCGAGAGTGCGGGGCGGCCGGTCGGCTGAGCCGCAGCCGGTTCCCGGCCGTCGAGCCGGCTACCGGGGACGGCTGAGCCGCGCCACCATCTCGGTCACCAGCCGCCCCGGACGCCGGTGGTGCACCAGGAAGATCTCCCGCGCCGGACGCGCGTCGGCCGCGTCCCGCACCTCGACGCGCGCCGGACCCACCCGGTCGAGCACGCTCTCCGGGACGAACGCGATGCCGAGCCCGGCCTCCACCAACGCCAGGATCACCTGGTAGTCCCGGGTCTCGTAGGCCACCCGCAACCGGACGCCGGCGGCGTCGGCGAGCTGCTCGAGGCAGGCGCGGTTGGGCACGCCCGGACTGCCGGAGATCCAGTCCTCCCCGGCCAGCGCGCCCAGGGTGAGCCGGCGAGCGCGCGCCTTCGCGTGGCCCTTCGGCAGGATCAGCCGGAAGCGCTCCGAGCGCAGCAGCGACCGTTCGAGTCCCCGCGGGTCGGGCAGCGGTGCGCCGGGGTAGCGGTGGGTGATCAGCAGGTCCAGATCGCGCGAGCTGACCAGCCCGTACCCGTCGGGCGGCTCGAGGTCCAGCAGCCGCAGCGCCACCGCGGGGTGGTCGCGGCGGAACTCGGCGAGCGCGGCCGGCACCAGCGTCATGCCCGCGCTCGCGAACGTGCCGACGGTCAGCTGCGCCGGCTCGTCGTCGAGCAGGGCGCGGACCGTCCGCTCGGCCGTGCGCAGCTCCCCGACGATCGTCTCGGCGTGGGTGAGCAGCGCCTCCCCCACCGGCGTGAGCGTGACACCGCGAGCGTGGCGGTGCAGCAGGCGGGCACCGACGTCGCGCTCCAGCTTGGCCAGCTGCTGCGAGACGGCGGACGGCGTGAAGGCGAGTCTCTTAGCGGCCGCGGCGATCGAGCCGGCGTGCGCGACCTCGGCCAGCAAAGCCAGGCGATGGGCGTCGAGCACGGGAGCCTCCAGCCGTAAGCATTGCTAAGGTCAGCATAGGAGACGTCGCTGGTGCTTACGGCGGCCCACGCGCATGCTGGGGACATGATCAGCACTGCGGATGTGGAACGGGCGGCCGCACGCATCGAGGGCCGGATCCGCCGGACACCGGTGTTCGCCGCGGACGACGGCGTGTGGTTCAAGCTGGAGCAGGTGCAGCACACGGGGTCGTTCAAGGCCCGCGGCGCCTTCAACCGGATCCTCGCCGCGGGCGAGCTTTCGGCGGCCGGGGTCGTGGCCGCTTCGGGTGGCAACGCCGGCCTCGCCGTCGCCTACGCCGCCCGGGAGTTCGGCCTTCCGGCGCGGGTCTACGTCCCGGCGACCGCGCCCGCGGTGAAGGTGGCCAAGCTGCGGCAGCTCGGCGCGGCGGTGGACCTGGTCGGCGAGAAGTACGCGGACGCCTACGACGCGGCCGTGAAGCACGCGGCGGACGCCGGCGCGCTCTTCTGCCACGCCTACGACCAGCCGGACATCTGCGCCGGGCAGGGCACCCTCGGCCTCGAACTCCTGGACCAGGCCGACGAGCCGGACACCATCCTGGTCGCGGTCGGCGGCGGCGGGCTGCTGGCCGGCGTCGCCGCCGCGACCGAGGGCCGGGCGCGGGTGGTCGGCGTCGAACCACGCACGATCCCGACGCTGAACGCGGCGCTGGCCGCCGGGGCGCCGGTCTCCGTCGAGGTGTCCGGGGTCGCCACCGACTCGCTGGGCGCGACCCGGCTCGGCGACATCGCCTTCGCGGTCGCCACCCGCACGAACGCGGGCTCGGTGCTGGTGGACGACGCCGCGATCGTCCGAGCCAGGGCGATCCTGTGGGACCGCTACCGCCTCGCCGTCGAACCCGGCGGGGCGACGGCGTTCGCCGCCCTGCTCTCCGGCGCCTACCGGCCCGCGCCCGGCGAACGGGTCGCCGTCGTGCTCTGCGGCGCCAACACCGATCCCGCGACGCTCACTTCCCCGACAACCGCTCCACCAGCGGGGCCAACTCTTCGAGGAACCCGCCGTTGACGCTGATGTAGGAGACGCCGAGTTCTTCGCGGCGCCGTTCGAGCTCCGCCGCCATGTCGTCGACGCTGCCGCGGAGCATGGCCAGCGAGTCGTGCTCGACGAGCGTCTCGGCGTCGACCCCGATGAACCGCCGGATCCACGGCGGCACCTGCTCGCCGACGACCCAGACGTTCAGCGCCAGCTCGATGTCGCGAGCACCGGCCGCCGCGCGGATCTCCCCGACGTACTGCGCCATTTCTTCACGGGTGGTCAGCGGGCCACCGGCGAGCGTGACGATGTCGGCCTTCGCCCCGGCGAGGCGGCGCGCCTTCGGCCCGCCCGCGGCGATCATCACCGGCGTGTGCGCGGCACCGTCGAGCCGGCGGACGTGGTCGACGGTCTCGGAGATCGAGTCGAGGCGCTCCTGACCGGAGCCGTACGGCAGCCCGAGCTCGTCGGCCTGCTGCCGCATCGACGGCAGCCCCGTGCCGAGGCCGAGCTCGAACCGGCCGCTGGTGACGACGGTCAGGCTGTGCGCCTCCCAGGCCGCGGCCCGCGCGGTGCGCAGCGGGCTGGCCAGGACGAACGAGCCGACGCGCAGCTCGGTCGTCACCGCGGCGGCGGCCGCGAGCGCCGCGGTCGGCGTCGGCAGGTTCAGGTTGTCCGGGCACAACAGCGTCGAATAGCCGAGTTCTTCAGCGCGGCGAGCGGTGGCGAGCCACTTCGCGCCGCCTTCGGCCGCTCCCGCGACCACGCCGAACCGGAACGCCTTCTGCGGCATCGAAGCACCCCCACATCGTCGGTCCTCCGATCAAACCACCGGTGCGCCCGGCCGTGCCACCACGGCCGGGCGCGCGCCCGGCATCAGCCGCGCTGGTACTCCTCCCAGGTCACCTTCGTCACCTGGGGGCCGTCGTCGGCGCCGCGGCCCGCGAGGCCGTTCATGCCCAGGTAGTAGTCGCCGGTCTGGTGCTGCGCACCCGACGACAGGTCCGGGTCGGAGATCGCCTCCGCGTGGATGTGGTAGTCGAAGCCCTGCGCCGGCGTGCGGTACCAGGCCGCGAACCCGACGTTGCGCAGCGCCTTCAGCAGGTTCGTCCGGTTGGTGGACGACATGCCGGACACCGAGATGTCCATCGCGCCGCCGCCGTCGTGGGTTCCGGCCGAAGCGTCGACACCGCCGGCGTTGTACGAACCCTGCGTCAAGGCGACCTGGAAGCCCGCCTTCCCTTCCGCGGCAACGAGCATCGCCTTGGTGCGGGTGTTGAGCGTCTTGCCGTGGTAGGTCACGTGGCTGCCGGCGGAAACCGGGTTCGTGACCGTGTACCGGCCTTCGCCGAGCGTCTCCAGCGAGGTCTTGCCCGGCAGCCCGGACGCGTCGAGACCGGTGTAGCCCAACGACTTCTGGTACTGCGAGTACGCCGTGATGGTCGTGGAGCCGAAGTAGCCGTCGACGTACTGGCTCGCCAGCAGCCCCTTCGCCTGCAGGGCCTGCTCGACGAGCAGGACGCTGTCGTGCGCACCCGGGGTCAGGGTGTCGTCGGCGCGGCGCGGGTCGATCTGGGCCGCCTTCAGCACGGCCTCCATGTTCGCCCCGGGCAGTGCCGTCGTGGCCGCAGTCTCGGCCTGGGCCGGTGCGGCCACGGCGAACGCGGCGGCGGTGAGCGCCGTGAGCACGGCGGCCTTCGTGAACATTGCGGTCCTCCATGGGTCGGAATCTCTACGGCCATGAGGATCACCCGGCCGGATACAAGGGACGTACAAAAGGCACGGACAAACCCGGGGCTGTTGCCACACCTCCTGCCGGTGACAGAATGTAATCCCAGCCACAGTACCGCCGCGTTTTCACTGGTCCAGCCGTGTGAGCGAGCGTCACGGAGAGTTGCAAGCGCCCCACGCTGGACGTTCTCGTGCTCGTTTCGTAACCTGTTCGAGATCTCGCGGCCCCCGGTCGTCATGAGACGGCGACGCGAGATCGCCGCCGATATCCCCTGCCGGGTAGCGGACCCCACCGCGCGCGCACTTCCTGTTGCGGTCGAGCGCGCGCCGGGGACGGGCGAGGCCCCCGACTCGCCCTCCCGGTACCCGCCGGCGGCCGATCAGCAAAGGAGACCCGCGCGAGAATGCGTTCGCATCCCGTCAAGCGCGTGGTGTCAGGTGCCCTCGCCGCAGCCTCGGTGATCACTGTCGTCACCATGGCCCAGCCGGTGGCCACCGCCGCCCCCATCCCCGTCCTCCAGGCGCCGCCCGCCGGGTCGGACGCCCTCGCCAAGTACCGCGACCTCGCGGCCCAGGCGGAAAAGCTCAACGAGGACCTGCTCCGCGCCCAGGACGACCTGATCGCCAAGCAGGGCCAGCTCGACAAGGCCAACGCCGACGTCACGGCCGCGAAGAACGCCGGTGCCCAGGCGATCGAGGCGAAGCGGGCCTACCAGTCCGAAGTGGACAAGTTCGCCGGCGCGTCGTTCACCGGCGGCGTCCAGATGAACAAGCTGTCGGCCCTGCTGACCGGCACGTCCACCCAGGAATTCCTGGACCGCTCGGCGGCGCTCGAGGTCATCGCGACCGACAAGAACGCCGCGATGGACAACCTCAGCGGCGCGGCGGCCAAGGCAGCGGCGGCCGAGAAGTCGGCCGCCGACGCGGCGAAGCGGGCGCAGGACGCCCGTGACGCGGCGGCGAAACTGGCGTCGGACATCGAGGGCAAGAAGAAGAACCTCCAGGCCCAGATCGACCAGATCGAGGCCCAGAGCCGGAACCTCAGCAGCGCGGACAAGGCTGCCCAGAAGGACACCGGCGGCGCGGCGCCCGACGTCAAGGCGCCCAGCGCGGCGGCGCAGAAGGCGGTCGACGCGGCGCTCAGCAAGCTCGGGAGCGCCTACGTCTGGGGCGCCACCGGGCCGAGCACGTTCGACTGCTCCGGCCTCATGCAGTGGGCGTACAAGCAGGCCGGGATCACCCTGCCGCGAACGTCCTCGGCGCAGGCCGGTGCCGGCACCCCGGTGTCGCGCAGCCAGCTGCAGCCCGGCGACCTGGTCGCCTACTACTCCCCCGTGTCCCACATCGGGATGTACATCGGCGACGGCAAGATGGTGCACGCGCCGACGAGCGGCGACGTCGTCAAGATCTCGCCGCTGATGAGCCAGTACGCGGGAGCCACGCGACCCACCGCGTGAGCCGGTGCCCCGTTCCGCGAGGTGTAGAAATCGCGGGACGGGGCACTTTCCGCGCATGGACGACAACCCTGACGCCGCCACCGTCGAAGCCGTCGGCAAGGTCACCGAGGCGCTCGAGACGATCGAGCGCGCCCGTGGGCACCTCTACTCGTTCCACCAGCTGACCGGGAGCGCGGACCTGGCTCTCGGCGAAGCCGTGCAGCAGCTCGAGAAGGCCGGGCACGGCGACTGGGCGCGGCGGATCTCCGAAGAGCTCATCGGGCTCAACGTATTACCCGATCGGTGGACTTTCCAGGTCGTCGAGGAGTACGACGACGGCTACTACAAGGCGTCCCGTGACTTCGAGCGGGAGCTGCTCGCTTCGCTCACCGGTGGTCGCCGTCACCTGCACGAACAGCAGATGAAGGACGACCGCCGGACGCACGGGCGCCCGGGCCACGAGGCGGGCGGCCCGAGCACGCCGCCGGCGGGCGCGTGAGCGGCGATTGTCGGACCCCTGAGCTACAGTCGAACCCAGACGAACAGATGTTCGATTGGAGGAGTCATGACCGACCAGGTCGAACCGAACCCGGAGAAGGACCCGAGCGACTGGACCACCGGTGACGAGCCGATGACCGGGCCGCAGAAGTCGTACCTGCAGACGCTGGCCCAGGAAGCCGGCGAAGAGGTGCCGGACAACCTCACGAAGGCGGAGGCGTCCGAGCGGATCGACGCCCTGCAGAAGACCACCGGCCGCGGCACCTGACGCTCACCGCGGCGGCCGGTTGCCCCCGCGCCACCTGCGGCCGCCGTGGTCCGGGTGCCGAACCGAGGTGCGGGGTCCGGCCCGGGCGTCGGATCGAGCCTTGGCTGTGCCCGACGCCACGGCTTGCCCGCCGCCGGCGCGGGTAGTCGGCAAGGAGATTGCCCCACTTCCCCGAAGGAGGCCATCCCCGTGTACTTGACCGTGCTGTTCGTGACCTTGGCCGGGTTGCTCGTGCTCGGCGGGACGGCCGTCCGGGAGCTGCCGAAGCCGTATCCCCTCACGGCGAAGCGGACCCTGGTCGCGGCCTGGCTGGTGGCGGCCGCCGGATTCGCCTGGTGGGTCGCGGCGCCCGGGGCCGGTGCGCTCGTCGTCACCGTCGTCGGGTTCGGGTTTCTCGTCGCGACCCTGAACCGCGGGCCCGAACGGCCGTCCTACCCGCCTGCCACTCCGTACCAGCCACCGCGGTGATTGGCGGGGCGAATTCCGGGTACCAGCCGGGAATGTCCCAGCCGAACGAGCAGCAACCCGAGATCGCGCGGCCCGGCACTCCGGATCCCGGCCGGGCGGACGATGATCTCTACCGCCCCGGTGAAGGCGAACCGCCGGACAGCGTCGAGGAAGCCCGCGGCGTCGGGCCGAAAGTGATCGGCGAACTCCGGGAGCGTCGCGGAAGCTGAGTGGTCAGGCCGCTTCCGGCAGCGCCGCACCCGTCACGCGGAACAGGAACTCCGCGTTGGAGCCGGTCTTGCGGAGCTGCTCCAGCAGCTGTTCGATCGCCTGCGGCCCCGGCAAGGCCCGGCGGACGTCGCGCATCGCGGCGAGTTCGCCCGGCGTGACCAGCAGCTCCTCGCGCCGGGTGCCGGATGCCGCCACGTCGACCGCCGGGAAGACGCGTCGCTCGGCGGTTTTGCGGTCGAGCTTGAGTTCGGCGTTGCCCGTGCTCTTCAGCTCCTCGAAGAACACCGTGTCGGCCAGCGAACCGGTTTCCACCAGTGCCGTCGCGACGATGGTGAGCGAACCGCCGCCTTCGACGTTGCGGGCGGCGCCGAGGATCCGCTTCATCGGCTGCAACGCGGCCGCGTCGACGCCACCGGAGAGCGTGCGGCCGGACGGGCGTGCCGACAAGTTGTACGCGCGGCCCAGCCGGGTGAGCGAGTCGAGCAGCAGCACGACGTCTTCGCCGTGCTCCACCAAGCGTTTCGCGCGCTCGACGGCGAGTTCGGCCACCGCCACGTGTTCGGCGGGCGGACGGTCGAAAGTGGACGCGATCACCTCGCCACGCATGGTCCGGCTCAGCTCGGTGACCTCCTCCGGGCGTTCGTCGGCGAGCAGGACCAGCAGCCGGCAGTCCGGGTGGTTGACCGACAGTCCGTGGCCGATTTCCTGCAGTACCGTGGTTTTCCCGGCTTTCGGCGGCGAAACGACCAGGGCACGCTGCCCCTTGCCGAGCGGGGTGACGAGGTCGATGACGCGCGGCAGCAGCCGGGTCGGCGTGGTTTCGAGCAGCAGCCGCTGATCCGGGTGCATCGGGACGAGGTCGGCGAAGCGAGGGCGCGGTTCGCCCGGATCGGCGCCGTTGACGCTGGTGATCTTCTCGGTGGTGCCGGTGATTTCGTCGCCGGGCCGCAGGTTGTGCTTGCGCACCAGGGAAAGCGGGACGGCGACGTCGTCGGGCGCCGGCCGGTAGCCGGGCCGGACGAAGGCGGTTTTGCCGGACAGGTCGAGGATTCCGTGAAAAGACATGGGTGTCTCCTGATGTGGTGATGGCCCGCGCAAAAGGGTGGCGAAGCCGGTATGAGGAAAGAGGCCGAGTGGCCTGGATCCGGGAGCTGCCTCCGGGCGGCCGAGGGGCCGGCATCCGCGAGGAGCGCCTCCACTGTAGCGAGACATCTCACGAAGCACAACGGGTAAGACTCCGTGGCGGTGGGTAGCCCCCAGGAGAAGCCCGCCGAAACGGGGGATCGGCCGACGGATGGGAGCGGATCGTGTATCGACATACTCCGGAAACTGGCGTCGACACGGGCGAGAACACCGACACCGACCAAGCCGGGACCACGGCCCCGGAGCGCACCGCCGCCCGACCCGTGGTCGCCTCGACGTTCGAAGAGCTCGCGCCGGCGCTGCCCAACGAGATGGCCGGGCTGCGGCGCAAGCTGACCCACTGGCTGGGCGAGTTCCCGCTGGACCCGGACAGCACGCACGACATCACGCTGGCCACGTACGAAGCACTGGCGAACGTGGCGGCGCACGCCTACCCGGACGGCCACGGCTGGGCCCGCCTGCAGGCCCGCCGAGAGGGCGACGCGGTAACGGTGACGGTGACGGACACCGGCTGCGGCATCCCGGCAACCCGCCCCCGGCCGGCGGCCCTGTGCACCTCAGGTGGCCGCGGCCTGCGGCTGATCGACCAGGTGACGGACCAGTCCGACATCGACACGGGCACCAAGGGAACCACGGTCCGCATGACGTGGCGCCCGGCCGCCCTTCGCGACGCCGGCCCGGCCTGAGCCGAGGGAGCTCGCGCCGGCTCGCGACACTGTCCGATGGCTCATGACGCTGCCCGCTGACTCGCGAAGCCACGCTTCGGCTAGCCAAGCCACCCGCCGGTTCATCGGGCCCGCGCCGGTTCGCGACACCACCCGGCAGCTCACAGAACCGCCCGCTCGCTCACGAAGCCAGGCGTCAGCTCGCCGAACCACCCACCGGCCGACACCAGCTGCGCGGGCTCGCGACACCGCCCGGCGCCCCGGCAAACCGCCCGCGAACGCCTCAGAACCGCCCGCAGAACCAAGCGCTGCCTAGCCGGCCCGCACCTTCAGCAGCGGTACCGCCATCACCGGCCGCAGCACCGCCTCTCCCCCTCCCCCCACCCAGTGGCGGCTTCTCAGGCCGCCCCGGCCAGGCGGATCAAGCGGTTTCGCGGGTACGAAACCAGCTCTCGCTCCTCGTCCGTGGTGAAGATCTCGACGGAATCCTCCAGCAACTCCGCCGAATTCACCTGCAGCTGCCACGCGGGCAGCCCCGGCGCGGGCTCGTGCCAGAACCACTGGCCCTTGGTGAGCTGGTGCGCCGGGACTGTCGCGTCGTCCGTGTTCATGCGTTGAGGCTATCCGTCACCACCGACAGTTTTCGCACGGCCTCGGCCGGGCGCCGCGGCCACTGTGACCGCGGCCACTTCCACTGTGGACACGCCCTAGCCCGCCGCGCAGGTCACGGTGGGTGCCGTGAGGTTTCCGCCGTGCTGGACGGTGAAGCCGATGACGTTGCCGCTGCCGTTGGGCCTCGCCGTCAGCACGTAGCCGGTGCTGTCCCACGTGCCCGTGTAGTTCCAGCTGCCGGTCACCTTCTGGGGCTCGTGGAACGTCACCGTGAGCACCCAGTTGTTCGTCCCCGACACCGTCACCTGGCCGTTGAAGCCGACGTTCCACTCCGCCGTCTTGGCGTACGTCGCCGTGCAGTTGCCGGGCGGCGGCGTGGTCGTGGTCGGCGGCGGCGGCGTGGTCGTGGTGGGGCCGCCGTCCGGCGGTGCGCCGTTGTTCAGCGCGTCGAGGACCGCGGTGTAGGCCGCCTTCTTCGAGCCGTTGCCGTCGAACAGCAGCGGTGTGCCCGAGGCCCGCCAGGAGTCCGTGTCCCGGATCCCCCACACCGTCATCCCGGTGCACCGCGCCACCGCGAGGCAGGCCTGCGTGACCGTGCGGAAGTTGTTCGCCTGCGCGGTCCCCGACCCCTCGATGTCCAGCTCGGTGAGCTGCACGTCCACGCCAAGGTTCGCGAAGTTCCGGAGCGTGGTCTGGTAGTTCGACGGCACCGGGCTGTTGGCGTTGAAGTGCGCCTGGAAGCCGACGCAGTCGATCGGCACGCCGCGGGACTTGAAGTCCTGGACCATGCGGTACACGCCCTGGGTCTTCGCCTGGCTCCAGTCGTCGGTGTTGTAGTCGTTGTAACACAGCTTCGCGTCCGGATCGGCCGCCCGCGCGGCGCGGAACGCCGCCTCGATCCAGTCGTTGCCCGTGCGCTGCAGGTTCGAGTCGCGCCGGCCACCGGAACCGCCGTCGGCGAAGGCCTCGTTCACCACGTCCCAGGCGTAGATCTTGCCGCGGTAGTGGGTCGCAACCTGGGTGATGTGGTTCAGCATCGCCTGCCGCAGCGCCGAGCCCTCCATGCCCTGCATCCAGCCGGGCTGCTGCCCGTGCCAGGCCAGCGTGTGCCCGCGCATCCGGGCGCCCTGGCTCGTCGCCTGGTTGACGATCCGGTCCGCGTTGCCGTAGCTGAACTGGTTCTGGTTCGGCTCGGTGGCGTCGATCTTCATCTCGTTCTCCGGCGTGATCATGGAGAACTCGCGGCTCAGGATGCCGGTGTAGACGCTGTCCGACAGCTTGCTCGCCGAGACCGCCGTGCCGAAGTAGCGCCCGGTCCGAGCCGCCGCGCTGCCCAAGGTGCTCCCGGCAGGCGGCGTCGACGTGGTGGTGGTGGGAGTGGTCGGCGTGGTCGTGGCCGAACCGCCGCTGTTCAGCCCGAGGAACGCGATCGCGTACGCCACCATCCCGTTCTGCGGCAGCGAATGCCCCGCTCCCTGGACGCTGATCCCCTCGACCGGCGCCTGCGTGCCGGTGCCCCCGTAGCGCGTGCGCGTCCAGCCGGACTGCGGAGCATCACTCGACGACGGCGTCTGGCTCAGCCCCTGCAGGTTGGTCCACTGCTTGATCTCTTCCCCGAAGTTCGGGTAGCGCAGGGTGTCGTCGGCGGTGCCGTGCCACAGCTGCATCCGCGGGTACGGTCCGCTGCGCCCGCCGCTCATCTGGCGGGCCTGGTCACCCCACTGCTGCGCGGTCTTGGTGATCTGGCCGTTCGCGCACTGGCTGTTCCAGCTCGACCCGTCGGTGGTGCCGAAGCAGCCGGCGGGCACGCCCATGAACGCCGAGCCGGCGGCGAACACGTCCGGGTACTCCGCCGCGAGCACGTTCGTCATCATCGCGCCGGAGGAGAACCCGGTGACGAACACGCGGCCGGGGTCGACGTTGTAGCGCTGCTTGGCGTAGTTGACCATCGAGAGGATGCCGACGGGGTCGCTGCCGCCGCCGCGGGTGAGGGCCTGCGGCGACGAAACGTCGAAGCACTGCCCGCTGCGCGTGGCTTCCGGGAACACGATGACGTAGCCGTACTGATCGGCCGTGGTGACGTAGTCGCGGGCGTAACCGTTGTAGATCGCCGATGCCGAGCCGGTGCAGTAGTGGATCGCGACCAGCAGCGCCGGGCGCGAGGCGACCCGGTCCGGGACGTAGGTGTACATGTTGAGGTTGCTGGGATTGCTGCCGAAGTCGGTCACCCGGGTCAACGTGGCCGCGGACGCCGGCTGCGCCGCCACGACCAGCACGATCGCCGCGGCGATCGCCAGCACGGCGGCGGAAAGGGCAGTGAGGAGTCTTCGCACTCGAGGAAATCCTTTCCGGGGGCAGGAGAGGAGCTGCGACGATGGTTCGTCGCCTGGCCCGGGCGGTCAACGATTATCGAAACGTTTCGGGAAGTTTCGAACGGCTCACCGTTCGGCCGCGACGGCGGGCTTCTGACAGGATTCCCGGATGGGAGAGCTGCTGCTGGGTCCGCTGCTGCGGCACGTCGACGCCACCTCGGCGACGATCTGGGTCGAGACGGACGGCCCGTGCGACGTGGGCATCTGCGACGCGGCCGCCCGGACGTTCGAGGTCGCCGGCCACCACTACGCGCTGGTCGTGCTCACCGGGCTGGAACCCGGGCGGAGCACGCCGTACGAGGTGCGGCTCGACGGCGACGTCGTCTGGCCCGAACCCGGCGCCGACCTGCCGCCGAGCCGCATCCGGACGCTGGGCCCCGGCGACCCGCGGTTCCGGCTGGTGTTCGGGTCCTGCCGCAAGCCGCGGGAGCAGGACGCCCTGGGCCCGGACGCGCTCGCCGCCTACGCCCACCGGATGGCCGGGCTCGAGGAGGCCGAATGGCCCGAATCGCTGCTCCTGCTGGGCGATCAGGTCTACGCCGACGAAACCACCGACGCCACGCGGGAATGGCTGGCCGGGCGGCGGGACACGAGCGAGCCGCCCGGCAACGAGGTCGCCGACTTCGAGGAGTACTGCCACCTGTACTTCGAAGCATGGTGCGACCCGGCGGTGCGCTGGCTGCTGTCCACCGTGCCGACGTCGATGATCTTCGACGACCACGACGTCCGCGACGACTGGAACACCTCGCACGCCTGGCGCGAGAAGATGACCGGGACCTCGTGGTGGCCGGAACGGATCCGGGGCGCGCTGGTCTCGTACTGGGTCTACCAGCACCTCGGCAACCTGGGGCCCGAGGAGCTCGCCGAAGACGACCGCTACCAGCAGGTGATCAAGTCGGGCGTGGACAACGCCGGGTTGCTGCGCGAGTTCGCCGACCAGGCCGACCGGGAGGCCGACGGCGCCAAGGGCACGAGGTGGTCCTACCGGCGCGACTTCGGCCCGGTCCGGCTGCTGGTGATCGACTCGCGCGCCGGGCGGATCCTCGAGGGCGGGCAACGGTCGATGATCGGCGACGACGAGTTCCGCTGGATCGAGGAACAGGCCTCCGGTGAGTTCGAGCACCTGCTCATCGGCACGTCGCTGCCGTGGCTGCTGCCCACCGCGCTGTCGGCCGCGCAGTCGGTCAACGAGCGGCTCTGCGCCCGGCCCGGGGTCGTGGGGGCGGGCCAGCGAGTGGCTCCGGCAGCTGGCCGACCTGGAGCACTGGCCGGCGTTCCGCGAGTCGTTCGAGCGGCTGGCGAAGCTCATCGCCCGCGTCGCGGACGGAGGCGCGGCGTCGGTCAACGTGCTTTCGGGCGACGTGCACCACGCCTACGTCGCCGAGGCGTCGTTCCCCGGCGGCACCGCGGCGCCGGTCCACCAGCTGACCTGCTCGCCGGTGCACAACACCGTGCCGTGGTACATGAACCGGCTGTTCCGGGCCGGCTGGTCGCGGGGGCTCACCCGGGCGAGTGAGTGGCTGGCCCGGCGCGCCGGTGTCCCGCCCGCGCCGCTGAGCTGGGCCTGCGTTTCGGGGCCGCAATTCGGGAACGCGGTGATGACCCTGGACGTCGACGGGCGCACGGCGACGCTGCTGCGGCCGGAGGAGGACGGGAAGCCGATCCGGCTGGTCTGAGGGTGGGTGCGGCGCGGCCACCCAGCCGGCGCGGATCCGGGTTAGCCTCGGAGACGTGGCCAGGGAGAACGCGCTCGGAGAGTTTCTCCGGGCCCGCCGTGCACAGGTGGGCCCGGACGAGCTGGGCCTGCCCGCGGGCGGGTCGCGCCGGGTCGCGGGCCTGCGCCGCGAAGAGGTGGCGCTGCTGGCCGGCGTCAGCACCGACTACTACGTCCGGCTCGAGCAGGGCCGGGAGCGGAACCCCTCGGCGCAGGTCGTCGACGCGCTCGCCCGCGGGCTGGCGCTGGACGACGACGCCGCCGCCCACCTGCACCGGCTGGCCCGTCCGGTGCCGGGCCGCCGCCGGCGCGCCCGGCGGCGGGAGCGGGTCAGCCCGAACCTGCTGCGCCTGATGGACGGCTGGCCGGGGACGCCCGCGGTGGTCCTCGGCCGCTGTCTCGACGTGCTGGCGCACAACGCGCTGGGCCAGGCGTTGTTCGACGGGCACGCCCACAGCGGCGACCTGGTCCGGCTGGTGTTCCTCGACCCGGACGCCCGCGAGTTCTACCCGGACTGGGAGCGCGTCGCCGTCAACACGGTCGGCGGCCTGCGGGCGGCCGCCGGGATCGACCCCGACGACCCGCAGCTCATCGACACGGTCGGCGAGCTGTCGGTCAAGAGCGCGGACTTCCGCCGGTTGTGGGCCCGCCACGACATCCGGCAGAAGACCCACGAGACCAAGCGGTTCCGCCACCGGCTGGTCGGCGAGCTGGAACTGAGCTACGAGGCGCTGACCGTCAACAGTGCCCCCGGCCAGCAGCTGATCGTCTACCAAGCCGAGCCGGGCAGCCCGTCGGAAGCGGCACTGGCCCTGCTGGGCAGTCTCGCCGTCTCCTGAACCCCTTTCCACCCATCCACAATGGACGGAGTACTTCGTCGTGCCCGAAAACCCGGTCTGGTTCCTCACCGGCTGCTCCACCGGCCTCGGCCGCGCACTGGCCACCGCCGTTCTCGACCGCGGGATGCGCGCGGTGGTCACCGCCCGCGATCCGGCGCGGGTCGCCGATCTGGCCGGCCGCCACGGCGACCGAGCGCTGGCCCTGCCGCTCGACGTCACCGACCACGCCCAGGTCGTCGACGCCGTGAAGCGCGCCGAAGCGGCGTTCGGCCGGATCGACGTCCTGGTCGGCAACGCCGGCTACGGCTACCTCGCCGCGGTCGAAGAAGGCGAGGAAGACGAGATCCGGAAACTGTTCGACACCAACGTGTTCGGCCTCGCCGACGTCACCCGCGCGGTCCTGCCGGGCATGCGGGCGCGACGCAGCGGGCACATCGTCACCGTGTCTTCGCTGGGCGGCCTGGCCGCCTTCGGCGCCACCGGCTACTACCACGCGACGAAGTTCGCCGTGGAAGGGCTGTCCGAGTCCCTGGCCGCCGAAGTGGCGCCGCTGGGCATCAAGGTGACCATCGTGGAGCCCGCCGCCTTCCGCACCAACTGGTCCGGCCCGTCGATGCGGCAGTCGGCGATCCGCATCGACGACTACGCCGAGACGGCCGGTGCCCGCCGGGAGGCGACGCTCGCGACGTACGGCCGGCAGCCGGGAGACCCGGCCCGCGCGGCCGAAGCGATCCTCGCCGCGGTCGGCAGCGACGAACCGCCGCTGCGCCTGCTCCTCGGCCGGGCCGCCTACGACATCGCCACCGCCCGGCTCGGCACCCTTCGCTCCACTTTCGACACCTGGCGGGAAACCACTCTCGCCGCCGATTTCCCGGAAGGAACCCTGTGAAGATCGTCCTCATCACCGGAGCCAGCAGCGGCATCGGGCACGCCACCGCGCTGCGCCTGGCCCGCGAAGGCCACCACGTCGTGCTCGGCGCCCGGCGCGAAGACCGGCTGGCCGCGCTGGCGAAGGAAATCCACGACGCCGGCGGCACCGCCGACGTGCACCGCCTCGACGTCACCGACCGCGCGGACGTCGCCGCATTCGCCGACGCCGCCGCCGAAGCGCACGGGCGGCTCGACGTCTTCGTCGCCAACGCGGGCGTGATGCCACTGTCGCGATTGGACTCCTTGCTCGTCGAGGAGTGGGACCGGATGATCGACGTCAACGTCCGCGGCCTGCTCCACGGGATCGCGGCCGCCCTGCCGCACTTCCGGCGCGCCGGCGGCGGGCACTTCGTGACGATCGCCTCCACCGGCGCGCACGAGGTGGTGCCGACGGCCGCGGTCTACTGCGGCACCAAGTACGCGGCCCGGGCGATCACCGAAGGCCTGCGCCTCGAAGCCGACCCCGGCATCCGCGTCACGACCGTCTCGCCCGGTGTCACCGAGTCCGAACTGGCCGACAGCATCACCGAGCCCGGCGCCAAGGACGCGATGCGCGCCTACCGCGCGGTGACCCTCGCACCGGACGCGATCGCGGGAGCCGTCGCCTACGCGATCGGGCAGCCGGACGGCGTCGACGTCAACGAGATCGTCGTCCGGCCCACCACGCAGCGGTAACGCCTGCCGCCGTGTCGTCCGTTCAAGCACGCGTGTCGTCCGTTCAATTACGCGTGTCGTCCGTTCCGGCACGGCGGCCGGAGCGCTCGGCGGCCGGCACCCGTGACGGCAGGGTCGACACGGCGGCGTGCGGGCTCAGCGCTCCAGCTCGGCGATGACGCGCGGGATCTGCGCCACCAGTTCGCGCGCCAGCAGGCCGGTGCTCCCGGTGTCGGGGATCAGCCGCTGGCCGGCCACGGCGTGGACGTGCGTCGCCCAGCAGGCCGCCTGGTCGACCGCCGCACCGCGGGCGAGGAAGCCGCCGGTCAGCCCGGCCAGCACGTCACCGCTGCCGGACGTCGCCAGCCCGACGTGGCCGCTGCCGTCGCGCCAGGTGCGGCCACCGGGCTCGGCGACCACGCCCATGAGCAGCACCACACCGCGGTAGCGGCCGGCGATCCGCACCGCCGTCTCCAGGTCGTCGACGTCCTTTTCCTCGCAGCCGTCGAGGAACGCGGCCTCGACCCGGTTCGGGGTGAGCAGCAGCCGGTCCGCCAGTGGCTCGGCCAGTTCCGGGGCCCGGCTCAGCGCGCCGAGCGCGAACGCGTCGAGCACCACCCGCGCGTCCGGGGCGATGGCGGGCACCAGCTGCCGCAGCAACGCTTCGGTCTCCTCGGCGCCGGTGAGCCCGGGGCCGAGCACGACGGTGCCGGCGCCGGGCAGGACGTCGGCCAGCCGGTCGACGGCGTCGGCGGCGATCGCGCCGGAAGCGGTTTCCGGCAGCCCGAACACCGACGACTCGGGTACCGAGACGCCGAGGGCGCTCGCGTGCCGTTCGGCGACCGCCACCTGCAGGGTGCCGGCTCCGGCGCGCAGGGCGGCAGTCCCGGACAGCGCCGGTGCTCCCGGCACGGTCCGGGCGCCACCGACGACGAGCACGGTGCCGCGGTCTTCGGCGCCGATCCGCCAGTCCCGCAAGAGGGCCGGGCTGATCGGGGCCGGGTCAGGAGAGCTGCTGCGCGGCATCGTCGTCCGCCGTCGGCGGGGTGTCGGTGGCCTCCAGGTGCCCGACCTCCTGGGCGTGCACCATCGTGAACCCGCCGTCGGAGTCGCGCTCCCAGGCCGTCACCGAGCCGTTCGGGACTTCGGTGGCGTCGGCGGCACGCAGGAGGTCGGGTTCGGGCAGTCCTTCGAGCAGGTAGCGCAGGGCGAAGACGGTCATCTCGTGCGCGGCCAGCAGAACGCGCTTCCCGGCGTGTTCCACGCTCAGCTCGGTCAGCAGGGACCGCAGCCGCAGCACGACGTCCGCCCAGGATTCCCCGCCCGGCGGCCGGTAGTAGAACTTGCCCAGCCGCTGCTTTCGCCGCAGCTCGTCGGGCCACCGCTCGCGCACGCCGTGCGAGGTCAGCAGGTCCAGCACGCCGAGTTCGCGGTCACGCAGCCGTTCGTCCGGGACGACCGCCACGCCGTCGGGCGCGGCCAGCAGGGCGGTGTCCCAGGTCCGGCGGTAGGTGGAGGTGATCACGATGTCCGGCGGGCGCTCAGCCAGGAACTTCCCCGCGGCTTTCGCCTGTTCCCGCCCCAGGTCCGTCAGCGGCACGTCGGCGTCGCGCTCGGCGATGTCGATCACATCCGCCCCGGCCGACTCCGCTTCTTCCCGCGCCACGTTCCCGGCGCTCTGGCCGTGCCGCAGCACGCCCACCCAGTCCAAGTCGACGTTCACGCCGGTCTGGTTACCCCGGGAGACCCGCCGTCGAAACCCGGGATGGTTAGGGCCGCAAAGGGGTTGCGGCTAGGGTCGTCGCATGTCGCGAAGTCTCGACGCCCACGACCGGCTGCAGCAGCTGGAAACGATCATCGGCGCCCCGGCCGAGCACCTCGGCCTGCCCGAGCTGCTCACCGAGACGTTGCGGCGCCTGCGCGAGGCCATGGGGGTCGACACCGCGACCGTGCTGCGGTACCAGCCCAACGCCCGTCAGCTCGTGGCCTTCGCGGCGGCGGGCATCGAAGAAGAGGTCCACCAGGGCGTGCGGGTGCCGGTGGGTAGCGGGTTCGCCGGCCGGGTCGCGCTCGAGCGGGCCCCCGTCATCCTCGACCACGTCGACGAAAGCACCGTCGTGAACTCCCTGCTGTGGGAGCGGGGCCTGCATTCCATGCTCGGCGTGCCGATGATCGCCGGCGGCGAGCTGGTCGGCGTGCTGCACGTCGGCTCCGTGACGCCCAGGCAGTTCGGTGAGCCCGAAGTGGCCACCATGCAGCTGCTCGCCGACCGCCTCGCCATGGCGGTCCAGGTGGAGGCGCTGGAGGAGAACCGGACCGCCACCATGGCGCTGCAGCGCAGCCTGCTGCCCAGCAACCTGCCCGAGGTGCCCGGCTTGGCCTTCGGTGCCCGGTACGTGCCCGGCGCGGAAACCGGGCTCGGCGGCGACTGGTACGACCTGTTCTCCCTGCCGGGCGACCGCCTCGGCGTCGTGATGGGCGACGTTTCCGGCCACGGCCTCGACGCGGCCGTGATCATGGGACGGCTGCGCAGCGCCCTGCGCGCCTACGCCCTCGACTGCGAAAGCCCCGCCGAGGTGCTCGCCAAGCTCGACCGCAAGGCCAACCACTTCGAGCACGGCGCGATGGCCACGGTGGCCTACGGGATCATCGGCCCGGCCCGGGACGCGCTGACGCTGTCGCTGGCCGGGCACCTGCCTCCGGTGCTCGCCGTGCCCGGCGAGGCGGCCGGACTGGTGGACGTGCCCCCGGATCCCCCGATCGGGCTGACGATCGGTACACCCGAACGGCGGACGAGCGTGGTCGACCTGCCGCCGGACGGCGTGCTCGTGTTCTACACCGACGGACTGGTCGAGCGGCGGGACCGCCCGGTGGACGTCGGCATGGGACTACTGGCGCAAACCGTGCGCGCCGGGGAGCCGGAGCGGGTCTGCGCCCGGATCATGGCCGCGATGATCGGCAGCCGGCCGGCCCAGGACGATGTCGCCCTGCTGGCCGTCCAGCGCCGGAGCGTCCCGGCCGACGACTGATCCGTGGCCGGGACGATGCGTCAGGAGCCGGCCAGCGCCGCTTCCCGGGTCGGGAACAGCGACAGGCTTTCCTCGAGCCCGGTCAGCTGGATCGGGCGCAGGGTCGCCCGGCCGGACGCGACGATCCGCACCGCGGTGCCGGACCCGGCGTTGCGGTGGATCGTCAGCAACGCGGTCAGGCCCGGCGAGGCGAGGAACTCGACGCGGCTCAGGTCGACCACCAGCACCGGCGGCTGCTCCGCCAGGGCTTCGTCCGCGGCCTGCACGAGAGCCGGTGCGGTGGTCGTGTCCACGTCCCCGGCCACCTCGACGACGACCGCTTCGCCTTGCACCGTTCGGCCGATCCGGAATTCACCGAACGGCACAGCGGTGGCCGAGATCTCGGTGTGGGCGTGCTCGGTCATGGTTTTTCTCCTCGCCTTCGGCAGCACCACCGGAACGTCCGATGGGCGTACGTGATCACGAAGGCTGTCTGCTCAACCGCTCCCCATCATGCCTGCCCGGGCGACACGCCGCCGTGTCAGCACCCGCCCGACTTTTCGCCGCGTCCGTGAGCAGGCAGGATGGGCGCATGGGCGAACGGGACGTGACCGGGGACTCACTCGACGACGCGGCCAGTTCCGCGGGGTCGGTGGCACTGGAGGACCGGGACGGCACGGCGGTGCTGCGCGTCGACGGCGCGCTCGACCTCGCACTGGCGCCGAAGCTTCGCCGGCTGGCCGAGCGCGCGGCGCGGCTGCAGCCCGAGCTGCTCGTCATCGACCTCACCGGCGTCACCTTCCTGGCGTCGGCGGGCATGGCCGAGCTCGTCCGGGCGCACCGCGGGCCCACCGCGTCGGCGCCGCTGCGGGTGGTGGCCAGCGGCCGGATCACCCTGCGCCCGCTGGAACTGACCCGGCTCGTCGACGAACTCGCGATCTACCCGTCGCTGTCCGACGCACTGGCCCCGTGATGACGCCCCGGCCCGGGTTCGACGCGGTGCTGGACGCGGTGCGGCGGGCTTTCGCCGACGGCGCCGGTACTCCGGCGGCCACCGAGGTCCGGCCCCTCGGCCCGGCGGAAGTGCGCGCGCTGCTCGGCGACCACGTCGCGATCGCGGTGACCGACCGCACGGTGCTGGCGGACCTGGTGCCGGGCAAGGAGATCACCCGCGCGGTCGCGCTCGCCGCCGATGGTGGGGAGCGCGGCGCGCTGGTCTATACCACCCGGGAGACCGGCGAGCTGCCCTCGGCCGTCGCCGCGGCCATCGAGGCCGCCACCGCGGACCTGGCCGGCACGGTCCGCCGGCTGCGGAGCGAAGCCGTGGTCCTCGACGCGCTGCACTCCACCGGCCGGAAGCTGACCGCCCAGCTCGACCTCGACCGGATCGTGCAGGACGCCACCGACGCGGCCACGAAAGCGACCGGAGCCAGCTTCGGCGCGTTCTTCTACAACCTGGTCGACGAGTTCGGCGAGTCGTACACGCTCTACACGATTTCGGGCGTGCCGCGGGAAGCGTTCTCCCGGTTTCCGATGCCCCGCAACACCGACGTGTTCGCGCCGACCTTCGACGGCATCGGCACCGTCCGCAGTCCCGACATCACGCAGGACCCGCGCTTCGGGAAGAACGCGCCCCACCACGGGATGCCGGAGGGCCACCTGCCGGTGTGCAGCTACCTGGCCGTGCCGGTGGTCAGCCCGACCTCCGGGGAGGTGCTGGGCGGGTTCTTCTTCGGCCACCCCGAGCCGGACCGGTTCACCGCACGGCACGAATACCTCGCCGAGGGCATCGCGGGCTACTCGGCCATCGCGCTGGACAACGCCCGGCTCTACGAACGCGAGCGCACCCTCGCCACGGAGCTGTCCCGCAGCATGCTGCCGGTGGCCCCACCCATCCCGGGCCTCGACGTGCTCACCCGGTACCTGCCCGCGGCCACCGGCGGCAAGGTCGGGGGCGACTGGTTCGACGTCATCCGGCTCCCCTCCGGCGCGACCGCGTTCGTCATCGGCGACGTCGTCGGCCACGGCGTCACCGCCGCGACGGTGATGGGCCAGGTCCGGACGGCCGTCCGCAGCTACGCGCGGCTGGAGCTGCCCCCGTCCGAGGTCCTGCGCAACGTTTCCGAACTGACCGCCGGGCTGTTCGGCGAATGCTTCGTGACCTGCTTCTACGCGGTCCACCGGCCGTCCGACGGCACGCTGGTCTACGCGAACGCCGGCCACCTGCCCGCCATCCTGGTGCGCCCGGGCGAGGCGGTCGAGCAGATCGGCGAGGCGCTGGCGCAGCCGCTGGGCGTCGGCTCGGTCTTCCCCGAGCGCACCACCGGCTTCCCGGTCGGCGGGGAGCTGGTGCTGTACACCGACGGGCTGGTCGAGAGCCGGCGCCACACCCGCGACCTCACCCTGGGTGTGGAATGGCTGCTGGCGGGTATCCCCGGCCTGCTGACCGCGGCCGATCCCGGCACGGCGTGGGACAAGCTCATCGACGAACTGACGCGCGGACGGCACGACGACGACATCGCCGTGATCCACGTGCGCCACCGCGGAGAGGACGCCCCATGACGGATTCCCGCCCGCCGGGCGCGCCCGCTCCTCCGGCCTCGTTCCACCGGCGCACGGCCGCGGTGGCCGGCCGGCTGCCGGAAATGCGCGAGGCTTTGGCCCGGTGGCTGGCCACGCTCGGCCTGAGCCCCGAACGGCGCGAAGACATCGTTCTCGCCGGGTACGAAGCGATGGCCAACTCGGCCGAGCACGCCTACCCGGCGGGGGAAGCCGGCCCGGTCGACGTCCGGGCCGAGGCGCTGCCGGGTCAGCTGACCGTGACGGTCACCGACTACGGCACCTGGCGGCCGCCGTCCGCGACGAACGGGCTGCGGGGCCGCGGCCTGCTGCTCATCGACAACCTCGCCGACCACAGCGCGCAGGTGCACCGCGAGGACGGCACCACGGTCACGATGACCTGGCTGACCGGGGATGCCCCGCTGGACTGACTCCGCCGACGCCGTGCACCACGTCCGGCGGCCTGGTCCGCGGTCGAGTAGGCTCGGCCGAGGCCGCGTGAACCTGGAGTGTGATGAGCGTCGGGGAAGAGGCCGGCCAGCGTGCCGTGTTTCCCGGGACCAGCCGGATGGCCGCCCGGATGCGGGACTTCGACTGGGCGTCGTCCCCGCTCGGCGAACCGCGGGACTGGCCGTCGAGCCTGACCACGGCGGTCCGGATCTGCCTGACCTCCCGCTTCCCCATGATCGTCTGGTGGGGCCCGGACCT
The DNA here is from genome assembly GCF_040682955.1 of Amycolatopsis sp. NPDC051045. Taxonomy (NCBI): domain Bacteria; kingdom Bacillati; phylum Actinomycetota; class Actinomycetes; order Pseudonocardiales; family Pseudonocardiaceae; genus Amycolatopsis; species Amycolatopsis sp. NPDC051045. The sequence continues at coordinate 86,992 of NZ_JBFBCC010000018.1, forward strand.
CCGGTTCCTCTACAACGACGCGTACCTGCCGCTGCTGGGCAGCAAGCACCCGGCGCTGGACAAGCCGGGTGCGGAGGTCTGGGGCGAAATCTGGCACATCATCGGCCCGATGCTGGACAGCGTGATGGCCACCGGTGAGGCGACCTGGTCGGAGGACCTGCTGCTGCCGATGAACCGGCACGGCTACTGGGAAGAGACGTACTGGACGTACTCCTACAGCCCGGTGCACGACGACGAAGGCGCAGTGCGGGCGGTGTTCACCGCGGTCACCGACACGACCGAGCGCGTGATCGGCGAACGCCGGCTGGCGACGCTGCGGGAGCTCGGTGCCCGGGCCGGGGTGGCCCGCACCGAGGACGAGGCCTGCGAACTGGTCGCCGACGTGCTGGGGCGGGCCGGCGCCGACGTCCCCTACGCCGCGATCCACATCCGTGACGGCGACGGCGAACTCGCGCTCGCGGCCGTCACCCCCGGCGGCGAGGGCGCGGCCGGCGCGACCGCGTGGCCGTTGAAGGAAGTGCTCACCGACGGCGTCCCGCGGACGGTGTCGGACGGGCAGTTCGGCGAGCTGCCGTCGGGCGGCTGGTCCACGCCGCCCGTCGAAGCGATGGTGCTGCCGCTGCCCGGCGACGCCGGGGACGCGGCGATCGGGGTGATCGTCCTGGCCGCGAGCGCCGGGCGCGCGCTCGACGAGTCCTACCGGACGTTCCTCGGGCTGGTCGCCCAGCAGACGACGGCGCTGGTCAACGGCGCGATCGCCTACCAGGCCCAGCAACAGCGCGCCGAGGAACTGGCCGCGCTGGACGCGGCGAAGACCACGTTCTTCGCCAACATCAGCCACGAGTTCCGGACCCCGCTCACCCTGATCCTCGGGCCCGCGGCCGAGCTGCGGGAGGCGTTGGCGGACGCCGGCGAGCGGGTGCGGGAAGAGGTCGAGGTCATCCACCGCAACGCGCTGCGGCTGGGACGGCTGGTGAACAACCTGCTCGACTTCTCCCGGATCGAGGCGGGCCGGATGCAGGCGCGCTTCGAACCGGTGGACCTCCCGGCGTTCACCGCGGAGCTGGCGAGCGTCTTCCGCGCCGCGGTCGAACGGGCCGGGCTCGCGTTCGAAGTCGACTGCGCCCCGTGGGGCGAGCCGGTGCACGTCGATCGCGGGATGTGGGAGAAGGTCGTCTTCAACCTGCTGTCCAACGCGATCAAGTTCACCTTCGACGGCGCGATCCGGGTGACCAGCGCCCTCGACGGCGGGCACGCCGTGATCGCCGTGTCCGACACCGGGATCGGGATCGACGCCGCCGAGCTGCCACGGCTGTTCGAGCGGTTCCACCGGATCCCGTCGGCGCGGGCCCGGTCGAACGAGGGCAGCGGGATCGGCCTGGCGCTGGTGCGCGAGCTCGTCGGCATGCACGGCGGCAGCGTCGCCGTGGAGAGCACGCCGGGCGCCGGGACGACGTTCCGGGTCCGGGTACCGCTGGGCACGCGGCACCTGCCTCCCGAGCACGTCGTCGAGGAATCCTCGACCGGCGGGCCGGCCGCGGAGACCGCGGACCCGTACGTGCAGGAAGCCCTGCGCTGGCTGCCGGACGGCGACCGGCCTGCCCGGCCCGCGCCCGCCGCGGCCGCGGGCGCCCGCGTGCTGGTCGCCGACGACAACGCCGACATGCGCGACTACCTGGTCCGGCTGCTGCGCGACGACTACGCGGTGACCGCGGTGCGCGACGGCGCCGAGGCGTTCGCCGCCGCGTGCGCCGAACCGCCCGAGCTGATCATCAGCGACGTCATGATGCCGCGCTTGGACGGCCTCGGCCTGCTCGCCGAGCTGCGCGACGACCCGCGCACCGCCGCGGTGCCCGTGCTGCTGCTGTCCGCGCGGGCCGGTCAGGAGGCCGCCGTCGACGGGCTGGCCGCCGGCGCCGACGACTACCTCGTGAAGCCGTTCTCGGCGCGGGAACTGCTGGCCCGCGTCCGCACGACCGTCCAGCTGGCGAGGCTGCGGACGCAGCACGCCCGGTGGCGGGCGGCGATGATCGAATCTCTGCAGGAGGGCTTCTTCGTCTGCGACTCCGACGGCCGCGTCGTGGAAATCAACACGGCCTTCACCGAACTGGTGGGCTTCGACGCCGGCGGGCTGCCCTACGCCCCGCCGTTCCCGTGGTGGCCGGACCCGGAAACCGACCCGGCCGCCCACCGCCAGGTCTCCGACGCCTTCGACCACGCGTGGGACGAGCCCGCCGGCGGGCTCGTCCTCCCGTTCCGGCACCGGGACGGGCACCGGGTGTGGGCCGCGCTCTCCTACACCGGACTGCACGACGACGAGGGCCACCGCCGGCTGGTCGGCACGATCCGCGACGTCACGGCCGAGCGCTACGCCGTGCAGCGCGAAAGCGCGCTCGCCTCGATGAACCAGCGGCTCGCCGGGATCAGCGGGGTCCCGGACGTGCTCCGCACCGGGCTGGAGCTGCTGCGCGAACTGTGGGACGCCCAGCGCGTCCTGGCGGTGACCTGGCCGCCGGACGGCGAGCCGGAGGTCACCTCGACCGATCCCGGCGACCGGCGCTGGGCGGACCTCGCCGCACCGCTGCGCGAGACCCTCGGCCACGTCCGCTCGCTCCCGGCGTTGCACGCCACACCGGCGGGCAGCGGCGTGGGCACCACCGTCGATCACCCCGGCGGCCGGCTGACGCTCTGGGTCGAGCCCGCGCCGGGCCGTCCGCTCGGCACCGAGGACCGGACCCTGCTGGCGTTGCTGGCCGGGACGCTCGCGCACGCCCTGCGCCGCGCCCACCGCGACGACCGGCAGCGGGAGGTCGCCATCGCGCTGCAGCGCTCGATCCTCGGGCCGGCCCGGCTGCCCGCCGGCTTCGAGGTGCGCTACGAGCCGGCGAACCCGCCCCTGGAGGTCGGCGGCGACTGGTACGACGTCATCACGCTGCCCGGCGACCGGATCGGCATCGTCGTCGGCGACTGCGTCGGCCGGGGGCTCGCCGCGGCCGCGGTGATGGGCCAGCTGCGCAGCGCCTGCCGGGCACTGCTGCTGGAGGCGAGCAGCCCGGCGCACACGCTCACCGCGCTCGACCGCTTCGCCGGACGGCTGCCGGGTGCCCTGTGCACCACCGTGTTCTGCGGGGTCCTCGACCCCGCCACCGGAGCGCTCACCTACAGCAGCGCCGGGCACCCGCCCGCCACCCTGGTGCACCGCGACGGCACGGCCGAGTTCCTCGACGCGAGCGGCAGCCTGCCGCTCGCGGTCCGCGCCTCGGCGCCGCGTCCGGAGGCCACCGCGGCCGTGCCGATCGGCTCGTTGCTGATGCTCTACACCGACGGGCTCGTCGAACGCCGCCGCGAAGCGCTCGACGAGGGCATGGACCGGGCCACCGCGGTCGCCCACGACGCACGGGACGCGGGGCTGAGCGACCTGGCGACGGCCCTGATGGACCGGCTCCGGCCGGCGGACGGCTACGAGGACGACGTCGCGCTGCTGCTCTACCGCCGGGCCGTGCCTGCGCTGGACTTCGAGTTCGCGGCGGACCCGGACCACCTCGCCTCGACCCGCCACTGGCTGCGCGCCTGGCTGGCCAACGCGGCGCTCGAGCCGGATCTCCTGCAGGACGTGCTCGTCGCGGCGGGCGAGGCCTGCGCCAACGCCGTCGAGCACGCCTACCTCGACGGCCTCGGCGCGACCGCGCACCTGGCCGCCCGGCTCACCGGCGGGCACCTGGTCGTCACGGTGACCGACCGGGGCCAGTGGAAGCAGCCGCCGCCGGACAACCACGTGCTGCGCGGCCGCGGCGTGCCGATGATGGAGGCGCTGGCCGACGCGGTCTCCTTCCGGCACGACGCCACCGGGACCACCGTCACGCTGGAATGGAGGATCGGTTCGTGACGACGGCACTCACGCTGGTCAGCGGCCCCGGCGACGGCGGGGACCGGGTGCTGACCGTCACCGGTGAGATCGACATGAGCAACGCCGCGGAGTTCGGCGCGGCGCTGGACCGCGAGCTGGCGGCGGGTACCGCCGTCACCGTGGACCTGACCGGGGTGACCTACCTCGACAGCGCCGGCGTCGCGGTGCTGTTCGACCGGGCCGGCGAGCACGATCTGCGGCTGGTGGCACCGCGGCTGCTCGACCGGGTGCTGCGGGTGTCGGGACTCACCCAGGTCGTCAAGGTCATGATCCGCTGAACGGTTGACCGCCGGTCCAGGGGGTAAGCAGGCCGTAGCGACGGCTGTCGGGTGGGTTGTGCTGCCGTCCGTCGCCAGGTGGCCCCGGCGCCCAACCCACGACGTTCAGCAGCGAGCGCCGGGCCGGCGGCCACCGCCCCCCTCTCCGATCCCGATGTTGCCGACGACCCGGCGAACGCGGGTAAGGTTTTGCCGTTCCGTTGAAGCACCAGCGGTTCGTCACCTGCCGCAGCCATCCGGGACGGAGCTGACCGCATGACCGGTGAACCGATCCGGCCCGAGGACCTCGACGAGCTGACCGCCGCCATGGCCGGTCTCACCGGTGCCCTGGAGACCGAACCCGTCGAAGCGGAGATCCTCGACGCCGTCTGCGCCGAGGCCGTCCGCGCCATCCCCGGCGCCGACATGGCCAGCATCACCGCGATCCGGGACGGTGAGCCGGAAACCGCGGCTTCGACCGACGACCGTGCCGTCGACATCGACCGTGCCCAGTACGCGGCGGGCGCGGGACCCTGCCTGCAAGCCGCGGAAAGCGGAGAAGTCGTCCGGGTGCCGCTCGCCACGGCGGGGTCGGCGTGGCCCGAGTTCACCACCCACGCCCGCGGCCTCGGTGTCGGCAGCTACCTCGCCGCGCCGCTGCGCGTGGACGAGCAACTGTCGGGCGCGCTCAACCTCTTCGGCTACGGCGACCACGGCTTCGCGGAGACCGATTCGCAGCTGCTGAAGCTGTACACCACGGTCGTCTCGTTCGGGCTGCGCACCACGCGGCGCTACCACCACGCCCGGCAGCGGGCCACCGACCTCGAGGCGGCGATGCGGTCACGCGCGGTGATCGAGCAGGCCAAGGGCATCCTGATGGCCGTGCACCGGATCTCCGCCGAAGACGCCATGAAGCGGCTCGTGACGGAGTCACAGCACACCAACGTGAAGCTCCGGGAGGTCGCGGCCCGGTTCGTCGAAGACCTGTCCTCGGCCGGTTCCGCAGGCTGACGCGCTCAGGCGCTGTGGCGGGCCGGGAACGGCCAGGTGAGCGTGATGACGGTGCCGCCGTCGGTCGAGCGGAGGTCGAGCCCGTCGACCAGGGCCTGGATCAGGCGCAGGCCGCGGCCGTCGTCCGCGCGCTCCGCCAGTGACGCCCATCGGCCCTGGTCGGCGACGGTGACGATCAGCACCTCCTGGTCGATCCGGGCGCGGACGTCGATCAGCCCCGGCCGGCCGTGGTAAGCGTGGTCGAGCACGTTGGCCATCGCTTCCCAGCAGGCCAGCACGACGTCGTCGGCCTGCCGCCCGACTTCGTCACCGGCGCGCCGCCGCAACCAGGACACCAGGTGCCGGCGCAGGCTCGGCAGCGTCCGTGGCGAAATCGTGCCGCGGTACCGCCATCCGTCCGATCCCAGCTCTTCCACGTTCACCTCCTCGGGGGGACTTCCGGTTTGCTACCCACGGGTTCGGATTCTCAATCACCGGTAACGGCCTTCCTGCTGCCGTTCGGACCTGGTGCGCCACGGGCGGTCGTGATCGGATGGGCGGATGATTCGGTCGACGTCGTCCGTGGTGCTGTGCGCGGTGCTGGCCGCGGCCCTCCTGCCCGCTGTATCCGACACAGCCAACGCGGCCACCGCGGCGCCGGGACCGGGCACCGGCTCGCACTTCGGCCTGGCCCGCAAGGACTGCCTGGGCACCGCGCGGAACACGACGAGCAAGGCGTGGTTCACCGTGGCGGGCGGCGTGCTGTCCGACGTCTACGCACCGGTGATCGACAACACGAACGTCGAAACGCTGCAGTTCGCCGTCACCGACGGGCGCAGCTTCACCGATCTGCAGGCCCGCGACATGACCTACACGGTCCGCACGAGCGCCGGCGGGATGGCCTGCGAGGTGACGTCGACCGCGCGCAGCGGGCGCTACCGGCTGGTCACCGAGTACCTGGCCGACCCGGCCCGGACCGGGGTGCTCATCCGCACCCGGCTGGAACCGCTGCGGGACTCCGGGCGAGACCTCCAGGTCTACGTGCGGTTCGACGCGAGCATCAACGGCAACGGCGGGGGCGGCCCGGCCAACGGCGGCGGCGACACCGCGTCCGTCGACGCCGCGACGAGCGCACTGGTCAGCACCGACACCACCACGGTGTCCAGCGCGCCGGCCCGCGACTACGGCACCCCGCTGGCCGCCGCGCTGCGCGCCGACCGCCGGTTCCTGGCCACCGGCAGCGGGTTCGCGGGCACCGCGGGCGACGGGCTCGCCCAGCTGGACCGCGATCACCGGCTCACCGACACCACGCCTTCGGCGGTGAACGGCAACGTCGTGCAGACCGCGCGGCTGGACCTCCGGCCGCATCGTCCGGCCGTGCTGGCGCTCGGGTTCGGCACGGACGCGCGGGCCGCCGTGGCCACCGCCGGCGCGAGCCTGCGCACGCCGTTCGAGCAGAGCTACCGCCAGTACGCGCGCGAGTGGCGTGACTACGACAACGGGCTGATCCCGGTGCGGAGCCGGGATTCCGAAGACTCCACTGCGTACTACCAGTCCGTGAACGTGCTCAAGGCCAGCGAGGACAAGACGTTCCCCGGCGCGGTCGTCGCGTCACTGGGCAGCCCGTGGGGCCAGGCGGTGCCGGCGGGTGACGCGCCCGGCGGCAAACCGGTCTACTTCGGGTCCTACCGCGAGATCTTCGCCCGCGACCTGTACGAGAGCTTCTCCGGTCTGCTGTCGGCCGGTGACCGCGAGACGGCGCGGGCGAGCGTGCGGTGGCTGTTCGCGCGCCAGCAGCAACCGGACGGCCGGTTCCCGCGCAACTCGCTGCTCAACGGCAAGAAGGCGCCCGACTCCGGCGGCGACCAGCTCGACGAGAGCGCGTACCCGATCCTGATGGCGCTGCAGGCCGGCCTCGACCGCGACCGCACGCTCTACACCGAGCACATCCGCGCGGCCGCGGACTTCGTCGTCGCCCACGGGCCGGCGTTCGGCTCGGAGCGCTGGGAGGAACAGGGCGGCTACTCCCCCTCGACGATCGCCGCGGAGATCGCCGGGCTCGTCGCCGCCGGCGTGATCGCCGACCGCAACGGCGACCCGGCCCGCGCGAACGGCTACCGCGCCACCGCGGACCACTTCCAGCGCAGCATCAAGGGCTGGACGGTGACGTCGAACGGGCCGTACGGCGGCCGGTACTTCCTGCGGCTGACCAAGAACGGCGACCCGAACTCGGAATGGAACTACAACCTCGGCAACGGCTCGGTCGACGCCGACCAGCGCGCGGTCGTCGACGCCGGGTTCCTCGAGCTGACCCGCCTCGGCGTGCTGCCGGCGAACGACCCGGACGTCGCCGCCTCGCTCGGCGTCGTGGACCGCGTGCTCAAGCGGGACACCCCGGCCGGGCCGGGCTGGTACCGCTACGGCACTTCGGCGCCGGGCAGCGAAGACGGTTACGGCGACTGCTATGAGCCGGACCCGACGAACTGCGCCCCGAACGGGGCACCGTGGCCGTCGGCGAACGCCGGGTCCGGGCACCTGTGGCCGGTGCTCGCCGGTGAACGCGGCGAGCAGGCCGTGCAGACCGGCGACCGGGCGGGCGCGGCCGCGTTGCTGCGCGCGATGCGGGCGCAGACCGGGGGCACCGGGCTGATTCCCGAGCAGGTGTGGGAAAACCCGGCGCTGCCCGCGTCGCCGTACGGCGCGGATCCGCGGACGGCGTCGATCGGCTTCACGCCGGGGCAGTCCGTCGGCTCGGTCGCGCCGCTGAGCTGGGCGCAGTCGCAGTCGGTGCGGCTGGCCAGGGCCCTCGACGACGGCCGGCTGCCCGAGCAGCCCGCCGAGGTCCGGGTCCGGTACGTCTCCGCCCCGCCTGCTTTGACCGTCACGCTCGACGCGCCCGCATCGGTGTCCACCGCGACCGCCCAGGTCACCGGCACCGCCCCCGCCGGCAGCCGGGTCGACCTCGCCGTTTCGGCCACCGACGCGGGCACGACGACGGTGCTCTCGACCCGGGCTTCGGCGGCGGGGACGTTCAGCGCCACGGTGCCGACACCGCTCGGCGCGAACGTCGTCACGGCGGCCGCGACGGGCGCGGGCACCGGGTACGCGCAGAAGACGATCAGCTCGGACTTCGTCACCGGCACCGTGCTGCTGGACACGACAGACCCCGACGGCGACGACAACGGCCCGGGTACGTTCACCTACCCGACGGCGGGCGACTTCCACGCGGGCGCGTTCGACCTGCAGCGGTTCCAGGTCATCGATTCCGGCACGCAGCTCGTCTTCCGGGCGCAAGTCCGCGACCTGTCACCGACGTTCGGCTCGCCGCTGGGCGCCCAGCTGCTGACGGTCTACGCCCACGACCCGGCCGCGACGGCGACGTCGACCGCGGCGCCGTTCCCGAGCCGGGCGTACACGATCGCGCCGCAGGACGCGTGGAGCCGGCGGATCGAGGTCCAGGGCTTCGCCGAACCGGCGCTCGTCGACGCCTCGGGTGCTTCGCTCGCCACGCCGTCCGTACAGGCTTCGCAGGCGACGCGGTACATCACCGTCAGCGTGGCGAAAGCGGCGTTCGGGACACCCGGGCCGGGCTGGACGTTCGCCGTGGTGCTCACCGGGCAGGACGGCAACTCCCCCGACCAGGCCCGGCCCTTCACGCCGACGGCCGGGCAGTACACGTTCGGCCTCTGCGCGGCCGGCGGGACGGCGCCGACCTGCACCGCCGACCCGGCGACCGCACCGAAGGCGGTGGACGTGCTGACGCCGTCCGGAGTGGACCAGCAGACCGAGCTGGACCCGACCCGCGGTCCGGTTTCGGTGCGCGGGGTACCCGTGGGCTGACAAGCTGGTCGCCATGATCGACGAGTTCGCGAAGAACTACCTGCACGGCGACTTGCGCGAGGTCCGCGAAGAGTTGCTCGGCAAACTCGACGGGCTCGGCGAGTACGACGTCCGCCGTCCCCTGACCGCGACCGGCACCAACCTGCTCGGCCTCGTCAAGCACCTGACCCTGACCGAAGCCCGGTACTTCGGCGACATCTTCGGCCGGCCGTTCCCCGAGCCGCTGCCCCGGTGGGACGACGCCGGGGCACGCGGCAAGGACATGTGGGCGACCGAGCACGAGACGCGCGCGGAGATCGTCGACCGCTACCGGCGGGTGTGGGCCCACTCCGACGCGACGATCACCGCGCTCGCCGTCGACACGCCCGGGCACGTGCCCTGGTGGCCCCGCCCGGACGTGCTGCTGTTCAACGTCCTGGTCCACGTGCTCACCGAGACCGGCCGCCACGCCGGGCACGCGGACATCCTGCGTGAGCAGCTCGACGGCTCGCTCGCCACCGACGGCCACCACGACGCGGCGTTCTGGGCGGACCGGTGCGCGGAGGTCGACCGGGCCGCCCGGGCCGCGGCCGAGCGCTGACGTCCACTGTGGACTCGCGGCGTCGGGCTCGCGTGGCTACCGGCGCGGCAAGTCCGCGTTGAGCCGCGCCAGGATGCCGTGCGGGAACGGCTGCTCTACGGCACTCACCTCGGTCAGCCGGTCCAGCTGGGCGTCGCTGAGGTCGAGGGCGAGCGCGCCGAGGGTCTCGGTGAGCTGCTCCGGCGTCCGGGCGCCGATCAGCGGCGCGGGCATCGACGGCCGGCTCGTCACCCAGCGCAGGGCCACCTGGGCCGGGGTGGCACCCACCTCGGCCGCGAGCTCGCGGACCGCGTCCAGCACCGCCCAGCGGGATTCGGGCAGCGCGCGGAACGCCCCGGCGTCCGGGCCCGCGAGCCGTCCGGTGCCCGCCCCGTCGCGGGTGTACTTGCCGCTGAGGAACCCGCCGCCGATCGCGCCCCACGGCTGGATCGCGATGCCGAACTCCCGCGCCAGGGGCACGTACTCGGCCTCGATGGCGCGCTCGACGAGGGAGTACTCCAGCTGCAGCGCCGTCACCGGCGGCCCGCCGAGCATGGCGGCCTTGGTCGCGTACCACGCGGGGACGTCGCTGAGCCCCACCGCCCGGATCTTCCCGGCGCGCACCAGGTCGCCGAACGCCGCCACCACCTCTTCGGCCGGGGTGAAGCCGTCCCAGAGGTGCAGCCAGTAGAGGTCGACGTGGTCGACGCGCAGCCGCCGGAGCGACGCCTCCAGCGAGGCGATCATGTTCTTGCGGCCGTTGCTTCGGCGGCGCGGGTCCGAGCGCGGCGTGCCGTCGCCGAAGTCCGGCCCGGAGTACTTGGTGGCGAGCACGACGTCGTCCCGGCCGACGTCGCGGAGGAACTCGCCGACCAGTTCCTCGCTGCGGCCGGCGCTGTAGTTGTCCGCCGTGTCGACGAAGTTGCCGCCGCGCTCGACGTAGGCGCGGAACGTCCGGCGGGCGGTGCTGTCGTCGGCGCAGAAGGATCCGGTGCCGAAGGTCATCGCGCCCAGTGCCAGCGGTGAGACGCACAGCCCGGAGCGGCCCAGCGGCCGGTAGTCGTCCAGTTCGGTCATGCCCCGATCGTGCAACCCGGAGCGCGGTCCGGGTCAAACCCCGATCGGGGAGTTCGAGGGCAGCATCGGGGAGACAACCAGGCATACCTCCGGCTAACACGGGGTGGCGGTCCGGGGTGCGCTAGCCTGGCCGATCATGGAACCGGCCGAGTGCGCCGGTGGGTCGAGGAGCGATTTCGTGCAACCGAACCTGGGGCCTGGTGAAGACTTCCAGCTGCTGCTCGAACGGCAGGTCCGGGAGATGCAGGCGAAGGCCGCGGCGCTGAACGAAGCGCTTTCCTCGGCCGGCGCCACGGTCCGCACCCGCGACGGCGCGGTCACCGTGACCCTCGCCCCGAACGGCGCGCTGACGAACCTCGAACTCGGCCACCGGGCGTGCGAGCTCGGCCCGGCGCGGCTGACCGCGGCCATCATGGGCGCGGTGCGCGACGCCCAGCGTCAGACCGCCCGCGCCGTCGCGGACTCGTTCGCCACCATCAACGGCGACAGCGAGTCGACCGACATGGTCCGGTCCTTCCTGCCGCCGGACCCACCGCCGGACGGGGACTTCGCGGCCCCGGAGAGCGCCGAGCTCCAGCGGACCCCGCCGCCGGCCGCTCCCCCGGCCCCGCCGCGTCGCCGTCCCCAGGCCGACGACCACTCCGACGACGAATCGAACCCCTGGTGAGCGGCGGCGGCTTCCGGGTTTCCGCGGAACCCCTGGCGACGTTCGGCCGGCACCTCGACGAGCTGCGGAACAACCTGCAGAGCACCGCGGACCTCGTCGGCGGCATGGTCTGCGACCCCGGGATGTTCGGCATCAACCCGGCGTGCCAGTTGATGGCCGCCGGCGCGAGCGCCTGGACCGACAAGGCGCACCACCAGTTCGGGGAGTACGCCAAGACCGTCGGCGAGCTCGCCGACAAGGTCGCCGAGGCGGCGAAGCGCTACCAGGCGGGCGAAGAAGACGCCGTCGACTCGATCGTGAGGTTCGAATAGTGGGCGACGACTACCGGAGCAAGGACGTCAGCCTCCACGGCTCGGACCTGTTCAACGAGGACAACCGGTCGGCCGGGGCGGGGTTCTTCGAGGCCGCGGTCGGCCTGGACAAGGCCGTCGAGGAGAACGACCAGGTCGCGATCGGCATCGGCTCCGCGGGCATGGCGCTGGAGACCATCGGTCTCGTGCTGGACCCGATCGGCAGCCTGCTCACCGCCGGGATCGGCTGGCTCATCGAGCACATCACGATCCTGCGGTGGCCGCTGGACATCCTGATGGGCGACCCCATCGGCATCGCGGCGGCCAGCGAAGCGCTCACGGCGGAGAAGAAGAAGCTGGAGCAGTGGTCGGCCGACCACCAGCAGGCGCTCGACACGCTGATGAAGGACTGGAGCGGGAAGGCCGCGGACCAGTTCAAGAAGGACATGGACGCGGTCACCGAGCAGCTGAGCTCCCTCGGCGGCTACCTCGACCAGGCCGGCAAGAACATGAAGATCGCCGGCGGCATCGTCGGCGCCTTCCGCGGCATCCTCCGCGACCTGATCGCGATGCTCCTGGCGACGATCATCAAGGGCGCGCTGATCGCGGCGGCGCTGGCCCCGGTGACGTTCGGCGCGTCGATCGCGATTTTCATCGGGACGACGATCGGCACGGTGGCCACGGCGCTGGGCAAGATCGGCGCGAAGCTCGCGCAGCTGGCCAAGAAGCTGGGCGACCTGGTGCAGGCGCTGGCGAAGATGGGCAAGGCGGGCGACGAGCTGGCGGCGGCGAAGCCCCCGGCGAGCAGCCTGACGCCGACGCCCACCCCGAAGCCGGACGCCACCCCGCTCCCCAAGCCGGACAACGCACCGGCGTCGCCGAAGCCGGACACGACGCCGTCGTCGGCGACTCCGGATCCGAAGCCCGAGCCCAACCCGGACACCACCCCCGAGCCCAAGCCGGAACCCGCCCCCTCGTCTTCGTCGGCGACCCCGGAACCCAAGCCGGAGCCCAAGCCCGACACCACACCGGACCCCAAGCCGGAGCCGAAGCCCGAGCCCGTTCCCTCGTCCTCGGCGACCCCGGAACCCAAGCCCGACACCACCCCCGAGCCCAAGCCCGAGCCAAAACCGGAACCCGCCCCCTCGTCCTCCTCGGCGACCCCGGAACCGAAACCGGAGCCCAAGCCCGACCCGGCGCCGTCGTCGGCCGCCCCGGAGCCGAAGCCGGACACCACGCCCGAGCCGAGGCCGGACTCCACTCCGGACTCGACCCCGGCCCCGGATCCCAAGCCGCACAAGCCGTTCACCGACCAGATGACCGACGTCATCAAGACGAAACTGTCCCAGATGGACGGTGTGACGCCGGAGGTCATGCAGAAGTTCGACAAGATCAGCAACTTCTCCGTGCACGAGCTCGGCAAGCTCTTCGGCAAGGAGGGCGCCGAGAAGTTCGAGTCGGCGGTCAAGGTCATGACCGACCCGTGGTTCGGCAAGTCCGGCCTGGCCGGCAAGACCGTCGTCGACATGATCAAGGGCGTGCCCGCGAGCGTCGGCAACGTCACCGGCGGGGACGACGACTCCTGAGTCAGCCGAGCGGGTCGAGCCCGGTCGCAAGCCGCCGCCAGCCCGCAGCCGCCGGTCGAGTCCGAGCGCGAACCGCGTGCCAAGCTGTCCCGCGTGGACAACGCTACCGACGAACCGGCGCGGGCGGGGTACCGGCGGTCGGCGGGGTCGCCGCGCGGCGAGGCCCGGCGCCGGGAACTGCTGGCGAAGATCACCGACGACGTCGCCGAGAACGGGCTCGTCGACTTCTCGCTGCGGCGCGCCGCGCGGGCGGCCGGGACGACGCACAAGGTGCTGCTCTACCACTTCGAAGGCGCCGAAGACCTGCTCCGGCAGGTGGTCTTCGCCCTGCGCGAACGGCGGATCGGCAACGCACTGGCGGCCGTCTCCGCGGAGGCGCCGACCCTCGCCGGCCGCGTCCGGGCCGCTTGGGCCGGCGTCCGCGACGAGGACACGCAGCTGCGGCGCGTCCTCGACCAGGCGATGGGCCTGGCGATGTACGACCCGGGCCGGTACGCCGCGCTCGGCCGGGGCGCGTCCCAGCAGTACCTGCCGACGCTGGTGTCCTTCTGCCCGGAGCACTGGCCGGAGCGGCGCAAGCTCGAGGTCGCCGAGATGATCCTCGCGGCGCTGCGGGGTTTTCTCGTGGATCTGCTGACCAGCCCGGACGGCGAAGGCGCGGCGGCCGGGTTCGCGGCGTTGCTGCGGGCGGTCGAACGGGAGGAAACGGCTCCCTGAGCCTCGACAGTTTGCGAACCACGTGGTTCACTTCTGCCCGGGGACACACTGGGAGGCTGGGATGCAGCTCGAACTGTCCGCGGGCACCGTCGAGTACACCGACACGGGCGGGGAGGGGCCGGTCGTCGTCTTCGTCCACGGCCTGCTGATGGACGGCTCGCTGTGGGACGGCCCGGTGGCGAACCTCGCCGGCCTTCGCTGCGTCGTCCCGACGTTGCCGCTGGGCGCGCACCGGCACCCGATGCGCGAGGACGCTGACCTGTCGCTGCCCGGCATCGCCCGGTTGCTCGTGGAGTTCCTGGAGCGTCTCGACCTGCGGGACGTCACCCTGGTCGGCGTCGACACCGGCGGCGCGCTGGTGCAGTTGCTCATAGCAGACAACGCACCACGGGTCAGCCGGGTCGTGCTCGCGTCGTGCGACGCGTTCGACAACTTCCCGCCCGGCCTCACCGGCAAAACGCTGTTCCTGGCGGGGAAACTCCCGCCGCGCCTGTTCGGGGTGTTCATGCAGCAGCTGCGGCTGCGCGCGGTGCGGCGGCTCCCGATCGCGTTCGGTTGGCTCACGAAACGCGGCGACGCGGCCACAGCCCGCTGGCTCCGGCCGCTGCTGAGCCGGGCCGGCATCCGCCGCGACACCGTCCGCATCCTGCGGGCGGCCGCCGAAGCGCCGGACATCCTCGTGGAGGTGGCCGAGCGGCTGCCGGGCTTCGACCGGCCGGCACTGGTCGTCTGGGCGACCGAGGACCGCGTGATGCCCCTCGAGCACGGCCGGCGGCTGGCCGCCCTGCTGCCCAAGGGAGAACTCGTCGAGGTGGCCGACAGCTACACGCTGCTGCCGCTCGACCAGCCGGTCGAGTTCGCCCGGCTGATCCGGGAGTTCACAACCGGCTGAGGCCGTACAGAATGCGCTTCATCAGGTCCATGTTCGGCCGGTTGCCGTTGCCCCGCTTCGCGGTGTGCACGGCGACCAGACCACGGTCGGCGAGGTCGGAGAGCAGGACCCGCGCCACGCCGAGCGGCAGCCGCCGCCGAGCGGCGACCTCGGCCACCGACTGCGAAGTGCGGCACAGCACGCAAATTTCCGACTCTTCCGGCGTGCTTCCGCGCGTCATGGCCCGCCCGCGCGCGGTGGTCGAAACGAGCGTCTCGACCGGAAGGTCCCTCGTCGGGCGCGTCCGGCCGTGGGTGCGGAAGTACGGACGGACGAGCCCCGCCGCTCCTCCGTCTTCGAGCGCGGTCCCCCAGTGCACAGCCTGCTCCTCACGGCGATTAATCCTTGTCGGCGATTATTCGACACCGTGATCGACTCCACCGCAATCGACCGAACAGGCTAACGGACGGTAAACTCCAGGTCAGGACGACACCGTTGAACGACACCACCCCGCCGGGCGAAGGTCATCCAGCGGGATTATCAGAGTTCTGACAACTCGGCCGGCTTGCGCGCCTTCCGGGCGCGGGCCAGCAGGCGCGTCATCCGGCGCCGCCACCGCCTCGCGGCGGCGAACTCCTGCTGGACCTCGGTGATGCGTGCGCGGAGGTACGCGTCGGAAATCATGGCGGCTCCCCTGGTCGTCCGTGCCGTCACGGTGCGCGGGGGCCATTGGGAAAATCTTGAACGGACCTTGCCCGGAGGACGCCGATCCGCTACGCCTGAGGCAGGGAGGGCACGGTCGTGGTGGAACTGCGGGTGCTGGGTGCCGTCGAGGTCGTGGCCGACGGGATCCGGTTCGACGTCGGGCACGCGCGGCAGCGTGACGTGCTGGCGGTGCTGCTCCTCGACGTCGGCCGGGCGGTCCCGGTCGACCGGCTGATCGACCGCGTGTGGGGCGAACGGCCGCCCCGGCAGCCGAGGAACTCCCTGTACGCGTACGTCTCGCGGCTGCGTGCGCTGCTCGGGGCGCTGGACGGTGTGACGATCGAGCGGGACCGCGACGGCTACGTCCTCGTGGCCGATCCGCTGACGGTGGACGTCCACCGGTTCGAAAGCCTCCTGCGGCGGGCGAGGACGACGACGGACGACCACGCCGCAATCGCGCTGTACGACGAAGCCTTGGCGCTCTGGCGCGGGACCCCGCTCAGCGAACTGGACTCACCGTGGGTGGCCGGTGTCCGCAGCGAACTGGAACGCAAGCGCGACACGGCCGTGCTCGACCGCGACGACCTCCGGCTGCGCACGGGCGCCCACGCCGCCGTGCTCGCCCAGCCCGTCCCCGAGGACGTCGGTGGCGAACGGGCGGCGGCCCAGCGGATCGAAGCGCTGTTCCTCGACGGGCGTCCGGCCGACGCGCTGCGGGAGTACGAAGAGGTCCGGTCACGCCTGGCGGACGAGCTCGGCGCCGACCCCGGCCCGCGGCTGCGCGGCCTGCACGAACGGATCCTGACCGGCAGCGGCCCGGACCCGCGGCAGCTGCCGGCCGCGGCGCACTCGTTCTCCGGACGCACCGCCGAACTGGCGGCGCTCGACCGGATGCTGGCCCCCGACGGCGCGGTGGCCGTGATCTCCGGCGCGGGTGGCCTCGGGAAGACGTGGCTGGCCGTGCGGTGGGCGACCGACCACGCAAGCCGCTTCCCGGACGGCCAGCTGTATGCCGACCTCCACGGCTTCGACCCGGCCCGCGAACCGGTGCCTGCCGAGCGCGCCGTCCGCGGCTTCCTCGGTGCGCTCGGCGTCGCGCCGGCGTCGATCCCGCCGGAACCGGACGGGCAGGCGGCGCTGTACCGCAGCATCACGGCCCGGCGCCGGTTGCTCGTGGTGCTCGACAACGCGCGGGACACCGGGCACGTGACGCCGTTGCTGCCCGGCGGATCGGCCTGTTCGGTCCTGATCACCAGCCGTCACGAGCTCGGCGGTCTGCTCACCACGCACGGCGCGAGTGCGCTCCCGCTGCGCACCCTCGACGAAGACCAGGCGCGAGAGCTGCTGGCGCACAAGCTGGGGGCGGCCCGGCTGGCCGAAGAACCCGAGGCGGCGCAGGAAATCCTGGACCAGTGCGGCGGAATGGCGCTGGCACTGGCGATCGTGGCGGCCCGCGTCGCGGCTCAGCCGGCGCGGCGGCTCGCCGCCCTGGCCGCCGAACTGCGCGAAAGCCGGTTGGACGCACTGGACACCGGGGAGCTGACCGCGAGCCTGCGCGCGGTGTTCGACGCCTCCTACCGCTCGCTCGCCCCGGGTGCCGCATCGGCTTTCCGCCTCCTCGGCCTGCTGCCCGCCGGCGACATCGGCCGCGCGGCCGCGACGGCTCTGCTCGGGGACGCCCGGGCCGTGCGCGTGCTGTGCGCGGCCAACCTCCTGGATGAGCACCAGCCGGGCCGCTTCCGGATGCACGACCTGGTGAAGCTGTACGCCGCCGAGCTCGCGGCGTCGACGGACGACCCCGCCACCCGGCTCGAGGCGTCGACCAGGCTGTTCGACCACTACCTGAGCTGGGCGTCGGCGGCCATGGACGTGTTCTCGCCGCACGAGCCCTACCTGCGGCCACCGGTGACCGGCCCACGCCCTTCGTTCCCTTCCGGCGAGACCGCGCGGGACTGGCTGGACACCGAGCGGGCCACGATGGTGGCGTTGGCCACGAGCGCCCCGGAGGCACTGGCGGCCCACGTGATCCGCCTGTCGTCGACGCTCTGGCGGTACCTGTACATCGCGGCGCACCACTACGAGGCGCTCACCCTCCACACGACGGCGCTGGCGCTGACGGGCCCGGGCACGCGCGAGCGGGGCTTCGCGGCGCACGCCGTCGGCATGACGTTGATCCTGCTCGGCCGTTTCGACGAGGCAGCCTCGCGTCTTGAGCAGGCCCTTTCCTCGGCGTTGGAGCACCAGAACGACCTGCTCGAAAGCATGACCCGCAACAGCATCGCCACGATCGACGACATCCGCGGCCGACGCCCGCAGGCCCGCGAGCAGTACGACCTGGCCCTCGCGGCGGCGCGCCGGACGGACCACGCGCTGCTGGAGGGAATAGCCCTGTGCAACATAGGGGAGCACCACCGCTGGTGCGGCAACCACCAGAAGGCGGTGGAGTACCTGCAGCAAAGCGGCCGCATAGCGGAGCACCTGGACTCAGCCGGCCTGGGCGGCCCGGTGTTGTCGGCGTTGGGTAGCGCGTACGCGGGTCTGGGCCGCCCGGAGGAAGCCGACGAGCACTTCCGCCGCGCGCTGGAGTTCGCCCGGGTGGGCGGCAACACGAACCTCGAGGTGACGGCCCTGAACGACCTGGCGGCGACGAAGACGGGGCCGAGGCGATCTCGTTGTACGAGAAGGCTTTGGCGTTGGCCCGGCGGACTGGGCACCTTCGTGAGCGCGCTGTTGCCCAGCACGGGTTGGGGGTGGCCCACCGGGCGGCCGGGAACCCTGCCGAGGCAACGTCCCACCTGGAGGCGGCTTTGGTGGCGTACACGGAGTTGCGTGCGCCGGAGGCTGAAGAGGTGCGCGTTCTGCTCGGTGAGCCTTCGCGATAGCCCGGCGGCGGGTCAGAGGCGGATGGGCTTCTTGTTCATGAATTCCTCAATGCCCAACGGCCCCAGCTCCCGCCCCATCCCCGACCGCTTGATCCCGCCGAACGGCAGATCCGCCTCCGAACCGCCCGACTTGTTCACGTACACCATCCCCGCCTCGATTCCGCGCGCCACGCGGGCCGCCCGGGTGCGGTCGGTGGCGAACACGCTTGCGCCCAGGCCGAATGGGGTGTCGTTCGCCAGGGACAGGGCCTCTGCCTCCGTCTCCGCGCGGAACAGCAGCGCCACCGGGCCGAAGATCTCCTCGTGGTAGGCCGCCATCTTCGGGGTCACGTCGGTGAGGACCGTCGCCTCCAGGTACGCGCCCGGGCCGGGGATGCGGTGGCCGCCCGCTCGCAGCGTTGCTCCTTCGCGGACCGCCGCTTCTACCTGGGCCGCCACCTCGTCCGCCGCCGCGGTCGAGGCCAGTGGGGGCAGCGTTGTCGACGGGTCCGCCGGGTTGCCCGGGACGTAGTACTCCGCGACGCGCTTGGCGAACCGGTCGGCGAACTCCTCGTACAGCTCGCCCAGCACGATGATGCGCTTGGGCGCGTTGCACGACTGGCCGCAGTTGCGCATCCGGGCCGTCGCGGTGATCTTGACCGTTTCGTCCAGGTCGTCGGTGTCCAGGACGATCAGCGGGTCGGACCCACCGAGCTCCAGGACGCACTTCTTGAGGTTGCGCCCGGCTTCGGCCGCCACCGAGATGCCGGCCTGCTCGCTGCCGGTGAGCGACACGCCGGCCAGGCGCGGGTCCGCGAGCATCCACGGGACCTGCCGGCTCGACGCGAACACGTTCACGTATGCGTCCGAGGGCACCCCGGCGTCGCGCAGCACGCTCTCGATCGCCACCGCCGAGCGCGGGCAGATCGACGCGTGCTTGAGCAGGATCGTGTTGCCCAGCACCAGGTTCGGCGCGACGAACCGGGCGACCTGGTAGCACGGGAAGTTCCACGGCATGACGCCGAGCAGCGGCCCGATCGGCTCCTTCGTCAGCACCGCTTCGCCGCCGCGGATCGCCAGGGGCTCGTCCGCCAGCAGGTCCGGGCCGCGCTCGCCGTAGTACCGGAAGATGTCGGCGACGACGGCGACTTCGCCGCGGCCTTCGTTGATCCGCTTCCCCATTTCCAAGGTCATGATCGCGGCGAGCTCGTCGGCGCGCTCGGCGAACAGCTCCGCCGCGCGCAGCACGACCGCGGCGCGGTCGGCGACCGGCCGCGACCGCCAGGCCGCGAATCCGCGGTGCACCCGCTCGATCGCGGCGCGGACCTCCTCGTCGGCCGCGTTCGGGATCTCGTCCACCAGCTCACCCGTCGCCGGGTTGGTGACTGAGTACATGGCCGCCTCCTCTGCCCACAGTAGCCTACTGGATACTGTATACACTATGTGAGTGGCGATCGGCACCCGCGCGGCGGTACCCGTTTCCGCTTGATCGAATATCGTTCCCTCATGACGCTGGAACTCACCGGCGGACCCGAATTCGCCACACCGGCCCCGAAAAACGCCCGTTGGACCCGGCACTACGCCGGTCACGAGGTCACCTTCGGCTGCCCCACCCGCACGTCGGAACGCACTCCCCGGGTGTGGAGCGGACGCGGTCTCGGCCTGCCGGAGGCCGAACTGGCGGAGTTCGCCGCGCAGCTGCGCCGCGTCATGAAAACCGACGCCTACTGGATCGCGCGGGCTGCCTGCCCGGATCGCCACGCGGGCGATCGGGCGCTCTGGTCACCAGGCCGCTACGACGACGAAGACGGCTTCGTGTACTTCACCGGCCCGTGCACCCACGGCGATCCGTGGCCCGGCTACCGGCCGGCCCGGGCGTTCACCCTGGCGCTCCCCCACGTCCGCGGCCTGCGGATCCGGGTGGCCGCCTACCTGGCCGGATGAATCCGGCCCGCGCCGGCGTGATCGCGGCGGTGGTGAGCGGTATCCCGTCGACCACGCACGCACTCCTCACCGGCGGTGACCTCCTGGCGGCCACCCGCGCGGCGGGCACCCTGCTGCCGGGACGGCGCGACCGGCCCGGCGCTGTGGCCGGGCTGATCGCGCACGTCGTCGTCTCCGCCGCTTGGGCCTGCGTGCTCGCCGCGGCCGCCCGCCGCCACCGGCTCGGTGCCGGCGGCGGCGCGGTCGCCGGGCTGGCCATCGCGGCGCTGGACCTCGGGATCGCGGCCCGTGCTTACCCCGCCGTGCGGGCGTTGCCGCGCGGGCCGCAGATCCTGGATCACCTGGTGTTCGGCGCCGTCACCGGCGCGCTCCTCGACCGTCCACAACGGACGGATCAGGGCACGACCTCGACGACGTCACCCGGGCTCAGCGAGTTGTAGAACTTCACCGCGGCGGCGTGCGAAAGGTGCACGCACCCGTGGGACTTGACCTTCAGGCTGCCCTGGTGGAACGCGACCCCGGTGGTGGTGAAGAACACCGAGTACGGCATCGGCCCGTTGAACTGCTTGCTGTAGTGGTCGATGTCCTTGTACTGCACGTGGAACTTGCCCACCGGCGTCGGGTACTTCGGCAGCCCCACGGTGATCGGGACGCCGCCGTAGGTGACGTTCCCGGCGCCGTCGGCCAGCCACGCGGTATTCGAACTGCGCTGGACGCAGGCCTTCGCTTCGGCGCTGCACGGCGTGGCCGCCGCTTCCGCCGTTCCCGCGAACGCCACGGTCCCCGCCATCGCGGCGACCCCGCCCAGGAGTGCGATCATCCTCCGGTTCATCGTGTGCCTCCCGTTGTCGTTCGGCTACCCAAAGAGAGTGCCCACCCGGGCGATCTTCGAACCGGAAGAACCAAAAGAACCGGAAATCAGTTCTGCGGCTGCGAAAGCCCGAGGAATTCGGCCTGCTCGCGGTCGTAACGGCGGGTCAGCCCGGTGCCGTAGCGATCCCACCAGTTCTGCGTGTGCCCGCCCTGGCGGGTGGTCGTGTCGCCGTAGACCTGCCGGTCGTATTCGATGCGCGCGTCGCGGAACTCCTGCTGGAACTGCTCCGGCGTCAGCCCTTGGACGTGCTGGACGGTCGTTTCGCTCAGCGTGCGCGAACTCCGCACGATGTCCTCGCCCGCCATGTGGTTGAGGATCGCGCGGACGCCGCCGGCGCCGCGCATGTGAGCGCCGGACATGATCGCGGCCTGGGTGCCGGGATCGGTGAAGTTGAGCGCACCGGCCGTGCGCGCGTTCGCGGTCATCAGGTCGGCGACGACCGCGCGTTCCTCGGCGCTGCCGATCCCGTACTGCTCGCGCGCGGCGATGATCCGGTCGTAGCCGTTGTGCATGTTCTGCCGGAATCCGTAGGCCTCGGGGACCCCGCCCTGCTCCCCCGTCGCGCCTTCGGAGCGCATGATCGAGTCGACGACACGGGGGTCCAGCTGCTGCGGAGCCGCCGCGGCCGCGCCGCCACCGCCCGCGGCCGGCCCGCCGCCGTACGCCCGGGCGACGTCGGAGTCGGCGGCGCGGTAACCGTCCGCGGCCGTTTGGACGTTTCGGTTCACGTTCGTCAGGAGGCTGAGGAGCTTCTGGAGCGCGCTGCCCAGTGACGAGTGCAACGCCGAGTTCGCGGCCGCGACGCCGCTGCCGATCCCGGCGAACGACAACGCGTCCAGCACCAGGCCTTCCAGGTCGCGGGTCGCCGACAGGAAGGACGACCCGACGTCTTCGACCGCCCTGACGACCGCTCCCATCTCCGCCGTTTCGGCGCGGTAGGCCCCGGCACTCATGGTCTGCTCCCTCCGGACACCGGCTGTGCGCGTCGAGAATTCCCCACCGCGCCGGCCCGGCCCACGGCCGAATTACCCACTGGTCCCGGCAGGACTGCCCACACCGGCGCTAAGGTCGGGAGATGAGCACACCCGACGGCGACCCGAACGTGGTCGAGGGCGAGATCGTCGACGACACCCCGACCGCGGCGCTGACGATCCCGTCGCCGCCGCTGCCGGATCCGGACTACAGCGAAGGCGGCGTGCCGAGCTTCGACTTCGTCCGGGACAAGATCGAGGGCCGGTACACGACGTCGCTCGGCGCCACCGACGTCGCCGGCCTCGGCACCGAAAACACGGCCGAGGCCCTCGACAAGCAGATCGCCGACCGCGACCAGGCGGCGAAGGACCGGCTGGCCGAGATCCGCCGCTCGATGCGCGGCGAGTGACCGCCCGTCACGTCCGGCGCGCGGGGCTCGTCCCGCACTCCGGCGCACTGCTGCCGCGGAGGAAGTGCCCGGCCGCGTAGCCGGCGCGCCCGCCGGCGGTCCCACGCAGCCACCGGTCGTCACCGGAGGCGGGCGTGCCGTGCGTCCAGCACTCCGCCTCGAAAGTGCCACCCTCCGCGACCCAGCCGACCCGCCGGCACGTCGCGGCCGCGCAGGACCGGACGTTCAGGCCGTTCTTCCCCGTCCCGGCCACGAGGTACGGCGTGGGCGCCGTGCGTGCCAGCAGGTCGCTGCCGCCCCCGGCGGGATCCGACGGCGGCGAACCCGGTGCTCCCGCCTCGCCCGAGTTGAGGCCGCCGAGCAGCACGAAGAGCAGGAAGGCCGCAAAGGCGGTGGCGGCCAGCACCCGGACGAGCACACCCGGTCTCAGCACGACGAACATGGCGATTCCTTCCCCTCGGCGCCCTCCGCCGGAGCCAGATCGGTCCCTGTCGTCGTCCTGGTGCGTCCTCACTGCCCTCGAGTTCCGGCCTGGCTCCGGCTTGCTCTGCAAGTGTCACTCCGGGATAGCTACTTTTGCAATTCCCACAGAGAAATCCCAGAAGGGAACACCTGTTCGGCCTAGCGAGCTCCGGACCAGCGGAAACCGACCAACTGGCGCCTTGCGGGGGTGCCTTCCCACGGCAGCCGACCGGAAGGGGTATGGTCGCCGCGCGATGGGAAACCCACCACCTGGGTTCCCATTCCGAACGGCCCGCCGTCAGAACGAGGTCCCATGGCCCCCACGCAAGGTCCGATCGTGCCGCGCCGCCGGATCGCGGACACGCTCAAGAGCCTGCGTGACGAATCCGGCCGGACCCTGGAAGAGGTCGCCGAGGCGCTGCTGATCTCGACGTCGAAGCTCTCCCGGCTCGAGAACGCGCAGGGCAGCCCGCAGGCCAGGGACGTCCGCGACCTGATCCGCTTCTACGGCATCGAGAACACGCAGCTGGCCGAGCGGCTGATGCGCTGGGTGAAGGCGTCCGGGCGGCAGGGCTGGTGGATCGACTACTCGCAGACCACGGCGACACCCGGGCTCGACGCCCACCTCGCGTACGAGTCGGAAGCCACCGTGGCCCGGATCTACACGATCCCGCTGCTGCCGGTGCTCCTGCAGACCGCCGACTACGCCCGCGCCCAGTATTCGACGCACGAGCCGTGGTGGTCGGCCGAAGAGGTCGACCGGCTCGTCGAGCTGCGGGAGCACCGCAAGCGCGTCCTCGCCGAGCGCGACGACATGGACCCGCTGAAACTGGTGGCGGTGACCCACGAGTCGGCCTTGCGGCAGTTCGTCGGCTCGCGCGAGATCATGCGCGCCCAGCTGGACCACCTGGTCGAACGGTCGACCGCGCCGAACATCGAACTGCGCGTCTTCCCCTTCGCCCATCCGCCGCTGTTCTCGATGAGCTGCATGTACGCGTACTTCGAGTTCGAAAACGAGCTGGACCGCGACATCGTGCACATCGAAACCCACGCCGGGTTCCGGCACATCGAGACCGCCAAGACGGTCGAGTACTACCGCGGCTACCACGACGCACTGGTGGCCGCCTCCCTCGAGCCCGACGAGAGCCGCGCACTGATCCGCGAGATCCAGTCCGGGCAGTTCGGCTGATCCGTTCCTTCCGAGTTGGGACCCACGCATGGCTTTCGACATTTCCGGTTCCGCCGGTGAAGACCTCCGGCTGGCTCGCAAGCAGCTCGACACCGACGGCTACCTCGTCGTGTCCGACGACGAGCTGGGCCTGCCCGGCGCGCGCCTGCGCGCCCACCTCCTGCGCACGTACTTCACCCCGGACGTCCTCCGCTGCTACCCCGGCGACATCCCCGCCGACCGGGAACGGGCCAGGGACGTCGTCGAATACGCGTGGCACGGCGAGACCCCGGAGCTGGCCGAACACCCCGAGATCGCCATCGAGGACCGTGGCGGCCGCCCCGAACGCCGCGAGTACGCCCGCACCCCCGTGGCCCACGATCCGCTGTTCGCGTCCTGGATCCGCGCCGCGCTCGGGCTGCTCCCGGAACACCGCCGCCGGCCGCGGGGGACGTTCGGCGTCAACCTCTTCCGGACCTTCACCAACGTCGTGACGCGGCCGCACGCCGACGGCGAAGAGTTCGTCTTCGTCTACGTCGTGGACCGCGACGGCACCGGCGCCGAGACGACGTTGTTCCGGCCCGAAGACCCGGGCACCGCCGTGCACACGCAGCGGCTGGAACCCGGGCAGCTCATCGTGTTCGAGGACGCCCGGTTCCTGCACACCGCCAGCCCGCTGATCGCCCCGCCCGGTGGCCGCGCCCGCCGCGACGCGCTCGTGTGCACAGTGGACCACCCGCAGACCTACGGGCTCGGCTGACCCCGCTCAGCCGAAGATGGCGAGCGGATCGCCGGTGTACCAAGCATTTTCGATGACGACCCGGCGCATCACCCAGCGGTCGCCGTCGCGGACCAGGTCGACGTCGTAGCGGTTCTTCAGCAGCGCGTGCGTGCCGTGGTCCGCGCTCAGCAGGTGCTGGGCCTCGACCAGTGCGGTCAGGTGGGCGGTGTCGCCGTCGACGGTCACGCGCGGGTTGGTCACCTGGTGGGTCGTGTCGACGCGGCCGGAGAACAGCGCCAGGATCGTGTCCACGATGGCGTCCCGCCCGCTCATCAGCGGCGGCCGCGCGCCCCACCGCGCGGCCGCGGGCCGGAAGTCCAGCTCGGCGTCGGCGGCGAACGACGACGCGAACAGCTCGCGGTCCTCGAGGTCCTGGCCCAGGCCGAAGCGGTACAGCGCGTCGACGATCTCCAGGTGGTCGGGCATGTCCGGCATTGTTGCTTCCCTTCGGGGTGCTTTGTGCGCTCCAGCCTGCTGAGACCCGCGAAGCCGATCAACGCGCTCCTGTGCCACGATCGTTAAGCAGGAGTTGACGATGGAGGGGCGGGCATGCCGGAGTGGCGGGAGCTCGAGTCGTTCCTGACGCTGGCCGAGGAGCTGCACTTCGGCCGCACGGCCGAGCGGCTGCACGTCTCCACCGCGCAGGTCAGCCAGACGATCCGCAAGCTCGAACGGCGGATCGGCGTGCCGCTGTTCACCCGGACCAGCCGCCGCGTCGAGCTGACGCCGGTGGGGCGGCAGCTCCGCGACGACCTGGGACCGGCTTGGTCGGCGGTCGCGGCGGCGCTGGCCAAGGCGGTCGAGGCCGGCCGCGGGGTCACCGGCACGCTGCGCGTGGCGTTCGGTGACGCGGCGGGCGGGCAGCTGCTGGCCGGGGTGGCCGAGCGGTTCCGGGAGCGGGCCCCCGGCTGCCGGGTCGAGTTCCGCGAGGTGCGGCCGGCCGAGGTCCTGCCCTGGCTGCGCGAGGGCGAGGTGGACCTCGTGCTGGCCGGGCTCCCGCTCGACGGCCCGGACCTCGTCACCGGCCCGGTGCTGGTGCGTGAGCTGCGGTTCCTCGCCGTCGCCGCGGGGCACCCCTTCGCCCGCCGGGACTCGGTGCCGGTCGCAGACCTGGCGCGCGTCACGGTGCTGCGGTGCTCGCTGCCCGACCCGTGGCTCGACGAACACGCCCCGGACGCCGAGCCGTGGCCGCGAGCCGGCCTGCAGGAGCTGCTCACCCTGGCCGGCGCCGGGGAGGGTGTGCTGCCGGTCGGCGCGCACATCCGGCGCTACTACCCGCGGCCCGACGTCGCGTACGTGCCGCTCAGCGACGCACCCCTCCTCGAATGGGGGCTCGTGTGGCCGGCCGGCACGGCGTCCGCGCGGGTCCGCGCCTTCGCCGAGGCCGCGGCCGACCTCGTGCGCGAACCGGCCTGACGTTCAGCAGGGCAGCCACCGCACCTCGACCGGCTGGTAGGCGACGATCGTCGCCAGGCGATCCGGGAACACCGGGACCCGGTCGCCGAGCCCGGTGCGGCGGACCACCCGTTCGACACCGGTGCCGGGCGAGGCGACCAGGCACCCCGGCAGGCCCCGGTCCCGGCAGCGCTCGAACGCCTCGAGCAGGCCGCGGACACCCCGCTCGGAGAGGGAGTCCAGCCGGCCGAGGTCGATCACCAGCAGCCGGGGCCATGGCAGTTCGCCGAGGGTGGTCTCGAACACCGCCGCCCACTCCAGCACCGTCGTGATGCCCGGCTCGCCGCGCATCTCGACGACCAGCACGCCGGCGGACCGTGCCGAGGCGATGTCGTCGCGCATCGCGCCTCCCGGGAGCCGCCCCCCGCCCCGGAACCATCGTCCCACGCCGCGCACCCGGAAGCGACGGGCGCCGGACGTCAGGCTTCCGTAACACCCGCGTGGAATCATCGGGGGTCCGGCGAAGTTGTACAGGCGGTAGCACCGCACGAGGAGAAGGAGTGACGCCGTGACCACGTCAACCGAAAGGGCCGTCCTGGCCGGCGGCTGCTTCTGGGGGATGCAGGAGCTGTTCCGCCGTCAGCCCGGGGTGATCTCGACCCGGGTCGGTTACAGCGGCGGCGACGTCCCGAACGCCACCTACCGCAACCACGGCACGCACGCCGAGGCCATCGAGGTGATCTACGACCCCGCGCGGACCACGTTCCGCGGCCTGCTCGAGTTCTTCTTCCAGGTGCACGACCCGACGACGAAGAACCGCCAGGGCAACGACATCGGCCTGAGCTACCGCTCGGCGATCTTCTTCGAGAACGACGAGCAGAAGCGGGTCGCCGAGGACACGATCGCCGACGTCGAAGCCTCGGGGCTGTGGCCGGGCAAGGTCGTCACCGAAGTCAGCCCGGTGGGTGACTTCTGGGAGGCCGAGCCGGAACACCAGGACTACCTGCAGCGCATCCCGAACGGGTACACGTGCCACTTCGTGCGCCCGGGCTGGAAGCTCCCGAAGCGCGAGAAGACCGCCTGACACCAGCACCACCGAAGGCCCCTTCGCCGATCACGGCGAAGGGGCCTTTCGTCGTCTCGGACGCAGCGAAGATCGCCCGAACGGCGGTGGTCCTGATCAAGTCCTCTATGGACAGTCGACAGCTCGGGTCCCAATAGTGTCAAATGTCCTATTTGGGATGTATTGCGACTTGCCGATAAGTCCGTACGTTCGTCGCTTGTTCACGAGGCTTGCACACCGGATCCTGATTTCCGCTAAGCCGCACCATTTTCCCCGTCGTCCCCGTTCTCGGCCCGGCCTTGCCGCCGGGCCGGTTCGCCCTGCCCGGAGGAGATCCCTCGATGCAACTGAGACGTCCATTCGTCTTGGCCGCGAGCGGCGCGCTGATCGCCGCGGTGTGCACGACCACCACCGCCCAGGCCCAGCCCGCCACCCCGAACGCCGTCCAGGACGCCCAGACCATGGCCGTGTCGGCGGCGGCCGGGCTCGTGGCGAGCAAGCCCGCCGCGCTGCACGCCAGCGCGGACGACGTTTTCCTGGCCCAGAAGGCGATTTCCTCGACCAACGGCCTGAAGTACATCCCCTACGAGCGCAGCTACAAGGGCCTGCCCGTGGTGGGCGGCGACTTCGTGGTGGCGACCGACTCGACGGGCCAGGTGCTCGGCACCTCCGTCGCCCAGGACCAGACGATCGACCTCGCCACCACCGACGCGAAGGTCTCGAAAGCCGCGGCCGAGGCGACCGCGCGGCAGCAGCTGTCCGCCGTGGACAGCGTCAGCCCGGCGCAGCAGGTCGTCTACGCCCTCGGCACGCCGACGCTGGCGTGGAAGAGCACCGTCGTCGGCCGCGACGCCGAGGGCCCGAGCCGGCTCGACGTCGTCGTCGACGCCACCACCGGGAAGGTGCTCAAGACCCAAGAGCACGTCATGAACGGCGACGGCACCAGCGCGTGGAACGGGCCGAACCCGGTGCACCTCGACACCACGCACTCGGGCAGCACGTACACGATGAAGGACCCGGCCATCACCAACACGTCCTGCCAGGACGCGGCCAGCAACACCACCTTCAGCGGGCCGGACGACCTCTGGGGCAACGGCACCGCGAGCAACCGCGAAACCGGCTGCGTCGACGCGCTGTTCGCCGCCCAGACCGAGAACAAGATGCTCTCGCAGTGGCTGGGCCGCAACGGGTTCGACGGCAACGGCGGCGGCTGGCCGATCCGCGTCGGCCTCAACGACCAGAACGCCTACTACGACGGCAGCCAGATCCAGATCGGCAAGAACACCGCCGGCGGCTGGATCGGCTCGATCGACGTCGTGGCGCACGAGCACGGCCACGGCATCGACGACCACACCCCGGGCGGGATTTCCGGCGCGGGCACCCAGGAGTTCGTCGCCGACGTCTTCGGCGCGGCGAGCGAGTGGTTCGCGAACGAGCCCGCCCCCTACGACAAGCCGGACTTCCTGGTCGGCGAGCAGGTCAACCTCGTCGGCTCGGGCCCGATCCGCAACATGTACAACCCGTCGGCGCTGGGCGACAAGAACTGCTACGACAGCTCGGTCCCCAACGGTGAGGTGCACGCGGCCGCCGGTCCCGGCAACCACTGGTTCTACCTGCTGGCCGAGGGCACGAACCCGACCAACGGGCAGCCGACCAGCACCACGTGCAACAGCTCGACGGTCACCGGTCTCGGCGTGCAGACCGCGGTGAAGATCTTCTACAACGCGATGCTGCTCAAGACCTCCAGCAGCTCGTACCTGAAGTACCGCACCTGGACGCTGACCGCGGCGAAGAACCTGTTCCCGGGCAGCTGCACCGAGTTCAACACCGTCAAGGCGGCGTGGGACGCGATCAGCGTGCCGGCGCAGTCGGCCGACCCGACGTGCTCGGCGACCGGCACGGTCACCGTTTCGAACCCGGGCAACCAGTCCACCACGACCGGTGGTGCGGTGAACCTGGCGCTGTCGGCCAGCGGTGGCACCGCGCCGTACACGTGGTCGGCCACCGGCCTGCCGGCCGGCCTGTCGATCAACGCCTCCACCGGCACGATCTCGGGCACCGCGACCACCGCGGGCACCTCGAACGTCACGGTGACGGCGAAGGACAGCGCCAACCGGACCGGCTCGGCGTCGTTCACGTGGACCGTCGGCACCACCGGCGGCTGCTCCGGCCAGAAGCTGGCCAACGCCGACTTCGAATCGGGCACCTCCGGCTGGACCGCCAGCAGCGGCGTGATCGGGCAGAACGGCTCCGACCAGCCGGCGCACGGCGGCACGTACAACGCCTGGCTGGACGGCTACGGCTCGGCGCACACCGACTCGCTCGCGCAGTCGGTGAGCATCCCGGCGGGCTGCCACGCCACGCTGACGTTCTACCTGCACATCGACTCGGCGGAGACGACCACGACGACCGCCTACGACAAGCTGACCGTGACCAACGGCAGCACCACGCTGGCCAGCTATTCCAACCTGAACAAGGCGTCCGGGTACGTCCTCAAGACGGTCGACGTCTCGTCGGCCGCCGGCGGGACCCTGTCGCTGAAGTTCACCGGCACCGAGGACAGCTCGCTGCAGACGTCGTTCGTCATCGACGACACGGCCGTCACGCTGAGCTGAGGCTGAAGCACGCGAACCGTTGAGGCGGGGAGGCCGGAAAAACCGGCCTCCCCGTTTCTTCGTCTTCCGGGGCAGAATCGGCGCATGGATGCCGAAGAGCTGCGCGCGGTCCAGACGCCCTTGAAGGAGCAGTACCGGGAACGGCCGGAGAGCGCGCTCGTCACCCTGCACGCCGACGCCGAGCTGGCCGGCCTCGGCGTCTCCTGCAAGGTCGAAACCGGGCGCGCGGTGGTCGAGGCCGGGCTGCACCCGGCGACCGGCGGCGACGGCACCCTCGCGTGCTCGGGGGACATGCTGCTCGAGGCACTCGTCGCCTGCGCCGGGGTGACCCTGCGGGCCGTGGCGACGTCGCTCGGCCTGACCGTCCGCGGCGGGCGCGTCCGGGCCGAGGGCGACCTCGACTTCCGCGGCACCCTCGCCGTCGCGAAGGACGCGCCGGTGGGCTTCCGCGCCATCCGGCTGTCGTTCGATCTGGACACCGACGCGAGCGAGGACCAGCTGGCGACCCTGAAGAAGCTGACCGAGCGTTACTGCGTCGTGTTCCAGTCGCTGCGGACACCGCCTGAATTCGCCGTCACGCTTTCGGCGAACTGAAGGACTCCCCGGGAGAAACCCGGAGGACAAACCGGACGGCGTGGCCTAGCTTGTCGGTGTCACCGGAAGGGGAGCCGACATGCCACAGCCGGAACCGGACGTCGCCGTCCGGGTACGCGGGCTCGTGAAGACCTATGGTTCGACCCGCGCGCTCGACGGCGTCGACCTCGACATCCCGGCCGGGCAGGTGCTCGGCCTGCTCGGCCCGAACGGGGCCGGGAAGACCACCACCGTGCGGATCCTGACCACGCTGCTGCGCCCGGACTCGGGGTCGGCGCACGTGGCCGGCTACGACGTGCTGGCCGAGCCCGACGAAGTGCGGCAGCGGATCGGGCTGTCCGGCCAGTACGCGGCCGTCGACGAGAACCTCACCGGGTACGAAAACCTCTACATGGTCGGGCGGCTCTACGGCAAGCGGAGGGCCGCGGCCCGCTCGCGCGCCCGGGAACTGCTCGCGCGGTTCCAGCTCGCCGAGGCCGCCGACCGGCCGGCGAAGGGCTATTCCGGGGGCATGCGCCGCCGCCTCGACCTGGCCGGCGCGCTGGTCGCCGAGCCGGCCGTCGTCGTGCTGGACGAGCCCACCACCGGCCTCGACCCGGGCGGGCGCCTCGACACGTGGGCGGTCATCAAGGAGCTCGTGGCCGACGGCACCACCGTGCTGCTGACGACCCAGTACCTCGAAGAGGCCGACCAGCTCGCCGACTCGATCGTGGTGATCGACCACGGCCGGGTGATCGCGCGCGGCACCGCGGACGAGCTGAAGGCGCAGATCGGCGGCGAACGCCTCGAGCTGGTCGTCGCCTCGGCGGCGGACCTGCCGATCACCCTGGACGTCCTGCGCGAGGTCGGCACCGGCGAGCCGTCCGGCGACGACCACACCCGGCGCGCCGAGATCCTCGTCGACACCGGCCCGAAGGCGCTCATCGAGGCCCTGCGCCGGTTGGACTCCCACGGCATCACGGTCCAGGACGTCGGGTTGCACCGGCCGACACTGGACGACGTCTTCCTGTCCCTGACCGGCCACGGCGCCGAGCCCACCAAGGAGGCAGCGAAGTGAACGCGATCACCAAGGGCCTCTCCGACGGCGGCATCGTCACGTGGCGCAACTTGATGAACGTCCGCCGCAACCCCGATTGGCTGATGGCCGCGACCCTGCAGCCGATCATGTTCGTGCTGCTGTTCGCCTACGTCTTCGGCAACGCGATCGGCGGCGAAGCGGGCGGCGCGGCGTACCGCGAGTTCCTCATCGCCGGCATCTTCGCCCAGACGGTGGCGTTCAACTCGGCGTTCACCGTCATCGGCTTCGCCAACGACCTGCAGAAGGGCATCATCGACCGGTTCCGCTCGCTGCCGATGTCCCGGATCGCGGTGGTCCTCGGCCGCACGACGTCGGACCTCGTCGTCAGCGTGGTCGCGCTGATCGTGATGTCGCTGTGCGGGCTCCTGGTCGGCTGGCGGATCCGCGGCAGCTTCTGGGACGCCCTGCTCGGCTACCTGGTGATGCTGATGTT
This sequence comes from Amycolatopsis sp. NPDC051045, assembly GCF_040682955.1. Lineage (NCBI taxonomy): Bacteria > Bacillati > Actinomycetota > Actinomycetes > Pseudonocardiales > Pseudonocardiaceae > Amycolatopsis > Amycolatopsis sp. NPDC051045. Next base: position 119,107 of record NZ_JBFBCC010000018.1, read on the forward strand.
CGCGTGGGCGCTGTCGTGGGTCGGCGCGCTGATCGGCCTGGCGGCGCGCAGCGTCGAGGTCGCCCAGAGCGCCGGGCTGGTCTGGATGTTCCCGCTGAGCTTCATCTCCTCGGCGTTCGTCCCGACCGACACGCTTCCGGCGTTCCTCAAGGCGATCGCGGACTGGAACCCGTTCACGGCGGTGATCAACGCGACGCGGGACCTGTTCGGCAACCGGTTCGGGACCCCGCCGACGGGCTGGCCCGCGGAGAACGCGGCGCTGTACGCGATCCTGTGCTGCGTGGCGATCATCGCGATCTTCGCGCCCCTGGCCACGGCGCAGTACCGGCGGGTGGCGAGCAAGTAGGACAGTCCGAAGAGGACTTGTTCAGTCCTCTTCGGACAGCTCCACGATCGGGATCACCCGTCTGGCCTGCCTGGCCTTCGCCTGGTGATCGGCCAGGAACGGGTAGTGTTTCTCCAGTTCCGTCCACGTCCGCACGTAGTCCGCGCCGAGCAGGGGCAGGGCCTCCGCGTCGAACCCGCGGCCGTCCACCTCCACCCGGACCCGTGGGTCGGCCTCGAGGTTCAGGTACCAGTCCGGGTGCCGGGGCGCGCCGACGTTGGACGCCACCACCAGCCACCGCGCGCCGTCGCGGTGGACCATCATCGGGACGGTACGCGGCTCCCCGGAAAGCCGGCCCGTCGTCGTCAGCAGCGCCAGGCGCTCCCGGTGCATGCCCTCGACCTCGCCGCCCGCCCGGAACTGCTCGATCACCCGGCGGTTGGTCTCCCGGATGTCCACGGTCACCGGTCGTAGTAGCGGGTCGGCGGGTCCTCCTGGGTCCACTGCTGCCGGGTGGGCGGCGGCGCGGCGCTCTGCTGGGTGCGGCGCCGGTGCAGCGTCCGCGCGCTGGTCGCCATGCTGTTCACCACCGCGGCGATGACCAGGCCGATCACCAGGTTGATCACCGCCGTGGCGATCTTCGCGCTCGGCGCGACCGCCAGCGTCAGCGGCAGCACCACGGCGATCAACGTGACCAGCACCATGATCCAGCCGAAGAACTGGGACGGCGCCGGCGTCGCCACGCTCAGCAGGTGCATCAGCCCGGTGGCGAGCAGGGCCACCGCGGCGGCCACCAGTGCGTACGTCGTGGTGCTCGCGTTGCCCCAGACGCCTTCGCCTTTTGGGGCGAGCACTTCGACCTCGAAGATCCCCCGCGCGATCAGCAGCCCGACGACGGCGAGCAGGGCCGCGACCACCGCCGTCGCCACGCCGCCCGCCCACAGGCGGCGCGCGTCGATGCCCGGGCGGACGTCCTGGGGCTGGTTCCCGTAGTAGTCGGACATCAGAGCCTTCCTGGGTCGGCTGCGCCTCTCCCCCCGATTGTCCCCCGTTTCGGGCCCGGCCGCGATTTGCGCTGGAGTGCACTCCAGCTCGTAACGTCGAAGACATGACCACCGCACAGCACAAGATCGGTTCGGGCTTCGGCGCCACCACCACGGCCGCCGAAGCCGTCGCAGGCGTCGACCTCACCGGGAAGCTCGCCGTCGTCACCGGCGGGTACTCCGGGATCGGCCTCGAAACCACCCGCGCGCTGACCGGCGCCGGCGCCCACGTCGTCGTCCCGGCGCGCCGCCGCGCGACCGCCGAAGAAGCGCTCGACGGCATCGAGAACGTCGAGGTCGACGAGCTGGACCTGGGTGAGCTCGAGAGCGTCCGTGCCTTCTCGGAGCGCTTCCTGGCGACCGGACGGCGGATCGACCTCTTCATCGCCAACGCGGGCATCATGGCCTGCCCCGAGACCCGCGTCGGCCCGGGCTGGGAGGCGCAGTTCGCCACCAACCACCTCGGCCACTTCGCGCTGGTCAACCGGCTGTGGCCGGCGATCGCCGAGGGCGCCCGCGTGGTCTCGCTGTCCTCGCGTGGCCACCACTACTCGCCCATCCGCTGGGACGACGTCCACTTCGAAAACGGTTACGAGAAGTGGCAGGCCTACGGGCAGGCCAAGACGGCCAACGTGCTGTTCGCCGTCCGGCTCGACGAGCTGGGCGCCGGAAAGGGCGTCCACGCGTTCGCGCTGCACCCCGGCGGCATCATGACGCCGCTGCAGCGGCACCTGCCCCGGGAAGAAATGATCGAACGGGGCTGGATCGACGAGGCCGGGAACTACCTGGTGGAGTTCAAGACCCCCGAGCAGGGCGCGGCGACCACCGTCTGGGCCGCGACGTCGCCCCAGCTGGCCGGGCTCGGCGGGCTGTACCTGGAGGACTGCGACGTCGCCGACCTCGCGCCGGAGGACGCCGAGGGGCTCGCCGCTTCGGGCGTGCGCCGGTACGCCGTCGACCGCGAGCAGGCCGCACGCCTGTGGACGCTGTCGGCGCAGCTCACCGGCGTGGACGCGTTCGCGCAGCCGGTGATCGCGACCTGAATGTCACATCGGCGGGGCGCCGGACGATACTTTGTTCGTGATCTTCCGACGTTTGCCGGTCACCGGGCCGGGGTATCTGCCGCCCGTGGCCGACAAAGCCGGGAGAACGGGGCAGCCGCCGACGAGTGACGAGGCGGATGTCACGCGTAGCCGTTACGCGCTCGGTGAATTTTCCATCACCCCGCGCCAGGCCCTCGACGACGAGCGGCCGCCCGGGCTGCTGGGCGGCCGGTACGAGGTCGGCAGGCTGATCGGCAGCGGCGGCACAGCCCGCGTCTACCGCGCCTACGACGTGCGGCTGACCCGCGAGGTCGCGGTCAAGATCTACGACCGGGACGCGGTGGCGCTCGACCAGCGCCGCCGGCTGCGCGAAATGACGATCCAGGGCAGCATCAGCCACCCCGGCGTGGTGGCGCTGCTCGACAGCGGCACCGAGCACGGCCGGACGTACCTGGTGATGCAGCTGGTCGAGGGCGAGACCGTGGCCGAGCGGCTGCTGGGCGGCCCGATGCCGGCGGCGGACGTGACGGCGCTGGCCGACGGGCTGGCCGGGGCACTGGCCCACGTCCACGCGCGGCGGATCGTGCACCGCGATCTGAAGCCGGCCAACGTGTTCCTGTCCGCGGACGGTCCCCTGATCGGCGACTTCGGCATCGCCCACGCCCTCGACGCCACCCACATCACCGGCACCGGCCTGATCCCCGGCACGGCGGCGTACCTGGCGCCGGAGCAGGTGTCCGGCGAGCCGGCGGGCCCGCCCGCGGACGTGTACGCCCTCGGCCTGATCCTGCTGGAATGCCTGACGGGACAACGGGAGTACCCGGGCACGATGGTCGAGGCGGCGATGGCCCGGCTGACCAGGCCGCCCCGCATCCCGGACGACGCGCCCGCCGCGCTGGGGTACACGCTCCGCCGGATGACGCAGCGCAAGCCCGCCGACCGGCCGACGGCCGCGAAGGTGCTGGACATGCTCCACGCCCCGCCGCCGACGTTGCCGTGGAGCAGAACCGAGCGCAGCCCGCGGTGGCGGCGCCGCCCGGCAGCGGCCGCCGGGGCGTCGAGCGCGGGCCCGGTGCACCACGACGCGACCTCGACCGCCGACCCGGCACACCACGACCCGACCTCGGCCTCCAGCCTGGGGCACCGCGATGGGCCCCCAGCCGGCGAAACCCCCGCCGACCAGGCACACCACGACCCGACCTCGGCCCCGGGCAGCCGACTCGCCGGCATGCCGTCCGCCGACGCCCCGACCCACCTCCACCACGTCGCCCCCGCGACCGCACCTCCCGCCGGCCGCCCGAAACGCCGTCGGCTGGCCGCGGCCGCCGGGTTGACCGCCGCCGCGGTGGCTGCCGTGGGGGCGATGCTGCTGGTCGAACAGGAACCCGGGACCAGCTCACCCGGCCAGCCGCCCGCCGCGAACTCCCCGGCCGCTTCTTCCCCACCTTCGTCGTCCACCGCGCTCGCCGAATCCGGGACCTCGGCGCCGCGCGCCGGACGCGGGGGCCCGGACGCACAGCCGAGCACCAGCGGACCGGTTTCGCTCGAACCCGCCGCCGTCACCCACGAAACTCCGGCCGCCACCGGTCCGGCACCGAAGCAGGACAAGCCCGAGAAGACCGACAACCCCGGCAAGGGCAAAGGCAAGGGCCTCGGCCACGACTCCTGAGGCGGCGGCACGGGACCTCCGGCGAACGGATCCGGGTCCAACGACCCTGGTGCGGAAAACCGTCCGAAACAGCCGGTAATGCAATTCCGTGAATGGGGACTCGAACCAATAACGACAGGTAACCGCAGCCCCCTTCCGCCCGACACCCTCCACGTGCCGTCCGCGCGTTGTCGCGCGCCGGCGCCACCGCCGGAAATCCCCTTCCGGCCGGTTCGACGAGATTTCCGGAGGTCTGGATGAGTGTCCACGCTGCCGTCGCGCGGCCGGTTCTCCACACGCTGCGCGGCCGGCACGCCAAGCCCCGTCCCGCGTGGCCGCGGGTCGCCGCCCGGGCAGTCTCCCTGATCTTCGCGCTGGTCTGCGCCGGCGCCGTCGTCGGCTTCGGGTGGCCGCCCGCGCTGCTCGTCGCGCCGGCCGCCGCGTTCGTGCTGCTCGGCGCCGGCGTCGCGCAATTGCGGACCGCGGCCCGGAAGATCGACACCATCTTCGCCGAAGAACTGTCCGAACCGGCCCGGCAGGACACGATTCCCGACGCGACGCGAACTGATCGCCGCCCGGTGTCGGATTGCCTGTGCGCCGTTCGTCGGTGAGGTGAACAGGGCCTCGGAAAGGACCAACTTCATGACCGTGATCATCGCCGGACCGGTGTACGTCGACCCCGCCGACCGCGATCGCCTGGTGGACGGGTTCCGCGTCGTCGTCGAACGGGCGCGGGCGCACCCCGGCTGCCTGGACGTGTCGATTTCACCCGACTCCGTCGACCCGCGCCGGGTGAACATCCTCGAACACTGGGAATCGGAGGAGGTCCTGGACGCCTGGCGGGCGGTGGCCCCGCACCCGGATGCGGAGGGACCGATCGACGCCGACGGCGTCCGCAAGCACGTCGTCGCCTGGACCGGCCGGCCGTTCGATCAGTCCGGGGCGTAGCAGTCCTCGAGCACCGCCTTGGCGGCGAGCAGCTGAGCGGGCCACTTCACCGCAGGTCCAGCCACATGATGCGGAGCCCGACGTCACCCTCGGTGGGGTGGCGGAACGCGCCGGGTGCCGTTCCGAGCGTCACGAACCCCAGGCTCTCGTAGAGCCGGATCGCGGCGAGGTTCACCTCGACGACGGCGTTGAACTGGATCGCCGCGAACCCGCTCCGCCGGGCCCAGCCGATCAGGTCGGTGGTGAGGGCTCGCCCCACACCGGCGCCGCGGGCCTCCTTCGCGACCATCAGGCTGCCGGAGGCGACGTGGCTGCCGGGCCCGGGCCGGTTGGCGTACATGTTCGCGGTTCCCGTCACCCGGTCCCCGTCGACGGCGACGACCACCCGCGCCGGCGGGTCCAGCAACCACATCCGCCGCGCGTCCCGCTCGGCCATCGCCGGGTCGTAGGCGAACGTCTGCTGTTCGGTGACGACGTCGTGGATGATCGGCCGGATCCCGGGCCAGTCGTCGTCGCGGGCTTCCCGGATCATCCGTTCCCCACCACCGTCCATGGTGCCGGAGGGTAACGGCTCACCCGCGGCCGCACGACCGGATTACCGCGCCGGCTCGCCGGCAGCTGTCCCGTGCGGCGTGCCGATCACCCCGAGCACCGGGCCGTCGGCGAACGTGGATGCTCCAAACGCCGCTCATTCCTTCCGCAGCCGCAACGCCAGCGCGGGACACGCCGCGGCCGCGCGGCGGGCTTCGGCCACCAGGTCCGCCGGCACCGGGCCTGCTGCCACCACCGGATATCCCCACTCGTCGAGCCGCACCAGTTCCGGCAGCAGGTCCGCGCACAACCCGTGCGCCCGGCAGCCGATCGGGTCCACGGTCACCTTCATGCGACACCGGCCGGGATCCGGCACCGGCCACCGGCCTGGTGGGCCCGGACGTCGGCGCCGAAGACCTCCAGTGCGCTCGCCGCGAGGCGGGCCGCGCCGTCGGGGTGGGCGCACGCGCCGCGGCCGGTGAGCAGCGGGAGGCGGCGGGCCAGCCGGTCCGTCGCCGGGCCGCCGCGGACCAGTTCCGCGAAGTCCGCCGCGATCGCCGGCAGGCCGAACCGGCACGGTCCGCACTGCCGGGCCGACTCGGCCGCCAGGAACGCCAGCACCTTCGCGGTGTACTCGAGCCCGCAGGCACGCACCGGCAGCGCGTAGACGGCCGGAATCCCCGTCAGGCCACCCTCGGGATCCGCCGTCCAGGTCCCGCCGAAACCGCCGGCGAGCACCGCCTGCACCGGCTCCGCTTCGCCGCCCGCCGCAGCCAGCAGCGCGGCCAGCGACGCCCCCGCGGTCACCTCGACGACCCCGGGGCGCCGGACCGCACCGGTCACCGTGACGAGCTCGGTGCGGGACGCGCGATAGTGCTGCGGGCCGAGGAGGACCACCGAAGCCAGCTGAGCCATCGTGTCCACATTGGACACCAATGTCGGCCGCCCGCGCACCCCGCGTTCGGCGGGCCGGGGCCGCTTGCCGAGGGGCCGCGCGTCCCCGGACGTCAGGTAGCGCACGAGCGCGGTCTCCTCGCTGGCGACGTACCGGCGCGGGACCTCCGCGAGCCGCACCGGCACCTGGTCGTCGCGCTCGGCGAGGGCCGCGGCGACGCTCGGCAGCGCCGGGCTGCCCGCGTGCACGCAGAGGACGGTTTCGACGGCGCCGGTCGCGTGCGCGGCGAGCTGCAGGCCGTCGAGGACGAGGTGCGGCGACAGCGTGAGCAGCGCGACGTCTTTCCGGCTGAGCGGATCGCCTTCACATCCGTTCGCGACGACGATGGACCGCCTCGACCGGGCCGCGCGCAGCTTCACCGCGGTCGGGAAGCCCGCGCCGCCGCGGCCGCGCAGGTCCGCCGCCGCGACGGCTTCGATCAGCCGGTCGCGGCCGTCGTCGCCGTGGTAGGCCACCCACGGCACGACGCCGTTGCGGCGCCGGTGGCCGGCCAGGTCCAGCCGGTGCGGGGGCAGGATGCTCATCGGGTACCTCCCAGGGGAGCGAACGGGCGGGGGTCGGCGCGCGTGGCGCGGTAGCCGGCGGCGCCGAGCACGGCCAGCACGCACAGCGCGTCGAGAGCGACGATCCAGCCGTACGCGGCGTCGTCTTCGGCCATGCCGAACCCGTGGGCCAGCGCGACCGGCCAGCACAGGTAAGCCAGCCAGTGCACCGCGCGCCACGCCCGCGCCGGGAGGCGGGTGCGCACCAGGCTGGTGACGACGATCGCGAGCAGCAGGTCGATCGCGACGGCGCCGAGGCCGACCCACAGCGGCTGGTAGCCCGCGCCGAACGGGACGAAGGCGTCGAGCCAGCCCAGCGGGACGTAGCCGTCGAGGATCGCCGACGCGATGTGCGCCGCGAGGAACGCGACACTGGTCAGCGCGAGGTTCCGGTGCACCGCGGCGACGGCGAACCGCGGCCATTCGCGCGTGGCGAACCGGCCGGCGCCGAGCGCGCCGAGCACGACGACGCCGGTGAACAGCACCAGCGACACGAGCCCGGTCGCGCGGCTGAAGTACCACACCGCGGAGCTCATGCCGCTTTCCGTTCCCCGGGCCAGCCGGGCGTCGTGACGACGTCGCCGCCGACGCCGACGAGCCGGGCGGGCAGCCGTCTCCGCTCGAGCCAGCCGGGTGCGTCCGCCCCGAGGAGGATCGCCGCGGTGCTCGCGGTGTTGGCGTCCACAGTGGATTTGGCGGCGACGGTGACGGTGCGCCAGCGCGCCTCGGGCACGTCGCCGGTGCGCGGATCGACGATGTGGTGCACGGTCCGGCCGCCGCGGCGCCAGCGCCGCCGGGTGGTCCCGGAGGTGGCGAGCGCGCCGTCCCGGTGGAGGGCGACGGTGGCCGCCGGCCGGACGACGGCTACGGCGTGGTCATCGCCGAGCGCGACCTGCCAGCCCCCGGACGGCGCGGGACCGGCGGCGCGCAGATCGCCCCCGAGGTTCACCAGCGCCCCGCAGCCGACGACGGCGTGGATCCGGCGGGCCGCCCGATCGGCGGCGAGCGCCTTCGCGGTCGCGCCGAGGTCGAGGTGCACACCCCGCGGGAGGACGACGAGCCGAGCCGCCGGACGGGGTCGAAGAGGACTCGGTGCCAGCCGGGCACGGGCACGGGCACGGGTGCAGCGGACTCGGCGGAGGAGGACGGCGCCGGGTGCCGGTCAGAGTCGAAGTCCGGCTCGCAACGCAGAGCCCCGCCCACCCGCTCAGCCGGCGGGCCACCTCCGGCGTACCGGTCAGCGGCAGAACCGGGCTCGCCGCTGAAAGCGCTCACCATGTCCCGATCAGCGGCCACCGAGGCGAAATCGCGGTCATACCCCAGCGTCCGCACCGCCTCCCCCACCGTCGGGTCGACCAAGCCGTCCGTCAGGCGGGCCGCGCGGAACGCCACCGCCAATGCCTCCGCCAGCAACGGGCTCACCCGGACCTGCCGTCCCGCCGCCTCGTGCAGCCGGGAGATCTCCGAGTCCGCGCGGAACCGGCTGCACGCCGCGTCGATCGCGGCCAGTTCCTCCTGCAGCAGGGCGACCGCCTGCCCCAGCCGCGCCGGGTCGGTCACCACGATCTCCGCGGTGGTGCCCAGCGCCGGAAATGCCGTCGTCATGACGCACCCGAGCCGGTGTGCGCGTGGCCGGAACCGGCGCTCAAACCGCTGTCCGGCGCCTGGAGCTGGTCGGTCGAATCGGTCGAATCGGTGGACGTGGAGTCGCTCTGCGTGGTGTCCGCCGAAGCCGACGAGAGGCCGAAGCCGATTGCGCCGACCGCGGCCGCACCCAGCACCGCGGCGGCCGCCGTGGCCAGTGCGGCCTTGCGGCGCCCGTGCTCGCGGCGAGCGGCCCCTCCTGGGGTGATGGGTTCCATGGGACCGAGTGTCGGCGCCGTTCCTTTGAACGAGCTGGGAGCGACCTGTCAGATCCCCTACCCACCAAAGGAGGTTGACACCGGAAAGTCGTTCACCCACTCTTTTTGTTGTCCGCCGGAGGTTTCCTGGTGTTCACGAACCGGACCACAGCACCTCACGAACCGGTCCCCTGCCGCGGTCACCATGAGGCGCCCACCCCCTCAGTGCTGGAGGACCCATGATCCGCAAGCGGATCTTCGCCGCGCTCGCCGCGGCCACCCTGGTCACCGCCGGTGCGGTCACCGCCGCCGTCGTCACCGGAACGGACGAACCCACAGCGATCCGGCCCACCGCGGCCACGGTGCCGGCGTTCGACCACATCGTCCTGGTGATGTTCGAGAACAAGAAGTACTCCTCGATCAACGGCAGTTCCAGCGCGCCCTACTTCAACTCCCTCGCCTCGCAGAGCGCGAAGTTCACGAACTCCTTCGCGATCACGCACCCGAGCCAGCCGAACTACGTCGCCCTCTTCTCCGGCGCCACGCAGGGCGTCACCGACGACGGCTGCCCGGCCAACCTCGGCGCAAAAGCCAACCTCGGGCGGCAGCTGATCGACGCGGGCAAGACCTTCACCGGTTACTCCGAGGCCATGCCTTCGGACGGCTACACCGGCTGTTCCAGCGGCACCTACCGGCGCAAGCACAACAGCTGGGTGGACTTCTCGAACGTCCCGGCCGCGAGCAACCTCCGGAACTCCGGCTTCCCCACCGACTTCACCCGGCTGCCCACCGTCGCCTTCGTGACGCCGGACATGTGCAACGACATGCACGACTGCTCGGTCGGCACCGGTGACACCTGGCTGAAGAACCACCTCGACGCCTACGCCCAGTGGGCCAAGACGCACAACAGCCTGCTGATCGTCACCTTCGACGAGGACAGCGGCACGTCGGTCAACCAGATCTTCACGACGTTCACCGGCGCGCACGTCAAGGTCGGCAGCTACAGCGAGTCGATCAACCACTACACCGTGCTGCGCACGATCGAGGCGTCCTACGGCCTGCCGGGCATCGGCAACGCCGCGAGCAAGTCGCCGATCCTCGACGTGTGGCAATAGCCGCGTGTACCTGTCCACCAGCAGGGTCGTTCCGGAGCACGCCGGGAAGGGCAAGCTCTCGGCGGTCGGCGCGAACGTCTTCGCCCTGGGCGCCGTCAGCCTGGTCACCGACGTCTCCTCGGAGATGGTCACCGCGGTCCTGCCGGTGTACCTGGTGCTCGGGCTGCACCTGAGTCCCGCCGCGTACGGGCTGGTCGACGGCCTCTACACCGGCGCGACGGCGTTGCTGCGGATCGTCGGCGGGTACGTCGCCGACCGGGTCCGGCGGCGCAAGGTCGTGGCCGGCGCCGGCTACGCGCTGTCCGCGGTGGCGAAGCTCGGCCTGCTCGTGGCCGGGGCGTCGGCGACCGCGATCGGCGCGGTGATCACGCTCGACCGCACCGGCAAGGGCCTGCGGACGGCGCCGCGGGACGCGCTGATCACGCCGTCGGCGCCCGAGCCGCTGCTCGGGCGGGCGTTCGGCGTGCACCGGGCGATGGACAGCATGGGCGCGTTCGCCGGACCGCTGGTCGCGCTCGCCGTGCTGGCCTCGGTGGGCGCCACGAACCCCGAGGCGTTCGACGCCGTGTTCGTCGTCAGCTTCTGCGTCGCCGCGATCGGCGTGCTGCTGCTGGTGCTGTTCGTCCGCGACCGCCGGACCCCGCGGCCCGCGAACCCGGTTTCGCCCCGCGCGGCGGCGGCCTTGCTGCGCGGCAGCGGGGTGCGGCGGCTGCTGGTGGCGGCCTGCGTGCTCGGGCTGGCCACGGTCGGCGACGGGTTCGTCTACCTGCTGCTGCAGCACAAGGAGGACATCGCCACCGGCTGGTTCCCGCTGCTCGCGGTCGGCACGAACCTCAGCTACCTGCTGCTCGCCGCGCCGCTGGGCGTACTCGCGGACCGGGTCGGGCGGCTGCCGGTGGTGCTCGGCGGCTACGGCGCGCTGGCGCTGGTGTACCTGCTGCTGGCCGGGCCGGTGTCGGGCTGGCCGCTGTTCGTGCTCGCGCTCGCGTTGTACGGCGCGTTCTACGCGGCGACCGACGGCGTCCTGATGGCGCTCGCCGGCCCGCTGCTGCCGGAGTCGTTGCGCACCACGGGGATTTCCCTCGTCCAGACGGCACAGGCGCTCGCGTACTTCGCCTCGTCCGTCCTCTTCGGACTCGCGTGGCAGTTCTGGGGCGCGCAGCTCGCGATCGCCGTCGCGGCGGGCGGAGCCGTGGTCGCGATCGGCGTGACGTTCGCGGTGCTTTCCCCGCGGAAGGTGACGGCGTGAGAACCCGGATCCTCATCGCGGTCGCCGGCGTGCTCGTGCTGGCCGGGGCGGCGGTCGCCTACGTCGGGTTCGCGAGCGCGCGGAACCACGACGTCACCGCGACCGGCGTGGTGCGCCTCTCCCCCGGCCTGCGGTTGCTCTTCCGCAGCACCGCCGACGCCGACCGTGGGCACGTCGCCACGGTGGCCGTGGCGGACCCCGGCGGCCCGCGCACGGTGTCGCCGTTGTCGTGCACCCGGCTGTACGCCGCCGGCGGCACCGGGCTCTGCCTGCGCCCCGACGGCGACCTCACCACCTACCAGCTCGTGGTGCTCGACGCCGAGCTGGGCTCGCGGCGGGAGATCCCGCTGGTCGGGCTGCCGAACCGGGCGCGGGTATCGGCGAGCGGGCGGATGCTCGCGTGGACGGTGTTCGTCACCGGCGACTCGTACAACGGCGGCATGTTCTCCACCCGCGCCGGCATCCTCGACACCGCGACCGGCGACCTGGCGGGCACGCTGGAGGACTACGCGGTGACGCTCGACGGCCGGCCGTACCAGGCCGCCGACCTCAACTTCTGGGGCGTCACGTTCACCCGCGACGACCGCCACTTCTACGCGACGATGTCGACGGCCGGCCGCCGCTACCTGGTCGCGGGCGACTTCGCCGCCCACACGGTGCGCACGCTGCGGGAGAACGTCGAGTGCCCGTCCCTGTCCCCGGACGGGACGCGGGTGGCGTTCAAGTCCGCCGTGGACGGCGACCCGGCCCACGGCTGGCGGCTGTCGGTGCTCGACCTGGCGGCTTCGAAGGTGACGCCGCTGGCGGAGACCCGCAGCGTCGACGACCAGCCCGCCTGGCTCGACGACCACACGATCGGCTACGGCCTCCCGCGCGGCCCGGGCCACGCGGACGTCTGGTCGGTCCCGGCCGATGGCTCGGGCACCCCCCGGCTGCTGATCCCGGAGGCCGAGTCCCCCGCGGCTCTGGGACCGTGACCGCCGCGGCTCGTCGCGCACCGGCGGTCAGTCCAGTTTGCGCAAGCCCTCCAGGATGCGCTGCATCAGGTCCGTGTCCGGGGCCGCGAACGCGAACTGCGGGGCCCGCATCCCGGCCGTCGCCGGGCGCGATGGGGGCAGCGTGCCGGCCACGCGCCACGGCAGCCGGTCCGGGGCGGGCTCGCGGCGGGTCTGCGCGGGAATCGGCAGGGTCGGCAGGGCCACCGTGCCGGCGTTGGCGAGCTGCCGCGCCGCGTGCTCCTGCCGGAGGCGCGACCGGATGCCGGCCACGGTGAAGTCCGGTTCCGGCTCCGGCACGGCCGCGGACCGGCGCGGACGCCGTTCCAGGGTGATCGCCCAAGCCGCGGCGGCGAAGGCCGGCAACAGCAGCCCGGCGACGATCGTGAGGCCCAGCAGGTTGGCGGCCATCAGCGGGCCCCGGGCACAGGTAGCAGCAGCATGACGTTCACTTCCGGACAGACGGTTCTTCCGCAGCATGGCCGACACCTGGCTATTCGACTTCGACGAATTTCGCGAACCCCGAAGCCCATCATGAATGACGGGCGACACTCCCGCAAGCGGCCGAACGGGGTCGACCGTTCGGACGCTACATCGCAGGTCAGCGCGGGTTTCGCGGCGGGTAGACCGCGCCCCTCACCCGGTAATACGGACGCTGGTTCGATCCGGTTCACCCGCATTTTTGTACGATTCGTGTACGTCGTCGCGGCATACTCGGGAAATGCGCATTCCGACCTGGCTCGTGGCCGCCGCGTTGGCGCTCACCGGGCTCGCCCCCGTGTCCCCGGCCTTCGCCGCGGACGGCAATCCGCTCGACAAGACGAACGGCTTCTACGTCGATCCGGACTCGAACGCGGCAGCTTGGGTCCGCGACCACCCGGGCGACAGCCTCGCGGCCCCGATCCGGACGTCGATCGCGACCAAGCCCGGCGCCCGCTGGTTCGGCAACTGGAGCGGCGACGTCCGCGCGGCGGTCGACAAGTTCACCTACGCCGCCGACGTCGCCGACAAGCTGCCCGTCCTGGTCGCCTACAACATCCCGGGCCGCGACTGCGGCGGCGAGTCGACCGGCGGTGCCGGCAGCCCGCAGGCCTACCGCGACTGGATCTCCGCGTTCGCCGACGGCATCGGCGGCAAACCGGCGATCGTCGTCATCGAGCCGGACGCGCTCGCCCAGCTCGACTGCCTGCCCGGCGACGCGCGCCAGACGCGGATCGACCTGCTGAAGTACGCCGCGACGCAGTTCGCCCAGAAGGCCCCGAACACCTGGGCGTACCTGGACGGCGGCAACGCCACGTGGATCCCGGCCGCGACGATGGCCGCGCGGCTGAAGTCGGTGGGCGTGCAGTCCGTCCACGGGTTCGTGCTGAACGTGTCCAACTTCTACACGACGGCCGAGTCCACGACGTACGGCAAGGCGGTCGACGCGGCGTTGGGCTACGCGGCCCCGTTCGTGGTGGACAGCAGCCGCAACGGCAACGGCCACGGCACGGACTCCGAGTGGTGCAACCCGCCGAAGCGCAAGCTGGGCGCGGCGTCCCAGCTCGGCGGCGGCCCGGAGATGCAGCTGTGGATCAAGGTGCCCGGCGACTCCGACGGCAGCTGCGGCTACGGCTCGGGCATCCCGGCGGGCACGTTCAGCCCGGTACTGGCCAACCACCTCATCAAGGGCGACTGACCCCAGGCCGTGAATGCCACCTTCAGAGACTTTACGTCCGTGAAGGTGGCATTCACGGCTTTGCCGGTCAGCCGAGCGAGCAGGTGCGCGCCAGCTCCGCCGGGGTCGCCCCGGCGGGGCGGGCGATCGTCGCCGAGGCCGGCGGACGCACCCCGCGCAGCCACCCCGCCAGTGCGTCGAACGCCGTCCGGAAGCACGGGCCCAGCGGGCGCAGCCGGTCCGGGTACTGGTCGACGAGCCCGTCGACGTGGTTGCCCCCCTCGATCCGGTAGTACCGGTGCAAAGCCCCGCGCCCCGCGGACGTGATCATCCGGTCGTAGACGTCGGAGTCGCGCGTGATCGGCAGCAGCGTGTCGAGCGTGCCGTGGAGCGTCAGCAGCGGCTTGCCGATCCGCCCGGTCAAGGAGATCCGCTCCACCGCCCGCGCGACCGGAGCAGGCCGGGCGGAATATTCGTAGTCGGCGTCACAAGACGGCGTTCCCGAAGCACAGAACGGGGTTCCGCCCGGCAGCGAGCCGTCGAACGAGGGGTCGACCTCCTCGCGGTAGATCCGCTGGGTCAGGTCCCAGTAGACCCGGTAGTGGTAGTCCCACAGGAACTCCGACCCCGGCGCGAACCCGGCGTCCAAAATGGACTGGTGCGCCGCCGGGGATCCCGCCGCGTACGCCGGGTATGCGCGCAGGGCCGGCGGCAGGAAGGTGAGCAGGTTCGGCCCGTCGGCCCGCCACAGCGTCCCCTCCCAGTCGACACCCCCGTCGTAGAGCCACGGCCGGTTCTCCAGCTGCCACCGCACGAGGTACCCGCCGTTGGACAGCCCGGCGGCCAGCGTCTTCGTGACCGGACGGCCGTAGTGCCGAGCCGCAGCGGCGCGGGCGGCGAGCGTCAGCTGCGTGACGCGCGAGTTCCACTCCGCGAGCGCGTCCCCCGGCCGGACGCCGTCGGTGAAGAACGCCGCGCCGGTGTTGCCCTTGTCGGTCGCGGCGAACGCGTAGCCCTCCGCCAGCGCCTGGTCGCCGATCGCGCGGTCGTTCGCGTACTGGCGCCGCACGCCGGGCGAGCCGGAGACGACGAGGCCACCGTTCCACCGGTCCGGCAGGCGCAGCACGAACTGCGCGTCGTGGTTCCAGCCGTGGTTGGTGTTCGCCGTCGACGTGTCCGGGAAGTACCCGTCCACCTGGACGCCGGGCACCCCGCGGAAAGCGGGCAGCCCCGCCGACGTCAGCCCCGCCCAATCGGCTTCGACGGTGTGCCCGGACACGACGGTGCCGGTCGTCGTCAGGTCGTCGAGGCACCCGGACACGGACTTCTCGGCGCCGGGCACGTCCACCCGGCAGCGCCCGGCCGAAGCCGACGCCGAAGCGGGCAGCGCTGCCGCGAGCGCTCCCGCCAGAACCAAAGCCAGCCAACCCCGCACGGTTCACCTCCGCCTGTTCCGATGGACCGAACCCAAGCGTGTGCGGCGCCCGGGAGCCACCCCGCCGGTCACCATGAATCGCGTCGGCGATGTGGTGGACGGCCACATGGTCTGAACTCCGGAGCCGTTTTAGCGTCGCTGGGGCCCCTCTCAACGACGAGAAGGAACTCACCATGCGCAAACTCGCCTTCGCGGGACTCGCCGCGATCACCGCCGCCGTGCTCACCACCGTCGGGGTGGCCGCCGCCGACCCGCCGCCGTCGTCCCTCGTCCAGGTACCGTCCTTCGGCGCCAATCCCGGCGCACTGGCGATGTACACCTACACCCCGGCCGGGCTCGAGGCCGGCCGTCCGGTGGTCGTCGCGCTGCACGGCTGCACGCAGAGCGCCGCGGACTACTACGCCCATTCGGGCTGGCCCGCGCTGGCCGACCGCTGGCGGTTCGAGGTCGTGTTCCCGCAGCAGTCGACCGCGAACAACTCGATGAAGTGCTTCAACTGGTTCTCCACCGCCGACGACACCCGCGGCAACGGCGAGGCCGCGTCCGTCAAGTCCATGGTGGACAAGGCCGTCGCCGACCACGGCTCGGATCGGTCACGCGTGTTCGTCACCGGCTTGTCGGCCGGCGGCGGGATGACCGCGGACCTGCTCGCCGCGTACCCGGACGTCTTCGCCGCGGGCGGGATCAACGCCGGGCTGCCCGCCCAGTGCGCCACCAGCGTCGTCGAAGCGACGAACTGCCAGCAGAACGACCAGCACCTGACGCCGGCGCAGTGGGCGTCGAAGGTCAAGGCGCAGTACCCGGGCTACGGCGGGCCGTGGCCGCGCGTCGCGATCTGGCTGGGCACCGCCGACTACACCGTCTACCCGGTCAACGGCACCGAACTGCGCGACCAGTGGACGGCGGTGCACGGCGTCTCCCAGACGCCGACGAGCACGCAATCCCTGCCCGGCGGCACGACGCTGACGAACTACGCGGACAAGGTCCAGCTGTACTCGATCGCGGGCATGGGCCACGGCACCGCCGTCGACCCCGGCACCAGCACCACGCAGTGCGGCAGCACCGGCGCGTACTTCCTCGCCGGGATCTGCTCCAGCTACCACACCGGCGTGTTCTTCGGGCTGGACAAGGGCTCCGGGACCACGACGACGGCCGTGCCGCCGACGACCACCACCACCGTTCAGCCGGGAACGTGCGTGAGCGCCGGCAACTACGCCCACACCCAGGCGGGCCGCGCGCACCAGAGCGGCGGGCAGACCTACGCGAACGGTTCGAACCAGGCCATGGGGTTGTGGAACACCTTCACGATCCACGCCCTGCGGGAGACGTCACCGGGTTACTGGGTGCTCGCCGACGGGCAGTGCTAGAGGAAGATCCGCATCGGGTTGAGGTCTTCGTAGGCGGTCGGCTCGGCCAGGCGGCCGAGCCGCACCGGCACGTCGTAGAGGCGCCCGGGCGCGAACCGCGCCCAGAACCCCCGCAGGCCGGGCACGATCACCTTGACCACGGGCAGGCCGATATCGGGCCGCGTCTGGTCGAGCAGGAACACTTCGAGCCCGGCGGCTTCGAGCCTGGCCTGCACCAGCTTGAGGTCCGTCAGGAGGTCGGGCGAGGAGGCGTCCGTGAGGCGGGCCGGGCCGAGGGCGGGATCCGGGAGGAGGTACGGCTCGGTGGCCACGGTCGCGTCCCGCAGCCACCGGACGGCGTCCGGGTCGTCGCCGCCGTCCCAGCCGTCGAGGACCGCGGGCATCATCTGGTTCAGCTCGGTCAGCGCGCGCCGCAGGGCGACGGCCGGGTCGAGGTGCGCGCCGAACCCCAGCATGATCGCCTCGCGGGGGCCGCCGGTCTGCCGGGACAGGGCGACCAGCACCGGCACCCCGAGGTCGGAGGTCACGTCGAGGACCCAGACCTCGCGGCCCAGGCCCGCGTACACCTCGCGCAGCTCGGCGATCCAAGGGTCGCCGAACGCGTCCAGGTCGACCGCCGGGTGCCGCGTGCGGTTGTACCACCACAGCGCGACGGCGTCGCGTTCCACGAGTTCGAGCATCCCCTGGAGCGCCGCGTCCTCCAGGGTGCCGCCCGCGGCGTTGCCGTTGGAGTCGGCGAGCAGGGACGGCGGCCCGGACACGCCGAAGTACAGCAGGGAGGTCGGGAACAGCCGGTGCTCGCCGCGGGTGAGCGACCACACCGGCGTCCAGTCGCACACCGCGTCCTCGTCGAACGGTTCGCAGACGAACTGGAACGGCCCGTGGCTCGCGTTGCTGCGGGCCCGGTCGGCGAACTGGCGGTCGTGGAACAGCTGGCACGTGTCCGGGTGCACCGCCTTGTCGCCCAGCTCGCGAAAGCCGGCGCGCACCCGTTCTTCGTCGCCGTCGTAGTGGCCACTGTGCCGTTCGAGGGCCTCGCACAGCGCGCCCACCTCGGCCTGGATCGGGGTGACGCCCTTGCCGCCGTTCTGGCCGCGCAGCGCCGTGCGCAGCCGGTCGGCGCCGCGCCGGCCCAGCGCGATGTTCGGTCCCGACCGGAACGAGTTGAACAGAGCCGGGCCGCGCGTGTCGCGGCGCAGTTCCTTGACGACCCCGGTCAGCGGGCTGACCAGGTGCCGGTAGGTGTCGAGCACCTCCTCCGGCGGCAACGCGCGGTGCCCGCCGCCGTCGGTGTGGGCCTTGGGACGGGACTCGAACACGACCGGCCGGCGCGTCCGTTCGCGCACCAGGTCCGGGTGGCCGCAGGACGGGCACTGCGGACGGGCCCGCACCTCGTGCCGCTCGCCGGTCAGGTCGCGGCTGTCGAACGTCCACAGGGCCCGCTGCCCCGGGTACCGCTGTCCGGCCAGCCACTTGACGGCTTCGAGGGCGACCAGGTTGAGCGCGACGGCGGTCAGCGGGGTGAGCGTCACTTCCGGGCGCGGCAACGGACCGGGCAGGCCGAGCGCGGCGCGGACGTGGGCCTCGGCGGGCCGGTTGCCCCACAGCCGCGCGGCCAGGCAGTGCCGGCACGGGCCGTCGCCGGGGGTGAAGAACGGGCCGATCCACACCTGCGCCCCGAGGGTCTTGGCCGGCAGCCACGGCCGCCCGGCAGCGCGGTGCTCGGCGTCCACTTCGGACAGGTGCGGGTCGAGGTAGTCGTGGCACAGCACGACAGACAGGTCGGCTTCGTCTTCGACCACGGTGAGCCCGGCTGAGCGCAGGGCCTCCGCCGCCGCGGGATTCCCGCCGATCAGTGCGACCCGGCCCCGCTCGACGGCGGCCATCGCGGCTTCGCTGTCGGCGCCCACGGCGTCCCAATAGGCCGCCTCAGGCGCGGGAGCCGCGGTCCGCAGGCCGATCAGCCCGGCTTCGGCGAAGCGGGTCAACACGCTCGAAGCCTCTTCGGCGGGGACATCGGCGGGCAGCTCTCGCCGCAGCGCCGCGAGGTCCCTGGTGCCGTCGAGCAACGGGACCAGGGACTCCACGTGCGGGCCGCTCAGGGCCGTCGTGCCCTCTTCGGACAGCACGTACGCCGCGTCGCCGGGCACCACGGCAGTACTGAGGTGCCGCTTGAACCCGACGACCGGCAGGGACGGTTCGGTCACCCGGCGATCGCGGCCACCGGCTCGGGAAGCTCGACCCGGCAGTAGCAGGTCCTGTCCCCCTCGACCGCCTCGGCCAAGCGGGTGACGCAGGCTTTCGCGTGCGCCCATTCATCCGCGTTGCAGTAGCAGGTGGCGGACGTGGGAACGGACACCGGCCGGCCGTCGAACTGATCGACTTTCAGCTCCGGCATCGCAGCCGTCCCCGTTCCGAAAGCCGCCTCGAGTGCAGTGGTGAATGTGCGCACGAATTCCCCCTCGATGTCGCTGCTTGTCAACTTCCATTGTGCTGACAGCGTCACCGGTGCATCAGGGCCGGACGGGGGACTTCCGGGGGTCGGTCACCCGGCGATCGCGGTCGCCAGGCAGGGGCTGACCGAGGGGCGAACCGGGTCCGCCAGCCAGGTGTAACAAATCGGCACCGGGCCGGCCCCGGTGCCCGGCCGGCCGTCGAGCTGGTCGATCGCCAGCCCGGGTACCGCGACCGGGCCGACCTCGAACGCCGCCGCGAGTGCGCTTTCGAATTTCTTCATGAGACCCCCGTCGATTGTGGTTTCCGTGGCTCCAACCATGCCCGGCCGCGCCGTGGTCCGCTAGGGCCAGGCGGCGGGCGCCCGGACTGCCGAGCAGCTCAACGGGTACTGGTCCGCGGCATTCTCGAAGAAATCACCGAGGCGCACCGAGGCGGTGCAGCCGCAGCGCCAGCTGGATCTCCAAGGACCGGTCCGGCGCCTGCCAGTCCTCCCCCAGCAGGGACGCCACCCGTTCCAGCCGCTGCACCACCGTGTTCACGTGGACGTGCAGCACGTCCTTCGTGCGCGCCAGCTGCGACCCGTTCGCGAAGTAGGCCCGCAGCGTCGCGACCAGCTCGGTGCCGCGGCGCTCGTCGTAGTCGAGGACCGGACCCAGCGTCTGCCGCACGAACGCGTCCAGGTCCGCGCGGTCCCCGAGGAGCTGACCGAGGAACCCCAGCCCCGTCATGGCCGCACCTTCGCCCGTCCGGCCGAGCGCCAGCAGCGCGCGGACACAACGCGCCGCCTCCGCGTGGGCGTCCGCGATCGCCGACGGCCCGCTCGCCGGGCCCGCCGCGCCCACGGTGACCGGGCGGCCGGTCACCGAGCCGAGGTCGGCCGCCGCCCGGCGGGCCAGCTCGTCCGGGTCGCCCGCGGCGAGCAGCACCACCTCCTCCGCGTGCACCCCGACCAGCGTCGCGTGCCGCGCGGCCGCGCTCGCCAGCCGTCGCCGCGAGCCGCCGTCCGCGTGCGCCACCAGGACCGCGTGCGGGGCCGACAGGTCGATCCCGAGCCGGCGGCCGCGGGCCAGCAGCGCCCGGGGATTGCGGCCGGGGGCGGTGAGCAGGTCGGTCAGCAGCTCGCCGCGGACCTCGTCTTCGGCGCGCACCACCGACCGCCGCAACATCAGCAGCAGTGCCGTCACGACGCCGGCGCGTTCGAACAACCGCCGGTCGGGGTCGCTCAGCCCGGCGCGGCCGGCCAGCACCAGGCTGCCGAGCAGCTCGGGACCCGCCTGCACCGCGCACACCCAGTTGTCCTTTGTGGATACTGCACGCCCGCTGCTGCGGGCCGCGGCGAGCGCGTCCGGGTCGAGCGGGACCGGGGCGGCCGAACTCGCCAGGAGTGTGCCGTCGGCGTCGTACACCGTGAGGTTTCCGTGCAGCACGTCGGCGACCGCGTCGGCCACGTCGGGCAGGTCGCCCCCGCGCAGCACGAGGTCGGTCAGCCGGTCGTGCGCGTCCTCGGCGCGTTCCATCGTCGCGTTGGCCTCGTTGAGCTCGGCGACCGCGCGGCGGGTCTGGTCGAGCAGGTTCGCGCTGTCCAGGGCGATCGCCGCGTGGTCGGCGAGCGACGACAGCAGCGCCACCTCGTCCGCGGAGAACTCCCGCGCGGCGCGGTCGGAGGCGAAGAGCACGCCGAGCACCTTCGGGCCGATGGCCAGGGGTACGCCGAGGATCGCGGTCAGGCCCTCGTCCTGGACCCCGGAGTCGATGTGCCGGGTGTGGTTGAACCGGTCGTCGTTGAAGTAGTCCGACGTCGCATAAGGCCGCGCGGTCTGCGCGACCAGCCCGCCGAGGCCCTCGCCCATGCCGAGCACGATCTGCTGGAACTCCGCCGACACCGAGCCGTCGCTGACCCGGATGTAGGTCTTGCCCTCGGCCTCGTTGTTCAGGCTGAGGTAGGAGACGTCGACGCCGAGCAGCGCCCGTGCCCGCCGGACGATCGAGCGCAGCACGGTGTCCGGATCGGACAGCGCGGCCAGCTCGCTCGCGGTGGCGAACAGCGCGGTGAGCTGGGCCTCGCGCCGCCGGTGCTCGGCCAGGGTCTCGCGGATCCGCAACGCGAGCTCCCCCGCGCTGGCCAGCGCGGCCAGGTCGGCCGGGCCGAGGGCGCCCCCCGGCCCGGGCGGCCCCCCGCCCGGGGGCCGCCGCGGGGGGGGTGAGTAGAGCGGGGGGGGGGGGGGGCGGGGGGTGGGTGGGTGGTGG
>NZ_JBFBCC010000019.1:0-136645 GCF_040682955.1 Amycolatopsis sp. NPDC051045
TAGATCGAGACCGCCGTGTAGCCGGTGGCCTTCATCTTCTGCAGCACGTCCCGCCACAGGTCCGGGCTCGGCAGCCGGAACGGGTGGAACTCGCCGGACCAGACGAACTGCCGTTGCCCGTCCAGCATCAGCGAGTACTTGTCGAACGTGATCCGGTGCCGGGCGGGCGGGGCCGCCTCGGCCACGGGCGCGCTGCTCACCCCGGCCGCGGTGGCGAGGGCCAGCGCGAGGGCGAGGAGACGACGTCTCATCGTCGGAGCCTTTCGGGACGCAGGAAGAACGAGATCGGCAGGCGGGCCTGGGCCATGGCCTGCGCGACGAGCGCGGCGAACTGCTCGGCGCCGTACCGGCTGAGGTGGGTCGCGTCGTCGACGCCGTCGTGCGCGAGCGTCAGGTACAGCGGCCAGGACGCGGCTTCGCCCAGGCCTTCCACCAGCGCCTGGCTGCGCGCGGTGAGGTCGAGCAGCGGGATCTTCTGCTGCCGGGCCACGTCCCGCAGCACCGCGGGCAGGTCCACGCCGATGTTGTTGACCACGAGGCCGAGCGGGGTGAGCTTCCCGTCCGCGCCGAACCGGTGCCGCACCGGGGGTGTGACCAGCACCGGTGCGCCGCCCTGCGCCCGGACGCCGTCGATCAGCGTCGCGAGGTTGGCGCGGTAGACGTCTTCGGTCGTCTGCTTGTCGTTGTGCGCCAGCTGGATCAGGACCGTGTCCCCGCGCCGGACCATCGGGCGCACCCGGGCGAAGTAGAGCGGGTCCGCGAGGTAGCTGACCGTGCTCGCGCCGGACTGGGCGTAGTTCCGCACGCTCGGCCCGGCGCGGAAGTACTCCGGCAGGGCCTGGGCCCAGCCGTTCTTCGGCAGGTTCGCCCAGTCCGAGGCGGTGGAGTCGCTGATCACGAAGATCCGCGGCGCCCGCGGCTTCGGCGTCACGGCGATCCGGACCGGCTGCGGCGCCGGACCGGTGAGGTGCACCTGCAGGCCGGGGGTGCCCGGTCCGTCCTGCCCGCTGGGCATCCCCTCGGGGGTACGGACCTCGACGGTCACCGAACGCTCGACGTGCTGTCCGGCCTTGGTGACCACCGGGGCCAGCGCGATCCGCCGGGCCTCGACGTCGAGCCCGGTCGACCCGGCGTCGCGGCCGCCCAGGACCACGTCGACCTGGTAGTCGCCCGCCGGCACGTCGAACGAGCACGAGCCGTCGCACACGCTCCACCGCGGGGCGGCGTCCGCGACGGCCGGGACCGCCCCGAGTGCGAGGACGGCAACCAAGGCGAGGATCTTCACGGTGCTTCCTCCGGGGCGATGGCGAGCAGGGCGATGGTGGCCAGGTTCCGCTGGGCGAAGTCGTTCGTCGCGAACGTGGCGAAGTCGCCCGCGGGGTTCGTCGTGGTGCGCGTGGGGATCTCCGTCACCGGACCGGCCACGGCGGAACCCGTGACGCGTTCCGCGGGCGGCCACGGCTTGCCCGCCGGGTCGCCGGTGAACTGCTCCCAGCCGCGCTTGCGCAGGCTCGCGTCACCGAGCTGCTCGCCCGCCCAGGCCGTGACGCGGGAGTAGATCGTCTTGAACAGGCCGGGGTTGAAGTCGCGGCCGTACCGGGCGATCTTCTCGGCCGACGGGGCCTGGGCGTAGCGGGCGAAGTCCAGGTAGGTCCGGCGGAACTCCGGGACGTCGACCAGGTCGAGGGCCTCCCAGAGGATCTGCTCGCCGAGAAAGGCCATCGAAAGGTTGTAGCCGCCGTCGAAGTCCCCTTTTTCCAGGTTCACGAGGTGGCCGGTCGCCGGGTCGAAGCCGACCGCGCCGCCCGCTTCCCCGGTGAACAGCCCGGCCGGGAACGTGGCGATGTCCCGCATGCCGGTGACGATCCGGTCGCGCCACCGGACGTCGCCGGTGCGCTCCCACTCCGTCAGCCAGTTGCTGACGAGTGCGTACCAGTCCGGGCCGATCCGGACGCGGGCCGGTGCTTTGGTCTGCGGCGGCAGGACTTCGCGCAGCGGGTCCACCGTGCGCAGCGTCTCGTCCACCTGCAGCGACGACCGGATCAGCTCGCCCAGCAGCTCGTCGGCGGTGAGGTAGTAGGAGAACCGCTTGGTGAACGACTCGCCGACCCGCGCCTCCTTGGCGCCGTCGCCCCAGTGGACGACGGCGTGGCGCGACCCGAGGCCGGCGAACCGGCCGCCGTGGTGGGTGTCCACTTCGGACACGTGCTGGGTCATGGCGCGGGCCAGCCGGAACGTCCGGGGATCGCCCGAGCGCAGGAAGGCGTACCAGAGCAGGGCGTCCGTGCCGAGCTCGGCGTTGTCCCAGGCGTACCCGCCGACGTCGTAACGCCATTCGTGGCGGTCCGCATCGTAGGTGTGCATGACGTCGCCGTAGTGCCAGAACCCGTACCATTCGCGCTCGTCGACCTGGTCGGCGTAGAAGCCGATCTCCCGGGCGATCCCGTCTTCGAGGGCGGCGCGGGCCGGCGTGCTGCGGTCGGGCAGGCTCCAGCGGCCGAACACCCCGGCCGTGTGGTAGGTGCCCGGATCGGCGACGAGCTGCGGCGGCGCGGTCAACGTGGCCGAGAGCGCGGCGATCGTGTTCCGGGCCGGGGTGGCCGCCAGGGCCCACAGCTGCATTTCGGTCGACCGCACCATGCCTTGCGGCGTCGCGAAGCCTTCCTGGACGTCTTCGTAGGACAGATCCAGCCCGTGGGCGACGGTGTCGTAGGTGCGCAGGTCCATCGCCGGCGCCAGCGGGGAGTACGACCAGAGCGTCACCGAGGCCGTGTCCGTGGCCGCGCCGCGGACGTCCAGCGAGCGCGGGGCGCGCTGCCAGAAGTCGCGCAGCCCGAAGCCCAGCCCGCCGCCGGCACCGCCGACGTAGCCGAAGCCGGACGCGCGGTCGCCGCGGCCCGCGTGCTTCAGCCAGCTGCCCGCGGCGCTGGTGCGCTTCCACACGGCGAAGTGGCGGGCGGACTCCTGGAACAGCGTGAAGTCGTTCCACAGCGCGAGGTTCTGGTAGCCGTCGCGGACCTGCTGGCCCCACTGCGCGACCGGCGGGGTGGCCGTGCCGTCGGTCTGGGCCTTCCGGACCGCCTGGCCGGGGTCGCGGCGCAGGCCGGTGAGCACCCGGACGGGCTCACCCCACACGCCGCCCGCGGCCGTGCCGAAGCGGACGTGCCGGTTGTGCGGCTCGTCGGTCAGCGGAACCGCGAACCGCAGGCCGAGCCCGCGGACGAAGTCGTGGTTTTCGTCGGCGTCCCAGCGGAAGCTGTGCACGACGCGCAGGGAGTCGTCGCCCGCGCCGAGGTAGATCCGCAGCGTCCAGGGGAGGATGGCGCGGGTGCCGCGGCCCCGGTCGCGCCGGTACCGGCCGGTCAGCTTCACCACCGCGCGCACCGGACCCGGTTGCTCGATCTCGGCGCGTTCGACGATCCCCGTCCAGTCCTCGCGGCGGGGCGCCCGGGCGTCGTCGACGTCGTCGGGCTGGTCCTGCAGCCGGAGCACGAGCTCGCCGTCGCGGGCGACGACCCGGCCGGCCCGGGCGAGCGACGGCACGGCCACGGCGCCGGTCGTGGCGATCTTCAGCTCGACCGTGCCGTTGGCCACGACGATTTCGCGTGGCGACCGGCGCACGGTGACCGGGGCCGGCGGCACCGCGGGCGGGCCGGGCGCCAGGGTGAAGGTCTCCGCGGTGGCGGAGGAGGACACCGCGTGCCCGGTCCACTTGAGCGAGCCGTCCGGCCAGTACGCCAGCGGCCACGACTGCACCGGAACCGGGGCGCCGCCGTCGGCGTGCAGGGCCAGCGGGACGCTGCGGGACAACGTCCCCCTCGGCCAGGGAACGCCGAAGGCGCAGCCCGCCGAGGCGGCGGGCCTGCCGTCCAGCCAGTGCAGGCGCACTTCGCCACCACCCGCCGCGGACGTGGTCACCGCCGGTGCGGCCGTCGCGGACACCGGGGGTGCCACGGCCGTCGCGGCCAGGGCGGACACGCCGCCGAGGAAGATTCTTCTGGACAGGGGGGACTGAGAGGACTGCGGGGACATCGTCGGCCTCCGGATCAGCTCGTCGCCGCCGCGATGAACCGATTCAAGCCAGACTGTTCTGTGGTTGTCAACCTCGGCGACCCGATCAGTCCAGTCCGTGAGTAAGCGCTTTCTCGCCGGGTGGCTCAGCGGTTACCGTTGATGAACCGATTCAAGGACGAATCCGGTGAGATCGCCTGGGACGTTCGGAGAAGGGAAATCCGATGAACGGACGGTGCGGCGGGTTGCGCGCCGGCATGATCCCGGCCGGCGGCGCGGTCCGGGCCCGGGGGCGCCGGTGAAGCCGTCGATCAGCATCCGGGACGTCGCCGTCCGGGCCGAGGTGTCGGTCGGCACGGTGTCCAACGTGCTCAACCGCCCCGGCGTGGTCGCCACCGCCACGCGTGAGCGGGTCCTCGCCGCCATCGACGCGCTGGGGTACGTCCGCAACGAGCCGGCGCGGCAGCTGCGCTCCGGCACCGCCCGCACGATCGGCCTGGTGGTGCTGGACGTGGGCAACCCGTTCTTCACCGACGTCGCCCGCGGCGTCGAAGAAGCGGCCAGCGAAGCCGGCCACGCGGTGATCCTCTGCAACAGCGGCGAATCCGTGGGCAAGGAACGCGGGCACGTCGAGCTCCTGGCCTCGCAGCGGGTGCACGGCGTGCTGATCACGCCGGTGCAGTCCGCTCAGGTGTCGCTGCGGTGGCTGCGGGACCGGGGGATCTCGGTGGTCCTGCTCGACCACCCGACGGCCGAGGCCGACCTGTGCTCGGTCGCGGTGGACGACCGCCGCGGCGGCGAGCTCGCGCTCACCCACCTGCTGGCCGAGGGGTGCGAGCGCATCGTGATGGTCACCGGGCCGCCCGGCCTCCACCAGGCGGCCGAACGCCACCGCGGCGCCCGGGACGCGATCCGGCTGGCCGGCCGGGCACCGGACGTCCTCGAGGTGCTCCCCGCGCCGGCCCTCAACGTCGCGTGCGGTCTGCGGGCCGGCGAGCAGCTGCTGGCCAGGGCGGTGCTGCCCGACGCCGTCTTCTGCGCGAACGACCTGCTGGCGCTGGGCCTGCTCCAGGCCACCGTGCGAGCGGGCGTGCGAGTTCCGGAGGACCTGGCGATCGTCGGCTACGACGACATCGACTTCGCCGCCGCGGCCGCGGTCCCGCTGACCTCGGTCCGCCAGCCGCGGCACGAAATCGGGCGCACGGCGGCGAGCCTGGTGATCGCCGAATCGCAGTCGCCCGCCGAGCACGAGCACCGGCACGTGGTGTTCACGCCCGAACTCGTCGTCCGCGAGTCGAGCCGCCGCCCGCGGCGGGTGCGAACCGGTCGGCCCTGATCGCGCCGGAGCGGCCGGCCGGCCGAGCTGAATCGTCCTGACGCGACCCCGTCGCTTATCGTTCAGTTGCAGTCGGAAATTCGGCGCCCCGGCTGCGCACGTTCACAGAAATTGTCGAACGGTCTTGAAAATTTCCCACGCCTGCGGTTCCATCCTTAGCGGAACGGCACGTGGTCGATCAAAGGAGATCGAATGACCGTGTCCCACCCCGGCCGCCTGTCGAAAGCCGCGCTGTTCCTGGTGGCTCTCGCGCTCCCCGTGGTGCTGCCCGTCCCCGCCGCTTCGGCCGCGAACTCCCTCGGCATGCGGGGCGCGGACCTCTCCACCACCCAGCGGGCGCTCGACCTCGGCGCGAAGTACGCCGACGCACGCGGCGTGGCCGGTGACCCCCTCGACATCCTCAAGGCCGCCGGCGTCAACTACGTGCGCCTGCGTGTCTGGAACAACCCGCGCAGCGGCTACAACGACAAGGCCAAGGTGCTGCAGTACGCCCGGGCGGTGCGGGCCAAGGGCCTCAAGCTCCTGGTCGACTTCCACTACTCCGACACGTGGGCCGATCCCGGCGCGCAGGCCAAGCCTGCCGCCTGGGCCTCGCACGGCATCGGCCGGCTGCCGACCGACGTGTACGACTACACCTACGACGTCTGTTCCGGGCTCAAGGCCCAGGGCACCGCCCCGGACAGCGTGCAGATCGGCAACGAGATCAACACCGGCATGCTGTGGAACGACGGCAAAGTCGTGGACAACGACTTCACGAACCTCGGTCTGCTGCTCAAGGCGGGCTACGCCGCCACGAAGGCGTGCAACAGCGGCACCCAGGTCGTCGTCCACACCGCCGAGGCCGACAGCGACGCCCACGCCCGCTGGTTCTACGACGGCATCCGGGCCCAGGGCGTCCAGTGGGACATCACCGGTCTCTCCTACTACTGCTACTGGCACGGCACGATGGCGAACATGGCCGGCGTGGTGTCCGACGTGCGGTCCCGGTACGGCAAGCCCGTCGTCCTCGCCGAGACGGCGTACCCGTACACGACGGCCGACCACGACGGCACGCCGAACGTCATTTCGGCCGCGCAGCCGTGCTCCGGGTATCCCGCCACCCCGGCCGGGCAGGCGGCGAACTTCACCGCGGTCCAGAACACCGCCCGCACCGCCGGCGCGATCGGCGTCTTCTATTGGGAACCCGCCTGGTACGCGGTACCCGGCAACGGCTGGGACCCGGCCGACATCGCCGGTTCCGGCAACGGCTGGGAAAACCAGGCCGTCTTCGACCGCGCCGGCCGGCTCAACCCGGACATCCGCTGGACACCCTGACCGGAGATCGCGGCGGGAAGCCGATCCCGCCACGGCCGGGCGGTAGAGAAAGCGTTTTCTCAACCTCGCGCCAACTGCTTAACGGTTAAGCGATCTGACCGGTTTCTGTCTCGCGGCCGGTGCTCACCCCGTGTCTCCCGTGTTACCGTGGGAGCGCTCCCAGATTGCGCACTGTCCTGTCGAGCTTTCTCCAGGAGGTCGGTAATGAACTGGCGATTCCTCCGCGCGGTCGTGGCCGGCCTGCTGCTGGCCGCCTGCGCCGTCGTGGCACCCGCCGCGGCCGGCGCGGCCGCACCCACGCGGGTCATGGCGCTGGGCGACTCCATCACCGGCTCGCCCGGCTGCTGGCGCGCGTTGCTGTGGAAGCACCTGCAGGACACCGGCCACGCCGACGTCGACTTCGTCGGCACCCTGCCGGCCCCCGGCTGCGGGTTCACCTACGACGGCGACAACGAAGGTCACGGCGGGTTCCTGGCGACCGGGATCGTGCGGGACAACCAGCTGCCCGGCTGGCTGTCGGCGTCGCGCCCGGACATCGTCCTGATGCACCTGGGCACCAACGACGTGTGGAGCAACATCCCGGCGAGCACGATCCTGGACGCCTACACGACGTTGCTCGGCCAGATGCGGGCCGCCAACCCGGCCACGAAGCTCGTCGTCGCCAAGATCATCCCGATGAACCCGGCCAACTGCGCGGCCTGCGGGCAGCGGGTGGTCGAGCTGAACAACGCCATTCCCGGCTGGGCGCAGGCGCACTCCACGGCCGCGTCCCCGATCACCGTCGTCGACCAGTGGACCGGGTTCGACACCGCGGCGGACACCACCGACGGCGTCCACCCGAACAGCACCACCGGCATCGAGAAGATGGAGAGCCGCTGGTACCCCGCCCTGGTGGCGGCGCTCGGCACGGACACCCCGGCGGCGACCGGCCTCCACGTGGACGGCACCAGGATCGTCGAAGCGAACGGCGCGGCGTTCGTGATGCGCGGGGTCAACCACGCCTACGTCTGGTACCCGAGCCAGAACAGCTCGTTCGCGAACATCAAGTCCTTCGGGACCAACACGGTCCGGGTCGTGCTCGGCAGCGGGCAGCGGTGGGGCCCGACCTCGGCCGCCGAGGTCACGAGCATCATCGGGCAGTGCAAGCAGAACCGGCTGATCTGCGTGCTGGAAGTCCACGACACCACGGGGTTCGGTGAGGAGGCCGCGGCCGCGAGCCTGGATCAGGCGGCGAGTTATTGGATCAGCGTGGCGAACGCGCTGAAGGGCCAGGAGAACTACGTCGTGATCAACCTGGGCAACGAGCCGTTCGGCAACGACCAGCAGGTGAGCGCGACCTGGACGACCGCGACGGGCAACGCGATCAAGCGGCTGCGGGCCGCCGGGCTGTCGCACCTGCTGATGGCCGACGCGCCGATGTGGGGCCAGGACTGGCAGAACATCATGCGGGACAACGCGGCCACGGTGTTCAACGCCGACCCGCAGCACAACACGGTCTTCTCCATCCACATGTACGGCGTCTACGACACCGCCGCCGAGATCAACGCGTACTTCGACGCGTTCCGCACCGCCGGGCTGCCCCTGGTCGTCGGCGAGTTCGGGAACATGCACACCGACGGCAACCCGGACGAGGACACGATCATGGCCCAGGCGCAGGCCCGCGGCCTCGGTTACCTCGGCTGGTCGTGGAGCGGCAACAGCAGTGACGTCGGCTACCTGGACATGACGAACGGCTTCGACCCGGCCAGCCTGACGGCGTGGGGCGAGCGGTTCCTCAACGGCCCCAACGGGATCCGGCAGACTTCGAAGGAAGCCACCATCTACGGCGGTGGCCAGGTGGACACCCAGGCACCGTCCACTCCGGGCACGCCGGCCGTGTCGGGGGTGACCGCCGGCGGTGCCACGTTGACCTGGACGGCTTCGACGGACAACGTCGGTGTCACGGGTTACGACGTCCTCCGGGCGCCGGGCGCGAGCGGTGGCACGTTCGCCGTGGTCGGTTCGACCGCGACGACGTCGTTCACCGACAGTGGCCTGGCCGCCTCGACCACGTACCGCTACCAGGTGCGGGCCAAGGACGCCGCCGGGAACACCTCGGCCGTCTCCGCAGCCGCGACGGCGACGACGAGCGCGGGCGGTGGGTCCGGCGCCTGCAAGGTGACCTATTCCGCGTCGAACTGGGGTGGTGGCAACGGGTTCACCGCCAACGTGACCGTCACCAACACGGGCACGAGCACGGTCAACGGCTGGACCTTGGCCTTCACCTTCGCCGGGGGCCAGCAGGTGACCCTGCCCGGCTGGGGCGCCACCTTCGCCCAGTCCGGCGGCGCGGTCACCGCCACCAACCTGAGCTGGAACGGCACGCTCGCGCCGAACGCCTCGGTCGGCATCGGCTTCAACGGCACGTTCAGCGGCGCCAACCCGGCGCCGGCCGCGTTCACGCTCAACGGCAGCACCTGTTCGGCCGGTTGAGCCGCGCCGTCACGACTCACTGCAGAATGGAGTAGCCATGCGTACGTTCGCCCTCAGCAGGCGGCTCGTCGTGGCCGCCGCGGCCGTGGCGGCGGTGGGGTTGACGCCGGCCCCGGCCACCGGCGCGGTCGTCCCGGCCGCACCGCAGGCGGGCACGCCGCAGATCGACAAGCTGAACCGCGGGGTGGTCAGCGTGCACACCGCACAGGGCAACCGGGTCAGCTGGCGGTTGCTCGCCGACGACCCGGCCGGCGTGGCGTTCACCGTCTACCGCGACGGCACCAAGGTGACGTCGGCTCCCCTCACCGGGCCGACCGGCTTCCTGGACGCGGGCGCGCCGGCGGGGGCCCGGTACACCGTGCGCGCGGTGGTCGGCGGCGTCGAGCGGATGTCGGCCTTCGCCGCCGAGGATTCGCTGACGCTGAACAGCGTCCAGGGCGTCGACGCGAGCACCCGGGACGTGCCGATCCAGCCACCCGCCGGCGGCACGACCCCGTCCGGGGAGGCGTACACCTACACCGCGAACGACGCCAGTGCCGGTGACCTGGACGGCGACGGCCAGTACGAGATCGTGCTGAAGTGGGACCCGACCAACGCCAAGGACAACTCGCAGTCCGGCTACACCGGGAACGTCTACCTCGACGCCTACCGGCTGGACGGCACGCGCCTGTGGCGGATCGACCTCGGGCGCAACATCCGCGCCGGCGCGCACTACACGCAGTTCCAGGTCTTCGACTACGACGGCGACGGCAAGGCCGAGGTGGCCATGAAGACCGCGGACGGCACGCGGTCGGGCACCGGCCAGGTCATCGGCAGCTCGAGCGCGGACTACCGCAACTCGAGCGGGTACATCCTGTCCGGCCCGGAGTACCTGACCGTGTTCAACGGGCAGACCGGCGCCGCGCTGTCCACGGTGAACTACGACCCGCCGCGCGGCACGGTGTCCGCGTGGGGGGACAGCTACGGCAACCGGGTGGACCGGTTCCTGGCCGGCACGGCGTACCTGGACGGCTCCCACCCGAGCCTGATCATGAGCCGCGGCTACTACACCCGGACCGTGATCGCGGCCTGGGACTTCCGCGGTGGCGCGTTGACCGAGCGGTGGAAGTTCGACTCGAACTCGGCCGGCTCGCAGTACGCCGGCCAGGGCGACCACCAGCTGGCCATCGCGGATGCCGACGGCGACGGCCGGGACGAGATCGTCTTCGGCGCGATGGCCATCGACGACAACGGCAGTCCGCTGTGGAACACCCGCAACGGCCACGGCGACGCCATGCACGTCGGCGACCTGATCCCGAGCCGCGCCGGCCTGGAAGAGTTCAAGGTGGACGAAGACAAGTCCAAGCCCGCCGCGTGGATGGCCGACGCGAAGACCGGGCAGATCATCTGGCAGAACGCGTCCTGCAACTGCGACAACGGACGCGGCGTCTCGGACGACATCTACGCCGGCAGCCCCGGCGCCGAGTCGTGGTCGTCCGCGGTGTCCGGGCTGCTGAACACCAGCGGTCAGAACATCGGCCGCAAGCCGTCCTCGACGAACTTCGTCATCTGGTGGGACGGCGACGCCCAGCGGGAGCTGCTGGACGCCACCCACATCGACAAGTACGGCACCGGCGGGGACACCCGGCTGCTGACCGGGTCGGGCGTGCACGCGAACAACGGAACCAAGAACACCCCGGCCCTGCAGGCCGACCTGTTCGGCGACTGGCGCGAGGAGGTCAT
The DNA here is from genome assembly GCF_040682955.1 of Amycolatopsis sp. NPDC051045. Taxonomy (NCBI): domain Bacteria; kingdom Bacillati; phylum Actinomycetota; class Actinomycetes; order Pseudonocardiales; family Pseudonocardiaceae; genus Amycolatopsis; species Amycolatopsis sp. NPDC051045. The sequence goes on from NZ_JBFBCC010000019.1 coordinate 10,856, forward strand.
CTGGCCGACCTCGGACAACCGGGCCCTGCGGATCTACTCGACCACGGACGCGACGAGCATCTCGCACGTCTCGCTGATGCAGGACCGGCAGTACCGGGAGGCCGTCGCCTGGCAGAACACCGCCTACAACCAGCCGCCGCACCCCAGTTTCGCGTTGGCGAGGTGAATCGGACCGCACTACGCTGCGGTTCGGCGTCATCGCGGAACGGGGGCACGACCATGGCCATCAGGCTGGGCAGCACGGTGATCAACTGCACCGACCTGGACACCATGACGCGGTTCTGGTGCGCGGCGCTGGATCTGCGACCGGTGTCCGAGGACGGTGACTTCCGCCTGCTGCGCGGCCCGTACGTCAACCTGTCGCTGCAGCGGTCCTCGACGCCGGTGTCGACGAGGGACCAGATGCACCTGGACCTCTACACCGACGACCAGCAGCACGAGGTCGACCGGCTCATCGGCCTCGGCGCGCGGTTCGTGCGCCACGTCGACGACGACCCGGCCGACGACTGGGTGGTCCTGGCCGACCCGGAGGGCAACCTGTTCTGCGTCTGCGCCAAGCCGTCGGACGAGGTGCGCCACCCCGGCGCGTGAGGTCGCGAACGAGTCGTCCGGGATCGCCGCGGTGACTTGTTCGCGACCCTCGCTCGAGCTTGGCCGGGAGCCCGGGAGCCGCCCCACCGCGGGCCGGCCCTGGTAACGGCTCAGGCGCAGCGGGGCTGCCCTGGGCAGCTGCGCAGCAGCTTGACGACCGGGGCGGCGGCGATCCGGTTCGCCCCGGGCATGCCCTCGGGCCACGTGATGGACAGGGCGACGGCGGCGGAGTTGTTGCGATAGTTCGTCTCCAGCAGCGTCCGGTCGGCGTTCACCGTGTTGACCAGGTCGTACGTCCCCGGCGGGACGCGGGTGATGTCCAGCCACTGGAAGTCGACAGTGTACTTGTAGTCGTCGCCGGCGCCGACCGAGATCCCCTCGAGCACGTCGAGGGCGGTGGGTTCGTGGTGGCGGCACATGTTGGCGCGCAGCGTTTCGGCGAGCTTCCCGTCGGTGCCGGTGTCGCCCGGCACGTGGTTCAGGCGGCCGACGTCGGCCACCCGGAACCGGTCGCCGAGGCAGAAGCCGTTCTTGCGGTCGGTGACGACCGTCTTGCCCTGCGGTGAAACCAGCGCGAAGTGCTCGAAGTTCATCAAGTGCCAGTGCTGGTGCGCGAGGGCCGGTTCGTAGTAGGTGAAGGTCCCGGTGGCGCGTTGCGCCGCGGGGTAGCTGTCCGGGATCGAGCCGTCCGTGCCGTTGCGCAGCGCCTGCCGGACGGTCATCGTGTCCTGCTTCGTGCTGTCACGACGGCCGTAGAGCAGCAGCGGCCCGTCGCCGACGTTCTCTTCCGAGCTGGTGAACCGCAGCCGGACGGCCTTCGCCACGGACGGCGCGACGCAGCGGCCGTTGGGGGCGGCGGGGTCGATCACCGGGCACACGTCCCAGGCGGTGCACTGCGGGAGATCGCCGGAGCTGCCGCCGGCGCAGCCCGGTGGGGCCTGGCGGAGGTCGGGGAGCAGGACACTCGGGGCCGCGTCGGCACGAGGAGCGGACGCGGAGACGGTGGCCGAAAGCACCACCAGCGCGAGTGCCGCGAATTTCTTGAGCAAGAGCCGGTCCGTCCTGTCCGGTATTCGATGGGCCCATTCTAGGGGGCCGATTTTCCCCGGTGTGACACCACGTCGTCACACAATGGACTGAGTTGCCACCGGTTCCGCGGCTCCGGTGAGTAGCCTTCGGCGAACTCATCGCCCGAAAGGACCGCACCGCATGCCGACGACCACCGCAGATTTCCGTGAAGCCGCCGGGCGTTCCCCGGAAGCGCGGCCCGCCGGAACCGGGGGAGTCACCCTGATCTGCGGCACCCGGCCGGAACTGATCAAGCTCGCTCCGCTGATGCGGGCGTTCGGCGACGAGTGCGCCGTCGTCTACACCGGACAGCACTACGACCGGTCCCTGTATTCGCGCATCCGCGCGGACCTGCCGCCGTCCGACCGGTTCCACGAACTCGGCGTGGGCGCCGGCCGCCGCGGCGGCCAGCTCGGCCGGACGGTCAGCGCGGTCGACGAGGTCCTGGCGGACGGCCCCGGCCGGGTGGTGGTCGTGCAGGGCGACACGACGTCCGCGCTCGCCGGGGCGCTGGCGGCCAACGCGCACGACCTCCCGCTGGTGCACGTCGAAGCCGGGCTGCGCAGCCACGACCGCGCCATGCCCGAAGAACACAACCGCGTGCTGATCGACCACCTCGCCGACCTGTGCTGCGCGCCGACCGAGCTCAACCGCCACAACCTCCTGGCGGAGAACGTGCCCGCCGGCCGGATCGCCGTCACCGGCAACACCGTCGTGGAAGCGCTGCGGACCGCGCTGCCGCCCGCCGAGGACCGGTGGGCCGCGCTGGCGGCCCGTGGCCTGGTGCGGGACCGGTTCGTGCTGGCCACCATCCACCGCCCGGAGAACGTCGACGACCCGGGGCAGCTGGCGGTGATCCTGCGTGAGCTGGGCCGCCTGCCGCTGCCGGTGGTGTTCCCCCTGCACCCCCGCACGGCCAAGAGCGTCGAGGCGGCCGGGCTGGGCCACCTGCTCGACCCGCTGGTCGTCCTGGAACCCCAGGCCTACCCGGCGTTTCTCACGCTGGCCGCGGAAGCCGCGGTGATCGTGTCCGATTCCGGTGGCATCCAGGAGGAAGCGAGTGTCCTCAAGCGACCGGTGGTCGTGGTGCGGCGGAGCACCGAGCGGCCCGAGATCGCCGGGACGTTCGGGACGCGGGTGCTGCCGGGGCCGGGGATCGGCGCGGAGGTCGCCCGGTGGCTCGACGATGTGGCCGGCCACCGAGAGCGCCTCCGGCACCTCCCGTCACCGTACGGCGATGGGTCCGCCGCCGCCCGGATCGTGACCGCGCTCGGTGCCTTGCTCGATCACCGGGCCGGTCCGGCGACCGCGGGCTGATCCGCCGGTGCGGTGGCGATCCGGCTCGTGACGTCGTTCGCGAGGGCGACGCTCGAGTTCCAGCTCGTGACGTCCGGGTAGACGTGGGCGGTCGTGGCCAGCAGGAGGTTCGTGCCGTCCACGGTCACCGGCGGGCGCGCGGACCGGTAGCCGAGCGGGTACACCGGTTCGACGAAGGGCGCCTTGAACACCCGTACCTCCTCGAGGCCGTCCGGGCCGAGTTCGGGGTAGAGGCCCCGCAGCTGCGCCGACCAGCGCGCGGCGATCGCGGCGTCGTCGTCGAGGAACAGCTGCGAATCGCGGTCGGTGTAGCGCATGACGTAGACGAGGTGCCGGCCGCCGGCGGCCTCGGTGCCGGCGAGCGCGGACATCGCGACGACCCCGTCGAACTCGGTGCCCGAGTGCAGCACGGGGGTCCAGTAGTGCTCGGTGACCGGCTGCCGGAGGAAGAACACGCCGGTGACCACGCCCTGGTACGGCAGGTCGGTCGTGGGCAGCCGGGCGGAGAGTGCGTCGTCGGCGATGCGCCGCAGCAGGGGCAGCGGCACGGTGGAGACGACGTGGTCGGCGTCGAGCACCTCGCCGCCGGTCAGGGTGAGGATCGAGTGGCCGCCGGTGCTGTGCAGCCGCCGGACGGGGGCCGACGTGCGCACGGTGCCCCCGGCCCCCTCGATCGACGTCCGCAGCGCGTCGATGACGGTCTTGTAGCCGCCGTCCGGGTACCCGCGGGTGGCGACGTTGCGCTCGCGGCCCAGCCGCTGCCACAGGTACAGCGCCGGCACGTCCCCGAAGGACGGTCCGAACTTCGAGCCGAACATCGGCGCGAAGAGCCGGTCCCAGACGACGTCACCGTACAGCCCGCGCAACCAGTCCTCGGTGCGGAGCGTGTCGAGGTCGCGGCCCTGCCCCAACCGGCGCAGCAGCAGGGAAACGACGCCGAAGCGCACGCGGTCGGGTAGCCGCAGCGCGGAGAACCGGAGCAGGTCGAGAGCGGAGTTGAACGGGTGGCGGCGGCCGTCGACGACCATGCCCATCGTCGTGTCGCGCCACCGCACCGCGTCCCGCAGGCCCAGTTCGCCCAGCAGCTCCAGCAGGCTCGCGTCGGAGGGCATGATGCAGTGGTAGAAGCGCTCGATCCACCGGTCACCGTGGGCGAAGAACGTGCCGAGGCCGCCGAGCTGGTCACTCGCTTCGAGCAACGTCACGCGGAGGCCGCGGTGGGCGAGGCGGTGGGCGGCGGCGAGGCCGCAGATGCCGCCGCCGATCACGGCGACGTGCGCCGGGGTGGGTTCGGTCACCGGGGTCACAGCTTCCGGTAGGGCGCCGGGCTCAGCCGGTCGCGGACGAGCAGTTTCAGGTACTGCACGACGGTCCGGCGCAGCTTCAGCTTGCTGGGTCCCTGCTTGCGGTCGTACCGCAGGGCCAGCGGGACCTCGGTGATCACCGGCCGGCAGTGGCGGAGCTTGAGCAGCAGTTCCACCATGCAGGCGAAGCCCTGCTCCTCGATGAGCCGTTCGCCCCAGTGGGCGGAGGCCCGCGCCAGCAGCGAGGCCCGGTAGGCGCGGTAGCCGCTGGTGAAGTCCCGGACGCCGTCGACGTCGAGGGTCCGGTGGAACAGCTGCGCCGCGCCGCGGGAGAGCAGCCGGCGCCCGAACGGGGCGGTCCGGTCGTCGCCGCCCGGGACGAACCGGGAGCAGATGGCGACGTCGGCGCCGGCGGTGATTTCCGCCTGCAGCGCGCGGATCAGCGCCGGGTCGTGCGTGTCGTCGGCGTCCATCACGACGACGACGTCGTCGGGGCCGGCCTCCTCCAGCGCCGCACGGAGCCCGGACTGCACGGCGCGGCCGAGCCCCAGGTTCACCAGGTGCCGCACGACGCGGACGTCGAGCCCGCCGTAGCCCGACTCGGCCACGGCGACCGTGGCGTCGGCGGAACCGTCGTCGACGACCCAGACGGTGACCTCCTCGGTGCGGGCCACGTCGGCGAGCCGGTGCAGCAGCGGCGGCAGGGACGCTTCTTCGTTGAACGCGGGCAGCACGACGTGCGCGCGTCCGCCGGTCCGGCCCGCCGTGGGGCTCGGTTCGGACAGTGTGGCCAGGGTGGTCTCTTCGCGTGCCACGGTTCCCCTCGTCTGGTTGTGCTCGTCACCCGGCCGGAATCGGGTTGGTGCGGCCGTCGAGTCTTATTCGGCTATGTTGTGTGGTTTCTTTAGTGGCCTCGGAAGTCCCTCGGAAGGATGGGCGTCATCAGAACTACGTGGTGTTTCTGCAATTCACCGGATCGGGTCTGCTGAACGCCCCGATCGAGCGAATTTACGGGACTTCGAGGCAAATTTCACCCGATAGGGCCGGTGTTTCCTCGAATGGCTGAGTCGTGAAGAAAGCGAGAATAGGATCCTCATGTCAAGAAGAGGTCGAGCCCGGTGACTGAACTCCGAGACACGGTCGTCGCCGAAACGGTGCCGGCACAGCGGCGCGTCCGGCCGGGTGACCGGCCGCGCGACACCGTCCGCTCCCGTCCGTTACTCGCCCGGGTGAACGCCGTGGCCGTGCTGCTGGTCGCCGTCGACGGCGCCGCCTGGCTGACCGCGGTGCTGCGGACCGGCCCCGGCCCGGCGTGCGCGGTGGTGACCGCCGCGGCCCTCGCGGGGGCCCGGGTGGCCGGCCGGGTCCACCGCCGCCGCCTCTGGCTCTCCTGGCTGCAGGACCTCCCGCGCTCGGTCACCGCCACCGCGCTGGCGTTCGCGCTGGTCACCGGGTTCGGCCTGGTGGCCGGGATGGGCGGCGACGACGCGGCGCGGATGCAGGAGGTGGTCCTGTGCTTCGCCGTGCTCAGCGAAGCCGCCCGCCCGGCGGTCTTCGCGTTCGGCCGGTGGGGCCGCCGCCGGCTGCGGCGCTGTGACCGGGCCGTCGTGGTCGGGTCCGGCCGGATCGGCGGCGAGCTGGTCCGCACCATGCTGGAACACCCGGAGTTCGGGCTGCTCCCGGTCGGCGTCGCGGCGTCCGGCCCGGACCCGGTGCCGTCCGGCCTGCCGGTCGAGCGGATCGACGGCGACCTCACCGGGGCCATCGCCCGGCTGCGCGCGGGCACGGTGATCCTCGCCCCCGCCGACGACCGCGACGGCGCCATCGTCGACGCCGCCATCACCGCGCACCGGCTCGGGTGCGTCACCCTGGTGCTGCCGCACCTGTTCGAGCTCTGCCCGGACGGGCCGGGGGTCGACCGCCTCCGCAGCTACCCGCTGGTGTGGCTGGGCGGCGCGCCGACCCGCCGTCCGAGCTGGTGGGTCAAACGCGCCGTCGAGACCGCGCTGGCCGGGGCCGCACTCGTCGTCCTCGCCCCGGTCATCGCGCTCTGCGCACTGGCGGTCGCGGCCGAGAGCGGCTTCCCGGTCTTCTTCCGGCAGGTGCGGGTCGGGATGGACGGCGGCACGTTCGTGCTCTACAAGCTGCGCAGCGTGCGGCAGGCCGCCGTCGACGATTCGCAGACCCGGTGGTCGGTCGCGGGGGACCGCCGGGTCGGCCCGGTCGGCCGCTTCCTGCGGCGGTCCTCTTTGGACGAGCTGCCGCAGCTGTGGAACGTCGTGCGCGGGGACATGTCGCTGGTCGGCCCGCGGCCGGAGCGGCCGGTGTTCGTGCACGAGTTCTCCGCCGTCCACGACCTGTACTGGGCCCGGCACCGGGTGCCGACCGGGCTGACCGGCCTGGCGCAGGTGCACGGCCTGCGCGGCGACACTTCGATCGCGGACCGCGCGCGCTACGACAACTACTACATCGCGAACTGGTCGCTCTGGCTGGACGTCAAGATCATCATCCTCACGGTGGGAGAACTGCTGTGCCGAAGGCAACGCTGATGCGTGCCCACCCGGCCACGCGCTGGGCGGCCGCGGCCGCCCTGCTGGCCGGCTGCCTGAGCGGCTGCGTCACCAGCTCGGCGCGGGAGATCGCGGCGCCGCCGCCGAAGCCGCTGGCTCCCTGCGCGTGGTGGTACGGGATCGGCCAGCCACCGACGTCCCAGGAGATCGAGCTGGCGGCCCGGCGGTACCAGGTCGTCGTGCTCAACGCCGACCAGGGCGCGGCCATGCGCCGCCTGCGCCAGCTCAACCCGCGGGTGAAGGTGCTGGTGTACAAGGACCTGTCCAGCACGCGCAACTACCCGGGCGCGGTCGACGGCGGCCAGGACGCGGTCTTCCTGCCCAGCGGGATCGGCTACGTCGCCGCGGAGCAGCACCACCCCGAGTGGTTCGCCCAGGACGTCAACGGGCGGCGGATCGAGTGGCAGGGCTACCCGCGGCACTGGCAGATGGCGGTGTGGAACCCGGACTACCAGAAGGCCTGGACCGAGGCCGTGGTCGCGGAGGTGACCCGCGAGGGCTGGGACGGGGTGCTCGCGGACAACGACTTCAACTCCCTGAGCCACTACTCGTCCGCGGTGCTCGCGGGCACCGCGAACGTCGCGGAGACCGACCGCAAGCTCCGCGACGGCCTGGACGCGTTCCTGTCCAAGGCCGGCGACGCCCTCACGAACGCGCAAAAGCTCCTGGTGCCCAACGTGTCCGAGACGCACCTGGTGCCGGGCCGCTGGACCGCGCACTCCCGCTTCGGGGGCGCGATGGAAGAGAACTTCGGGTTCCGCGAGAACGGCGGCACCGGCGGGCTGCTGACCTTCCGCGGCAACGAGTTCCAGGAGCTGCGCGCGCAGGCGGCGCTCGGGGAGTCCATGCTGCTGCTGGTCACGCGGACGCACAACGCGCGGGAGGAGCGCTCCGGGTACGCGAGCGCGGCCCTGCTCGCCGGCCCCCGGACGTGCTGGACCCGCGCGACCACCGACGACTACCGCGACCCGGAGTGGTCGACGCTGCAGGACGCCGGGCTGGGCGAGGCGGTGGACGCGGCCAGCCGCCTGCCGAACGGCGTCTGGACCCGGACGTTCACCCACGGCTGGGTCGCGGTCAACACGACGGCGGCCACCCAGACGGTCGTCCCCCCGCAGGGCCTCGTCGCCCCCGGCGCCCCGGCGCGCACGCTCACCCCGGCTTCAGCCACCCCCACGTCCACCCCCAGTTCGACCCCCACTTCGACGTCGGCTTCGGCCACCCCCACGTCCACCCCGGCCCCGCCCCCGCTCACCCTCGAAGCCGCGGACGCGATCGTCCTGGTCGACCCGCAGCAACTCGTGACCCGGGGCGTCTGGCGGATCACCCGTGACGAGTTCCGCGTCGGCCTGCTCTGGGCCCGCTGACCGAAGGCCCACCCCGCGGGCCGGCGAGCCGGTCGTAGAGGGTCAGGTGACGGCGGGCGCAGGCTTCCGGGCGGTAGCGGGCGTCGGCGCGTTCGGCGAGGAGACGGCCGAGGCGGGCGGGGTCCGGTTCCGCGAACAGGGCCCGCAGCCGGTCCGCCAGGGCGGGGACGTCGCCGGGCGGGGCCAGGAACGCGGGAGCGCCCGGTACGTCCAGCATGGCGGGGACGCCGCCGGTGGCCGTCGCCAGGACCGGCTTCCCCGCGGCCATCGCTTCGGCCACCACCAGCGGCTGTTGCTCCATTGTGGACGGCAGGACCAGCGCGTCCGCGCCGGCGAGCAGGGCGGGGACGTCGGGGCGGAACCCCAGGAACGTCACGCGCCCGGCCAGTGGTGGCTGCCGCGCGGCCCGTTCCGCCTCCGCGCGCTGCGGGCCGTCGCCGACCACCGTCAGCCGCGCGTCCGGCGGCAGCACGCCCGGGACGGCCAGCGCGGCCAGCAGGTCGAGCACGCCCTTGCGCTCCACCAGAAGCCCGGCGAAGACGAGGTGCCGCACCGGCCCGCGCGGCGGGTCCGGCTCGGCCGGCTCGACGCAGTTGTCGATGTGCTCGAGCCGGCCGGCGGGCACCCGCAGACGGTGGTGCAGGAACGCCCCCATCGCCTCGGCCGGCACGATCGTGCGGTCCAGGACGCGGGCGACGACGGCGTCCGCCGCGAGCACCGTCCGCGTGTAGACCGACGGCCCGGCCGCCCCGCGCTCACCGCGGAACCACGGCTCCGCGACGTCGTCGGGCACGCCGTGGTAGGTCTGGACCAGCACGGGACGGGGGCCGCGGGCGAACCGCAGGCCCGCGATCACCAGCCCCGCGCGCCGGTCCTGCGCGTGCACCACGTCGGGCCGCCACGCCCGGATCGCCGCCCGCGCCCGGCCCGCCGCCGCGAGGTCTTCCTTGTCCGACACCGCCAGTTCCTCGTGACGGCCGTCGAGCAGCGACGCTCCCCGGGCGGGCACGGGACCGAAGACCCGGACGTCGACGCCGCCGGCGGCGAGCGTCGCGGCCAGCCGCACGGTGACGTCCACCGGGCCGCCCCGGTCCTGGGTGAGCAGAAAGGCGATGCGGGTCACGAGATGCGCTCCGACGGGGTGAGTTTGTCGACGAGGGCGGCGACCTGATCGGTCATCCGCCCGCGGTCGAAGGACAGTTCCACGCGGCGGCGGCCGCGTTCGCCTTCGAGCCGGGCCAGCCCGGGGTCGGCGAGGCGGGCGGCCACGGCGTCGGCGAGCAGCCCGACGTCGCCGGGCGGCAGCACCGCGCCCGCGTCCGCGACGCTCTGGCGCATTCCGCCGACGTCGAAGGCGACGACCGGCCGCGCGCACGCCATCGCCTCCAGCGGTACCAGGGCCATCCCCTCGGCGCGGGAGGGGAGGACGACCACGTCCGCGGCGGTGTACCACGCCGCCGGCTCGTCGGTGTGCCCCGGCCACCGCACGGACGCGTGGCCCGCCACCGGGTGCCGCTCGCGCCACACGGGACCCATCGGCCCGTCGCCGGCGAAGACGAGCTGCGCGTCCGGCAGCCGCCGCAGCACCGCCGGCCACGCCGACAGCAGCTGGTCCTGGCCCTTGAGCTCGGCCAGCCGCCCGAGGCAGACGGCGATCGGCGCGCGCTCGGGCAGCCCGAGCCGCCGCCGGGCCGCGGCCCGGTCGCCGGGGACGAACCGGGTGGTGTCGACGCCGTTGCAGACCACGTCCGCCTCGGCCGTCACCCCCGCCGCCCGGCCGGCGGCGAGTTCGTCGTCGCTCACGCACACGACGAGGTCGGTCCACCGCGACGCGAAGCGCTCCCACGCGGCGGAGGCGCGGCGCAGCGGCCCGTCGGCGGTCTCGAAGGACCACAGGTGCGGCTGGAACACCGTCGGACGGCCGCCGCGCACGGCCAGCCGTCCGGCCAGGCCCGCCTTCGAGCTGTGCAGGTGCACCACGTCCGGATCGAGGCCGGCGAGCAGCCGGCGCAGCCGCAGCGTCTCGGCGACGGAACGGGGACCGGGCCCGCGACACGCGGTCCAGCCACGCACTTCGATGCCGAGCTCCCGGGCGCGCTCGGCGAGCCGGCCCGACGGCGGGCAGACGATCACCACGGACCAGCCGCGGTCCCGTTGGGCGACAGCGAGTTCCAGCACGACCACGGCGACGCCCGCGGTGACGGGCTGGGAGACGTGCGCGATCTTCATCGGCGGTCACCTCGGCGGGTGCGGGCCGCGGCTGGGTGGCGCATTCCGGCCACGGCCACCGGCGGCGGAACGATTCTCACCGGAGTCCTCCTCGGCGTAGTTCGGTGAGCGCGTTGCGTTGCAGCAGCAGGGTCGCCCCGGCGTACCCGGCGACCAGGACCGCCGCTTCGGCGACCGCCCCCGGCAGCGAGTCCCCGAACCACCGCGCCGCAGCCAGCGCAGGCACTGCTCCGGCGAAGCAAGCGAGCACGACGCGAACGACCATCCCGGCCAGCTCCGCCGTCGACGGCGCCACGCCGAGACCGGCCAGTACCCGCCAGCCGAGCGGCACCACCAGCCACGCCGCCGCCAGCTGCACCGCTGCGACCGCCGCGATTCCGGCGTGGGTCAGCAGGGCCAGCCCGGCCGCGAGCAGGACCAGGTGCGTCGCCTCGAGCGCCAGGTACCGCCGGACGTGGCCGGTCGCCTTCACGGCCTGGTACCAGATCTGCAGCAGGCAGATCCCGGTGCCGTAGCCGCAAAGCAGCACGAGCGGCCCGGCCGCGCCCGCCCACCGCGCGCCCAGCAGCACCACGTGGTCCGCGAGGACGGCGAGCGCGAGGTACAACCCGCCGGTCACCACGAGCACCGCGCGGGTGAACCGGGTGACCGCCCCCGCCAGCGGCGCGCCCTCGCGCCGCAACCGCGTGAACACCGGGAAGGCGACCGCGCCCAGCACCACCGCCACCATGATGTACGGCACCCAGGCGAGCCGGTACGCCAGCGAATAGACGCCGACCGCGGCCGGCCCCAGCACGTGCCCCACCGCGAGGTAGTCGAGGTTGACCAGCAGTGCGCCCACGACCGCGGCCGGCCCCACCACGGCCACCCAGCGCAGCACTTCCCGCGCCGCCGCGGGGTCCCAGCACGGCCGCACCCCGCCGCGGGCCAACGCGCCGAGCAGCGGCTGCGCCACCGCCGTGGCCAGCAGGCCGAGCACCAGTGACACCGGCCCGGCACCGCAGGCGGCGAGCACGACCGTCGACGCGGCACCCAGCACCGCGCTCCCGCCGTCGGGCAGCAGCCGCCGCCGGAAGTCCAGCTCCCGGTGCATCAGGCCCATCTGCACCCCGCCGGCCGCCGAGAACGGCAGGCCGAGCGCGGCCAGGCGGACCAGCCCGGCGGCGTCCGGGGTGCCGAGCACCGCCGTGACCGGGCCGGCGGCGGCCACCAGCGCGGCGGCCAGCACGATCCCGGCACCCACGCTCAGCGTGAGCACCGTGCCCGCCGTCCGGCGCGGATCGCGTTCGGTGCGGCCGATGACGTCGTAGACCCCGATCGACTGGACGACCTGGCCGAGGTTCACCAGCGCCACCGCGAGCGCCACGGCCCCGAGCTGCCCCTCGGTCAGCAGGGCGGCCAGCACCAGCGTGACCAGCATCTGGCTGCTCTTGCTGACGAGGTTGACCACGCCCAGCCACAGGGAGCCGCGGACCGCGCGGGTCCCGAGCGCGCTCGTCACGCGGCCACCACGGGCCGCACCCGGGTCAGCCGGACCGCGGCGACCACCGCCAGGCCCCACGCGACGACCACCGCGGCACCGTCCACCGTGACCGCCGCCCGCGGCCCGAACACCGAGACCACCGCGGAGTCCACTGTGTACAGGTGCGCGAAGGGGACGGCGAGCGCGAGGACGGCGAGCCCCGCCGCGCCCCAGCCCCTCTCGGCCCGGTGGTGCCACCACAGCGCCGCTACCGCCGCCATCGCGGGCACGGCGATCAGGACGTCGCCGGGCTGGTGCACCACGCAGACCACGACGGCCAGGCACGTCAGCAGATCGGCGACCGGCTCCGCGGTGGCGCGGATGAGCAGCGCGCTGGTCACGAGCACGCCGGCCAGCACCACGAGCTCGACCCCGGAAGGCGCCCAGCCGGTGACGCGGAACAGCACGGCGGCGACGTCGATCCGTTGCGCGGCAACGGAATCCACCGCGCCGTAGTCGGTGCCGCGTGCGTGGGTGAGGTTCGCGACGACGACGTCGAGGAACGGGCCGATGCCGCCGCCGCGCACCACGAGCAGCACCACGACCGGCAGGCTGGCGGCCGCGGCGATCGCGGTGCCCGTGAGCGCCACCCGCCGCGAGCCGCGGGCGAAGAGCAGGACCGCCAGCGGGAAGCCGTACTGGGGCTTCAGCCAGGCCAGCGCGAGCGCCACGGCCGCCCACCCGGGCCGATCGCGCCGGGCCAGCAGGGCGCCGGCCGCGCCGAGGGCGATCAGCGGGTTGATCTGGCCGACGTAGAGCTGCGCCTTCCCGACCTGGCTGGTGACCAGCAGCGCCGCGACCACCGCCGTGGTGACCGCGAACGGCACCGGCAGGTACCGCCGGACGGCTTGCGCGGTCAGCGCGGCGAGGGCGACCAGCAGCAGGAGCGAGACGACGGTGAACGCGACGGCGCCGACCCGGTAACCCGGCAGCGCGAACGGCGCGTGCAGCAGGAGGTGGTAGGGCTGGTAGAGGTTGAAGTCCTGGCGCACCGGCCAGTGCGCGAACATCGCCGCGGGGTCGTAGGGGTTGCCGCCGTCGAGGAACTCCCGGATCGGGAAGTACAGGGCGTCGCGGAAGTCCTGCAGCCGTTCTTCGGCAGCGTCGGCCGCGGTGGGCAGCGGTACCTGCCACGACGGCGCGAGGGCGTGCCAGGCGCTCACGCTCCCGGCGAGGACAGCCACGAGAAGGACGAGACGTTGTTTCGGGGACATACCCGCGCCGCGGGGGAGGGCCGCGAGGAGGGCAGGTCGCCGGCCGGTGCCGGTGGAGGCGGGGGCGGTGCCTTGCTTCGAGGTCACGCCAGCACCACCGCCACCAGCACCGCGTCCGAGGGCAACACACCCACCGCCGCGGTCAGCTCGGCCTGGTTCCGTCCTGCCGCGGCCACCGCCACCACCGAAGCGCCGTCTCCGTGCTCCTCCGGCAACCCGGCCGCCAGCTTCGCCGCGTTCTCGGTCAACTCCGGCGCCACCGGCAGCACCCGGACCGGTCGCCCGGCGGCGCGGCACAGCACGGCCAACCGATCCGCGGCCGCGGGGTCCTCCTCGCGCAGCACCGCCACCGGCCGGTGGACTCCCGCGGCGGCCAGTGCCCGGCGCACCGGTCCCGGCCCCCCACCGCCCGGCGTCAGCCGGCGCACCGCCGCCGTCGCCAGGCCGGCCGCGACCGCCGCGACCAGGGCCAGCCCGGTCACCAGCGGCTTGTCCGGAGCCACCGCGACGACCTCGGGCCGCGGATCCAGCGTCCGCAGCTTCCCGGCCGGGGCCAGCAGGTCCGCGTCGATCATCGCCTTGCCCAGCGCCGTCGCCGTCGCGCCCGCCTGCTCCGCGGACGCCGCGCGCACCGAGAGCCGCGCCAGGCCCGACGCCGGGACCAGCTCGACGGACACGTGCCCGGCCAGCTCGTCGGGCGAAAACCCGGACACCGGGGCCGCCGCCTGCAGCACCGACGGGCTGCGCGCGAGCTCGACCAGCGCGGGCAAAGCCAGCGAGACGACTTCGCCGTACGGTGCGCCATCCGCCGCGGCGGGACCGGCGAGCAGGCTCACCCGGCCCTGGTACTCCGCCCCGCGCGTCAGGCCGACGAGCAACACGAGTGCCCCCACCAGCAACGCCACGGCGACGCTCAAGACAACAGTGCGGTCCTTCATCGGGCACCTCGGAGCAGTTCGTCGTAGGACTTCATGAGCGTGTGCGGGTCGTAGTCGCGCTCGACGGCCCGGATGCCCTCGGCGGCCACGGTTTCCCGGGCGGCCTCGTCGAACAGCACCGTGTTCAGCGCCGCGGCCGTCGCGGCCGGATCCGCGGGTGGCACCACGATCCCGCCGCCACCGGCCAGCACCCCGCCGATCCCGCCGACGCGCGTCGCGACCACCGGCCGTCCGGCCGCCATCGACTCCAGCACCGCCAGCGGCAGGCCTTCCCAATCGCTGGTGAGCACGGTGACGTCGGCCGCGGCGAGCAGGTCCGGCACGTCCGCGCGGGTGCCGAGGAACTCGACCCGGCGGCCCAGCGCCTGCGCGCGGCGCTCGAGCTCCCCGCGCAGGCTGCCGTCGCCGGCCAGCCACAGCACGGCGTCGCCCTCGACCGCGGCCCAGGCGTCCAGCAGCACGTCGTGGCGCTTCTGCGGTTCGAGCCGGGCCAGGCAGAGCGCGACCGGCGTCCGCTCCGGGACGCCGAGGGACGCGCGGATCTCCGCACGGCCGAACACCGGTGGCCGGGGGAACACGGCGTTGGGGATCACCACCGGGCGGTCCAGGCCCGCCGACGCCAGCCGGTCCGCGGTGGCGGGGGAGACGGCGACGACGCGGTCGGAGGTGCGGCGCAGGATCCGGGCCGCGGCGGGGTAGTCCTCGTCGGCGACGCCGTGGAAGACGGTGAGCAGCGGCCGCCGTCGTCCGGGGACCAGCGCGAGGCGGGCCACCAGGCTCGCGCCGACGTTGTGGGCCAGCACCACGTCGGGCCGGAACCGCGTGATCGCGCGGTGGGTGGCCCAAGCCGCCTGCAGCACGCCCGCCTTGCTGCGGCGGGCGAGCGGCACGGGGAACGTCGGCGTGCCCGCCGCGGCCAGCGCGTCGGCGCGGAAGCCCCCGCCGCCGGCGACCGCGGACACCCAGCCGTACTCCTCGCCGCGGGCCACCATGCCGGCCACGAGCGTTTCCGCCCCGCCCGCCCCCATTTCACTGATCACGTGCAGCACCCGCATCGGCACTTCCCTCTCCTTCTCGGCACTGTGTCGATCGTTCCCCATCCGGCCACAGTCACGGCCGAATGGCTTCGTAGCAACGGTTACGTGCCGCATTGGGGGGCGGCCTGCTTTTGGCCGGATCGGGAACCCGTGCTTCGGCCGCGACGGCGAGCGCGGCCAGCGACCACAACGGCAGGTAGTACTGTTCGGACAGGAACGTCGAGGTGACCAAGACGGCCAGCAGCGACGCCTGGATCGCGACCGCCTCCGTCCGCCGCGGCCCGGGGCCGGCCCGCCGGGCCGTCCGCTCGCTCGCCACCGCGGCGGTGGCGACCACCCCGGCGAACAGCGCGAACCCCGGCAGGCCCAGTTCCGCGGCGACCTCGAGGTACATGTTGTGCGCCACCGGCGTCTGCTCGTCGACCTCGGCGTTGTGCGACTCGGCGGCGTAGTGCTCGCGGAACCCGCCCGGACCGACCCCGAGCACCGGGTGGGCGGTCAGCATCCGGGCCGCCGCCTGCCAGCGCAGCTCCCGCGTGTCCACATTGGACGCGGCGATGAAGCTCTTCTCCTGCAGGGCCCGGTCCAGCTGCGGCCCGGCGAACGCCCACGCGCCCAGGCCCAGCCCGGCGACCGCCGCGGCCGCGAAGGCGAGCACCCGCCACGGCACCACCCGCCGCAGCAGCAGCCAGCCGACCGCGGCGGTCAGGCCCAGCGCGCCGCCGCGGGAGAACGTCGCCGTCGCGCCGGCCACCAGGACGATGCCCGCGGCCGTCAAGGCGGGCCCCCGGCCCCGGCGGTGCAGCGCCGCGAGCAGGGGGACGGCGGCGACGAGGAAGTAGGCCAGGTCGTTCGGGTCCGGTTGCGGCCCGCTCGCGCGGGCTTCGCCCTCGGCGACCAGGCTGTAGAGAGCGCCCGCGCCGGCGACGGTGGCGCCCGCGGCCGCCGCCAGCAGCAGCCACCGGACCGGGACCTCCCGGGTCGCGACGTCCGCGAGCACCGCGGTGACCACCAGGAACGGCAGCCAGCGCAGGGTGTACTCCGCGGTGAACGGGCCCGCCGCGTGCAGCGCCGCCGTCGCCGTCAGTACCACGGCGAGGAGCGCGAGCACCGCGTGCAGCGGCGTCGGGCGGGGCCGCTGCCGGTGGCGGATCCGCACCACGAGCCACGTCAGCGTCAGCAGGGCGGGCGCGGCCTTGCCGAGCTGGCTCTGCGCGGCCGTCAGGTAGCCCTCGACCGGCGCCAAGGCGACGGTCGCACACGCGAGAACCCGCAGGAGCGCCGTTTCACGGGTTTCGCGCCGGGCAGGCCGGACCACCGCGACCACAGTCATCTCCCGGCGTCCAGCCGGGTCACCGGGCGGGTGCGGCGCACGGCCGTCCGGCGGACGTACTCCCCGGTGCCGACGACGTCGAAGTGCTCGCGCAGCGCGGAAAGCACCCAGCCCAGCCAGGCGACCTTCTGCCCGCCCGGCGCCGCCATGCCGGGGAAGAACTCCATCCCGGGGGCCTCGGCGGCGCCGAGGACGTCGGTGGGGTGCAGCAGCAGCGAAGGGGAGACCCCGCGGGCGAGGCAGAGCCGCAGCACCGTCCGGAAGTACCCGCGGGCCAGCCGCGGCGAGATCGCGTGCAGTTGCAGGAGGTACGACCCGTGGATCGGCGTGCGCAGCAACGGCATCGTCGTCACCGGGAGCTCCACCAGCGCGCTGCTTCCGGACGTCCGCCAGCGGTAGGCGTGCACCGGCGCCAGCACCCGGGAGAAGCCGCCGAACAGCTCGTCCAGTCCCTCTTCCGGGGCCTTCGCGGTGCGGTTGTGGTAGGCGCGGGCCAGCGGACCGATCCACGTCGGCAGCGTGCTGGCGTCGTAGGCGTAACCGCGTTCGGCGAGCAGCTCGACCAGCTCGCGCGTGACGCTGTAGCCGGGGCCGCGGAACCCGCCCGGCCGCGGTGCGCCCGCGGCGACGATCGCGTCTTCGGTCCGGCTCAGCTCCTCTTCGAGCCGGTCGCGGGAGTAGCGGTGCAGCCAGGGTTCGTGGCCGAAGGAGTGGTTCGCCACCTCGTGGCCCGCCGCGGCGAGCCCGGCGACCGCCTTGGCGCCGTCTTCGCGGACGACGTCGGCGCCCACCACGAAGACGGTCGTCGTGAGGCGCTGTTCGCCCAGGACCTCCAGCAGCCGCGGCACCGCGGACGGCAGGAAACTGGGCCGGTCCCGCCAGCCGGGATCGCCGTGCGTCTTGAGGTAGGCCCAGAGGTTGTCGAGGTCGATCGAGACGCTCGCGAGCGGCCGCGGGGTCACGCGGCTTCCCCGGCGAGGGCGGCCGAGCCCGCGCGCGCCTGCACGCCGAGCAGCAGGACACCGCACACGACGAAGGCGAGCCCGGCGGCGACCCACGGCCCGTGCCCGCCGACGACGTGGTCGCCGAGGACGGCGATGCCGGTGACCGACGCCAGCACGATCGTCGTCGCGTCGGCGGTGGCCACGACCGCCGCCGCCGGCCCGCGCTGCAGGGCGGCCGCCATCGAAGCCTGGCCGAGCACCGCGGCCGCCAGCATCAGCCAGGTCAGCGGATTTCCCGGCAGGGCAAGGAGATCGAGGTGGGCCAGCGTGCGGCTGGCGACCGCCACGACGGCGAACGCCACCCCGGACAGGACCGCGGCCGGCAGGAACGTCCCCGTCCGGCCCGCGGGGATCATGGCCAGCCCGGTGGCGAGCACCACGCCCGCCAGGGCGGCGACCCCGGCGGGCGGGAGGTCCGTGGCGACCGATGCCGACGACGCCCCGGCCAGCACGACGAGCCCGGCGGCCAGCAGCACCAGCGTCATCGCTTCGGTGGTGCGGATCCGCCACCCGAGTACGACGACCCCGAACGCGGTCGCCAGCCCGATGGCGGACGAAGACGCGGTCTGAACCAGGTACAGCGGCAAGGAAGCACGCGCGAAGAACGCGAGCGCGAAACCACCCACCTGGCCGGCGAAACCCAGCAGGTACAGGCGATCGGCGGCCAGCCGGGCCAGCAGGCCCAGCCCCGCGCCCGGCCGGTTCGCGGCCCGCCGGGCGGCGACGCTCTGCGCGACGATCCCGACCGCGTACAGCACCGCGGACGCCACGAGCACGGCGTAATCCACCACGAACGACTCCTCACGTCCGGCACCGCGCACCGGGTGCCCCGGCAAAGCGTAGGAACGAAGAAGTGGGTCCACTTTCGAAGGATGGCGTTCCGGAAATCGTCACGCAGAGGAGCGAATCTTCCGGGTGGAAGCAACACCAAAGCGTGACGCGAGGGGAGTTTCTCCGATGGCCAGGGCACGTTGTGTAATATCGGTCCCTCGACGGCCGCGTCACCCGGTCCGATCCGACAGGAAACCCGGACGGACCCACCCGTTCGAGCTACAGGAACCCCGGTCAGCGGCCTGCTCACCCCACACGATCGGTGCGCCGGCTGGAACGGCCGCCGGGTCATCAGTACGTTTTGCGCACCGAGGCGGAACAATGCCTTGACTGCCGCCGTGGCAATTGTCGATCGAGGAGAACCCATGCTGAAGAAAATCGGCTTCGTCGCCGCCGCCATGGCCGCCGGAGCATTTGTCACCGGTGGGATCGCGGCCGCCGGTACGCCGGACGAAGAGCACGGCCACCACGGCCACCACGGGTACGACCACACCGGCCAGGTCGGCCTGGTGAACCTGAACAACACCGACGTGCTGCACAACGTCAACGCCGTGCTCGGGCTCTGCGGCAACGACATCAACGTGCTCGGCGTCCAGGTGCCGATCCACGACTCGCTCAACGGCATCGGCGTGCCGATCCTGTCGCCGGGCGCGAGCGAGGCCGAGGGCGAGTCGCCGTACAACTGCGCCTCGGGCGGTCTCGCCGACGGCGGCACCAGCCAGGGCCACTGAGCTTTCCGCCTCGCGGAAAAAAAATCTATTCCTCGCAACCGGAATGGCGCACCACTGGTTTGCGCCGTGAGTCCTGCCCTTTCCAGTGGTGGGCATTTTTAGGAGTTCTTTTCTCGTGATCAAGCAGCTCGGATTCGTCGCGACCGCACTGGCCGCCGGGTTGGCCGCGTTCGGTGGCGCGGCCTCCGCGACCACTGTCGACGCTCCGGTCGACCACAGCGAGCAGTTCGGTGTGGCCAACCTGAACAACCTCGACGTGGTCCACAACCTCAACGTGGTCCCCGGCGTCTGCGACAACACCATCAACGTGCTCGGGGTGCAGGTCCCGATCCACGACTCGCTCGACGGCATCGACATCCCGATCCTTTCGCCGGGTGAGCACGAGGCCGACGGCGCGTCGCCGCACAACTGCGCCTCGGGCAGCATCGCCGACGGCGGGACCTCTCAGGGCGACTGACGTCACCCGGTCGAAAGCCGTCGCGCGGATGCTTTTCCGCGCGGCGGCTTTCTGCTGTAAAAAAACAGTGCGGTAAAAAACAGTGCTGCGAAAAGCTGCGTTGCGAAAACTGCGCTGCGCAAAGAATCCTGGACGCGTGGAGTGCGACCGCGGCTGCTGCGTCTCGAGTGGTGGCTGGGAACCGGCGAGGTTGTGCGTCGCCCGGCTGCGGGCTCGGCTGAGGGGTCCACCCCCTCGCCGGTTCCCAGCCGGATACCCGCTCCTGGGGTCAGAGGAACGAGCTCCGTGGTTCCGAGCCTACGGCCTCCACCGCGTTTTCGTCGCCGTTCTTCGGGTGGTTGTGGCATGAACGGGTGTGCGAATACCGATCGTGTCGCGCGAGGCGGTTTTCCGCGCCGAACCCCCGCTGACCCGATCGGGCCATCGTCACCCGGTCAGCGGCTTGCGAGACCCACTCGATGGTGGTGTGAAGTGGAATACTTCCCGGATAATCAGTACGTTTCCCTCACGCGGGACGGCACACACACTCGCCGTCGTCCTGTCCGATGCACCGTCAATTTTCGAGGAGAACAAATGCTGAAGAAGGTTGGTTTCGTCACGGCTGCCATGGCGGCCGGCGCTTTCCTGGCCGGTGGCGTCGCGGTCGCCGACACGCCGGGCGGCTTCGACCACCACGACGGTGGCCACACCGGCCAGCTCGGCCTGCTCAACCTGAACAACACCGACGTGCTGCACAACGTCAACGCCGTGCTCGGCGTCTGCGACAACGACATCAACGTGCTGGGTGTGCAGGTTCCGATCCACGACTCGCTCAACGGCATCGGCGTGCCGATCCTGTCGCCGGGTGAGCACGAGGCCAGCGGCGAGTCCCCGTACAACTGCGCCTCGGGCGGCATCGCCGACGGTGGCACGAGCCAGGGTCACTGAGTCCCCCGCGCCGCGGCCGCCCGTTGTGTGTGCGGAAGCCGGCCGAGGCGCGGAATCCGGCGCTGCGCAGGGTGTCGTGAGGCGGGCCCGGAACGGGGAGCGAGCCGCACATTTCGGTTCCCCGTCCCGGGCCGGCTGCGACCCAGTGTGACGCCGGCACGGGTGGGACCGGCCACCGCACAGTGGTAGTGAGCCGGTCCCACCCGGCGCAGACCAAAGCCGCGACCGACACGTCGGTCGCGGCTTTGCCGTGTCCGCCGATCCGCGGCTACCGGCGGCCGAGCAGCCGGCCGGCGAGCCCGCGGCGGCGTCGTGGCGCCGGGACGGGCGTGGTGCCCACCCGCAGCACGATGTCCAGCAACGCCGCCTGCTGCTCGGCGGTGGCGCGGGCGTATCCGGGCGACGCCGTGAGGGCGCGCCGAAGGTCGTCAGGGTCGGCGGTGCCGGTGTCGAACCCGGCGACCCGGGTCACGTCGATCGGGCCTCGGCACTGTGTTTCCACGCGAACGTTCTCCTGCTGTCGGGCGTACAATCCGTGCCCTCGTTATCGCTCCGTTACCGCCCTCGCGTTACCGCCGCCGTGTCCCTCGGTCAGGTGAGATCGGTCCGGCCGGTCAGCCCGCGGCAGGGCGTTGACACCTCCGTGCGCGCGCCGGTCCGCGAAACTTTCGGCGTGGCTCACCTGATGACCCAGGTGTGGGTTGAGGAAAGCCGGGGAAGGTCCGGCCGTCTTGCCGGATCATTGCCAAAAACGCGCGGCGATGATTACAGTCCCTTCTCTGGGAGCGCTCCCACGTACGCCTGGCTCGACGACGAGGAGATGGCGAATGCGGGCAAGAAGATTCCGGACCGGTGTGGTGTTGCTGGCCGCGGCGGCGCTCGGGCTGACGGCGGGTACCGTGCCCGCGTCCGCCGCGGACTACGAACGGCTGCTCAACGGCACCTTCGCCGGCGGCACCCTCGACCCCTGGTGGGCCGGGTCGGGTACCACCGGCCGCGTCGCCGGCGGGGAGTTCTGCACCGACGTCACCGGTGGCACGGCCAACGGCTACGACGCACTGGCCGGCCAGAACGGCGTGCCGTTCGAGGCGGGTCAGCAGTACACGCTGACCTTCGACGCGCACGCGACGACCACCCAGCAGATCTCCGCCGTCGCGGGTGAGGCCGTGTCGCCCTACCGGCAGATTTCCCGCACCGACCTGACGGTCACCCCGGCGACCCAGCACTTCACCGTCACCCTTGCGTCCACTTTGGACTTCCCGAACGCGGGCAACGGCCAGCTGGCCTTCTGGTTCGGCGGCCAAGCCGCGGACAACACCATCTGCCTGGACAACATCTCGCTGATCGGCGGCGTGCTCCCACCCGGCGGCCTGCCGCCGACGAGCGGCATCCGGGTGAACCAGGAAAGCTACGTGCCCGGCCTGGCCAAGCACGCCACGGTGATCAGCGACTCGGCGACGCCGTTGACGTGGACGTTGCGCAACTCCGCCGGCACCGCGGTGACCACCGGCCAGACCCGGCCCCGCGGCGCGGACGCCGCGTCCGGCGAGAGCGTCCACGACATCGACTTCTCCACCTACGACACCGCGGGCACCGGGTACACGCTGGCCGTCGGGTCCGAGACCAGCTTCCCGTTCGACATCTCCGCGGACGGGCTGAAGAAGCTGCGCTACGACTCGCTGGCGTTCTTCTACCACCAGCGCAGCGGGATCGCCATCGACGCCCGGTACGTCGGGGCCACCTACGCGCGCCCCGCGGGCCACGTCAACGTGGCGCCGAACCAGGGTGACAACAACGTGCCCTGCCGCTCCGACCTCGGCTGCGGCTACACCCTCGACGTGCGCGGCGGCTGGTACGACGCGGGCGACCACGGCAAGTACGTGGTCAACGGCGGCATCGCGACCTGGCAGCTGCTCGACGAGTACGAGCGCGCGGTGAAGGTCGGTGACGCGAGCGCGCTGGGCGACGGCAAGCTGGCCATCCCGGAGCAGGCCAACGGCGTGCCGGACATCCTCGACGAGGCCCGCTGGGAGGTCGACTTCCTGCTCTCCATGCAGGTCCCCGACGGCAAGCCGAACGCGGGCATGGTGCACCACAAGATCCACGACGCGCAGTGGACCAGCCTGCCCACCCGGCCCGACCAGGACAGCCAGCCGCGCCGGCTCTCGGCCCCGAGCACCGCGGCCACGCTCAACATGGCCGCGGTCGCGGCGCAGGCGTCGCGGTTGTGGCGGACCATCGACCCGACGTACTCGGCGAAGCTGCTCACCGCGGCCGAAAAGGCCTATGCCGCGGCGAAGGCCAACCCGAACCTGCTCGCCGACCCGAACGACGGCACCGGCGGCGGCACCTACAGCGACAACACCGTGACCGACGAGTTCTACTGGGCGGCCGCGGAGCTGTACGCGACGACCGCGAAGAGCGCGTACCGCGCCGACGTCACCGGATCCGCCCTCTACCGCGGCGCGAGTTTCAACACCCACGGTTTCGACTGGGGCTCGACGGGCGCGCTCGGGGACATCACGCTGGCCCTGGTGCCCACCGACCTGCCGGCGGCGGACGTCGCGGCGATCAAGACGGCCATCACCACGACCGCCGACAGCCACCTCGCCCAGATGGCGGGCATGGGCTACCCCGCGCCGTACCGCACGGCCGATGGCACGTACGAGTGGGGATCCAACGGCCTGGTGGCCAACAACGGCGTCGTGCTCGCACTGGCGTACGACTTCACCAAGCTGGACAAGTACCGCGACGGCGCGTTCCAGGCCATGGACTACCTGCTGGGCCGCAACCCCGCGAACTACTCGTACGTCTCCGGCCACGGTGACCAGGCCGTGCGGAACGTGCACCACCGGTTCTGGGCGCACCAGCTGGACGCGTCGCTGCCGACCGCCCCGCCCGGGGCGCTGTCCGGCGGGCCCAACAGCGGCCTGCAGGACCCGACCGCGGCCCGGCTGCTCACCGGCTGCGCGCCCCAGCGCTGCTTCGTCGACGACATCCAGGCGTACTCGGTGAACGAGGTCGCCATCAACTGGAACTCGGCGCTGGCCTGGCTGGCGAACTGGACCGCGGAGAAGTCGCCGTCCGCGGTGGACACGACCGCCCCGGCCGCGGCGGGCAAGCCCGCCGTGTCGGCGGTGTCCGCGACCGGCGCGACGGTGACGTGGGCGGCGTCCTCGGACGCGGAAAGCGGGATCAAAGGCTACGACGTGGTCAGCGTGACCGGCTCGGCCCGCAAGGTCCTCGCCACCGTCACCGGAACGACCGCGACCCTGACGGGGCTGTCACCGTCGACCGCCTACACCCTGGTCGTGGTGGCCCGCAACGGCGCGGGCCTCACCGGCGCGGATTCGCCGTCCGCGCAGTTCACGACGCTGCCGGACAGCCCGGCCGGCGGCTGCGCGGTGACCTACACGGCGAACACGTGGAGTGGCGGCTTCACGGCCTCCCTGACGGTGACCAACACCGGCGCCACGGCGTGGTCGACCTGGGCGCTGAAGTTCGCCTTCCCGGGCGGCCAGAAGGTGACCCAGGGCTGGTCGGCGACGTGGGCGCAGTCCGGCGCGGACGTCACCGCCACGGCCATGTCCTGGAACGGCTCGGTGGCGCCGGGCAAGTCCGTTTCGATCGGCTTCAACGGCAGCCACCCGGGCAGCAACCCGAACCCGTCGGCCTTCGCGGTGAGCGGGAAGACCTGCAGCTGACGGCCCGTCCGGTGGTTCGATCGGCGAACTGCCGGACAGTCCGCTAGCGTCATACCAGCGGGCAGGTGCGCCTCCTCCCCCCTCGGCGCGCCTGCCCGCACTCCTTCGCCGCACGTCCCCGCTCGGTTACCTGCTGCCGCTCATGATGGCGTCGATGATGCTCTGGTGCGTCACCGCGTAGGACCGCCGGTCGAACAGACCGAAGCCGTACTGGCCGTTGGCGCCGTTGTCCCAGTAGACGGTGGCGGCGCCGTACTTCTTGGCGGTGGCCACGATGGCGTGCGCGAAGTCCGCGCGGTACCTGTTGTTCGACGAATCGAACGAAGACTTGTCGATCGAACCGTATTCGCCGACCACGACCGGGTAGCCCTTCGCGACGAACTTGTCGCGCATGAGCTTCAGCTGGGCGTCCAGGTAGTCTTCCTGGCCCCAGGTCGACTTCCTCGCAGGATTGGCCGCGCCCCGGCCCCACTGGGTGATGGTCGGGTTTTCTTCGCCGGCGAAGTCCCACGGGCTGTAGTAGTGCACGGAAATCATGATCCGCTGTTCGCCGGCGGGGATGGCGGCGGAGCGGAACCGGTCGGACGGCAGCGCGAAGCCGTAGTCGCCGGCGGTGTAGTCGATGTTGGTGTTCCAGCCGGCGATGAGCAGCCACCGCGAAGGGTTGTTCCCGCCGGTCTGCCGCACGCTGTCCACGAAGATCTGGTTGTAGGCGTCGATGTTCGAGTAGCACGGCTGCGTCGGACGGCCGTACTGCCCGTCGAACTCTTCGTTCATCGATTCCAGGATCAGGTGCTGGTCGTAGTTCCGGAACCGGTTCGCGACCTGCTGCCAGACTTTCCCGTACTTGGCCTTGATCGTCGATTGCGCGGAAGAATCGCAGATCAGCCAGGAGCCGCTGATGGTTTTGTAGCCGTCACCGTGCATGTTGATCATTACGTACAGGCCGCGCTGGTAGGCGTAGTCGACGACTTGCTGGATCCGGTTCAGCCAGGCGGCGTTGATCGGGTAATCGGGGCCCGCGCCGATGTGGTTCAAGTAGGAGATCGGAATCCGGATCGTCTTGAACCCGGCGGCCTTCACCTTGTCGACGAGGGCCTGCGTGACGACCGGCTGCCCCCACGCCGTTTCGCTGGGCACGCCGTTGGCGTTGGCTTCCAGCTGGTTTCCCAGGTTCCACCCCGCGCCCATGTCGGCAACGATCTGCGAAGCGTTCAGCTGCGTCGTGGCCTCGGCAGGCAGCTGATTCGCCAACCCGGACCCCGCCGCGGCGGCCGCCAACACGGCGGCGAGAAAAACGGACCTGAGCTTCGTTGATTTCGAAGTCATGGGTTTACCTCTCGTGCCATTGGTGGACATATTCCAACATGGCCGATAGGTGCCGTCAATCCTCGTGACGCGGGCGGGATCGACAAATGATCGAAGGAATCGAATAATCGAAAGAATCGACACGCGCGGTCGTTCAGGAACCGGCGCCCGGCGCGAAGTCGACGAGCGCGACGGTGATGTTGTCCCGGCCGGACGGTTCAGCTGATCCCGGCGAGGTAGTCCCCGACCGCCGAGACGTCGCCGGCGTCGGAGATCAACGCGATGTGGCCGTCGGGGCGGATCAGCGCCAGGGTGCGGCCGGTCGCTTAGAGGGGCCTGGATCCCCACCGTCGGTGGCGGTGAGCAGCAGGTAGCGGCCGTGGCGGACGAGGTCGAGCGTCGAGATCCCGGTGAGCCACCGGTGCGGGAGCCGCGTCCCGGGTTCGCCGCGCCGGCGGGCAGCGCGAGTGCCCCCGCCTCACGGCTGCGCCCGCCGCCGTGAAAGTTTCATTCGCCGGAATCGCCGGAACTACCGGGATTTCCCCACTGCGCCGGCTCTTCCGGTCGAGGCGGTGGCCGGCGGCCTCCCGCTGCCGTTGCGGGAACTTGACGGATGCCCCGGTCCCTCCACCATGCTGTGGGCCAAGGAAATGTGCCTGAATCGACGGAGGCGTCCGTGGTGGGTTCTCGGCGAAAGCGGAAGCGGCGATCGAGCACGGCGGCCGGCCTGGCGGCGTCTCTCGTGACACTGATGCTCACCGGCCAGGCGGCCACGAGCGCCGCGGCGACCACCGGGCCCGCACTGTCGGTCGACGTCGCCGCCGCGCGGCACGCGATCAGTCCCGGCATCTACGGCCTGAACGGCGGCGATCCGGCGTTCAACGCCGAGATCGGCCAGTCGGTGGCGCGCTGGGGCGGCAACGCGACCAGCCGCTACAACTTCAAGAACCACACCTACAACACCGGCAACGACTGGTACTTCGAGAACATCGTCGCCGACGAGGCGCACTCCGTCGAGGGGATGGTCAAGGCCAATCTCGACCGCGGCATCAAGCCGGTCGTCGCCGTGCCGCTGAACGGGTGGGTGGCCAAGGACTCGCCGTCGTCACATCCGTTCACCTGCGGGTTCCCGGCCAGTCGGTTCCCGGAACAGGACCGGTTCGACCAGTGGGACGCCAACTGCGGCAACGGCCAGCTGAACCAGCAGAACCTCACCGGCGTCCCCACCGACACCTCGATTCCGGTGGACGCGGCGTTCGACGGCGAGATGGTGTCGCACCTGGTGGACCGGTTCGGCACGGCGGCCCAGGGTGGCGTGCCGATCTACGAACTCGACAACGAGCCGGTGCTGTGGTCCAGCACGCACCGTGACGTGCACCCCGGGCTGGTCACGATGGACGAACTGGGCGGCAAGGGCACCGCGGCCGCCGCGGCGATCAAGGCCGCCGACCCCAGCGCGGCGGTCCTCGGCCCGTCCGGCTGGGGCTACTGCGAGTGGGTCGCCTCCGGGCTGGACGGCTGCGGGCCGGGTGCCGATTCGGCCGCGCACGGCGGGCTCAACCTCTCCCAGTGGTACCTGAAGAGCATGAAGGACTACAGCGACGCCCACGGTGGAAAGCGCTTCCTCGACTATTTCGACCAGCACTTCTACCCGCAGATCAGCGGCGACAAGAATCCCGAGGCCAACGCGCTGCGGCTGCGGTCCACCCGGTCGCTGTGGGACCCGTCCTACGTGGAGGAGTCCTGGATCGGGCCCAGCGGGGTCAACGCGCCGCCCCTGCAGTTCATCCGCACGATGAAGTCGTGGATCGACCGGTACAACCCCGGCACCAAGGCCGCGATCACCGAGTACAACTGGGGTGCGCTGGACGACATCAACGGCGCGCTGGCGCAGGCCGACGTCCTGGGCATCTTCGGCCGCGAGGGCCTCGACCTCGCCACGATGTGGGGCGAGCCCAAGCCGGCCGATCCGGGTGCGTACGCGTTCCGGATGTACCGCAACTACGACGGCGCGGGCAGCCGGTTCGGCGACGTCAGCGTGTCGGCGACCGCCGCCGACCAGGACCGGCTGGCGGTGTACGCGGCGCAGCGCTCCTCCGACCAGGCGCTGACCGTCATGGTCGTCAACAAGACCGGCGGCGACCTGACCGCACCGCTCTCGGTGGCCGGGTTCGACAACGCCGCTGCGGCACAACGGTTCACGTACGGCCCGGCCGACTTGAGCGCCATCGTGCGCGGGGACGACCTGCGGGTGAGCAACGGCCAGGTCGACGCGACGTACCCGGCGAACTCCATCACGCTGCTGGTCGTCCCGCCGGCCGGGTGCTCGGCCGGCCTGCACGTCAACGGCGACTGGGGCAGCGGCCACGTGGCGACGGTGACCGTCACGAACGACCGCCGCACCGCGCTGGCGGGCTGGCGGGTCAGCTGGACGTGGCCGGGCGACCAGCGCGTGACGAACTCGTGGAACACCACCCTGAAGCAGAACGCCGCCGGGGTGGTCGCCACCGACGCCGGCTGGAACGGCTCGATCGGGGCGGGCGGCAGCACCACCTTCGGGTTCCAGGCGACCGGGAGGGCCGCGCCACCGACGCTGACTTGCACGCCCGGCTGAGCGGCTCGCGGGCGCCGTCGACAATGCCGTGCCGGCGCCCGCGGAAATGAAACTTTCACGGCCGGGAATTGTCGGGTCTTTCCGCTGTTGAGGCTCGGCGCGGGATTGTGTTAGCGTTCACATCTCTGCCGCAGTCCGGCTCGCCGTCAATGCTGATGGGGGTTCCGTTGTCGCACGCACATTCACCCGCTGTCATCCCTTCCCGCATCGCCGGTCCACTGTGGACGGTATACGCGGTGATCACGGTTTTGCTTTCCGCACTCGTCGTCATCGCGACGCCCTCGGGTGCCGCCGCGGCGGCGGCACCGATCACCACGCCGCCGATGGGCTGGAACTCCTGGAACTCCTTCGCCGGGGCGATCGACCACACCGCCATCGAGCAGCAGGCGGACGCCCTCGTCGCGTCCGGCATGAAGGACGCAGGCTACGAGTACGTCAACATCGACGACGGCTGGTGGACGGGCTCCCGTGACGCGGGGGGCAACATCACCGTCGACACCGCGAAGTGGCCCGGCGGGATGTCCGCCATCACCGCCTACATCCACAGCAAGGGCCTGAAGGCGGGCATCTACACCGACGCCGGCCGCAACGGCTGCGGCTACTACTACCCGACCGGGCACCCCGCCTACCCCGGCACCGGCGCCGAAGGCCACTACGACCAGGACTTCCTCCAGTTCTCCCGCTGGGGCTTCGACTACGTGAAGGTCGACTGGTGCGGCGGCTCGGCCGAAGGGCTCAACGCGCGCACGGCCTACACCGCGATCAGCGACGCCATCACGCGCGCCACCGCCCAGACCGGGCGCCCGATGACGTTCTCCGTCTGCGAATGGGGCGCTCAGCAGCCGTGGAACTGGGCTCCGGGCATCGCCAACCTGTGGCGGACCAGCGGCGACATCATCTACTGGGGCGAGCGGCCCCAGATGTCGCGCGTGCTGGCCAACTTCGACGCCGCGCAGCACGCGAGCGCGCAAAGTCCCGGCCACTACAACGATCCCGACATGCTCGTCGCCGGACTGCCCGGCTTCTCCGACGCGCAGAACCGCACGCACCTGAGCCTGTGGGCGATTTCGGGTGCCCCGCTGATCGCGGGCAACAAGCTCAGCGACATGTCGGCCGCCACCCGGGCCTCGCTGACGAACCGGGAGATGATCGCCGTCGACCAGGACGCGCTGGGGCGGCAGGGCACGAAGGTCGCCGAGGACGCCACGGGACTCCAGGTCTACCAGAAGGTGTTGTCCGGTACGGGCCGGCGGGCCGTCGTGCTGCTCAACCGCACCGGCTCGGCCGCCACCATCACGGCCCGGTGGTCGGCGCTCGGCCTGTCGGGTGCGGCCACCGTGCGCGACGTGTGGGCCGGGGCCGACCGCGGGAGCTTCACCACCGGCTACGCCACGTCGGTGCCGGCCGGGGAGGCGGTCCTGCTCACGGTCACCGGAACCGACGGCACTCCGACGGGGGGCGGGCCGATCACCGGCCGGCCGTCCGGTCGCTGCCTCGACGTGCCGAACGGAACTTCTGCCAACGGCACCCAGCTGCAGCTGTGGGACTGCCAGAGCGGGCCGGCCCAGACCTGGACCCGCACGGCGAGCCGGCAGCTGACCGTCTACGGCACCAAGTGCCTCGACGCGTCCGGCCAGGGCACGGCCAACGGGACCGCCGTGGTCATCTGGGACTGCAACGGCCAGGCCAACCAGCAGTGGACCGTGAACGCGAACGGCACGATCACGGGCGTGCAGTCGAACCTCTGCCTCGACGCGAGCGGCCAAGGGACCGCGAACGGCACCAAGGTGCTCCTGTGGGCCTGCAACGGTCAAGCGAACCAGCAGTGGACGGTGCCCGCGGCGTGAGCGGCCGCGAACCCGGCCGGGCAGGAGTTCGGGTGGCCGGCCGGGTCAGTGCGGGCCGAACTGCCGGGTCGTCGGCTGGCTGACACCGGCCTCGACCGGCAGCGGGTCGAAGACCAGCCGCTCGCCGTGGATGTCGGTCACCGCGATGGCCCCGCCGCACCCGGCGCCGTTCTCGGAGAGGAAGTAGTTGTAGCCGGTGCGCGGCAGCTGCCGCCAGCCGCCGCCGGTCCGGACTTCCAGCCGGGCCACCGGATTGCGGTGGTCGATCACCTGGATGGCGCACCAGTACCGGGACGATCCGGTCTTGTAGCGGAGCGAGATCCGCTTCGACGACGGAGCGCTCACCAGCTTCCAGGTGATCGGGAGCTCCCCGAGGTTGCGCGCCCCGAGGCGGTCGAACGCCTCCGGGCTCAGGTCCAGCTGCCCGACCCGGCACGGCGCCGGGCACAGGTTGGTGATCCGCACCGTCACGTTCTTGCCGCCGGCCGCCTGCACCAGCACGGAGGCGCCGCACGCCTTGGCGCCCTCGAAGTCCGCGACGTTCATCGCCGCGGTCAACGGGTCCGGGCTCGGGTCGTACCCGCAGGCGCCGCCGCCGTCCGTGTCGTAGAAGGTGGCCACCCCGGAGCGGGTGACCCCCGGCTCGATCCGCCCGGCGAGTGGCGCGCCCTCCGACGCGGCGACCGGGGCGGGCGCGGACGTCGTCGGCGCGACGCTGGAGGACGCCGCGGTCGTCGTGCTCACCGGCGAACTCGTCGGCGTGCTCACCACCGTGCTCACCGGCGGCGTCGAGACGGCCATCCCGATCGCCTCCCCGCCGTCCGGTGCTCCCGGACTGTCCGCGCCGTTCGCCCGCGTCGCCACGAAGGCGACGACCGCTGTCGCGATCACCACAACCGCCACGACCGCCCAGCGCTTGGGCACCGCACCTCCCGGACGGCGGCCGCGGCCGCCGTCCGGGAGCGTCCGGGAGAGCTGCCACCTGGTGCTCACGCCGGCACCAGCTGCCACTGCTGGTTCGCGCCGCCGGTGGCGTTCCACTGCACGACCTTGGCGCCGTCGCCGGTGTCCCGGCCGTACACGTCCGCGACGAGCCCGCTGTCGTGGCTGACGACGGTGTAGTACCCGTCGCCGGTGGGCCGCAGGTACCACTGCTGGTTGGTGGCGCCGGTGGCGGTCCACTGCTGCAGCTGCAGCCCCACGCTCGAAGAGAACGCGTTGACGTCGAGCACCTTGCCGCTGCCGGTGTAGCTCAGCTTGTACGCGCCACCCACCGCACTGAGCGTCCAGGCGGCGCCACCGCTCTGCTGGACGACCGGGCCGCCGTCCGCGGTCGATCCGCCGGCCACGGCGAGCGGTTTTCCGCTGTTGCGGTTGACGATGCGGTAGTTCGTCCCGGACACGGGCTGGTCGACGACCTCGAACCGGTCGACGGTGACCCAGCCGTGCGTCGACGCGGGCCGCTGGGTACCGGTGACCCGCACGCGGATCGTGTGCTTGCCCGAGGCCAGCCGGGGGCTGCTCCACACCGCGACGTCCCCGGTGCGCGCCGCGGAGTATTCGTCGACGAGCGTCTCGGCGCCGCCGTCGACGGAGATGCCCGCGATGCCGTGGTCCGGCGCGGTGACGGCGCGCACCGTGATGCCGGTGCCGGTGAAGCTCGACGTCGCTGTGTCGCCCGCGACGTCGCTGTAGGAGTTGGTGCCGGCGTACGTGCCCGGCTCACCGGTCGCGTGCCCCCAGCTGCCGCTGTAGGTCACCGCGGGGTTCGCGTCGTCCACAGTGGACGAGGCCGAGCCCAGACCGAAGAACTGGACCGCGTCGCTGAACAGCGTGCTGCCCGACTTCGCCGTCGTCAGCTGCAGGTACACCCGGGTGCCACCGGCCGGGGCCGTGAACGCCACCGGCCGCGTGACCCGGGAGCCGAGCGGGATGGTGAGGTTCTCGGTGCCGGACGCGACGACCGGGCCGTCGGGCCGGTCCAGCCGGGCGGTCCACGAGAAGGCGACCGCGGTGCCGGACAGGTCGTCGTTGAAGACCGTCACATTCCGCGTCACGGCACTGCCGTACGGGTAGGAATCCGCCGACCCGGCCAGCGGGAACGTGCCGTTCGCGTCCGACGCGCCGGAGGCCGACCAGTACGGCAGGTCGATCGCCGCGACCGGGTTGAACGCGGCCTGGATCCGCTGGATCTGCGGGTTGCTCCACGGGTCGGCCAGGTTGTCCGCACCGTAGATCGGGTGGCCGCCTTCTTCGGGGGTGAAGTCGGTGGTCCGCACGCCGGGCACGAAGCCGGTCCAGCCGGACAGCAGGGTGTACGGGCGCAGGTCGGCGGCGTCCTTGCCGCGCTTGGCCGCCGTGGCCGTGGCGAACCACTCGAA
Source organism: Amycolatopsis sp. NPDC051045 (assembly GCF_040682955.1). Classification (NCBI taxonomy): domain Bacteria; kingdom Bacillati; phylum Actinomycetota; class Actinomycetes; order Pseudonocardiales; family Pseudonocardiaceae; genus Amycolatopsis; species Amycolatopsis sp. NPDC051045. The sequence continues at coordinate 43,150 of NZ_JBFBCC010000019.1, forward strand.
ACCCTGCTTGGTGTTGCACGCCGGCCAGATGAACTCGCCTTCGCCGTCGGGCCGGCCGGTCACGGGCTGCAGGCGCTCGCCGTACTTGCCCAGGCCGTCCAGGTAGTGCCCGAAGGTCGCGAAGTTGGCGTACGTGATGCCGGGGTACGGGTTCGCCGGCTGGCCGGGACCCGAGTCGACGCTGATCGGCCGGGTGCCGTCCGCGCCGTTCATTGCCGCGTAAAGGTCCTTTTCGAACTGTTCGGAGTCCATTCCGGACAGATCGGGTTCGTTGGACTGGCTCCAGCGGATCACCGCGGCGTGGTTGCGGTCGCGCAAGGTCAGCGCGCGCACGTGGGCGACCATGTTGTCGTGCCCCGCGACGAAGTCCTGGAGGCCGTTCGAACCGCGGATGCCGGACTCGTCGATGACCATCAGGCCCATCTCGTCGGCCACGTCGAGCATGTACGGGCTGGCCGGCTCCTGGTGGACGCGCACCACGTTGTAGTTGAGCCGCTGGTAGTTGTCGACGGCCAGCGGCCAGCCGCCGTTGCCGGCCGACGGCGGGAGGAAGCCGGGCAGCGTGTCGTAGGCGTCGCCCTTGCCGCCGTTGTCGATCCGGTCGAAGTCCGCGCCCTGCAGGTTGTCCCCGCGCAGGTTCACGCGCACGCCGTTGAGGTAGTAGTACTCCCCGTTCTGGGTGCTTTCCCGGAAGCCGAACCGGTAGCTCGCGTCACTGGAGCGGCCGTCGTCGGTCACCGCGTGCACGGCCAGCCGGTGCAGCTGGGCCCGGTAGCCGGCGCGGTAGGGCACGTTCGGCCACCAGTAGGACGCGGCACCGGGGGTCCACGCCACCGGGCCGACCGTCACCGTCGCCGTCGAGTGCGCGGCCACCGGGACCGTGCGGCTGGGCAGTGCCGGATAGCTGAAGGACGTGCCGTTGTCGGAGGAGAGCGCGCCGGTCAGCGTCACCGACCGCGCGCTGCCGGAAGTGTTGGTCACCGACACGTCGTAGCTGAGCGTCTGATCGGCCACGGAAGTGCGCATGAAGGTGTCGCTGACGTACACCGCCGGATACACCCGCAGGAACGCCGAACGGTAGATGCCCTGCGGAACCGCCTCCGACCACTCGGCGGCGTCGGGGACGACGTACTTGCCGTTCGACGGGTTCTTCAAGGCGCCACGGCCTTTCACGGCGACGCTGATCGTGTGCGTGGTGCCGGGCGCGGCGTAGGCGCTGATGTCGAAGTTCGACGGCGTGAAGGCGGTGGTCTGCGTGGCGACCGCCCGGCCGTCCACCGACAGCGTGGCCTGGTGGTTCACCGCGCCGAACTCGATCCACGCCGACTGTGGCCGTCCGGAGTCCGGCACCGTGACCGTGCGCGAGTACACCGCCTCGGAGACGTCGGTGAAGCCCTGTTTGTACCAGCCGCCCCCGGGCACGGTGATCGACGTGGCCGCCTTACCGGCCGGGGTGAAGCTCCACGAGCCGGCCAGGTCCACCGAGGCGATCGCCGCGTTCCCCGCGGTGACGCCGTCGGCAGCGGAGGTCACGGCGGGCGCCGCGGCGGCCGGTTCCATCCCGATCACGGTCGCCACCCCCACGGCGGCGACCAGGGACAGCCGGGCGAAGCTCCTACGGTGGAACAACGAGGTCTGCTGCACGAGACCGCCCCTTCTCCGTCGACGGGTACGGCGGATGTTAGCGCTCACATTTGGTGCCGACAAGCGGCCGGGTCGCCGTTTTCGTCGCCGCGGCGCGGTTTTCGAGGTATTCGACCACGCGATGATCGCCCAACGTGCCGGGTTCCTGGCGCCGATCCGGTCTCCAGAACGGAAAGGCGCACCCTTTGCCGTGCACGCCAACGCCGCCGCCCGGCCGTCGAAACCGCGGGAAAGACGGTGCAGCTCTGGGGCAGCGAACCAGCCCGCCTGCGCCCGGTCGACGCCGCGGGCGTCGGCCTCGAAGGAGTAGCCGGCCGATCGCTGGGACTTGCCGCGGGCCCGCTCGTCGTGGTTGGGGTGCCGGAACTGTTCGTCCCGCCCGTCACAATGAACGGCGCATCCCTGCTGAATTCGGATGCGGCCGTTCCCGATCGGCCCTCCCGGGTCCGGAGGACTGGTATGATCTTCATTCGCGGCTGTCGGCGCCAGGGGAGGGTGCGCGGTGCGAAAAAGCTTGCGATTTCGCGTGCTGGGCCCGCTCGAGGTGGTTGTCGACGGTGCGGTCGTCCCGGTCAACGCGACGAAGCAGCGCGTCCTGCTGGCCATGCTGCTCCTGTCCGCCAACAGCCTGGTCAGCGCCGACGACCTGGTCGACCAGCTCTGGGACCAGGATCCGCCGCGGGGTGCGCGTGCGACACTGCAGACCTATGTGCAACGTCTGCGCCGGGTGATCGGCGAGGCCGACCGGATCATCACGATGGCCAGTGGATACCGGATCCGGGTCGAATCGGGAGAACTGGACCTGGACCGGTTTCGGGAATTGGTCGATCGGGCCCGGCAGGTCCGGGACCCCCGGCAGCGGGCCGAAATCCTGCGCGAGGCCCTTTCGCACTGGCGTGGCGAGGCCCTCGCCGACACGCCGTCGGATCTGCTGCGGACGATCCACGCGCCCCGGCTCGAACACGAGAAACTCACCGCGCAGGAAGCCTTTTTCGACGCCGGACTCCAGCTCGGACGGCATCGCGAACTGGTCAACGAGCTCCAGGCCGCCGCGAGCGCCGCGCCCCTGCGGGAGCGGCTGCACGGCCAGCTCATGCTGGCGTTGTACCGGTCCGGGCAGCAGGTCGAAGCCTTCTCGGTGTACCACCGGATCAAGGAAGCTCTCGCCGACGAGGTCGGCGTCGATCCCGGTGCCGGGCTGCAGCAGGTGCACGAGCAGATCCTGATGCGGGACCCGGCCGCGGCGGCCCCGCCGGAGCCGGGTGCGGGCGAGGAAACCGCCTCCGGCGAGCTGGTACCGCACGAGCTTCCGGCGGACGTGCCCGACTTCGTGGGCCGGGACGATCTGGTGGGGCGGATCGAAGGCGCGCTGGCGTCGGCGTCGACCGTGCCGGTCGTGGTGATCACGGGCCTGCCGGGCGCCGGCAAGACGGCGCTCGCGGTCAAGGTGGCCCACAACCTGCGTGACCGGTTTCCCGACGGCCGGCTTCACGTCGACCTGCGCGGCCACGCGGCGGCGCCGGCGTTGACGCCGACCGAAGTGCTGGCCCGCTTCGCCATCGCGCTGGGCGCGGCGACGAAGCGCCTGCCGTCCGGCCAGGAGGAGCTGGTGGCGCTCTACCGCACCTCGCTGCGCGGCCGGAAGGTCTTGTTCGTGCTCGACAACGCCGCCGGGCCGAGCCAGGTGCGCCCGCTGCTGCCGAACGCGCCGGGGTGCGGGGTGATCGTCACCAGCCGCAACGACCTGCGCGGACTGGTCGCCCTGCAGGGCGCGGCCCTGTTCCAGGTCGGCGTGCTCGCCGGCGAGCACGCGCAGGCGCTGCTGACCACCATGATCGGCGCCGACCGGGTCGGCGCGGAGCCCGCCGCCGCGCGGGAACTGGCCGACCTGTGCGGGTTCCTGCCCCTCGCCTTGCGGATCGCGGCCGCGAACGTGGTCAGCAGGCCGGGCTCACTGGCCGAGTACGTCGCCGAGCTGCGGCGTGGCAACCGCCTGACGTCCTTGGAGATCGAAGGGGACGAAGAAGCCACCGTCCGCACGGCGTTCCGGTTGTCCTACACGACCTTGGATCCCGTTGCCGCACGGGTGTTCCGGCTGCTGGGGCTCGTGGCCGGACCGGACTTTTCGGCCGCGGCCGTCGCCGCGCTGACCGCGCGTCCCGACGCCGCGGCCCGGCTCGACCAGCTGACGGCGGCGAACCTGGTCATGCGGAACCGGGGCGCGAGGTACCGGTTGCACGACCTGCTGCGCGTGTTCGCGGTGGAGCGGTGCGCCGAGGACGACCCGCCGCCGGCGCGGGACACGGCCGTCAGCCGGCTTCTCGAGTTCTACCTGCGGCACACCGAGTCGGCGGCTGAGCTGCTGTACCCCACGTACGTCTGGCTTCCCCGGCCGGCGGGGCTCGCCGGGGCGGAACCGGGGGTCTTCGCCGGCCCGGGCGAGGCCATCGCGTGGATGAACGCCGAGTGCCTCAACGTGCTGGCGGCCGTGATCCGGGCTGCGGGCGGGGCCCACGTCCGGTTGGCCTGGTTCCTGGCCGAGGCCGTGCGGCCGTACCTGGTGACGAGCGGTCACTACCGGGAAGAGGGGATGCGGGCCTTCACCGCGGCCCTGGAAGCCGCGGTGGAGCAAGGTGACCCCGCCGCGGTCGCGGCGATGCATTCCTGCCTGGGCTCGCTCAGCTTCCGCCACGGGGACAACCAGGCCGCGTCCCGCCACTTCACCGATGAGCTCGCGGCCTACCGGGAAGCAGACCACGCCGAGGGACAGGCTCACGCGCTCATCGCGTTGGGAGCCCTGGACCGCTACGTCGGGAAGGTCGACGCCAGCGCGGCCCGGATCCGCGAGGGCATCACCCTGGCCGAGAAGTCGACGAACCTGCCCTTGCAACGCTTCGGGTGGCTCGGGCTGAGCTATGCGGAGCTGTTGCGCGGGGACCTCGACGAGGCGGAAGCGGCCGCGAGGCGGGTGCTCGCCTTCCGCGACCTCCTGGACGAGCGGGCCACGGAAGGCAACGTCCGGGGCATCCTCGGTGAGATCCTCTTGCTGCGTGGCCGCTGCCGCGAGGCCGTCGAGCAGTTCAGCCGGGCACTGGAACTGCTTCGCCACGGTTCGGTGGGCCACTTCGAGGCCGACGTGCTCGGCCACCTCTCCCGCGCCCACCGGGAGATCGGGGATCTGGAGGCTGCGGGCCGGAACGCCCGGCGGGCGCTGGGGATCGCCCGCAGCAGCGCCGCCAGGGAGGACGAAGCGGAAGCGCTGACCGCCCTCGGCGCCGTGTGCGCGCTCAGCGGTGACCTGGACGAAGCCCGTCAGCTGTACCGTTCGGCGCTGGCCATGTGCCGGCAGATCGGGTACCGCAACGGCGAGATCTCCGCTCTCACCGGGCAAGCGGAGGTCAACCGCTCGACCGGTGACGTCCGGCTGGCGGTCTCGCTCGCCCGGAAAGCCGTTGCGCTGTGCGAAGAAGCCGGCGTGCAAATACTGGGCATGCGAGCGAAAGTGGTGCTGGCACAAGCGGAACTCGCCGACGGAGACGTCCACGCTGCGGCGAGGCTGGCCGAGTCGTCGTTGGCTGATGCTCAGCGGTTCGGGGCCCAGCTCGACCAGGCTCGCGCGCTGCGGGTCCTCGCGTTGGCGCGACGCGCTGCCGGGGACACGGCCATCGCCGTCAAGTACAGCCGGCTCGCCGTCGAAAGCCTGCGGGGAACCGGCCTGCCGGACACGTCCGCGCTGCGCCGGTCACTGGCTGACGTCGGCGGTGGCTGATCGCGGCTCGGTGCCGGTCCGCCGCCAGGCGAACCCGATCACCCCGGCCGTCACCAGGCCGAGCAAACCGGCAGCGGCGACGACCGCCGAAGGCGGGAAGACCTCGGCGAGCAGGCCATAAGCCAGGATTGCGATCCCCTGGACCAGGCGCAGCAGGGCGAACACCAGCCCGCTCATCTGGCCGCGCATGGCTTCCGGGGTGGACTGCACGACACCGGTCGTGACCGGTACCCAGAAGCACGTCGCGGCGCCGTTGACGAACCAGATGACCGCGTTGGTGATGAAGCCGGGGTGCCATGCGCACACGATGAACGGTGCCGCCGACGCCGCTGCGAGGACGCCGATCAGCCGCATCCTGGTTTCGGGGCGCACCCACCTCGCCAGTGCCCACACCCCGATGACCATGCCGGCCGAGCCGATGCCCATCAGTGCGCCCGCGGCGGCCTCGGTGCTGCCTGTTTCGACCGTGTACGGCGCGGCCAGCGCGGTCGCGACCATGCAGATGCCGGGGATGACGGCGAAGGACATCAAGGTGCGCAGCCGCCGGTCGGTGCGGACCAGCCGGGTCCCCGCGGCCAGTGAGCCCCACCAGCCAGTGGCCTTCGGGGTGTCCGACCCCGTCGCCGGGCGGGATCGGACACCGGTCCGGATCAGCAGAGCGGAACACACGAAGGTACCCGCGTTGACGTAGAGCGCCGTGCTCATGCCGAGTTGCTGGACGACGGCACCCGCACCGGTGAACCCCACACCCACGGCGAGATTGGCCAGCATGGTGTTGGCCGAGGTGCCGACCACGTAGCGGTCACCGGTGAGCACGAGCGACAGCGTTGCTGTCTGCGCGCTGCGGAACGGCGAATCCAGCAGGCGCACCGCGAGGAGCAGGAGCCACACCACCGCGAGCGGCAGGCCGGACGTCGCCATCACGGCGACCAGCACGGCCCGCAGCAGGTCGGCGGTGACCATGACGGTCCGGCGGCTGAACCGGTCGGCGAAGCCGGAAAGCAGCGCGCCCCCGATCAGATCGGGGAGGAACGTCAGGGCGTAGGTGACCGCCATGAGCCCGGTCGACTGGCTCGACGCGTACACGCCGATGGTCACCGCGCCCCTGGCCAGGAAGTCGCCTGCCGTCGACAGGCCGAACCCGCAGAAGATGGCCCGGAATTCCGTATTGGCGAAGACTTCCCGGAAAGTGGTCACCTCGTCTCCCGCCGGGGAGCTACTCGCGCTCCGACGCCTGTCGGGGTTCGGCGTAGGAGAGGAAGCCCGGGGTCGCGGTGTTGCGCGACGCCCCGTGGGAGTCCGCGGACGGGGCTGAGAGGTCGGCCGGCGTCGTGAATTCGGCGTACGCGGCGAACAGTTCTTCGGAGTGCATTGACAGTACCTTTCAAGGAATTCGAGCTGCCTGTTGGTGATCTTCACCCTGCACGGGGGCGCTCGCGGGGGCAACCCGCCAACCGGCGTGATCTGGTTCACAGTTCCGGCGATGTGGTGTTCCGGAAGACGCCGGTCGCATCGATGTTCCCCTCGGCCAGGGAACGAGCCAGTTCGTCTTCCCGGACGCCCGGGACGAGCAATGCGTCGGCGATGACCCGCGACCGGTGCTCTCCGAAGCTGAGCGCACCGTGCCCCGGCCGGGTGTCGGCAGGATCCCAGGCCACCGCCACGCCGTCCGCGATCCGGTGCGCGTAGGCCGAGATCGCCGCGCCGAGCCCGCGGAGGCGGGACAGTTCCTGCACGATCCCCGGCGCGGCCGGCCATGCGGGCCGGCCGAGGTAGAGGACCAGCGCGTCCCGGCGGGGCAGGTGCAGGCTGATCTTCGTGCGGTAGGGGATCCCGAGCTCTTCGAGCAGAACCAGGGCCGAATGCCACCCGGCGGTCGCGGTGTCCGGCTCGACGAGGTGCAGGTAGACCCGCAGGACGTGGTCTCCCGGCTCGAGACCGTGTCCCGGCGAGCCGTCGACGAGGAAGAAGCCCGGGGCGAGGTTCGGGCGGGCGCAGTCGATCCCGACCGTGGTGACCGCACCGGCCACCGGGAACTCGACCGCGGAAGCGGGCACGCGGACCCGGACGCCGTCGATCTCGACGACGGCTTCGTCCGGCGCCGCGAGCGAACACACGCGGCCGCGGGCGCGGGTGCGCGGGTGCGGCACCGCGGCAGCCAGCCGATCGCGGAAACCGGGAGGCTCCGGGGTGTCGACGGTCGCCCCGGCGTGGAGGGTGTCGTACAACGCCGCCGCGAGCTTCGTGCGCAGTTCGGCACGGCCGGCCGCCCGCACGACTCGACCGGCGACCACGGCCCGGTTCTCCCGATGGTCGACTTCGACGTCGCGGAGGGTGTCGAGCAGGGTCTTGATCGACCCGCCGCTCGGGGGGAAGAGCGCGGTCATGCGATCAGTCCCAGGGTGGCGGCGAACCGGCCGGGGTCGAGCACCAGTGCGCGGCCGATCCCGGCGGCGGCGCGTTCGACCGGCAGCAGCCGGGACTGCCCCTCGGCCGCCGCGAGCACCCGGTCGAGCTGGTGCCAGCCGGCGAAGGCCGCGCAGCGACGGCCGAGATCGGCGTCCGGCTCCCGGCGGACTTCGCGGTAGGCCCGCCAGAACGACACGACCAGCGGGCGCACCGCGGCGAACCGCGCGGCGCCCTTGGCGACGGTGGCGCCGTGGTCGGGCGCCGTGGTGGGGTCCGCGATGCCCAGCGTGCTGCGGAACAGCCACTCACCGACGAAGGCGCCGACGTCCCGGGCCGGATCGGCCAGCCTGAGCTCGTCCCAATCGACGAGCTGGACTTCGCTGCCGTCGATCACGAACTGGTCGAGCCGGAGGTCGCAGTGCACCGGGGTGTGCACCGTTCCCGGGGTGGCGCACAACTGCCTCAGTGCCGCAACCAGTGCGTCGTCGCGCTGCAGCAGCCACCACAACTCGAGTTCGGCGGCGCACGCGTTGCGGTACACCTCCAGCGGCAGCGCATCCAGTTCGCCCAGTGGCGGAAGCTGCGGAGGCGAGACGTCGAGCCAGGGCGGGGAAGCCGCGTCGTGCAGCTTCGCCACGAGCCGCCCCAGCCGGCCGGCGGTCGCTTCGTCGAAATCGTCGTTGTCGGCGAGCTGCCTGCCGTCTCGCGCCGGATTGATGAGTTCGTAGACCAGCAAACCGGTTTTCGCGTCCCAGCCGAAGCACCGCGGCCGGGGAACCGGCAGCCAGTCCGCCGACTCCAGCGCGACCAGCCGGCGGAACCTGCGGTCCGCCTCCGCCGTGCCGGGCACGATTCGCTTGACGAAGACTTCGGTGCCGGAAAGTGTGGTTCCGCCCCAATTCCGGTGCCGCCCGCCATATGTTCGCGGAGTGGTGTCCAGCGCGCCGAGGCCCAGTTCCACGAGCAGTGAATCGACAATCCTCTGCTCGGCGTGGTTCCCGTCGGCCGAATCTATTTCCGTCACCGTGACCATGTTAACCTCGGGTGGGGGGCAGTGACAGGGGAGTCAAGGTGCGGGAGACACGCGTCGACGCTCACGGCGTTCCGGTGCTTTCCTATCTTTTGAAGGAGAACGCGGGGCGGCCGTGGGCGGACCGGGTGGAAGTCCTGGGGGCGGGTGCCGCGGATGTGGTCTTCCACGAAATGTCCGGCTGGGTGGCCACCGGGCCGCGGGCGCTCGCCGAAGAACTGGTGGCACGGGGTGCGCGGCTGATCCGCTCGACCCACCGGATGACCTGCGACCTGTCCGCGCTGCGGCGCCCGGGGGACTGGGAAACCCTGGCGCCGGTGTCGCCGCTGGTGCTCGAACCGTTCGCCCGGCCCGTCGACGACCTGGTCCCGGCGTGGCGGGCCGCGTACGCACCGGGGCACCCCGACTACCGGGACGAGTACGAAGACGCCGTCGTGGTGCGGGACCGCTTCGAGGCCTTGGTGGCCGGCACGTCGTACGGGCCGCTGTCCCCCCTCAGCGCCGTCGTCAGCGATGCCGGCGCGGTGGTGGGTGGTCTGCTGCTCAACGAGGTCCCGGGTGAAGTGCCGTGGGGCGGTCTCCTGATCACCGACTTCTTCCGGCACCCGGCGTACCCGCGGGTGGGGACGATCCTGCTCCGGCGGACGCTCGCCCGCGTGGCGGCGGCGGGACTCCGCGTGCTCGGCCTGGTGGTCACGGACGGCAACCCGGCTCGCCGGCTCTACGAGCGGCACGGGTTCACGGTCTTCGAAAGCCCGGTGACCGTCAGAATCCCCTGAAAACGCCGCTGACCTGGGCAGACGTCCGGCGTCTGCGAAACGTCTGCCGCATCGGAAAGGCTCTCGGGGTCCGAAGGGGGAGGAGGACGGTCGCCGCTCGGTCACGCCCCGGCGGCGACCGTCCTGCCCGGCCCCCGACCTGGGCACAGAGGAGGGGGGCGTAGTGGAGGAACTGCTTGCTGAACGAACCATGTTGTCCGCGGTGCCGGAGAGGGTGTCCATCGCCCGGCTGGTGATCGTGGATTCCCCGCGCGTCCACGGCGAGCAGGTCGAGCACACCAAGATGCTCGCCGCGGTGGAGACCCCGCTGCCGCCGGTCGTCGTCCACCGGCCGACCATGAAGGTCATCGACGGGGTGCACCGCGTGCGCGCGGCCGTGTTGCGGGGTGACGAAGCCATCGACGTGCTGTTCTTCACCGGCGAAGACGCGGATGCCTTCGTGCTCGCCGTGGAGCTCAACCACGCGCACGGGCTGCCGCTGTCGACCGCCGACCGCAAGATCGCGGCGGCTCGCATCGTCGACTCCCACCCGACGTGGTCGGACCGGCGGATTTCGGTGGTCACCGGCCTGGCCGCCAGCACCATCGTGACGATCCGGGCGCGTTCGACCGATCGGATCGAGCAGTCGAACGTCCGGGTCGGCCGGGACGGCCGGATCAGGCCGGTGGACGGCGCCGAGGCGCGCCGGCGGGCCGCCGAGCTGATCGCGGCCCGTCCGAAGGCGTCGCTGCGGGAGATCGCGAAGGCGGCGCACATCTCGCCGTCGACCGCGAAGGACGTGCGGGCCAGGCTCGCCCGGGGCGAGTCGCCCGTGACACCGCAGCAGCGGAGACGGGACGCCGCGCAGGAGCCGGCACCGGGCGCGGCGGTGCCACCGGGGAACGCGTCCCGGTTCGCCGGACCGCGCCCCCGGGACGCCGGACCCGGCCGGGAGCGCGACGCTTCGTCCGCCGAATTCGTCACGCTTCTCACCAGCGATCCTTCGCTGCGGTTCAGCGAGTCCGGGCGTTTGCTGCTTCGGCTGATCGGGTGCGCCTCGATCGACGACGGCCAATGGGCCGAAATGGTGCACCGGGTGCCCGTTCATCAGCGGGAAAAGGTCGTCATGCTGGCGAATGAATGCGCACTGGCGTGGCAGGCTTTCGCGGAGCGCCTCGAATGCCGGGATGACCGGAGTGTCGCGTCGGGTTGAATGGCGACCGCGGGAATTGATGATTGTCCCGGCGCCGTCGTGCGCACGTTGACACTCTCGGATCGGCGTGACTACGCTGAGGAACCATACGGCGGTCAGGGGAGCTCGCCGGGGCTCGCGAAAATCAGGGAAGTTTCGCCGTGATTCCGCTGCCCATAGGGCGACGCCTGGGGGACTGCGTTTACGGATGCAGTGACGCCAACTCGTGAATCCGTGTTTCTCCCTCGCTCGAAAGAGTGTGTGACCGGGTTCTGAAGTGCCACCGCCGTTCGGCGGTTGATTTCGCTTCTCAAGGAAAGGGGGTGTGCTGTGGAAAAGGTTCTGGAGATCACCGAGCAGGAGCTCATGGAAAAGCTGAACGTGACCATCGTGGCTGAGTACGACACCAACTCGGACCCGGCGTGATCGGGGTGAGTTGACTGATCGCCGGGGGCGGGAGGCGCGCCTCCCTCCCCCGGCGAGACCGCCGGCTGGTGCACGGCAAGTGTTGTGGCGAAAAGAGCTGGAGCAGATGAGGATCCGATGACTGATTCCGGTGGAAGTGTCGATGTGCTGGTGGTCGGCGGCGGGCCGGCGGGTAGCTGCGCCGCAGGCCTGCTCGCCCGGTCGGGGATCTCGGTCGCACTGGTCGAGGGCAAGAAGTTCCCCCGTGAGCACATCGGGGAATCGCTGCTCGCCATGTCGATGCCGTACCTCCGGGACCTGGGCGTGGCGGACATCATCGAAGAAGACGATTTCGTCCGGAAGCCGGGCGCAGTTTTCCGCTGGGGCGGGCGTAAGGAAGAGATGCGCCTGGGCATGCCGCGCCCGGGGTACGCCTTCCAGGTTTCGCGGGACAAATTCGACGACCTGCTGCTGAACCAGGCGGAAAAGGCCGGCGTCCGCGTGCTACGGGAAACCTGGGCGAAGCGGCTGCACTTCGACGCGGACGGCCGGGTGGACGGCGTGGTCGTCCAGGAGGGCAAGTCGGTCCGGCACCTCGCCGCGAGGTACGTCATCGACGCCAGCGGGCTGTTCCAGTTCGTCCCCAAGGCGCTCGGCCTCCCGGTTGCCGACGACGGCCACACGCGCGCCGCGGTCGGCGCGTACTTTTCGGGCGCGGACCGGGCGGCCGGGCCGAGCCGGGACGACATCATCACCGAGGCCGCCGAGAACAGCTGGCTCTGGTTCATCCCGTTGAGCGACGACCTGACCAGCGTCGGCATGGTGACGGACGCGGACTTGATCGAGCACCGGAACCCCCAAGCGTCCCTCGACGGCGCCATCGGCGAGACCGAGCTGGTCCGGCGGTTGCTGTCGGACGCGGCGGTCGCCCGGCGCGGCCGGTTGCTGCGCTACACCAACCACGTCGTCGACGCCCCCCTGTGGGACCGGGGTTATGTGCTCGTCGGCGACAGCGCGATGTTCGTGGATCCCTTGTTCTCCACCGGTGTGCACGGAGCGCTGATGTCGGCCAGCCACGCGGCCGGCGCCCTCGTGGCCGTGCTGGCGGGCGAGATCGCCGACGACGTGGCCGCGCGGTGGTACGACGACGAAATGCGGCGGCACTACCACCGGGTGGACGAAACCGTGCAGGTGCTGTACGGGGTCCACCCCGGACGGGGGGAATTCTGGCAGCGCCGGGACCTTTCCGGGGTGGATCGCGACGAGGCGGCGGCGATCTGCCGGCACCTCGGCGCGGTAGGGGCCAAGTTCTTCCTCAACGCGCAGGAGAACGAAGAGCTGTGGCTGCCGCAGGCCCTCGCGGACCAGATGACCGACTTCCGGGTCGACATCTCGGTGGCACAGACCCCGGAGTCGGCGGTCCCGCGCCTGGCCGACGAGGTGACCCGCCGGGACAGCCTGGTGTTCCGGAAGGGGCTCGTGTCGCCCGGCCTGGTCCTGGAACACCAGCGCAACCGCACGGTGCGGCCGGCTTACGAGCACGGCAGCTTCATGGCCGATCTGGTCCGCGCCGTGGACGGGCGGGCGACGGTGGGTGAGATCGTCGAAAAACTGGGTTCCGGTTCGTCGGAGCGCGCGCTCTGCGTCTCCGCGATCGGCACCTTGCACAACGCCGGCCTCTTGACTGTCGCGTAGGGGCAACCCGCTCCGGAAACCCCGGTCCACCAAGCGACTGGACGCATCCCAGAGGAATCTCATGGACTTCGTTTCGGATCTGCTGTTCGGCGTGGGGCACGTCTTGGCCGTCCTCGTGGTGATCGTGGTGATCATCGGGCTCGGGCGGTTCGCGGCGGACCGGCTCGGTCAGCCCAAGGTCGTCGGCGAGATCACCGTGGGGCTGCTCGCCGGGCCGATCGCGCTCTGGCTGCTCGGCCCCGGCCGCTTCGCCGCGGTGCTGCCGGGCGAGTTGTTCACCGGCCTCCAATTCCTCACCCACGCCGCGCTCGCGTTGTTCCTCGTGGGGACGATCCACCAGCTCCGGCTCCACACGGTCCGCGCCTCGGCGGGGGCGATCGGCTGGACCGTCGCCGGCTCGCTGGTACCCGCCGCGACCGGGGTCCTCCTGGCCGGTTACGTGTTGTTCGCCGGCACGCCGTCGGTGCGCGGTGCGGCGTCCGCCGCGTCGCTGGTGGTGATGCTGGCCTTGTCCTTGTCCGTCACGGCGGTGCCCGTGCTGGCCCGGATCCTCGCCGACCGCCGGATGACGGAGACGCCGTCAGGCCGGGTGGCCTTCGGCGCAGCGGTCGTGGTCGATTCGACCTGCTGGCTGCTCCTTCCCGTCGCGGCGGGACTGGCCGGCGGGCAGCTGGCGCAGTTCGTCCGCTCACTGGTGGTCCTGGTCGGCGCGGCGTTGACGGCGCTGGTGATCCGGGGCCTCCTGCGGACGCGGGTGGTGGACCGGTGGTGCGCCGGCCGGCCGGGCGGGACGCGCGTCCTGATCGGTGTGCTGGCCGTCGGCATGGCACTCGCGGTCGAAGAGCTCGGCCTGACCGTGATCTTCGGCGCGGTGCTCGCCGGAATGGCCGTTCCCGCCGGGGAGGGGGACCACTGGAAGAACGCCGTCGAGAAGGTCAGCTCGCTGGGCCGGGCGCTGGTGCCGATCTTCTTCGTGGTCACCGGAATCACCGTGTTCACCAAGGACTTCGGCGCCGTGCCCGTGCTGCTGATCGGCATCACCGTCGTGCTCGGCGCCGGTGGCAAGCTGCTGGGCAGCTACTTCGGTGCGCGGCTGGGCGGACAGTCCAGGTGGGACAGCATGCGCATCGGCGCGATGATGAACACCCGGGGCTTGACCGAGCTGATCGTGCTCCAGTTCGGCTACAGCATGGGAATTCTGACCGCGCCGTTGTTCCTCGCCTTGGTCGTGATGGCCTTGGTGACGACCGCACTCACCGGGCCGTTGCTGGGCTTGATCGACCGGGCAGAGCTGCGCCGCCGGCCGAAAGCGGAAGTGCTGGACGGCGCTACCGGCGCGAAATGACGGGTGATCGGCTGCGCTGCCGGTTGTCGCCGGGCAAGTCCTGATTCAGGTAGGAGGAAAATGTGATGGCAGAACAAAAGCCGGGTTTCTCGTTGACCCCGGAGCAGGTGGAGCAGTTCCACCGGGACGGTTTCATCGGCCCGTTCGACCTCTACGAACCCGAGGAAATGGAGCAGAACCTCAGGGCCCTGCGGCCCAAGCTGCTCAACACCAAGCGGGCGGTCTACGGCCAGGGGAAGGGGGTTTCCGGCGTCACCAACCTCGCCAACTACGACCGGCACCTCGACGTCGAGTTCCTGGCCCGGCACATCGTCCGGCCGGAGATCGTCGACCGGGTCGCTTCGATCCTCGGGCCGGACGTGCTGTGCTGGCGAAGCGAATTCTTCCCCAAGTATCCCGGTGACGAGGGAACCGACTGGCACCAGGCGGACAACTTCGCCAACGTGGCGGGGTCGAAGCAGCCGCAGATCGAGTGGCCCAACGACGCCGAGTTCGGCGGGACGATCACGGTGTGGACGGCGTTCACCCCGGCACCGGTCGAAATGGGCTGCCTGCAGTTCATCCCGGGAACGCACGACGTGATGAACTACGACGAGTCCAAGACCATGGTCTACGACCAGTCGTCGATCAACGCCACGGAGAAGGCCGGCGTGCGTCGAGGCTTCTTCGGGTACGACTACCGGGCGCTGCAGAAGGACCCCGGCTGGGCGCCGGACGAGTCCGCGGCGGTCTCGCAGGTCATGCGGCAAGGGCAGTTCATCATCTTCTGGTCGACCCTCATGCACGCCTCGCACCCCCACAGCGGGCTGACGGACCAGATGCGGCTGGGCTACGCGGCGCGCTATCTGCCGACGTCGGTCCGGGTCTACCCGTACTCGGACGAGCTGGAAGAGTTCGGTGGCAGCGCGAGCCTCGAGCGATTCGGCAACGTCCTCGTGTCCGGCACCGACACCTTCGGCCACAACCGCTACACGGAGGAGACGGTGGACGGGTTCCGCTTCCCCGTCCCGGCGCCGGGGGGCGTTTCGTGACCGGTACCAGCGGGAACCCGTCCACAGTGGAGCGGTGGGTCATCGACGCCTGTGTCGCACTGGGGCTGCCGGCGCAGAGCCCGTCGGACGACTTCTTCGCTCTCGGCGGCACCTCGTTGAGCGTGATCCGCCTCGTCGCGCGCGCGGAGGAGGAGTTCGGCGAGGACTGTCTCCCGCCCGACGAGCTGTACGAGGAAAGCACGGTCCGGGGCATCGCAGGCTTGATCACGCGCAACGCCGGGGCGATCGCGGAGCGCACGAGCGGGCAAGCGACGCGGCGCGCCGAGGTGCGGTGAGTTCGTGCCCGACAACGACAAGTGGATCGTACGAGTGCGCAGGGCGCCTGGTACTCCCCGGCTGACCCTGATCTGCTTCGCCTACGCCGGCGGAAGCCCGCACCTGTTCCGCTCCTGGGCGCGTGGGTGGCCGGCCGACGTGGACGTGCTCGCGCTTCGCCTGCCCGGGCACGACGTCCGGCGCCGGGAGCAGCCGTACACCGAGTGGAAAACCCTCGTCGACGACGTGTCCGCGGTCCTGGCGCCCCACTTGTCGGTGCCGCACGCCTTCTACGGGCACAGCTTCGGCGCGAGAGTGGCCTACGAGCTGGCCCACCGGGCCGAGCCGACCCGGACAGCCCGGGTCTTCGTCTCCGGGTGCCGGAGTCCCGACTGGCCCCAAGCCCGGCCGTTCCTGCACGACCTGACCGACGCGGAGCTGCTCGGCGCGCTGAGGGCCATGGGCGGCACCGCCCCGGAAGTGCTCGGCAACTCGTCGGTGATGGACGTGGTGCTCCCGACCGTTCGCGCGGAGATCCGCCTGGCCGAACTGTGGGGCGACGCACACGAGCGCGCCCTGGCCGCGCCGATCACGGCGATCTACGGACGAGACGACGCGAAGGACACACACGAGGCGATGCGCGGCTGGATCTCGTTCGGCGGTGCGGGGACGGAAGTGGTCGGGGCACCCGGTGGCCACTTCTTCCCCGACACCCACCGCGCGGATCTGCTGACCATCATCGATGCCCGGATCGGGAGGGACCATGGACACGATTGACGTCAGTGCGAGCGCGGCGAGGGCTCACCAAGCGTTCAACTCGACCGATGTCCGCTACCCGGCCGAGGACAGCATCCCCGCCGTCTTCCGGCGTCGCGCCGCCGAGCGAGCGGACGAGATCGCGGTCGTCTGCGGGGCGCGGCGGCTGAGCTACCGGTCCCTGGACCGCTTTTCCGACGTCCTCGCTGCCCGGCTCGCCCGTGCCGGTGTGCGGTCCGGGCACGTTGTCGCGGTGTGTGTCCGGCGCAGCCCCGAGCTGATCACGGCTCTGCTGGCCGTGCTGAAGTGCGGTGCGGCCTACCTGCCGGTCGACGAGTCCTGGCCCGAAGAGCGGGTGCGCGACCTGGCCGGGCAAACCGGGTGCACGGTCGTCCTGTCGGATCGTGCCGAGCACCTGGCCCACCGGTTTCCCGCCCTGCGGGCGGTGGCGGTCCAGGCGGGGACGACCGAGCCGGACGATCCCCGCCTGGCCGGCCCGAGCCGGATCCCGGCGGACGCGGTGGCCTACGTCAACTTCACCTCCGGCTCCCAGGGCCGGCCCAAAGGCGTGTCGATCCAGCACCGCGCCGTGCTCCGGCTGGTGTGTGGCTCCGTCTACACCGAACTGGACGAGACCACCCGCGTGCTGCACCTCGCGCCCGTCGCCTTCGACGCGGCGACGTTCGAAATCTGGGGTGCGCTGCTCAACGGCGGTACGTGCGTCCTCTACCCGCCGGATTTCCTGCGGCTGTCGGAACTCAAACGCATCCTCGTCGACGAAGCGGTCACCACCGTGTTCCTCACCACGGCCTTGTTCAATTCGATCATGGACGAGGCGCCGGCCGTCCTCGACCCGGTGCGGTGGATCCTCACCGGCGGGGAAGCCCACTCCTCGAAGCACATCGGCCACGCCGTGGCGCGCTACGGCCCCGGCCGGGTCGTCCACGTCTACGGGCCGACCGAGAGCACGACCTACGCCACGTACCACCCGCTACGAGCCCTGCCGTCCGACGAGGACCCGATCCCGATCGGCGTGCCGATCCAGAACACGAGGGTCTACGTGGTGGACGGGAACCGGTTGTGCGCGACCGGCGAGACCGGTGAGCTCTTGATCGCCGGTCCCGGCTTGTCCCTCGGTTACGTCGGCATGCCGGAGGCAACGGCAGAGCGCTTCGCCGAGTACGACGTCGACGGACGGCGCGAGCGCCTTTACCGGACCGGCGACCTGGCGTACATCGATGTTCGCGGGAACCTGGTCTTCGCGGGCCGCCTCGACGACCAGGTCAAGATCAACGGCTTCCGGGTCGAGCCGGGCGAAGTGGCCCACCACCTCGATCGGCATCCGGACATCCGGCAGAACGTCGTCTGCGCACACGACGGGCAGCCGGGCCGGCGGATGCTCGTCGCGTTCGTGGTCCCGGCCGGCGCGCACTGCACCGCCGCGTCGGTTCGCGACTACTTGGCCGCACGGCTGCCCGCATACCTGGTGCCGGCGGAGATCCACCTGTGCCCCGCGCTCCCGTTGTCCGCGACGGGCAAGGTGGACCGCCGCGCCCTGATCTCCCGGCGAACCGCCACCGGAGCGCCGGGCGGCCACGAGGTGCTGAAAACCCCATGACGAACGACAGCCTGCCGGCTTTGCTGGCGGCCTCCCACCCGGTCCGGAGCCGGGTGCGCGCGGCACTCGAGCAGACCGTGCTGCCGCACGCGGACGAGTGGGAGAGCGCGCGCGGCATCCCGCCACGGGGGTGGCGGGCCTTGGCCGCGGCCGGCCTGTTCGACCGGCCTTCGGCCGGTGCGGGATTCCTGGAGAGCGCGATCCTCCTCGAGGAGCTGGGGCGCACCGGGTACGCGGGTGTCCGTGCCGCCGTTGCCGTGCACACGTACATGGCCGCGTTCTACCTCGACCGGTTCGGTTCACCGCACCAGCAGGCGGCCTACCTGCCGGACGTTCGCGCGGGAAGGCGCGTCGCGGCCCTGGCGCTCAGCGAACCCGAGGCGGGCACCGACCTGAACGGGATCACCACCCGTGCCGAACCCGACGGAGCGGGCGGGTACCGGGTGTCGGGCCGGAAGGCGCACGTCACCAACGGTTCACGAGCGGGCTTTTTCCTCTGCCTGGCCAGGGTTCGCACCGTCGGGTCCCGGCCGAGGTCGCTCGCCGGGTGCGGCCTGCTCCTCGTCGACGCCGACGCGCCCGGGGTGACCGCCACCGCGGAGCCGATGGTGGGGTGGCACGCCGCCGACGTCTGCGAGGTCACCCTGGACAGCGTGCCCGTCCCGGCCGGGCGCGTGCTCGGGAAAGCCGGCCACACGTTGTCGTACTTGATGGCGGCGCTGGACTTCGAACGCCTCGTCGCGGGTCTGCTGGCGATCGGCGGCGCGTCGCACAGCCTGGCGCTGGCCGGCTCGTTCGTCCGCGGTCACCACGTCAACGGCGCGCCGCTGGCGGCGAACCAGGCGGTCCGGCACACCCTGGCGGACCTCGCGGCCGAGCTGGACCTGGTCCGTACGTACGGCTACTTCGCATCGATGCTGCACAGCGAGGGGCGATTGGACACCGGCACCGCGTCGACGCTCAAGCTTCGCGCCACCGAACTCGCCGTGTCGGCGGCCCGCGCGTGCACGCAGTACCACGGTGCCCGTGGCTACCGGGAAGATTCCGCGGTTTCGCGGGTGCACCGCGACGCGGCGGCCGGGACGATCACGGCCGGGGCGAGCGAACTCATGCGGGACCTCATCTTCGAGACGACGGACTTCACCTGAACACAGCGGCGTGCCGCCGGAGTGCCCACACCACCCGAGAAGACGAAAGGACAGCCAGTGCACATCGTCCTGCTGGGGGCGCGAGCCGAAGTCTTGACCGAGCTGCTCGACCTCGGTCACACCCTGACTGTGCTCCACTCGAAGGGGGACCGCCGGACCGCCGAGGAGTACGCGGACCGCCTGGCGAACATCGGGTACGTACCCGACTTCGACATCCCCGAACTGGCCTGGTCGGTGCTGCTGCACCTCGGCGAGACCGGCGAGGTCGACCTCGTGCTCCCGTGCCACGAGCTCGCCGTGGTCACGGCGGCCTTCCTCAACAGCCTGCTCGGGTGCACGGCCACGGCGCGGATCGACCTGCCGACCGCGATGGCCGGACGGGACAAGGCCCACCAGAAGTCCTTGTGGGCGAAGCACGGCGTGCCCACGGCTCGGTACGCGACGGTGACCAGCACCCCCCGCTCCCTGGCCGACCTGCACGAGGTCGTGGCGGGCCTGTCGGCCCCGTTCGTGGTCAAGCCCCCGTCGCGGGGAGGCAGCCGGGACGTGCACGTGTGCCGGCACGTCGAAGAGCTGCACGAGGTGCTCACCAGCACCCCCGCGCTGCGCCACGCGGTGGTCGAGGAGCTGCAGGACGGCCGCGAGTGGCACCTGGACGGCAGCGTGGTCGACGGGCAGGTCGCGCACCTCATGGTGTCCCGGTACCTGGCGCCGCTTCGGGAGACCAGGAACGGATCGCCGCTGCGGTCGGTCGCTTATCCCGTCGCCGCGCACCCCGAGCTCTACGCCACGGCCACGGCGTTCGCCCAGCACGCCGTGACCGCCCTCGGCGGCCGCTGGGGTGTCTTCCACTTGGAGGTGTTCGGCGAACCGGACGAGTTCGTCGCGGGCGAACTGGCCTGGCGGCCTGCCGGCGTCTTCGCGCCGCAGACCGCCGAGCGAACCATCGGCATCAACCCCTGGACCGCGCACGCCCGGCTCCTCGCGGGCGAAGAGCCACCGAAGGCGGCCGCGGCCGGGGACGCCGTCTACGGCTTCGTGTGCCTCCCCGTCAAGCCCGGCGCCGTGAACGGCGTGACGCGTGAAGACATCGAGGCCCTGCCCGGAGTCTGCGAGGTGCAGATGACGGTCCAGGTCGGCCAGGTGATGGGAGAGATGCTCTACAGCACCTACTGCGTGGCGCTGGCGCTCATCGAAGCCGGCGACATCGCGAGCTGCGAGCGGCGCATCGACGAAGCCGTCCGGCTCACCCACGAGTTGCACGACCGGAAGAGCACCTGAACGGAAGCCGTTCCGAACCTGACTCACAAGACCGAAAGGGGCGGTGGTGACACGCAGTGCGGCGCGGACCGGGACCGAGCTGGACCTCGACTACTGGACCGCCGTGATGGAGGGCGCCGATTCCCGCCCCCTCCCACGGCCGGCCGACGCGGGCCGTGCCGTCGAGGCCGTACCGCATTCCCGCGTCTCCGGTCTCGAAGCGATCGGGCCGGTTCTTTTCCGCCTCGCACAGGCGTGTGAGCTGCCGGTGCGGGCGTTCCTGGTGGCGGCGCACCTGCGGGTGCTGGGGTCGGTCACGTCGACCGCGGATGCGGTGACCGTCGTCGCCGACTCCGGCGCACCCGAACACCCGGTGCCCGTGCGGATCGACCTCCGCGGGCGCACCTGGGTCGACGTGGCCCGGGAGGTCGTCCGGCTGGAACGGTGGGCCGCCGCGCAGTCCGTCGGCTACCCGCGCCTCGCGGACCGGGCACCGCAGCTGGTGATCGACAGCCGGGTGGACATCGCGGAGCGCTCGATCCGGCCGGACAGCGCGGCCGAGTGCGATCTTGCCGAGTTCCCGCTGGCCGTGCAGTTCACCGTCGACACCCGCGGGGACAACATCGCTCTGGACGTCCACTGTGATCGAACCCGGGTGCATGCCGGGATCGCCCGCCGCCTGCCTGGCTACTACCGGACCGCGCTGGCCGCGATCGTGGCGGAGCCGCACGCGGTCGCCACCGCTCTCGACATCCGGGCCCCGGACGAACGCGAAGCGGTGCGGGAATGGGGGACCGGTCCGGCTCTCGAGGGGACCGGACCCGAACCGGTTCACGCCCAATTCCGCCGTCAGGTCCGGCAACGGCCGCACAGCGTCGCGGTGTTCGACGTCAGGGGCAGCCTGACCTACGGGGAGCTCGGCCGGCGAGTCGACAGCCTGGCCCGCCGGCTCCGCGCGCACGGGGTGCTTCCGGGGCACCGCGTCGGGGTGTACGTCGACCGAAGCGCCGATCTCGTCGTCGGGTTGCTGGCCGTGCTGGCGGCGGGCGCGGCGTACGTGCCGCTGGATCCCGAATTCCCCGTGGCGCGGTTGCGGTTCATCGCCTCGGACGCCGACGTCGGGTGCCTCGTCACCGGGCCGGATGCCGGCCCGCCGCCCATCGACGTTCCGCTCGTGCCCGTCGAGGATCGAGGAGCCGGGGGCGGCGCGCCACCGGAAGACACGCTGACCGGTACGGACATCGCGTACGTGATGTACACGTCCGGATCGACCGGACGGCCCAAAGGCACGGTTCTCACGCACCGGAACCTGGCGAACTTCTTCCTGGGCATGGACCACGCGATCGGACTGTCCGAGGCCGACCGCGTACTGGCTCAGACCAGCGTCGCGTTCGACATCTCGGTCCTCGAACTCCTGTGGCCCCTGACGCGCGGGGCGTCCACCGTGGTCTGTCCGGCACGGGTGGTGGAGCGGCTCGCCCGCGGCGAGAACTCCATGGTGAGCCTCGTCCGCCGCTTCCGGCCCACGCTGGTCCAGGCCACCCCCTCGTTCTTCACGGCAGTGGTGTCCGAGCCGGAGCTGCTGACGGCGTTGGGCGGGGTGCGGGCCCTGCTGGTCGGCGGCGAACTCCTGCCGCGAGGACTCGCGCACGAGCTGGTCACCGCGGTGCCGGGAGCGCGCGTGGTCAACATGTACGGCCCGACCGAGACGACCGTCTGGTCGTTGACCCACGACCTGCGGCCCGACGACACCCGGGGGCAGATCATCCCGGTCGGCCGTCCGATCTGCCGCACCACGACGAGAGTGGTCGACGGCCTGGGCAACGAATCCTGCATCGGCGTTCCCGGCGAGTTGTGGATCGGCGGCGCCGGGGTGGCACGGGGCTACTTCCAGCGACCCGAACTGGATCGGGAACGGTTCGTGACGGGAGCGGGCGGCCCGGAGGACCGCTACTACCGGACCGGCGACCACGTCCGGTGGCGCGAGGACGGCGTGCTGGAGTTTCTCGGGCGAACCGACCGGCAGGTGAAACTGCGCGGACACCGGGTGGAACTGGACGAGGTCGAAAACGTCCTCTCCGAACACCCGCGAGTCGAGGCGGCCGCGGTGGTCGTCGCGAACCACGCCACCCGCGGGGACGAACTCGTGGCCTTCGTCCGCTTCCGTCCGGAGAACGTCGAAGAACGGCTCGACTCCGACTGGCGTGACGTGTGGAACGCGAGGTACCGGCCGGATCGCGAAGGAGCGTTCGCGGGCTGGATCGACAGCTACACGCGTGCGCGCATCCCGGACGGCGAGATGCGCGATTGGCTCGGTTCCACCGTCGAGCGGGTCCGACGGCTGGCGCCCCGCCGCATCGTCGACGTCGGCGCGGGCAGCGGGCTGCTGCTGCGGGGGCTCGATCGCGACTGGGACCACTACCTCGCGATCGACATCGCGAGCGAGGCGCTCGCGGCCGCCGAGGCGGCCCTCGGCACGTCGACCGCCCGGCCGGGCGAAGTCGTCTTCCGCGAGGGTGACGCCCGCACTCTCGCGGATCTGCCGGATTCGTCGGCGGACCTCGTCGTGCTCAACTCGGTCATCCAGTACTTCCCCGGTCGCGGCTACCTGGCGCGGGTCATCGCCGAGGCCGTCCGCGTGGCCGGTCCCTCGGGCGCGGTGTTCGTCGGAGACGTGCGAGACGTACGCCTCCTCAGGCACTTCCACGCCGACGTCCAGGTGCGGCGGTGCCCCCGCCTCATGCCCGCGGCCGAACTCAGGACCCTCGTCGACCACCACGTGCGCGCGGAGGACGAACTGTGCGTGGCGCCCGGTTTCTTCCACGAGCTCCCGGCACACCAAGACGGCTTCGCTGCCCGGATCGAGTGCCGCGCCGACCGGGCCTGGACCGAGATGTCCCGGTTCCGCTGGGACGTGACTCTGTTCGGGCCCCGGCACCCGGCCTTTCCGGCGCCCGAGGCCGGCCTGCCGGTCGTCCACTGGCCGCAACCGGACGGACCGGCCCTCGACGCCGTCGTCGCCCTTGCGGATCGGGCCCGGGCCGGGGGCGGCCTCAAGGTGACCGACGTGCCCAATGCGCGGCTGGTCCGGCCCCAGGCCGCGCTGCGGGCCCTCGACGACGCGGAGCCGGCGGCCACGGCCTGGGACATCGCCCGGTCGGTGTGGATGGTGTACCCGGGGCACGCCGTCGACCCCGCGGACGTCCATCGCGTCGCCCGGGAACGGGACCTCGACGTCCACGTCCGGCCGGCCGGGTCCGGGAACCCCACCCAGCTCGACATCACCTTCCGATGACCGCCGGAGACGGGAACAGCATGGACGAACCGGCGGGTGCCGCGAACGACCCGGGGCGGACGAGGCGGACGGCAGCGCTGCGCGATGACGTCCACCGGCACGCCCGGGAGCGGCTCGTCCCCGCCATGGCGCCCGCGCGCATCGTGGTGGTCGACGAACTGCCCAAACTCCCGAACGGAAAGGTCGACCGCGCGAAGCTGAGCGCGGTCGGCACCGAGGGAACGACGCCCGACGCACAGCCCGGGGAAACCGCCGCCACTCCCGCGGAGGCCGCGGTCTGTTCCTTGTGGGCCGATGTCCTGGGGCTGGAGCGCATCGACGTCGAGGCCGATTTCTTCCAGCTCGGGGGCACCTCGCTCACCGCGGTCCGGATGGCGGCCCGGTGGACCGCGGCCGGTGGGGCCCCGTTCGACATGGCGCGGTTCCTGGCCGATCCGACCGTCAGGCAGCTGGTGCGGCTCGCCGGCCGGCGTCCCTGGCCCGCGGAAATCGGTGGCGCCCGGCCGGTCCGGGTGGAGGCGGACGAGCTGGCCCGGCTGGCCGTGCTTCCCGCCGATGTCCGCCCGGCCGGCTCGGCCCGCCTCGCCGGTCCGTCGCTCACCAGGGTGCTGGTCACGGGAATGTCGTCGTGCGTCGAACCCTTCATCATCCGGAAGTTCCTGGATCGGCCCGGCACGACCGTGCACGTGGTCATCTCGGCACCGGACGTCGAGAGCGCTTCCGAACGCCTCCGTGGCCGGATGGCGTCACACGGGCTGTGGCGTGCTGAGGACGCGGGGAGGCTGACCGCCGTCCCCGGCGACTTGACGCAGCCCTACCTGGGGATGCGGCCGGAAACGTATCGCCGGCTCGAGCGCGGGATCGACCAGGTCGTGCACGCGGGTGACTGCTTCGGCCACCGGTCGTCGTTGAAGCAGCTGACGCCGGGCAATGTCCTCGGGACCCAGGAGGTGCTCCGGTTCGCCGCGTCGGAGGTCGTCAAGACCGTCCACTTCGTCTCCGTCCTCAGCGTCGGCTCCTGGCGGACCGAGCCGGACGCCACGGCGGGCGGGCTCCGGCAGAGCAAGTGGGTGGGCGAGCAGTTCATGCGGCAGGCCGCCGCCCGCGGCATCCCGACGTGCACGTACCGGCTCGGTCAAGTGTCCGCGGTCCGGAACGACACGGTCGACCTCGGCGACGAATTCCTGGCGGCGATGGTGCGAACCTGCGTTTCCCTGCGCGTGGCCCCGGACCTCGACCTGGCGTTTCCGGTGGCCTCGGCGGAACACGTGGCGGACACCTTGGTGGCCGGTGCGCTGGACGAAAGCGGGCGAGGTCGTGCCGAACGCGTCGTCGCGGACCAAGCCGTGTCCTGGCGGGAGATCGTGTCCAACATCCGGTCCATCGGCCGCGCCGTGCAAGTCGTCGGCTACGGCCAATGGCGGCGAACGCTGCTGGAATCGGTCGAAAGATCGGAGATCCACGCCCTGACTCCGTTCTTGTCCCTGGTCCGCCCGGACGGGTTGTGTCCTTCGCTCGGCTATGAGGCAGGGGCGGACTACGTCGCCTCGGTGCTGGCCGGGCGTGCCTCGGATGTCGACGCCGCGGGTCGCGAGCTGCTGCGCACGTGTCCCGCGCGATTCGACGACATCAGGACAGCCGGTTCGGCCTTCGTCGTGCGCGAACACCGGACGCGGGTTCCCCTCGACCACGCCGCGCCGGACGGCCCCACGATCGAGATCTACGCCCAAGAGGTCGTCGCCACGGAGCGTGAACACGATGATCTGCCGTGGTTGTTGTTCCTCCAGGGCGGTCCCGGCGCACCGTGCCCGGCACCGGACGCCGTGGGCAGCTGGTTGACCACCGCGCTCGAGGGCCACCGCGTCCTGCTGCTCGACCAACGCGGAGGCGGGCGCAGCACTCCCGTCACCGTGCGGACCGCGGCGGACCGCAGTCCCGCGGAGCTCGCCGCGTACCTGCGTCACTTCCGCGCGGACAGCATCGTCGCGGACGCGGAGATCCTGCGCGGGAAGCTCGCCGGCGGCGGCCGGTGGTCGATCCTGGGGCAGAGCTACGGCGGGTTCATCGCACTGACGTACTTGTCCATGGCGCCCGAGGGGCTGAGCGCCGCGTTGGTCTCGGGAGGTGTACCCGGCATCGAGGCGCCCGTCGACGAGGTGTACGACCGCACCTACGCCGAGCTGGTGCGGAAGAACGCCGCGTACTACGCGGAATACCCCGAGGACGTCCACGAAATCCGGCGCCTGGCCGCCCACCTCGACGAGAACGACGTCCGGCTGCCCGGTGGCGACCGGCTGACCAGCCGCCGGTTGCGCCTGCTCGGACGCAACCTCGGGATGAGCCACGGGTTCGAGCGCGTCCACAACATCGTCCGTCAAGCGTGGGACGGGGACGAGATTTCCGACTCGTTCCGCCAAGCTGTCGTGGCCGAAACCGGCTTCGTCGACATGCAGCTGTACGCACTCCAGGAGTTCATCTACGCGGGTCCTGGCCGGCCCACGGGCTGGGCCGCGCACCGCGCGCTCGCGAGGTTCGCGGAATTCGAGGCCGGCGCGGTCCCGTTGCTCCTGATCGGCGAGATGATCTACCCGTGGATGTTCGAGGAGTTCAGCGAACTCGTCCCCTTCGCGGAGGCGGCCGGCTTGCTGGCCGGAGCGGCGGATTTCCGCGCTCTCTACGACCTCGATCGGTTGACCGCCAACGAGGTGCCTCTGGTCGCGCTGGTGTACGCCGACGACCTTTACAGCCCGGTGGAATTGCAGTTGCGCACGGCCGAAACGGTGGGAAACACGCAGGTGCTGGCGACTGACGAATTCCACCACAACGGTCTCATGAGAAACGCCACCCTGCTGGAGCGCTTGCTGGCGATGGTGAAGGACGAGCCGCGGGACGGTGACCACTTGTCGGTACGGTGAGACCACGTTTCAGGACGCCCTACGGCCTGAATCCGGTGCCGACCCCATCATCGAACCGATCGAGGTGCTGACCATGCCGACGAAAGCACGAGGCAAGTGACCGACCACGAGTCGAGGCGTTCGACGACACCCGGCCCCCTGCGCAATCCCGGGTTCCGGTGGTTCTTCCTGGGGCGCGTCGTCTCGCTCGCGGGCAGCTCCATGGCACCGGTCGCGCTCGCCTTCGCCGTGCTGGATGCGACGCACAGCGCGGGCGCGCTGGGCCTGATCCTGGCGGCGCGCAGCGTTCCGATGCTGCTGTTCCTGCTCGTCGGCGGCGTCGTCGCGGACCGGTTTTCCCGCAGAACGGTCTTGCTGGTGTCGAACTTCGGCGCGGCGTTGTCGCAGGGCCTCGCCGCCACCTTTTTCATCTCCGGGAACTTCCACCTTGCCGCTATCGTCGCCCTGGAGTTCGTGAACGGCACGCTGACGGCGTTCACCTCGCCCGCCCTGCGGGGAATCGTCCCCCAGCTGGTCGACGCCGACCAGCGGCAGCGGGCCAATTCGTTGCTGGGGTCGTCGAAGAACCTGATCTCGATCGTCGGGCCGTCGCTGGCGGGCGGGATCGTGATCGCCTTCGGCGGGGGCTGGGCGATGTGCATCGACGCCGTCAGCTACCTGATCGCGGCGTTCTTCCTGGCCAAGGTGCGCCTGCCGGAGCAGGTCACGAAGGGTTCGTCGGCGTTCTTTCGTGAACTTCGCGACGGCTGGGTCGCATTCCGCTCGATGACTTGGGTCTGCGTCGTCGTGCTGGCTTTCGCGGCCACCAACTGCATCTACGTCGGCGTCTGGAGCGTGCTCGGGCCGACGATAGCCAGCACGTCCGTCGGCGCGGTGTTCTGGGGAATCGTGCTCAGCGCGCGGGCCGCGGGCATGCTGGCGGCGACCGCGGCGATGTACCGGGTCAAACGAGCGCGGTCCCTGGTGGTGGGTCTGCTGTGCTTCGCCACGGGCGCGCTTCCCATGATCGTCCTCGGCCTGCGCGGCAGTGCCGCGTTGCTGATCGGTGTTGCCTTCGTCGCGGGTGTCGGCCTCGGCGTCATGGCGATCACGTGGGAGACCTCGTTGCAGGACCACGTGCCGAACAAGATGCTTTCGAGGATCGCGGCGTACGACGACCTCGTCTCGTACGCCGCGATCCCCGTCGGCCAGCTCAGTGTCGCCCCCCTCGCCGGCGCGTTCGGCGAAACGCAAGCCATGGTGGTGGGCGGCATAGTGTTCGGCCTCATCGCAACAGCGCCGATCTTTTCCAGAGCGGTCCGGCGCCCGCAGGGGCCGGTATCGGCATCCGTGGAAACCCGCTGACACCGGACCGATCGCGAACACCGCGGAACGGCGCGCGATCGACCAGCAGAACGCCGAGAGCAATGCGAATGAGGCCGGGACCCGCGCCAACGCCGCGGCCGAATGCTTTGAAGGAATGGTCATCGGACTGCTGGTCATCGCCGGGGTCGTCCGCCTACTGCGCCTCCATGAAGCTGGACCTAAGCGACATCTACACCGCGGCGGCGAGATCCACCTGTCGGCGTGGATGACAAGCTGGTCACATGTTCGGCCGCGGTCCCCCGTCGGCGTGTTCCCCGCTGATCGCGCCGACCTGGTCGCGGATGGCGGTGTCGAGGTCGGTGGCGGTCAGGCCGAAGGTGTCCGCCGTCTCCGTCGCGTCCATGTGGAATGGCGCATACCACTGGTAGTCCATTTCGGCCATCTCGCGGGCGATGGGCACGACCAGCCCGGCCGTGCGCATCGCGAAGCGGGGCATCTGGATCAGTTTGACCGGTGGCCGGCCCGTGGCGATGGCGTAGCGTCGTGCGAGCTCGCGGATGGTGACGGCCGGTGGGGATGGTACGTGCCAGGCCCGGCCCCAGGCGCGTTCGTCCTGGGCCAGCGTGATCAAGGCCTGTGCCATGTCGCCGTTGAAGGTGAAGGTGTGCGGCATGTCGAGGTGGCCGGTGATCCAAGCGGCGCGGCCCTTCTCCAAGGCCGGCTCGATGAGCAGGGAGTAGATGCCGTTGGCGTCCTTGCCGATGTAGTCGGAGCCGCGGACCTCGACGGTGCGGATGCCCGCGGTGAGGGCTTGTTCCCACATCCGTTTGCGCAGGCGGCCCTTGCGCCCGGTGGCGGCCATGGGGGTGCGTTCGTTCATCCGGCCGCCGGGTTGCCTGCCGTAGGCGTAGAGGCTGCCGGTGAGCGCCAGGACCGTGTCGTTCGCCTTCGCGGCGGTGATCACCGCTGTCTGCAGGGGTGGCAACAAGCGTTCCCAGCTCGTGTACGAGGGCGGGTTCGCGCAGTGGTAGATCACTTTCGCACCGCGAGACAGCTCGGTCACGCGTGACGGGTCGGAGGCGTCCGCGGCGACCCGCTCGATCAGCGGGTGCGCGGGGCCGGAGCCGCTGCGCGTGACGATCCGGACGCTTTCGCCGCGCTTGACAAGCAGGCGCGCGACATTCGTGCCGATGGAACCGGCGCCGATGATGACGTGCTCGGCCATGAAAGGCTTTCTCCTCGATGTGAGTCCTGGGTGCGCCGGCCGGTGTAGGCAGGCACGTCGGCCGGCATTCCGGCGACGTCGGGGTTGAGCTCGTTGCGGCGCTGGTGCAGTTCCTGGAACTTCGCGTTCAGCTCGGGATCGTCGTCGCTGACGTCGAAGACTTCGAGCCGCTCGACCAGGTGCAGCCCGAGGTGGTCTAACGTAGTTAGATTTTCTAACAACGTTAACTTAGCTACGCCGAGACGTCGCCGTCAAGAGCGGCGGCTAGTGTCCGAGGACACCACCGAAGCGAAGTGACGGACCATGCCGACCAGCACAAGACGCGCCCGGGAACGGGCGAGCACCCGCGAACGGATCATCGAGGCCGCGCTGCACGTCCTCGAGACCGAGGGTGTCGCAGCGCTGACGATCCGGCGCATCGCGACCGACATCGAATACTCCGCGCCCGTCGTCTACCAGCACTTCGCCAACAAGGACGCACTCGTGCTGGAACTGGTCGCGCACGGCCACCGCCTGATGCTGACCCGGTTCCGGCAGGCCGCCGAGGAGCCCGTCATCGACCGGCGCATGATGCGCATCGCGTCCGAGTACGTGCGGTTCGCCGGCGAGCACCCACACCTCTACGAGGTCATGAACGGCGCCGTAGTCGACGCGGACGAGCGCCGGCACGCCGCGGAACCGGCCATCGCCGTCCTGAAGGAACTGCTCGCCGCCTGGTCGGACGCACACGACGTAGTCCTGGCCGACTCCGATGAGGCCTGCGAGATCATTTGGGGCACGCTCTACGGCATAGCCTCGCTCGGCTACCTCGGCACCGTCGGCAATGAGCGCGCCCGGCGACTCGCCGAGCAGGCGCTCCGCGCGATCCTTCTCGGCTGGCGAACCGAGGAACCGCGAAACGGGTAGCCGGCACCGCCGTCGGCGCCAACTGCTGCAGCCGGAGCCAGGCGACATCCCGGTCCATCGACAGGATCGGATGCCCGCTCATCGGCGGCTTCCTCGAGAGCGTGCGTCGGGACAGTTCAGGTCTGCAGCAGAGGAGAACGCTGATCACGCTCGTCGGCGCGGATGGTCAGCGTGCCCGTTCCCAGAGCGGCAGGCGGAAGGTCGCGTAGGTGAACTTGCCGGTGATCTTCCCGGCGGAGTCGAAGTGGAAGACGTCCAGGCCGTGCCATTGGACGCGGCCGCCGTAGCGGAGCCGGGCGAACCACCGCAGCGGCGGGATCGCGCGTTTGCCGTGCGCGCCGGTCAGGTCCAATCGGCACGCCCATCGGATCGTCGCCCGGGCACGGGACTCGTCCATCACCCGGTCGTACACCTCGAAGGTCATCGCGCCGTAGCGGCCGGCGAACTGCGGCGCGAACGCCGCCCGGATCGCGGGGAGGCCGCGCAGCTCGGGGCCGCGGCCGGGCAGGTAGCGGGCGTCCTCGGCGAAGAACGACATGACCCGGTCGAGGTCGGGGTCGTTGAAGGAGGCCACGAAGGCGTCGATGGTCTGGCCGAGATCGGTGCTGCCGACGGTCATGTGCTTGCCGTTTCGGGGTGGGGGACGGTTCGGGCCGAGGTTATAAGAACGGCGTAACTTTAACAAGAGAACGTTGTTCCGCTAAGTGTGGGGTTAGGGTGGTGACCGCCATGGAAGCGTCGTTCCAGCGGGCCAGGCGCCCGGAGCAGAAGAACCAGCGGCGGGAGACGATCCTCGCCGCCGCCGGCGACCTCGCCCGGGCGTCGGGCGTGGCCTGGGTCAGCCTGGGCGACATCGCCGCGGCGGTGGGGCTGGCCAAGTCCAACGTCCTGCGCTACTTCGGCACGCGCGAGGAGATCTACCTGCAGCTGACGATGCGGGAGGGGGCGGACTGGGCGGCCGCCGCCGGCGCCGCGCTGCACGGGGCGAGCGGGTTTTCCGCCGCGGCGGCGGCCTTGGCCGACGCTTACGCCGACCGGCCGTTGTACTGCGACCTCACCACGCATGCCGAGACGATGCTGGAGCACAACGTGTCGGTCGCGGTCTTGGAGGTCTACAAGCGGTGGGCCATCGACACCTACTTCACCCTGGGTCGGCAGCTCACCACCGCCTGCCCCGAGCTGACCGGCACGGACGGGGCGTCCTTGGTCATGGCGGCCAGCGCGTTCGTCGCGAAGCTGTTCCCCCTGACCCGTCCCTCGGCCGCACTGCAGGAGCTGTACGACCGCGAGCCGGAGATCGCCCGGGTGTTCCCCCCGTTCCGGCCGACGCTGCAGCACATGATCGCCGCGACCGCGGCCGGGCTGCCGACCACCCACTGACACGGCGGGTCTTCGCCGCATCGCCCGCTCGAACCGGTCAGGGCGGCGAGCCAGATGCGCGACCGGAACGGCTGCTTCGCGGTGTCCAGCGCCGCCGGCCACACGCACTCCAGCAGTGGGATCGGCTCTTGGAAGTTGCGCGGGATTGAAGTGTCCGCGGCGTTCTTCGGGAGGAGCCCTCCGGCGATCGGGTGGCTACTCCCGGAGAGCGATGAGGCACGCCGCCTGCGCCCCGCGTCTCCCGGCCGGTTCGAAGACGGAGGTCAGAACGACATGGAAACCGGCGCTGACCAGCATGGCCTCGACCGCCTCGGGACGTCGCCGGTGGACCACCAGGTCGACCTCGCTGCCCCACTGCTGCGTGAAATGCTTCACGCCGTCGCCAACCTGGAAGGTCAGCAACACCGGTGCTCCGTCGATCAGCACCCGATGGAACTCGGCCAGCACCTCCTGCAACTGCGGTTCGGGGAGGTGAATCGTGGAGAGCCAGGCGATGACGCCCGACAGGCTGCCCTCGGACTCGGCAAGTTCGGACATCGAGCCGATCGTGAAGTCCAGATCCGGGAAGTTGGTTCTGGCTTGCCTGACCATGCCCGGCGACAGATCGACACCGCGCACCTCCAGGCCCAGCGTGTGCAGGTGCGCCGTGATCTGCCCCGGTCCGCACCCCGCATCGATGACGCGCCCGCCGCGTGCCAGCTCGGCGAAAGCCTTCAGCAATCCCTGCTGCACCGGCTGTCGCGCCAGATCCTCAAGGACGAGAGCCGAATAGTTGCCGGCCACAACGTCGTACGACGATCTCACGGCGATCCAAGGATCGAAGTCTCTCGCCACAAAATCCCTTTCTCGGAGCGGGGTTGAACACGACCCATGCGAATCCGGCCAGGCCGCGAGCCTTGCTTTCATTGCCCTTATTATCTCGTCTCCCGCCGCCAGGTGGCGGTCGCCTCCTCGTCGCGCTCACCTGACTGCCGTTGCAGTACTGGATCGGGGTCGTCGGCGAAGTTGCGCCAGTGTCCGTCGGACTCGGCGATCGTGATGAGCAGGGACGCAGATCGTCGATGGGCATGGCTGACGTTCTCTTCGGGGTTGGCGTCTTCGGGGTGTGCGCGTCAGCTCCGGCTGTGCTCGTTCGTGCCGTGGTGCGGTAACCAGATCTCCTCTGCGCGGATGCTGGCTTGTGGGGTGAAGTAGTCGCTGGTCTCGAGGTCCTCCAGCAAGGTCGCGTGCTCCGGCGTCCAGCCGAGGAGTGCCTGGGTGTGCTCGCTGGAGACGGGCACGTCGAGGGAGAAGAATTTGGCCAGGAACGGGTTTCCGAGATGTTCGGCGGCCTGTTCGAGGGTCAGCGAGGCGGTGGGGATGCCGAGTATCCGCGCGACCTGTTCCGCGATGCTCCTGATCGTGACGGCGCTTTCGCCGGCGCCGTGCAGCACGCTGCCGGGGGGAGCTTTCTCCAGCGCCAACCGGAAGAGGCGGGCGGCGTCGGCGCGGTGGATCGCCGGCCAGCGATTGGCGCCGTCACCGATGTAGGCCGAGACGCCCGCCCTGCGCGCGGCCGCGATGAGCGCCGGAACGAACCCGTAATCGCCGGGGCCGTGGACGGTCGGTGCGAGCCGCACGACGCTGGATCGGACCCCTTGTTCGGCGAAGCCAAGACATGCCTGCTCGCCGGCGATGCGAAAGGCGGCGACCGAATCGGGATCCGGCGCGTCCTGTTCGGCGCTGACCCGGTCGGCCTTCGTCACCAACGTGCCCGACGTGCTGACGAATGGCTTGCCGGACCCGGCCAGTGTCTGTCCGAGCGCTTCGATCGCGGCGCGGTCGCGGCGGATGAGGTCGTCCGGGTCGGCGTAGTCGCCGCCGTAGGCCATGTGCAGGACGCCGTCGGCGGCTTCAGCGCCGCCGCGCAGGCTGTCGAGATCTTCCAGGCAGCCGCGGTGCGGGGTGGCGCCCAGTGCCTCCAGCCGGGCGGCGGCGGCATCCGAGCGGGCCAGACCGGTGACGGTGTGGCCGGCCGCGACGAGCTCGGCGACGACGGTGGGGCCGGTCTGGCCGGAACCACCGGTGACGAAGACGTGCATGCGAAATTCTCCCCGTTAAAGCCAGTGACTGGCGCTAAGTAGCGCCAGTCACTGACCCTACGCGTAGCGCCAGCTACTGGCGCAACGTGACGCCAGTCACTGACACATTGCGGTAACCTCCCGAGGTGCCACGAAGCGGAGCGGAAGCGCGTCGCCGCCTTCAGCAGGCGGCCTTGGAGCTGTACCGGGAACGAGGATTCGACCAGACCACGGCGGCGGAGATCGCCGCCCGGGCCGGCGTCAACGAGCGCACCTTCTTTCGCCACTTCCCGGACAAGCGCGAGGTGCTCTTCGGCGGCGAAGCGGACCTACGCGCCGCACTGATGCAGTCGGTGGCCGAAGCACCCGACGGGCTCGAACCATTCGAGATACTGCTGGACGCCTTCCGGAAATCCGCGCGGAATCTGGAGACCAACCGCCCGTTCTCCGAACCGCGGTGGAAAATCATCGCGGTGACCCCGGCGCTGCGCGAACGCGAGCTGGCCAAGCACGCCTGGCTCACCGACGCCGTGGCCGAGGCACTGCGGCAGCGCGGTCTCGGTGACGGGCTGGCCGGCCTGGCCGCCCGGACCGGCTGGGCCGCCTACCAGCACGCGGTCCAAGCCTGGATCGACAACCCCGCACCGAGCCTGGACACGCATCTGCGGCGAGCCTTCGACGATCTACGCGCCCTCACCGCGACCGCCCCATCGACAAAAGCAGGCCCCGAAAGCTGATACCGCACGCCCC
This sequence comes from Amycolatopsis sp. NPDC051045, assembly GCF_040682955.1. Classification (NCBI taxonomy): domain Bacteria; kingdom Bacillati; phylum Actinomycetota; class Actinomycetes; order Pseudonocardiales; family Pseudonocardiaceae; genus Amycolatopsis; species Amycolatopsis sp. NPDC051045. The sequence goes on from NZ_JBFBCC010000019.1 coordinate 77,322, forward strand.
TCGTGGCCGGATCGCGCGATCTTGGCCGCACTGATGCGGCTGCTGCCCCTTCAACTGCGGATGTAGAACGTTCCAGGCGGGTGAATTACATTGTGTCAAAGCTGGAGTCATCAAGACCTGTACCGTGTGTGAGAATGTCCGGTCGTTGTGTGACTGGGCGTGCCGGGTGTGGTCGAGGGGGTGCGACGTGACAGCCGGGCCGGTCGCTGCTGGCCGTGCAGTCCGCTCTGTGGAAAGTCCCGACGTAGCACGGAATCTCGAGGGGCGAACGGCGTCGCCGCGAGGGCGATGGCGACCCAGTATGGCCGGCTGGCACCGAAGATCAACAATCCGGCCGCACCGGATATGGTCAGTACCAGCCCGAAGGTCAGTACGGCGTAACGTTCAGCCGGGCCGCCGGTTCGGGATCATCCGGTCGTCCGGCGCATTGCGTCCGCGCTCGCGTCGAGCCTCGACGTCCCACCGGCGAACACCAGGCCATGATCCCGGAGCCGGGCTTTTCGTTGCTGCAAAAGAATGTTCTCGATACCCGGCGGTGGTGCACAGCAGGGCCGCGGCAGCTGGCGATCGATCAGTCTCAGAGCCCGCCGTCAGGATCGCGCCGCGTGATCGTTGTCGGATCAGTGCGGGTGGTGAGGGTGGCTAGGTAGTCGTCCAGGAGTTCGACTTGCCGTTGTGGTGGGAACGCTGCCGGGGCGAACAGTGCCTGGACCACCAGGCCGAGAACGAAGGACTGTGCGCCGGCCGCGATGTGCGCGGGGTCGCCGGGGGGCAGTTCGCCGAGTTCCTGAGCTGCGGCCACCCGCTCGCTCAGCCTGTCGCGACTTTGGGCGTACTTGCGGGCGTAGTCGGCGTTCAGGTCGGGGTCGGAAAGCGCAGCGTCCCAGGAGGAGACCCAGATTCGGTTGCTGTCGGTGGCCTCGGGGGTCAGCGGCAGGATGTCCAGCAGCGCGTCCCTGAGGGCGGCCCGACCTTGGCCCGCGTCGCGGCGGGGGCGGGAGGTGGTGCGCTGTTCGAGTAGGTCGAGGGCGTACTCCACCAAGGCGTGTTTGGTGGGGAAGATAGAGACACCGTCGCTTCCGAAAACCTTACGTACCGGGAGACTTCGTGCACGAGAGAGTGCAACGGGTGCGCGCCGCCCTGAGAGAAAACGGCAGCGCCGAAGACGGCTTGACTCTGCGCGCCGTCGCCACCGAACTCGGCGCGACCACGGGCCTGCTCACCCACTACTGGCCGCCGCGATGGTGCTGGCGTGGGCCGTCATACGCGGCCTGCCCCTGCGCTCGAGGCCCGCCGACGCGAGGTCTCCGAGGCGGTCTGGCAGGTCATGGCCACACGCGGCTTCGCCATCCGCCGCGCGCCCACGCACAGTTCGCAGGCATGGGCGCGCTGATGTTCTCCACCAACTTCGTGTGCTTCTCCTTCGCCGAGCATCACCTCGCCACAGGACTCGTCTCCCTCGTCTTCGCGATGTCGCTGCTGGTGAACACCGTGTTCGCCCGCCTGTTCTTCCACCGCACCGTGCCAAGGCGAGTCCTTGCCGGCGGCGCGGTGGGGTTGCTGGGTATCGGCACCGTGTTCTGGCCCGAGCTCACGGGCCTCGATCTGTCCTCCGGGTCCGGCCAGGGCATCGCTCTTTCGCTCCTGGGAACCGTGGTGTTCTGCCTGGGCAATGTGCTCTCCGGCAAAATCCAGGCCGCGGGCATCCCGGTGATCCAGAGCACGGGTTACTCCATGGCGTACGGCGCGTTGCTAGCCACAGTGCGGTCCACCAGCGATCAGTACTCCAGTCGTAGATCGTGATCTTCATGCCTGAGTGGCTCGCGGGAGCGGTCCGGAGCACGTGTTTCGAGGACGCAGCGGAAGTCGGCGTCGCGCTTGTCGCTTTCAGCGGATGCTGTCGGCCGGTGCCGAGGGAGTGTCCGTGCCCTGTCTGACCATGCTCGGACTGCTGTCCGACCCGCCCCGCAGAACTGCCGGACCATCGCCGAGTGGGCCGGCGAAACGACCCCGGACGGCATGCAGCACCTGCTGGGCAGGGCCAAGTGGGATGCCGATCAGGTCCGCGACGACGTACGCGGCTACGTGGTGGAGCACCTGCACGACAACCAAGCGGTGCTGGTCGTCGACGAGACCGGCGACCTGAAGAAGGGCTTCGTCGGCGGCCAGCGCCAGTACACCGGCACCGCCGGCCGGATCGAAAACTCCCAAGTCGCTGGAGTGTGTGTGGCCGGCGGCGCTGGACACCGCGAAGCAGCCGTTCCGGTCGCGCACCTGGCTCGCCGCCCTGACTCTGGTCTGCGACCGCGACGGCGGCGACCTGAACGTTGCGCTGTCGGCCTACCCGCCCCGCGGCCTCGCCGATCCGGACCCCCATTCGGCCAGCACAGCGTCACACTGGAACCGATGACAACCTGGTTTCGCACGCGGACGTTCTGAGGGTTATGCGGGTAGATCCCAGTTTCGAAGTGTTCGTCGAAGACAGTTCGACGGCGTTGCTCCGCACCGCGTACCTGCTGACCGGCGACCGCGGGCACGCCGAGGACCTGTTGCAGACAGCGCTGTTGCGCACCGCCCGGCATTGGTCGCGGGCGCGTGACTCGCCTCAGGCGTATGCACGCACGGTGTTGCTGAACCTGTCGCGGGACCGGGTCAGGTCGTTGTTCCGGCGCCCCAGGGAGGCCCCGATGCCACCCGACGTGGACACGCTGCACGCGGTGGACGCCGGGTACGAGCAGGTCTCCGAGCGTCGCGTGGTGCTGCGCGCGCTGGCCGAACTGCCGATCCGCCAACGGCAGGTCATCGTGCTGCGCTTCTTCGAGGACATGTCCGTCGAGCAGACCGCCGGGCTGCTCGGCTTCAGCTCCGGGACGGTCAAGTCGCACACATCCCGGGCTTTGGCCAGGCTGCGCGAGCTGCTGGCCGACCACGACTCACTCCAGGAGGTTCCCCGTGCTCACCGATGAGCAGTACGGCCGCCGGATCGGTGACCGGCTGCGGCACGAGATCGACGACGTCCACGCGAGTCCGGACCTGGTCCGCAAGCTCCGCCGCCGCCGGACCAGGCGCACGTGGGCGATCACCGGTGCCATCGCCACCCCGGTGGCCGCCGCGGCCGTCGTCGCAGTGGTCGTCTCGGGCCAGGCCGCCCCCAACCGGTCCACCACCGCGGCGCCCACCAGCGCTCAGCCCCGGATCGTCACCGTGGCGTTCATCCAGGCGGAGACGGTGAAGGCACTCGGCCAGGGCACCCAGTACGTCATCTACTCGAAGGACACCTACGAGAGCGGCTACTACGAGACCTGGACCGACAAGGCGACCCAGCGGTACCGCAACGACGTCTACACCCGCCTTCCGGCCGCCACCCAGGCGGGTCGCACCGGGGACGGGAAGCTGACCCTCCCGTCCGGTCCACCCGCACCCCCGTCCGGCCCGCCCCACCGCCAACAGTCGCACGCCGTCAAAGACCTCGGGGAGAGCCAGGAGATCACCACGGTCGACTGGGAGAACAACTGGTGGTCCGTCAACCACCTGAGGGACGACAAACCGCAAACCCCGATCCCTGACCCCACCGATCCGGACGGCATGAGGAAGGCAGTGGCCGAGGGCAAGGTCGAGCTGGTGGGCCAGGAGAAGATCGGCACCGTCGACACCCACCACCTCCGGGTGATCGGCCCCCGGCGCGAGTACAAGATCGACCTGTGGGTGGACAGCACGACCTACCTGCCGGTCAAGGAAACCGCAGTCAAGGCCGGCAACAAGCAGGGCGGCGACGAATTCCCGGAGTCCGAGGGCGAAGTGATCACCTACACCTGGCTGCCCCGGACAGAAGAGAATCTCGCCAAATTGACTCTGAGCCCACCCGCCGACTTCAAACAGCTCAAGTAGACCCCAAACATCCAAGCAACAGCCCGCATGGACCTCGGCTCTCCCCCTAGGCAGCTGGCGCGGGGCCATCCGGGAGGGAGAAGGCGCGCCCAACCGCCGTAAGGATCACCGGCACTGCTTGGTAGCGGGCGCTGCGCGTCGCCGAGGTGGGCGAAGCCCGGCACTTGGTGCGCACCGAGCCGGCACAGCGGAGGACGGTCGCGGAACTGGCCGGCCTGTCCCGCGCCGTGTTCGCCGCGCGCTTCTCGCGTTTGGTCGGTGAGGTTCAAAGTTGCCTTCAGGCGCGTCCGCGGCGCCAGCCCTCGGACTGGCGCCGCGGCCGAGTCACCCCAGTCACGCTCAGCGGCTACTTAAGACTGGGCGGCAGGACCGGGTCCGGCCAGACCCAGCAGGACGGGCCGCCCAGGCGCACGAGGATCTGAAGGGCCACGCCCCAGCCGGTGAGCCGGCCGCCTGGCGGGTCAGTGCGTTTCCCATACGCCACGCGCCCTGCTGAAATCGCCCGACGCCAGTGCATCGCGGGGGATGAAGACGTAGACCGTGCCGTTGTCGCCGAGCAGAGCGTCAGATTCGGAGTCGATCTGGGCGAGCAGCTGCCATTGTGTCGGCGGCACGCCCGGTTCGGCGGTCGCGCACTGCTGCCAAGGGTCGTTCTGCAGGGGATCGGCGTAGCCGAGCAAGCGGTGCCGAGGCCGGTCACCGTCGTCCAACGGGGGATGGAACTCGTCGAGGAACTCGATGAACGCCGCGTACTCCGCACTGGGGCCGGTGGGGTCGCAGCCAGTGAGATCCAGCTCGGTGAGGTCGCGGTAAAAGGGACTGTCCAGCGGGGGCAACGACAAGTCCACCGAGGGGATCACCTCGCGCCGCGGGAACGACTCGGCTCCCGCAGGAGGCGCCGTGCCGACGAGTTCAGGGGTGTCCGGTGGCTGGGTCACGACCAGCACCCCTGATCCGTGCGCCGCGTCGTCCCACGCAGTGCCGCTGGTGAGGTCGGCGAAGATCTGCAGCAACCCGGCCGGCGGCAACAGTCGGTCATCGTCGCACCGGCTGATTTCGGCCAGGTCGATCTGCGCCAGGAAGGTCATCGCGTGTTCTCGGCGGTGCGGCCAGCTCGCGCCGGACGGCAGCTCGGGAACGCCGCCAAGGTAGCTGCGTCCAGCGGCGGAGCCGGGGGTCAGCTCGATCCCCGTGCGGCACAACGCCACCAGCGCGTCCGCGTGCCTGCCGAGCCGCAAGTCCCGGCAGACATCCCGTACCCACTCCGCGGCGTTGGCGGCATCCGCCGCCGCGGCCCATGCTCGCACGGTGCGGGGATCGGCGAACTGTTCGACGAACTGCGCCGTGGTCCGCGCCTGGCTCTGTTCCAGCACCGATTGGGGAAACTCCAGCATGCTGGGGGCCACGGACCGGCTGCCCATCCGGTCGACCACACCTGCCAGCAGTGACGGCAGCGACAACACCCACGCCTGGACGTAGGCGTGGGCACGCTCGGGATCCTGCGCCGCCGGGACCAGCTGGACTGTCTGCTCTGCGCATTCGCCGGTGCGGTCGTTGTGCAGGCACAGCCTCACGGTGAGACATCCATCCGAGGCGAGGTCAAGACCGGGCTCGGCAAGTTCCACTCGGACATGCCCATACGTCACAGGTAGACCGGCTCGCAGCAGCGTTTCCAGTGCTTCCCTGTTCACCTTGACCTTCCGGCCGAGCAATGATGACCAGCGAGGCTATCATCGCCGGCCGACACGACCAACGATGCGGGCGACGAGCTGGTGTGGAGTTGACGCCACCGCAAACAGGTCCAGTCTGATCCTCACGTCGGCATGACAGGACGCTCGCCCGTGGGAGAGTTGTTGTCATGGCAACTGAGGTGACGCCGGGGCGTGAGGTCGTGCTCGAGACGGATCGCCTGGTGCTCAGACCTTGGCGGGTGGCCGAAGCTGTCGTTCAGCGTGAGCTGTGGACCGAACGTGATCCGCGAGTGCCGCCGCACCGCCGGATCGACGTGGATGGGCACCCCACGGTCGCGGAACTCGAGGATGCGATCCGCGCCGGCCGGCCGTCGTCGACCGGGTTGTCGGCGGTCGAGCGGAAGGCTGCTGGTGACGTCATCGGCTACTGCGGGCTGATCGACGGCGGCCGGGGGTTCGAGGGGGAACCGGAGCTGGCGTTCGAGCTGCTGCGCCGGGTCTGGGGTCGGGGATACGCGACCGAGGCCTCGATGGCGGTCCTGGACTGGGCCAGATCGTGCGGATACGTACGTTTGTGGGCCACGGTCTGGGAGTGGAACACCGCTTCTCGTCGTGTGCTGGCCAAACTCGGGTTCACCGAGACCGGGCGGGAGGACGTGGACGCGGTCCACGGGACCACCCTGTTCCTCGCGAAACGGCTCTGACGCATCTGGCCTCGCCCTTCTCCGGCGCCCGCACATGCTGTGGAACCAGCCGTCCGACTCGCCCTGAAGTGCCCGAAATCGCTTCCTCACCTCCGTCCTGCCGGCTGGTGAACGCGGTGCGGCGTATGGCAGGAAAACCCTGGACGCGGCAAGGTACCCAGACCGGTGAACCACTCGGCCATAGATCACCGAGGTCGCCCGACCAGCCCGCTCGGCGGCTACTTGACACTGGACGGCAGCGATGGTCGGCCAGGTGCGTGCTGGCTTCTGTGGGGCGCCGGTGGAGACATCTGTGCCGGAGAACCCCACCGTTGGGGCCAACGCCTCGTTGGTCTCATCCAGGTGTGGAGGTCGTTGTGGCGGCTCGGGCACTCCAGCATCGTGCTCACCGCCGACACCTACACCAGCGTCCTGCCCTGCCTGGCTCATCGCGCCGCCGAGGCAAAGGACGCCATGCCTGCAACAAGAAGGCCAAGAACAACGGCCGGCAAGCGGTCTCATTCGGCCCCACGCCGGTCCCATCCATGATCAAAGCCCACCGGCAAGATCCTCTTGATCAAGGATACCTGCAGGTGGGCTTCGATTCAGTGGGGTGCGCCATCAGGGACTCGAACCCCGAACCCGCTGGTTAAGAGCCAGCTGCTCTGCCAATTGAGCTAATGGCGCTGGTGTCTGCCGGGGTTTCCCTCGGCGACGTGGAAAAGATTAGCACCCGCTCGGAGGCCCGTTTCAGGGGGGTCCCCTCAACCGGGTTCCGGCATTGCCGCACCGGTGTCCCGGCTGGTCGGGCACACTGTAGTCGGACATCGACGGCGAAACAGGCGGGTGGGCATGAGGGGTTCGACGGGGACGAGAGTGCGGCTGCTGGCGGCCGCCGGGGTGATCGGCCTCATGGTGGCCGGCTGCAGTAGTAGCCCTTCGGGTGAATCGCCGCAGGCGACGGTCTCCTCCAGTGCCCCCAAGCCCGCGCCCCGGCCGCAGCCCGCCGTGCTCACGCTCAGTCCCGCGAAGGATGCCAAGGACGTCGCGCCCGGTGAGCCCGTCAGCGTGACCGTGGCCGGGGGGAAGGTCGGCGAGGTGAAGCTGACCGGGGCCGACGGCAAGCTCGTGGCCGGGAAGCCGCGGGCCGACGGCTCCGGCTGGGACTCCGCCGAGCCGCTCGGCTACAACAAGAGCTACAAGCTGACCGCGACCGCGACCGGCACCGATGGCAAGCCGGTCACGTCGGAGTCGACCTTCAGCACCGTCAAGCCCGCCCGGCAGCTCGGCGTCTCGGTGAACCTCGTCGAGGGCGAGACCGTCGGGGTCGGGCTGCCGCTGATCTTCACCTTCACCGGCAACGTCGCCGACAAGGCCGCGGCCGAGAAGGCGCTGAAGGTCACCGCGGAGCCGGCCACCGAGGGTGCGTTCCGCTGGTCCGGTGACAAGCAGGTCACCTGGCGGCCGAAGGACTACTGGAAGAGCGGCACCAAGATCAAGGTCGACGCCGCCGTCTACGGCAAGCCGCTCGGCAACGGCAGCTACGGCCGCGAGGACAAGAGCGTCAGCGGCGCCGTCGGCGACAAGCTCGTCGCCGTCGCCGACGGCGGGACCCACCAGATGACGGTCACGATCAACGACAAGGAGGTCAAGACCATGCCGACCTCCATGGGCAAGCCGGGCCACAACACCCCCGCCGGGACCTACACCGTCATGAGCGAGCACACCGGCTACACGATGAACTCCGCCACCTACGGCGTTCCCGAAGACTCGCCCGGCGGCTACAGCACCTTCGTCCAGTACGCCGTGCGCCTGTCCTACAGCGGCATCTTCTACCACTCCGCGCCGTGGTCGGTGCGGCAGCAGGGCCACAGCAACGTCAGCCACGGCTGCCTCAACCTGTCCACCGAGAACACGAAGTGGCTGATGGACACCTCCAAGAAGGGTGACGTCGTCACGGTGCAGAACAGCGGTGGCCCGAAGCTCGAGCCCACCGACGGCTGGAGCGTCTGGCAGCTGTCCTGGGACGAGTGGCGCGCGGCCGGGAACTAACCGCGCGCCGACTCGCGAACCAGGTCCCGCGCCTCGGCCTCGGTCGACACCGACGGGCCCGAGCCCCACAGCGGCTTGTTCGCGGTCTCGCGGCTGAAGAACACCGCGACGGCGCCGATCGCGCCCGCCGCCATCAGGTACCAGGCCGGCCAGAAGTCGTGGCCGGTGGCGGAGATGAGCGTCTGCATCACCAGCGGTGTCGTGCCGCCGAAGAGTGACACCGAGATGTTGAACGCGATGGACAGCGCGCCGTACCGGATCGCCGTCGGGAACAGCGCGGGCAGCGCCGCGGGCATCGACACCTCGAAGCAGAGCAGCAGCAGGCCGAGCCCCATCAGCCCGAGGAACGTGAGGACGAGCCCGCCGTCGTGCACGAGCAGCATCAGCGGCCACGACAGCACGAGGAACCCGAGGCAGCCCGCCATCATCACCGGTTTGCGGCCGACGTGGTCGGTGATCCGGCCGCCGACCATGATGATGAGCATCATCACGACCATGACGACGATGATCAGCAGCAGCCCGTGGGTGGCGTCGAGGTGCAGTTGCTCGGACAGGTAGGTCGGCATGTACGACAGCAGCATGTAGTCGGTGACGTTGAACACGAGCACGAGGCCGACGCACACGAGCAGCGCGGGCCAGTACTCGGTGAACATCTTCCAGAACGGCTCGCCGGTGCGGCCGCGTTTTTCGGCTTCCTCGGCGTGCTTCTGGAACGCCGGGGTCTCCTCGAGCTTGAGCCGCATGTAGAGGCCGATGATGCCGAGCGGCCCGGCGATCAGGAACGGCACGCGCCAGCCCCAGTCGAGCAGCGTCTCGTGCGGCACCCAGGCCTTCATCCCGGTGACGACGGACGCCCCGAGCACGTACCCGGACAGCGTGCCGAACTCGAGCCAGGACCCCATGAAGCCCCGCCGCTTGTCCGGTGAGTACTCGGCGATGAAGGTGGTGGCGCCTCCGTATTCACCGCCGGTGGAAAAGCCCTGCACCATCCGCGCAACGACCAGCAGAATGGGCGACCAGACGCCGATGGTGGCGTAGGAGGGGATCAGCCCGATGCACAGGGTGCCGATGGCCATCATGATCATGGTGACGGCCAGTACCTTCTGCCGTCCGATCCGATCACCGAGAGGCCCGAAGACCAGCCCCCCGAGCGGTCGCATCAGGAAGGCGGCGGTGAAGGCCCCGAAGGTCCCGATCAGCCGGACCCCGGGCGACACGCTGGGCGGAAAGAACACTTCGGCGATGGTGTCGGCTATGTAGGCGTAGACCCCGAAGTCGAACCACTCCATGGCGTTGCCGAGGGCGGCGGCCCCCACGGCCCGCTTGAGAATCGACCGATCGACCACGGTGATGTCCTCATACCGCAGCTTCTTCTTCCGACCCCTGACCTTCCCGGTTGAACGTTCCACCCGACCACGGTGCACCGCCAACCAGCGGCCCGCACGTTGAGCCATCCAGTCGTGACTGTTACCACGAACGGCCCAACCCCTCCGCGCTCAGCACGTACCCGCCACCCACACCTCGCACGCACCCCGCGACGCAACCACACGGACGGGGGTCCGGGGGCGAGCCCCCGGCGGGGGTGTGGGGGTCCGACCCCCACAAAAAGGCGAAACCCCGACAGAGGAAAAGAGCCGCAGGCTCTGACCATGCCGGGGTGATGGGGTGAGCGACGGGTTTCGAACCCGCGACCTCCTGGACCACAACCAGGTGCTCTACCAGCTGAGCTACGCCCACCATCTGCGAGGGGACCGCTTGCGATCACCTCGTTGGCTGTAATCGTAGCGGGTGCCCTCGCGGGGTTTGCAGGGGGTTACCTCTGCTGCTGTTCTTGCACTTCAGCGGCGGCGGCCTTGGCTTCTTCGCTGGTGGGGCCGGGCTGGGGGACGAAGGCGACGCGCCGGTAGTAGTCGAGTTCGCCGATGGATTCCTTGATGTCGGCGAGCGCGCGGTGGGCGAGGCCTTTTTCCGGCTTGGCGTAGTAGATGCGTGGGTACCAGCGGCGGACGAGTTCCTTGACGGAGGAGACGTCGACCATGCGGTAGTGGAGGTGGGCGTCGAGGTCGGGCATGTCGCGGGAGATGAAGCCGCGGTCGGTGGCGATGGAGTTGCCGGCGAGGGGGGCGGTGCCGGGCTCGGGGACGTGCTCGCGGATGTATTCGAGGACGCGGCGTTCGGCTTCTTCGAGGGTCACCGTGGAGCGGCGGACTTCTTCGGTGAGGCCGGAGTGGGCGTGCATCTCGCGGACGACTTCGGGCATGCCGTCGAGTTTTTCCTCGTTGGCGTGGATGACGATGTCGATGCCTTCGCCGAGCACGTTGAGTTCTGCGTCGGTCACGAGGGCGGCGATTTCGATCAACGCGTCCTTGCCGAGGTCGAGCCCCGTCATTTCGCAGTCGATCCAGACTAGGCGGTCGGTCACCTGGTGACCCTAACCCGACATGGCGATGTGGAGGGCGTTACCTGCGCGTACGGCGCGTTACGCGGCGGCGCTGGAAAACCTGACGCGAGCTGTCAGGTATGGCTGGCACGCTGAGACCACCTTCGAAAGGAAATCAGCCATGACCAGCACTGCCACCGCGTCGTTCGTGCTCGACAAGTGGGAGCCGCAGGCGACCGACGAGGCCGCGGGCACCGAGTTCGCCCGGGTGGCGATCGCCAAGACGTTCACCGGCGCGGTCGAGGGGGCCAGCACCGTGGAGATGCTGACGGCGTCCAACGCGACTTCGCGCGCGTACGTCGCCTTCGAACGTCTCGAGGTCTCGGTGGACGGCCGCAAGGGCGGCTTCGTCCTGCACCATTCGGCCGACGACACCGGCCTGACGCTGAAGATCCTCACCGGCTCGGGCTTCGGCGAGCTGGCCGGGATCTCCGGCACGGCGGGCATCGAGATCGACGAGGAGAAGAACCACCTCTTCACCCTCACCTACACGCTGTGACCAGCGCGAAGGCCGTCTCGAGAGTCCCCGATCGACTCTCGAAACGGCCTTCGCGGTGTTCCCGCTCCCCGAAGCGGGGGACGGGCCGCCCCGACCACGGCCCGTCCGCGTTCTAGCCGGCCACGATCTGGTCGACGATCTTCTTGGCGTCGTTGATCGGGATGGCGAAGCCGATCCCGACGCTGCCCGCCGCGCCGTTGGCCGACGCTGACGGGCTGTACAGCGCGGAGTTGATCCCGATCACGTTGCCTTGGGCGTCGACCAGCGCGCCGCCGGAGTTGCCCTGGTTGATCGCGGCGTCGGTCTGGATCGCGGTGTAGCTGGGCGAGTCGCTGCTCTGGTTCGACGTGCGGCTGAACGGCGAGCGTTGCTGCTGCTCGTCCTGCCCGACGTCGGAGAGGTTCCGGTTCAGCGCGCTGACGATGCCGGTGGTGACGGTGTTCTGCAGCCCGCCCGGCGAGCCGATCGCGACCACCTCTTGGCCGACGACGAGCTTGCCCGAGTCGCCCAGCGTGGCTGCGGTCAGGCCACTGGCGCTCGTGGCCTGGACCACCGCGATGTCCGCCTTGGTGTCCGCGCCGACCACGTTGGCCTGGTACTTCTTGCCGTCGGACGTGGTGATGACGACGTTCTGGGCGCCGTCGACGACGTGGGCGTTGGTCAGGATCCGGCCGTCCGAGGTGAGGATGACGCCGGAGCCGATGGCCTCGCCCTGGCCGGTCGTGACGTTGATCTGGACGACGCTCGGCGTCACCTTCGCCGCGACGGCGCTCACGTCGCCGGAGGTCGGGTTCGAGACCGGCTGCCCGCTCGCCACCGGCGTGCTGATCGACGTCGTCGCGCCGTCCGCCGAGTTCGTCGTGAGCCCGACGATCGCCGCGCCGCCGACGCCGCCGACCAGCGCGGCGCCGAGCGCGGTCGCGCTGACGATCATCGCGACCCGGCCTCCCTTGCGCGGCTTGGTCTTCAGCGCCGTGGGGGCCTGGGCACCCGGCGGCGGTGGGGTGAAGAGCGGATTCGGCGCGGCCTGCTGCTGGTAGGCGTACTGCGCGTACGGCCCGTACTGCTGGGTGTGCTGGTGCGGCTGGTGCCCACCGGGTGAGGCGGGGCCGGGCCGACTCTCGTTCTCGGTCATGGGACCAGATTCGCGCCCGTGCTTGTGAGCAGCCTGTGGAAACACCTCAGCCTTTGCTGAGAAGAATCAGCTGAGAAAACTCAGCCGTTCCTCAGGGGTCAGGCGAAGAACGACGGGACGTCCAGTGCGCCTCCCGCCGCCTCGAACTCGTCGTGCACCGCCTTGCGCAGTTCGGCGTCGCCGAGGTAGTCGGCGGCGGTCAGGGCCAGGCCCAGCGCGCCGTCGCGGACACCCGCGTCGCCCGTTGCCGACCCGGCGGCGGCCGCGAACTCCTTGGTGTGCAAGGCGACTGCCGGTCCCGATACGGCGAGCATGGGGTGCAACGCGGGCATCCGGTACGACAGATTCCCCAGGTCGGTCGATCCGGTGAGCGACTCCGGCACGATGCCCGGCGGGAGCGGCTTGCGGCCGGTGATCACCTGGTTGACCGACCAGCGGGCGGCGAGGGCGGTGTTGAACCGGATCGGCAGGTAGGCGGCCTGGGCGTCCCAGGTCAGCTCGACGCCGCAGCCGGTCATCGCCGCGGCGCCTTCCGCGATCGACGTCATGCGGGCGGCGAGGTCGCGCAAGGTCTCCGGGTGCTGGGACCGCAGGTAGAACAGCAGTGCGGCGCGAGCCGGGATGACGTTGGGCCGGGCTCCGCCGTCGGTGAACACGCCGTGGACGCGGTCGCTCTGCGGGAGCTGCTGGCGCAGCGCCGAGACGCCTTGGTACGCGGCGACGGCGGCGTCGAGCGCGTTGCGGCCCATGAACGGCTGCGCCGAAGCGTGCGCGCCGACGCCGTGGAAGACCATTTCCAGCTGGCGGCGGCCGAGGAACGGGTGCAGCGCGACGTCGTGGCTGAACGGGTGCAGCATGATCACCGCATCGACGTCGTCGAACACGCCGGCGCGGGCGAGGATCTCCTTGCCGCCCCCGCCTTCCTCGGCGGGCGTGCCGATGAGGCTGACGCGGCCGCCGAGCCGCTCGGCGACGGTGGCGGCGCCGAGGAAGCCGCCCGCGGCGGTGGTGCAGATGATGTTGTGGCCGCACGCGTGGCCGAGCCCGGGCAGCGCGTCGTACTCGGCGAGGACGGCGATGTGCGGGCCGGTGCCCGGCGTGCTGACCCGCAGCGCGGTGTCGAGGCCGCCGACGCCGACGGTGGGCTCGTGGCCGTGGCGTTCCAGCAGATCGGCCAGAGCGCGCACCGACCGGTGCTCGGCGAACCCCTCTTCGGGGTGGGCGTGCAGATCTTGGCTCAACGCCACCAGATCGGGTGAACTGCGCTCGACCGCGGCGGTCACCTCGGCCCGCGCCGCCTCGTCCGCGCCGGTGTGCGGCGAGGACAGCGGTTCGGCGGCCGCGACGGCGTCGGCGGTGGCCTCCACCAGGGAACGCAGGTAGCTGTCGTCGGGCGGGACGGGTTCGGCGTGGGTCATGGGGCGATGCTAACCGCCACCCCCGACAATCCGCGGTGCTCAGCCGAGCCGGCCCGCCACGATCTGCGTGACGCCGGCGTACCGTTCGGTGATCCCGGTGAAGCCGCGGGCGCGGAGGGCCGCCGCGATTTCGCCGCGGTCGAACATCTTCTGCCCGCTCACGATTCCGCCTGCCGATCGATCAGCCGCGCCGGCTGCCGGCTGCGGCGGGCACTCGTCAGCAGCACGATCCGGCCGCCCGGGTCGAGCACGCGCGCGAAGGAGTCCAGCGCGGTCTCCGGCTCGGCGAACATGTGGAGCGCGGCGAAGCAGCAGACGGCGTCCACTGTGGACTCTCCGAAAGGAAGGTGCACCGCGTCCGCGCGCACGTAGGCGACGCTGTCCGGGCCGCCTTCGGCGACGGCCTTGGCGAGCATGGTGCGGGCGCCGTCGAGCCCGATCGCGAGCCCGTCCGGGCCGACGGCCGCGCCGAACGCGCGGGTGAACCGGCCGGTTCCACAGGCGACGTCGAGCACCGTGTGCCCCGCTTTCAGCTCGAGGAGTTCCGTGGCGAGCCGGACCTCGCCCGCCATGCTCGGCCCGAGCGGGCCCTTGAGCGCGCGGCCGAGGGCGGGGCGCCAGTACCGCTCGTAGACCTGCGGGAGCAGGGTCGTGCGCATCAGGCGCTGCGTGAGCCCGGTCGGCGGGCCGGCCTGGTCCGCGGTGCCCAGCAGATCGAGGTAGCCGTTTTCGGTTTCGGCCGTCGTCCCGAGCAGGGACTTCAGGCGTTCGAGGGCGCTGGCCGGCACGGATCCTCCCGAGGTTCGGATACCGGCAGTATGCCCACTCGCAGCCACTCGATCGAGTGAACAAATCCGGGCTCAGGCGTTCGACGCCCGGAATTGTCGGTGCCCCTTCCTAACGTTGCAGCCGAGGTCCCGATCCGAGGAGGAGAGATGACGACGATTTCCCGCCCGTGTGGCGAGATCGCGGTCCGTGGTGCGTTCGACATCGAGGCGGCGGCCCGGTTCCTGACCGGGTTCGCCCCCGCCGGGCAGCCGGAGGCGGAGCCCGGCGCGCTCCGCGTGGCGTTCGCGCTCGACGGCGAATGGACGCCGGTGGGAGCGGTGCTGCGGCAGAGATCCCCCGGCGAGGTGGTGGTCGAGGTCCACGGCCCGCCCGAACACACCGAAGCGGTGGTCGAGCAGGTGCGGAGGATGTGCTCGCTGGATGTCGACGGCACGGCGTTCCCGGAGGCCGGCACCCGGGATCCGGTCGTGGCGCTGCTGCAGGGGCTGCATCCGGGCCTGCGCCCGGTCCTGTTCGCGTCGCCGTACGAGGCGGCGTGCTGGGCCGTGCTGAGCCACCGGATCTGGATGACGCAGGCGGTCCGGCTGCGCCGTCGGCTGACCGAGCGCCACGGCACCGAGGTCGATGTCGGCGGGAGCGGGCTGAGGGCGTTCCCGGTGCCTGCCGTCCTGGCGAAGCTGGAGTACCTGCCGGGGCTGCCGGGCCCGAAGGTGCAGCGCCTGCGGGGGATCGCCGAGGCAGCGGCCGCGGGGATGCTGGACGCGGCCACGTTGCGGGCGATGCCGGCGGAAGAGGCACTGAAGCAACTGCAGCTGCTACCGGGTGTCGGCCGGTTCAGCGCGGAGCTGATCCTGATCCGCGGCGCCGGCCACCCGGACGTGTTCCCCCGCGGCGAAAGCCGGCTCCACGAGATCATGCGCGACGCGTACCACCTCCCGGAGGCGGGAGCCGCGGAGCTGGCGGAGATCGCGGAGGCCTGGGCACCATTCCGGAGCTGGGTGTCGTTCCTGTTCCGGGTCGAGGGCGAGGCCCGGATGCGGGAGTCGCGATGACCTGATGCCGGCGGCGACCGGCCCGCCCGGCGCCGTTCACCGAGCTCGGCTCCGGCTCGAGTCTCGGCCCGGCCCGGCTCCGGCTCGGCCCGGCTCCGGCTTGGCTCGGCTCCGGCTTGGCTCGGGCTCGGCTCCGGCCCGGTCCGGCTCGGGCCCGGCTTGGCTCGGCCCGGCTCCGGCTTGGCTCGGCCCGGCTCCGGTTCCGGCCCGGCCCGGCCCGGCCCGGCCCGGCCCGGTTCCGGCCCGGCCCGGTTCCGGCTCGGCCCGGCTCTGGCTCGGCCCGGCTCCGGCTTGGCTCGGCTCCGGCTTGGCTCGGTCCGGTGATGCCTCCACCGGTGCCGCGAGGCCTCGGTGAGCCGCGGCCTGCGTCTGAGTTTCGGGTGCCGGTGCCCCTTGCCGCCCCGCGTGCCGGCCCATCGGTATCCGCCACGCCGTTCACCGACCGGAAGGAGACCGCAACGACCCAATACCGGAAGCCGCGAAGCGGCTAGCGGTGGGGACTCACAGTAGCCAGATGTCGCCTGTGGTGGGGTGTCCGGGTGAGCTCGCCCGTTCCTCTCGCGCTCGGCGGCCCGGCCGGTGACGCCCTGTCGGCTTTCCGCACGGCTGCCGCCACCGACACCTCGCCGGCCGGTTCGCTGCTCGAACAGGCCCAGACGCCCGCGGTGATCACGCTGATCGCCGGCGGTGTGGCGCTGCTGGTCGTGCTGGTCGGCGGGACGCCGTGGCGGCGGGCGCGGAACGTCGTCACGATGGTGCACGAGGCCGGTCACGCGCTGGCGGCCGTGCTGGTCGGACGGCGCCTGCAGGGCATCAAGCTGCACTCGGACACCTCGGGCGTCACCGTCTCGCGCGGCAAGCCCGAGGGGCCGGGCATGGCGTTCACCGCGATGGCCGGGTACCTGGCGCCGTCGGTGCTGGGGCTGCTGTTCGCCAGCCTGCTGGGTGCCGACCTGGTCGGCACTGTGCTCGTGCTGATCGCGCTGCTGCTGCTCGGCGTGCTGGTGATGGTGCGCAACGCCTACGGGGTGTTCACGGTCGTCGCCAGCGCGGCGGTGCTCGCGCTGGTCGCGTTCGTCGCGCCGGTCGAGGTGCAGGCCCCGTTCAGCTACCTGGTGACGTGGTTCCTGCTGTTCGGCGGCGTCCGGCCGGTGGCCGAGCTGCAGATCAAGCGACGCCGCGGCCACGCCCGCGACTCCGACGCCGACCAGCTGGGCCGCCTCACCGCGGTCCCGCCGGTGCTGTGGGTACTGGTCTTCGCGGTGGCCACGGTCAGCTGCCTGTTCGCCGGCGGGCTGTGGCTGCTGGAGCCCGTCGCCACGTAGCCGCTGGTCGCTGGTGGGCGTCCCCGGCGTGGGTCGCCGACCGGGCGGGGGTCGGTCTTGCCGAGCGTGGTCGCCTCGCCGAGCCGGTCGCGGGTCGCCGGCTGGTTGCCGTTGCTGCTTGCGGTTGCCGGCTGCCCGGCTCGGCAGGCCTCGCCGAGCCGGTCGCCGATAGCGGGTCGCCGACCGATTGCCGTTGCTGCTTGCGGTGGCCGGTCGCCAGCGGTGACCGCCGTCGTGGTGGTGGTCGGTCTCGCCGAGCGTGGTCGCGGGGTTGCTGGTCGGCGGTGGGCGTCCCTGCCGCGGGTCACGGTCGCCGGTTGCGGTGGTCGTCGCCGGGCGGTGCCGTTGCTGCTCGCCGCCGGCGTCGTCGGTCTGCGCGTTGGCGGGCGGCGGTGGAGCCCGTGGCCGGCCGGGGTGGTGCATGCGGCAAACTGGTCTCTCGCTGGTCCGCGCGGAGGGAGACGAACGATGGACGAGGTCGCCAAGGCCGTCGAGGAGTGCGCACGGGCGGCGAAGCTGGCCGCGCCGTCGCTGGCCGCCGCGAGTGCTCATGCTGTCGATGCCGCGCTGACCGGGATGGCGGAGCGGCTGCTCGCGCACCGCGACGAGATCCTCGAGGCGAACCAAGCCGACGTCGAGCGCGCGAAGGCCGACGGGATGAGCGCCGGCCTGCTCGACCGGCTCACCATCACCCCGGAGCGCCTCACCGGCATGGCCGAGCAGCTGCAGCTGCTCGCCGGCGCTCCGCACCAGGAGCGCTCGGTCGAGGTGTCCACCTTGGACGGCGGGCTGCGGCTGGTCGAACGGCGGCGTCCGGTCGGCGTCATCGGCGCGAACTACGAGGCGCGGCCGAACGTGACCGTCGACGTGGCGTCGCAGCTGGTCAAGTCGCGCAACGCCGGGGTGCTGCGCACCGGCTCGGCCGCGCTCGGCTCGGCCCAGCGGCTGCGCGAGGTCGTCATCGCGCCGGCGCTGGCCGAAGCGGGGATCGACGCGGATTGCGTCCAGCTGGTGCCGCGGGTGGAGCGCGAGGCGGCGTCCGCGCTCGTGCGGCTGCCCAACCTCGTCCCGCTGGTGATCCTGCGCGGCAGCGGGGACAGCACTCGCGCCCTCGCGACCGAGGCGGCGGTCCACGGCGTGCGCACGCTCGCCCACGCCGACGGCGGCGGTGTCCTGTACGTCGACCGCGGGGCGGACGTCACCAAGGCGCGCGACCTCGTCCACGCCAGCCTCGACCGGCTGGGTGTCTGCAACCGGCTGAACCTGCTGCTCGTCCACGAGGACATCCACGACGACGCCTGGCCCGCCCTCTCGGACGCGCTCGCCGAGCGCGGGGTCACACCTTCGCTGGCCCCGCACGAGCACCCCATCGGCTACGAGTGGGCGCTGGACTCCGACCGCGAGGCGACCGTCACGGTCGCCAAGGTCGGCTCGCTCGCCGACGCCGTCGAGATCGCCAACGAACGGACCTCGGGCCTGGCGGCGGGCATCGCCACCGAGGACGAGTCGGCCGCCGACGCCTTCTTCGACGGCTACACCGGCACCGGCGTCTTCTGGAACGCCCCGACCCGCCTCCTCGACGGCTTCAAGCTGCTCGCGGTCCCGGAAACCGGCATCAACCTCGACAAGGTCCCCGGTCCCCGCGGCCCGGTGACGTACACGGACCTCTACGTCCGCCAGTACGCGGTCCTGCCCGCCTGAGCCGGGAGGCGGCGTGCCGGGGGACCACGAGCATCGCCAGGTCAATGGGTGGGTGGCACCCCGGCGAGCTTGCGAAGCTCCTTGACGGTGTCCTTGGCGTTGGTGATCAGCTCGGTCCGCTCGTCGGTGTCGCCGGAGTGGCGGTAGATCGCGGTCGGTCCGTCGCTGATGGCGATCGCCGCGACCAGGCGGCCTTCGGGGTCGCGGGTGAGCCCGGTGGTCACCGACACCTCCCGGCCGACGGTGTCGACCGTGGTGAGCGTCCGTTCCTTGTACCAGCCTCGCGTGGTCATGTTCCGCAGCTCCGGGGGGATGGGCTCGACAGGGATACGTCGTAGGACGCGGGGATCGCCCGAGGTGTTACGGCATACTGGTCCGGGTGATCTCCCGGCCGCACGTCCTGCTGTCCGCCGCGCAGTCGCTGGACGGCTACCTCGACGACACTTCGCCCGAGCGGCTCGTGCTGTCCACAGAGGACGACTTCGCGGTCGTCGACCGGTTGCGGGCCGAGGCGGACGCCATCTTCGTCGGGGCCGGGACCGTGCGGGCCGACAACCCGCGGCTGCTCGTCCGCTCCCCGCGGTTGCGGCAGGAACGGCTGGACCGGGGAAAGCCCGAACAGCCGGTCAAGGTCACCGTGACCACCCGGGGCCTCGACCCGGACGCGCAGTTCTTCACCGCCGGGGACACCGATAAGATCGTCTACGCGCCGCCCGGAGCCGCGGATGCGCTGAAGCGCGTCGCCACCGTCGTCGATGCCGGGGATCCGCCGGACTTCGGCCAGGTCCTGGACGACCTCGGCGCGCGCGGCATCGAGAACCTGCTGGTCGAGGGCGGTGGCGGGATCCACACCCAGTTCCTCGGCGAAGGCCTCGCCGACGAGCTGCGGCTCGCGATCGCGCCGTTCTTCGTCGGGCAGCCGGGCGCACCGCGGTTCGTCGGGCCCGGGCTCTACCCGCGGCCGCTGGTTCTCACCAGCGCGAAAGAACTGCAGGGAATGGCCATCCTCGAGTACCGCGCGGCCGGCGAGCCGACCGGCCGGGACGTCCAGCGCCTCAAGGAAGCCATCGCGCTCGCCGCCGAGTGCCCGCCGAGCCACACCTTCCGGGTCGGGGCCGTGATCACCGACGCCGACGGCGAGGTCGTCGCCACCGGGCATTCCGGCGAAGGCGACCCGAGCAACCACGCCGAAGAAGCCGCGCTGGCCAAGTGCGCCGGCGACCCACGCCTGGCCGGCGCGACCATGTACAGCTCACTGGAACCGTGCAGTCACCGCAGTTCCCACCCGCGCAGCTGCACCCAGCTCGTCCTCGACGCCGGGATCCCGCGGGTGGTGTTCGCCTGGCGCGAGCCGCCGGTCTTCGTCGACGCCCGGGGCACCGAGCTGCTGCGGCAGGCCGGGCGGCACGTCGTCGAGGTGCCCGCGCTGACCCCGGAGGTCCAGCGCGAGAACACCCACCTCGACTTCTGATCAATCAACAGGCGCCGTTGTCCTGCCAGACGCCCCATTCGCCGGTCGTGCCGGGCTCTTCGCCCTGCGTCCACCACTTGGCCGTCCACTTGTGGCTGTGGTGCGAGACGACGTCGTCCTTGACGTAGACCTTCGTCCGGTCCCACTCCGCCGCGGTGCACGAGCCACCGCCCGGGGTGGTGGGAGTCGTGGCCGGCGTCGTCTGCGGCGGCGTCGCGCCCGCGAACCGGACGCTGAACTTCGTGAAGTCCCAGTCGTTCTGCGGAACGTTGCTGCACACGCCGTTGTCCGTCGTGCCGACGCAGGCGCGGTCCCGGTTGACCGACCAGAACGTGAAGCGGCCGAGGCCGTGGCTGGTCGCGTAGTCGTACACCGTCTGGAAGTCCGCGGTGTAGAACATCTCCGCCGCGTCCGACTTGCCGTTCATGCCGGAGAAGCCCTCGTGCGAATACGCGGTCGCGCTGTCCCAGCCCAGGTGCGACATCAGCAGGCCGTGCAGGGCTTCCAGCGCTGACACCTGGGACGAACCGCCGTTGAAGCCACCGTCGAACGGCATGATCGAGAAGTTGTTCGGCGTGAAGCCGATCGACTTCGCCTGGTCGATCAGCTGCGTGCCGAACCAGCCGGTGCCGGCCGCGGTGCCCGGCATGGTCACCGAGACGAACAGGCCGGGGTTGTCGGCCTGCAACTTCTTGGCGGCACCCAGCTCGTTCGCGATCGCGGCGGTGTTCTCGTATTCGGGCTCTTCGAGGTCGAAGTCGATGGCCTTGAGCGAGTACTTCGTGATGACCTGCTGGTACGCGGCGGCGGTCGCGGCCACCGTGCCGCAGGTCTGGCCGAGCTTGGTGCCGCCGTAGCCGCCGACGGACACCGAGACGTCGCCGCCCGCGCCGCGGATCCGGGAGATCACGCCCGCGACCGCGGTGTCGGAGGAGACCGCCGACGTGCCGTCCCAGGTCGGGCTGCAGCCGCCGCCGTTCGGCGCGAGGATGAACGCCAGCTGGAACGCCTTGAGCCCGGTCGCGTTCATCACGGTCACGGGGTCGGGCGGGTTGTTGCTCTGGGGCATCAGGTACGGGGCCGCGGCGTACCAGTTGTTGCCCAACGCCGCGGTCGCCGAGGGTGCGCCGAGCACGAGGCTGACGGCGGTGGCGGCAAAAGTGGCGGCGGCGAGCCCGATGGCGGCCAGTCTGCTCCTGCGCATGTCCGTCCTCCGGTCGGTTCGAGGTGGACAAACCATTGGACTAGACCATTAACGAAGTCAAGGCGCGCGGTGCGCGGTGGGTGAAACGCGGCGAAATATCCGGTTCTCGTCCGTACTTTCGTCGGGTGGTCAAGCCGCGGGCAGCGACACGACCACCACCAACCCGCCCTCGGGCCGCGCCGTTGCCGTGACCTCCCCACCGTGCGCGTGGGCCACCGAGCGCACGATCGACAACCCCAGCCCAGCGCCCTCGGCGGCCACGCGGGCGCGGCGGTGGAACGGGTCGAAGAGCGCCGGGACCTCCGCCGCCGGGATCACCGGGCCGCTGTTGGCCACCGCCACCTCGGCCCCCGACCGGCGCGTCCGGGTCGTCACCCGGACCCAGCCGTCCTCGTTGTTGTGCCGGATGGCGTTCTCCACCAGGTTGTGCACCAGCCGCTCGAGCATCAGGGCGTCGCCCAGCGCCGTGGCTTCGCCCAGGTCTTCCTCCACACCCGGCGGAACCACGTGCGCGACGATCGCCGCCAGGTCCACCGGGCGCCGTTCGGTCAACGCGCTCTCCGACTTCGCCAGCAGCAGCAACCCGCTGATCAGCTTCTCGTGCCGGGAGTTGATCAGCAGCAGCTTGGCGCCGAGCTGCCGGACGTCCTCGGACGCCGTCCGGCGGTGCATCGCCACTTCGACCAGGGACCGGTTGAGCGTCAGCGGGGTGCGCAGCTCGTGGGAGGCGTTCGCGACGAAACGGCGTTGGGCGTCGAAGGACCGGTCGAGCCGCTCGACCATCACGTCGAACGCGTCGGCGAGGTTCTTCACCTCGTCCTCCGGCCCGCGCAGCGCGATGCGCTCGTGGCCGCCCGGGTCGGCCGCCGCCGCGATCCGGCGTGCCGTCTCCGTGACCTGGCGCAACGGGGCCAGCGCTCGGCCCGCGACCAGCCAGCCGACGGCCGCCGCCAGTACCGCGACGGCGGCGAGCGCGATGCCGCCCTGCGTCAGCAGCGACGTCGCCGCCGCCGCACGCACCTGCCGCGCCTGTTCGTCGAGGGATTCCGGGGTTGGCAGCGGCGGCAGGCCGGGCGGCGCCGTGCCGATGAGGACCGTCACCCGCCGCCCCACCTGCTGGGTGAACAGCAGGTACGTGACGCCCAGCAGCACCACTCCCGCCAGCAGGAACAGGCCGCCGTAGAGCACGGTCAGCCGCAGCCGGAGGCTCACCGGAGCCGGTAGCCGACCCCGGTGACCGTCTCCACCGGCGGTGGGTCACCGAGCTTGCGGCGCAGCTTGAGGATGGTGAGCCGGACCGCGCCGGTGAACGGGTCCGCGTGCTCGTCCCACGCCTTCTCGAGCAGGTGTTCCGCGGAGACGGCGGCGCCGTCGGCCCGCAGCAGCTCGGCGAGCACGGCGAACTCCTTCTTGGACAGCGGGAGGTACCGCCCGTCGCGGAACACCTCGTGCCGCGCCGGGTCGAGCGTGATCCCGGAGCGCCGCAGCACCGGCGGCGCGGCCGGTCGGCAGCGCCGCCCCAGCGACTGGATGCGGGCCGCCAGTTCGGG
The DNA here is from genome assembly GCF_040682955.1 of Amycolatopsis sp. NPDC051045. Classification (NCBI taxonomy): domain Bacteria; kingdom Bacillati; phylum Actinomycetota; class Actinomycetes; order Pseudonocardiales; family Pseudonocardiaceae; genus Amycolatopsis; species Amycolatopsis sp. NPDC051045. The sequence goes on from NZ_JBFBCC010000019.1 coordinate 100,220, forward strand.
AAACGCGAACGGCTTCGTCAGGTAGTCGTCGGCGCCGAGGGACAACCCGGCGACGCGGTCGGTGACCTCCGCGGCCGCCGTCAGCATCAGCACCCGCGTGGCCGCCCCGGACGCCACCAGTTCCCGGCAGACGTCGTCGCCGTGCACGACCGGCAGGTCCCGGTCGAGCACGACGACGTCGTAGTCGTGCACGGCGATGCGCTCCAGCGCCGCGGCACCGTCGTGGGCGAGGTCGACGGCGTGGGACTCGTCGCGCAGCCACTCCGCGATCGCGTCCGCGAGCATCGGCTCGTCCTCCACCACCAGGACCCGCATGCCGCCATGATCGCCGCGCCGGTGTTTCCTCGGCGTTAGCGGCACTGGTACAGCGTGTCCGCGCCACCGATCCGCTGCACCGGGTCGGCTCCGGGCCGGCCGCCGTACGCGCCGGGATCGACGACCGCGCAGTGCCGCTCGATCCAGCGTTGCCGTTCTCCCTGCGCGGGGCCGCGCGGCGGCCCGGGGCGAGTACCGGCGCTGCTCAGCACGAACTTCAGCTTGCCTTCGGCGAGCCAGCGGTCGAGCTGCGAGACCGAGGGCGCGTCGTCGCGCCCGCCGAACCCGCCCATGCCGATCACCAGCGCGTCGGAGTCGATGAGGAACGGCGCGACCGAACTCGCCTCGGCGTTGACCGCGAGGGTGATCTCGGTGCCGTTCTGCCGCGCGTAGCCGAGGATGCGCCGCTGCTCGTCGGACAGCTTCGCGGAGCCGTCCCCACCTCCCCCGAGCACCAGCCGCGGCTGCGGCCCGCCGGGCACCGGCGACGGCGACGGCGTCGGTCCGGGTCCGGGTCCGGTGGCGGGACCGGCGGCGGGCAGCGTCCCGGCCGACGTGCTCTGCGCGGCCGCGTACGACCAGACGGCGGGCGTGAGCAGCAGCGGCACGAGCCCGGCGACGAGAGTACGTCGTTGCGGCGCCACGACCAGCCACGCGATCGCGGCCACCGCCGTGCCGAGCACCACCCAGCGGGTCCAGCCGTGGAACGAGGTGTCCCGCGAAGTGAGGACGAACGCCCAGGCCGCGCTCACCGCGAGAGCTGCCGGAAGGACGGTCCGCCGGTGGTGGCGCCACAGCAGGGCCAGGCCGGCGGCCGAGACGGCGGCGACCGCGGGCGCCATCGCCGTCGTGTAGTACGGGTGCCAGATGCCGCCGGCGAAGCTGAAGACCGCGGTCGTCACCAGCAGCCACCCGCCCCACAGCAGCCAGCCGGCGGGGCGCCCGGGCCGCCTGATCGCGACCACGGCCAGGGCGATCAACGACAGCGGCAGCAGCCAGGAGATCTGCCCGCCGACGAGGTCGTTGAACATCCGGCCGGGTCCGGGATCGCCGCCGAACGACGACATCGTCTGCTGCCCGTTGCGCATGATCATCATGCCGCCGCCCTCGCCGTTGCCGGAGAGGCGGCCGAAGCCGTTGTAGCCGAAAACCAGGTCCCAGGCGCTGCCGTCCCCGCTGCCGCCCATGTACGGCTTCTCGCCGGGCCACCAGTCGTACAGGGCGATCCACCAGAACGACGAAACGACGAGCACGAGCCCCGCGCCGAGGACGTCCAGCAGACGACGTCGCCACGGCCCGGTCGTGCCGGCCAGGTAGGCGAGCACCAGCGGGGGCACGATGATCCACGCCTGCAGCATCTTGGTCAGGAAGCCGCACCCGACGAAGAAGGCGCACCACCACAGCCATTTCCGCCCGTCTTCGAGCGAGCGGGTGAGGGCGTACGCGGCGGCGACCAGGAACAGCACGAGCAGCGTGTCCGGGTTGTTGCCGCGGTTGATGATCACGGTCACCGGCGTCAGGGCCAGGATCACCGCGGCCAGCAGGGCGACGTTCTCCCCGGCCCACGGCCGGACCGCGCGGTGGAGCAGGAAGACCGCCGCGACGCCCTCGAGGACCTGGGGCAGCAGCAGCGCCCAGCCGTGGTAGCCGAAGATCAGCACCGAAAGCGCCTGGGGCCACAGGGCCATCGGCGGTTTGTCCACCGTGACGACGCCGTAGGGGTCGAAGGAGCCGAAGAGGAAGTTCGTGAAGCTGCTGGTCATCGACTTGACGGCGGCCGAGTAATAGGTGTTGCCGAGCTGGCCGTCGCCGATCTTCCAGGCGTAGAGGACGGCGGCGCCGAGGCAGATGAGGGGAAGCGCCCAGGAGCGGGTCTTCGGGGGAGCGGCGGTGAGCATGACCGCCACCCAACTCCGGCCCGCGTTTCCCGGGCGTTTCCGTTCAGCTGTTGTCGTTCAGGAAGTCGTAGTCCTTGCACTCGCCGGAGTGGTACCGGTCGTCGGCCTTCCAGTACCGGCAGAACTTGAAGCCGACGCGGCTCTCGGGAAGGTCGTAGACACCGCCGTTGGCCGCGCTCTTGGTGACGCAGTTGCCCTCACCGCCGACGTTGATGCTGTAGCGGAGGTAGCCGTCGGCCGGCGTTCCCTTGTAGACGTAGATGATGACGCCCCGGCCGTCGGCGTCGGTGTCGCAGATGTGGACGCGGTCGCCTTCCTCGGTGAACACGCCTTCGCCGCTCCAGCCGGTGACGCTGCCGTAGGCGTCCCCGGTGTGCATGTGCTTCGTGTGGTCGGCGGCGGAGGCGGGCGCCGCGAGGGTGAGCATGGAGATCAGTGCCGCGGTGGCGACGCCGAGAACCTTCTTCAAGTTTCGTCCTTCCGGGGTGGGGAAGGCAAAGCGTAGCCGCCGCGGCCTGCAAACCGCTTGCAGTCACTCCGATTCGAGGTCGCCCTCCAGCGACAGGTACACCTCGCGCATCTTCTCCAGCAACGCCGGATCGGGCTCCGCCCACAGCCCGCGGTCCGCCGCCTCGTTCAGCCGTTCGACGATCCCCCGCAGCGCCCACGGGTTGGCCTGCCGCAGGAACTCCTGGTTCACCTCGTCCAGCACGTAGGACTCGGTCAGCTTCTCGTACATCCAGTCGCCGACCACCCCGGCCGTCGCGTCGAAGCCGAACAGGTAGTCCACCGTGGCGGCCAGCTCGAACGCGCCCTTGTAGCCGTGGCGGCGCATCGCCGCCAGCCACCTCGGGTTGACCACCCGCGCCCGGAACACCCGGGCCGTCTCTTCGCCCAGCGTGCGCGTGCGGACCGCGTCCGGCGACGTGCTGTCGCCCACGTAGGACGCCGGAGCCGCACCCGTCAGCGCGCGGACCGTGGCGATCATCCCGCCGTGGTACTGGAAGTAGTCGTCCGAGTCCGCGATGTCGTGCTCGCGCGTGTCGGTGTTCTTCGCCGCCACCACGATGCGCTTGTACGAGCTTTCCATGTCCTCGCGCGCCGGGCGGCCGTCCAGGTCGCGGCCGTACGCGAAGCCGCCCCACACCGCGTACACCTCCGCGAGGTCCTTGTCGTCACGCCAGTTTCCGCTGTCCATCAGCGGCAGCAGGCCGGCTCCGTACGCGCCCGGCTTCGAGCCGAAGATCCGTGTCGTCGCGCGGCGGGCATCGCCGTGCGCCGCCAGATCGGCGGAAACGTGCGCGCGGACGAAGTTCTGGTCGAACGGTTCGTCCAACGAGGCCACCAGCCGCACCGCGTCGTCCATGAGGGCGATCACGTGCGGGAACGCGTCCCGGAAGAACCCGCTGATCCGCACCGTGACGTCGATCCGGGGCCGGCCCAGCTCAGCGAGCGGGATCGCCTCGATCCCCGTGACGCGCCGCGAAGCTTCGTCCCACACCGGCTGGACGCCCAGCAGCGCCAGGACTTCCGCCGCGTCGTCGCCCGACGTCCGCATCGCCGACGTGCCCCACACCGAGAGCCCGACCGAGCGCGGCCAGTCGCCGGTGTCTTCGCGGTAGCGCTTCAGGAGCGAGTCCGCCAGCGCCTGCCCGGTCTCCCAGGCGAGCCGGCTGGGGATGGCCTTCGGGTCGACCGTGTAGAAGTTCCGCCCGGTCGGCAGCACGTTGATCAGCCCGCGCAGCGGCGATCCGCTCGGCCCGGCCGGGATGTACCCGCCGTCCAGGGCGTGCAGGATCGCGTCGAGCTCGCCGGTGGTGCCCGCCAGCCGGGGCACGATCTCTTCCGCCGCGAACGAAAGCACCCGCGCGACCTGGGGATCCGGGGCCACCGACGCGACCGCCGTCGCGTCCCACGAGCGCATCTCCATCGTCTGGACGAGCTCGCGCGCCGTCTTCTCGACCGCGTCCACTTCGGACATCGGCGCGTCTTCCTTGAGCCCGAGCGCCGACCGCAGGCCCGGCACGGCACCCTGCTTGCCGCCCCACATCTGGGACGCGCGCAGCATCGCCAGCACCAGGTTGACCCGCGCCTCACCGACGGGTGCCGCGCCCAGGACGTGGAGCCCGTCGCGGATCTGCGCGTCCTTGACCTCGCACAGCCAGCCGTCGATGTGCAGGAGGAAGTCGTCGAACTCCGCGTCGTGCGGCCGTTCCTCGATGCCGAGGTCGTGGTCCAGCTTCGCGGCCTGGATCAGCGTCCAGATCTGCTGGCGCACCGCCGGCAGCTTCGCCGGGTCCATCGCCGCGATGTTCGCGTGCTCGTCGAGCAGCTGCTCCAGCCGCGCCATGTCGCCGTAGGACTCGGCGCGCGCCATCGGCGGGATGAGGTGGTCGACGATCGTCGCGTGCGCCCGCCGCTTCGCCTGCGCACCCTCGCCCGGGTCGTTGATCAGGAACGGGTACACCAGCGGCAGGTTCCCGAGCACGGCGTCCGGCGCGCACGACGCCGAGAGCCCGGCGGTCTTGCCGGGCAGCCACTCCAGCGACCCGTGTTTGCCGAGGTGGACGACGGCGTGCGCGCCGAACTCCTCCTCCAGCCACCGGTACGCGGCCAGGTAGTGGTGGCTCGGCGGCAGGTCCGGGTTGTGGTAGATCGCGACGGGGTTCTCGCCGAACCCGCGGGGCGGCTGGATCATGATGATCACGTTGCCGCTCTGCAGCGACGCCAGGACGATGTCGCCGTTGTCGACGTACAGCTCGCCGGGCGCAGGGCCCCAGTGCTCCTCGACACCCGCACGCAGCTCCGCCGGAAGCGCGTCGAACCACTCCTGGTAGCGCGCCGCGGGCACCCGGATCGGGTTCCCGGAGAGTTGTTCCTCGGTGAGCCACTCCGGGTCCTGGCCGCCCGCGGCGATCAGCGCGTGGATCAGCGCATCGCCGTCGGGCTGGTCGGTGCCGGTCGGCTCGACACCCGGGAACGCGTCCGGCCCCAGGTCGTAGCCGAGCTCGCGCATCCGCCGCAGCAGCTCGATCGCCGACGCGGGCGTGTCCAGCCCGACCGCGTTGCCGACGCGAGAGTGCTTCGTCGGGTACGCGGACAGCATCAGCGCGATGCGCCGCTCCGACGTGGGCGTGTACCGCAGCCGGGCGTGCGCGAGGGCGATCTTGGCGACGCGGGACGCGCGCTCGGCGTCCGGCACGTACCGGGGGAGGCCGTCTTCGTCGAGCTCCTTGAACGAGAACGGCACCGTGATCAGCCGCCCGTCGAACTCCGGCACGGCCATCTGGTTCCCGGCGTCGAGCGGCGAGAGGCCGTCGTCGCTGGCCGCCCACGTCTCGCGGTCGCTGGTCAGGCACAGCGCCTGCAGGATCGGGACGTCGAGCGCGGCCATCTCGGCGACGTCCCAGGCCTCGTCGTCACCGCCGGCGCCCGCCTCCGACGGCCGGGTGCCGCCCGCCGCGAGCACGGTGACCAGCAACGCGTCGACCTTGCCGAGCTCGGCCATCATCTCCGGGTCGCGTGTACGCAGGGAAGCGCAGTAGACCGGCAGCGCGCGCCCGCCCGCGGCTTCGATCTCGTCGGCGAGCGCGTGCACGAACGCCGTGTTCCCGGACAGGTGGTGGGCGCGGTAGTAGAGGATCCCGATGGCGGGCCCGTCGGCTCGCGAAGGCCGTTCGAGGATGCCCCAGGTGGGCTGCTCCGCGGGCGGCTCGAAGCCGTCGCCGGTGAGCAGCAGCGTGTCGGAGAGGAACCGGTGCAGCTGGGTGAGGTTCGCCGGGCCGCCCTGCGCGAGGTAGGCGTGGGCCTCGGCGGCGATGCCGGCGGGGACGGTCGAGAGCTTCATCAGCTCGGCGTCCGGCGTCTGCTCCCCGCCCAGGACGACGACGTGCGCGCCCGACGCCCGCAGCGCGTCCAGCCCGTCGGCCCAGCTCCGCGGGGTGCCGAGAATCCGCGCGACGACGATCTTGACGCCGTCGAGCAGCGCCGGCAGTTCGGCGACGTCGAGCCGGGCGGGGTTGCCGAGCCGGTACCCGCCGCCGGACGAACGGGCGCTGAGCAGGTCGGTGTCCGAAGTGGACAGCAGCAGGATCACGAGGTTCCTCCTCGGGGTCCGCGCCCCGGGTAGACGGGCGCGCCGGCCGGAGTTCCTGGCTCCCGGAGATCCCTCTCTCCGGTGACAGTGGCGGGACCGCCCCGGACTTCCACCGGGTTCCTCCACCTGCCGACGCGTGGGTTTCGCCCTCACTCTCCGGTGCCGGTGCAGGTGCGTCAAGGTGACGTTGGCCCGTGCTCGGTAACCTGGTGGCTTGGAATCCCTGCTCCGGAGCTTCACCGCCGCGCAGTCCGCGCGGCAGCCCTACCGCGGCCCGACCGCCGCCGAGCTGGCGACCGCCGAAACCGGGTTCGCTGCCCTCCTCGACCGGGCCCCGCACCACCTCGGTGAGCTGGGGTTTTCCGTGCACGGCGACTCCCTCGCCGTCCAGGAACCCGGCACCGAACGCGCCTGGGGGCTCTACGCGATCGACCGATCCGCGCCGCCGTCCCTGGTCGTCGAGGTGCCGCACCCCTCGTCCGACCTGCGGACCGAGCTGATCGGCCTGGCGCTCTTCCGCCGGGTGCCCGGCGCGGTGCTGGCCGTCGCGGGCGCGCACCGCCGCCGGGAGGACCCGGCGCACGACACGCGGACCGTCTTCCACGTCGTCACCACGCTGCTGGCCCGCCGCGGCTTGCCGCAGGTCCAGCTGCACGGCTTCAACGACCGCACCATGCCCGCGGCGGACGTCGTGCTCTCGGCCGGGGCGGCGGAGGCCGGTGACGCGGCCCGCCGGGCGGCGGACCGGCTCCTGGCATCGGAGTTCCGCGTCCGCCGGGCCTGGGCCGAGCCCTGCCGGGGCCTGGCCGGGACGACGAACGTCCAGAGCCAGGCCGCCGGCGGCACGCCGTTCCTGCACGTCGAGCTCAACCGGACGACTCGCGAGACCCGCCGCGACGACGTCGTCCGCGCGCTGGTCGACGCTGACCTGCGCAAGCCCTAGGCGGACCGCTCTCCCAGGCGGGGGAACGGCTTCGTCGAGAACAGGACCTCCACCGAGACCTCGAAGAACTCCGCGATCCGCAGCGCCAGGTACAGCGAAGGGCTGTACTCGCCGCGCTCCAGGTAGCCGATCGTCTGGTAGTGCACCCCGAGGGCCTCCGCCAGCTGCCGCCGCGAGATCGACCGCTCCGCGCGCAGCATCGCGATCCGGTTGTAGACGACCTCATTCATGACTACCCCACACGCTGCATGGCCTTCTGCCGCCGTTCGGCCACCGACGAACCCGCCTCGCGCCGCGCCATGCGGCGGAGCAGGACCGGGGCCAGCGCCAATCCGATCACGGACCACGCGAGGAGCACCGCCAGGGTCGGCAACGGCCGCCCCGACTGGCCGATTTCGACGACGACCGCGCTGTCCGGCAGCAGCGCCGAGCGCATCCCGAGGCCCAGCCAGTACATCGGGAACACCTGCGCGATGCCCTGCACCCAGCCCGGCAGCGCGGTGATCGGGTAGAAGATCCCCGAGATCGCGGCCAGCCCCATCACCGGCAGGGTGATCAGCCCGATCGAGCGCGGGCTGTTGGTCAGCGACCCCAGCGCCGCGCCGATCGGCATCGTCGCGGCCATGCCGATCAGCAGCACCCCGAGCAGGTGCAGGTACGACCAGACGCCGTCGGGCGCCAGCGCGGAGAACGCGAACAGGCACGGGATCAGGACCGCGGCCATGGACGTGAGCTGGGCGAACGACAGCGCCGTCGTCTTCCCGGCCAGGTAGCCGAGCATCCCGTTCGGGGTCGCCTTCGCCCGCAGCAGCGTGCCGTCCTCGCGGTCGACGGCCAGATAACCCGCCGCGCTGGTCAGGCCGTTGAACACGACGCCGGCGCCCAGCACGCCGGGCACGGTGGCCGCGCCGAGGGAGAACGACGTGCCGGGCAGCGTCGCGTTCCGCATGAAGAACAGCGTGCCGAGGAAGAGCGCCACGAAGACGAGCTGGCCGATCACGTCGTCGACGTTGGTCCACGTCTGCTTGAACTCGATCCAGCCGCGGGCCAGCCCGGAGCGCAGCGCGGCGGTCCTGGCGTTCATCGCGCACCCGCTTCCTGGAGCCCGAGCTCCGTCTCGCCGCCGGCCTCGGCGCGGTGGACCAGCGTCATGTAGGTGTCCTCCAGCGACGCCCGCCGGACCTCCAGGTCCGCGACGGCCTCGCCGTGCTGCTTGAACAGGTCGTACACGTACTTCGTCGCTTCGGTCGTCGAGTGGACGAAACGCCGGCCGTCGAGCGTCCAGCGGACCTCGGCCTCGCCGGAGATCTGCCGGCTCAGCGCGTCGGCCGAGCCGTCGGCGATGATCCGGCCGCCGTTGAGGATGAGGATCCGGTCGGCCAGCTTCTCGGCTTCGTCGAGGTCGTGCGTGGTCAGCAGGATCGTGGTGTCGAGCTCGTCGGCCAGCCGGTGCACCAGGTCGTGGAACTCCCGCCGTGCCTCCGGGTCGAAGCCCGCGGTCGGCTCGTCGAGGAACAGCAGCTCGGGACGGCCGACGATGCCGATGGCCACGTCGAGCCGCCGCCGCTGGCCGCCGGAGAGCTGCTTGAGCTTCTTCTGCGCGTGCTCGGTGAGCCCGACCGCCGCGATCAGCTCGTCGGCGTCCCACGGCCGCGGGTGCGAGGTCGTCGAGTACGGCGCGTAGTACCGGCCGAGGTGCGCGAGCAGCTCGCGCACGCGCCAATTCCCGTGGTCGCGCCAGGACTGGAGCACGACGCCCAGCCGCGCCCGCCAGTCCTCGCCGCCGTGCGCCGGGTCGACGCCCAGCACGCTCGCCTCGCCGGCCGACCGCATGCGGAAGCCTTCGAGGATCTCGATCGTCGTCGTCTTGCCCGCGCCGTTCGGCCCGAGCAGGCAGACGACCTCGCCCCGGTACGCCTCGAAGCCGACGCCGTGGAGCACGTCGTTCGCGCCGTACCGCATCCGCAGCCCGCGCACGCGGACGACGGGATCGGCTGGATCTCTCATCCTGTCACCCCCATCTGACTGATGCGATCGAATGTAGCACACCTACTACATTCGACAAGATTTCTGCTGCGACCGGCTCGACCCCGCGTCCGGACCCGCCGGGGCCCGAAACCGCCAGCTACAGTGACCTCATGCCGACCCCAGCACGTGTGCGAGCCGACGCGTGCCCCGGTGTTTTCGCACCCCACGACGCCGCCGACGGGCCGTTGGCCCGGGTGCGGCTGCCCGGCGGCACGGTTTCCGCAGTGCAGCTGCGCGCGCTCGCCGACTGCGCCGAGGCGTGCGGCGACGGCGACCTCCACCTCACCTCGCGCGGAAACGTCCAGCTGCGCGGCGTCACCGAGCCCGGCCTCGCGGCCCGGCTGACCGACGCCGGCCTGCTGCCGTCGCCGTCGCACGAGCGGGTCCGCAACGTCCTCGCGTCGCCGCTGAGCGGGCTGCGCGGCGGGCTCGCCGACGTCCGCGGCTTGGCGGCCGCGCTCGATCTGCTGCTGCGTTCGACGCCGGAGCTCGCGTCGCTGCCCGGACGGTTCCTCTTCGCCTTCGACGACGGTCGCGGCGACGTCGCCGGGGAGGGCCCCGACGTCTGCTGGCGGGCGACCGGTCCCTCCGAGGGCACGCTGCTGCTCGCGGGCGGTGACACGGGACGGCGGGTGGCTCGCGCCGACGCCGTCGAGGCGCTGGTCGAGGTCGCGCTGGAGTTCGGCCGGGTGCGCGGGCCGGCTTGGCGCGTCGCCGAGCTCGACGACCCGGCTTGGCGCGGGACGCCGGTGCCGCGGGGCGCGTTCTCCGTCCCGGCGGGGCTGATCGAACGGGACGGCGGCTTCGCGGCCGGTGTCGTCCCGCGCTTCGGGCAGCTGTCCGCGACGCAGGCCCGGGCCCTGGCGGAGTTCGGGACGGCGCTGGTCACGCCGTGGAAGTCCGTGGTCCTGCCGGACGTGCCCGCCGACGTCTTCGAGCGGCTGGGTTTCGGTGACGTGCCGCTCGGCACCAGCGCGTGCATCGGCCGTCCGGGCTGCGCGAAGTCGCGCGCCGACGTCCGGGCCGACGCGGTGTTCCGGCCCGGCCTGCGCGCGCACTTCTCGGGCTGCGAACGGCGGTGCGGGAAGCCGTCGCAGTCCCATGTGGACGTTGTCGCCGAAGCGGGGGGCTACCGCATCGACGGCCGGTGGGTGCCGCTCGACGAGCTGAAAGGGAATCTGTGATCGACTACCTGCGGGACGGTGCCGAGATCTACCGGCACTCGTTCGCCACGATCCGCGAGGAGGCGGACCTGGCGATCCTGCCCGACGACGTGGCCGGGCTGGCGGTCCGGATGATCCACGCCTGCGGCATGGTCGATCTGGTCGACGACCTGCGCTACACGCTCGACGTCGTCGAGTCCGGCCGCGCCGCGCTGGAGGCCGGCGCGCCGATCCTGTGCGACGCGCAGATGATCGCCAGCGGCGTGACCCGGCGCCGCCTGCCCGCGGGCAACGAAGTGCTCTGCACGCTGTCGGACCCCAGCGTTCCTTCGCTGGCCGAGCGCATGGGCACCACCCGGTCGGCGGCGGCGCTGGAACTGTGGCGCGACAAGCTGCCGGGTTCGGTGGTGGCGATCGGCAACGCGCCGACGGCGTTGTTCCGCCTGCTGGAGATCCTCGACGAAGGCGTCGGCGCGCCCGCGGCGATCATCGGCGTCCCGGTCGGGTTCGTCGGCGCGGTCGAGTCCAAAGTGGAGCTGACGAGGCGGGCCCCGGCACCGTACCTGGTGGTGCACGGCCGTCGTGGCGGCAGCGCGATGGCCGTCGCGGCGATCAACGCACTCGCGAGCGCCGAAGAATGACCGGCACGCTGTACGGCGTCGGGCTCGGCCCCGGCGACCCGGAACTGATGACGGTCAAGGCGGCCCGGCTGATTTCCGAAGCGTCGGTGATCGCGTACCACTGCGCGCGGCACGGCCGGAGCATCGCGCGGTCGGTCGCCGAGCCGTACCTGCGCGAGGGACAGATCGAGGAGAAGCTCGTCTACCCGGTCACCACGGAGACGACCGACCACCCCGGCGGCTACGAAGGCGCGATCGCCGACTTCTACGAGCTGAGCGCGAAGCGGCTGGCCGAGCACCTCGACGCGGGCCGCGACGTCGTCCTGCTCTGCGAGGGCGACCCCTTCTTCTACGGCTCGTACATGTACATGCACGAGCGGCTTTCCGGCCGGTTCGAGGCGGTCGTCGTCCCGGGGGTGACGTCGGTGAGCGCGGCGTCGTCGGTCTTCGGCCGGCCGTTGGTCCAGCGCGACGAGGTGCTGACCGTGCTCCCGGGCACGCTGCCGGCCCCGGAGCTGGCCCGCCGCCTCGCGGACACGGACGCGGCGGCGGTGCTGAAGCTGGGCCGGACGTTCTCGTCGGTGCGGGAGGCGTTCGCGGAGGCCGGGAAGCTGGACGACGCCGTCTACGTCGAGCGCGCGACGTGGGGGCAGCAGCGGATCGAGCCATTGGCTTCGGTGGATCCCGCTTCGGTGCCGTACTTCTCGTTGGCGTTGCTGCCTTCGCCGGCCTATGCGTCGCGGACTTCGCCTGCACCCGCTGCTCCGGCTGTCTCACCTTCGGGGGGCGAGGTCGTCGTCGTGGGGCTCGGGCCGGCGGGCCCGGAGTGGCTCACGCCCGAGGCATCGGCCGAGCTTTCGGCTGCGGAGCACATCGTCGGGTACGGGCCGTACGTGGCGCGGGTGCCGCAGAAGGCGGGCCAGCAGCGGCACGCGTCCGGCAACCGGGTCGAGGCGGACCGGGCTCGCGAGGCGTTGTCCCTGGCTTCGGGCGGTGCCCGCGTGGCGGTGGTTTCCTCGGGCGACCCGGGGGTGTTCGCGATGGCGTCGGCGGTGCTGGAGCAGGTGTCCTCGGGGCACGGCGCGGGCGTCCGGGTCCGGATCGTCCCGGGCGTGACGGCGGCCCAGGCGGCGGCGTCCCGGGTGGGGGCGCCGCTGGGGCACGACTACTGCGTGCTGTCGCTGTCCGATCGGCTGAAGCCGTGGGAGATCATCGAGAAGCGCCTCGACGCGGCGGGGGCGGCGGACCTGGTGCTGGCGCTGTACAACCCGGCGTCGCGATCGCGGACGACGCAGCTGGCTTCGGCGCGTGAGGTGTTGCTTCGCCACCGCGCCCCGGAGACCCCGGTGGTGGTCGCGCGCGACGTGGGCGGGCCGGAGGAGGACATCCGCATCACCACCTTGGGCGAGCTGGACCCGTCCACAGTGGACATGCGCTGCCTGCTCATCGTGGGCTCGTCGAAGACCCGCGCGGACAACGGCATCGTCTGGACCCCCCGCAGCTACTGAGGCGCAGGTTCAGTCGCTGCGACCGAGGGGCGCCCCGATTGAGGCGTCCCTCGGCTGACGGTGCCCTCATCCAGTCGCTGTGAGTACGACTTCTGCACGGCCGCGAACCGTTCCCCTGGGGATAGGTTCGTCCGGCTGTTAACTTCGACAACAGCATCGAAGGCGACAGCGAATTTCTCACCAAGGATGAGGTCTAGGTCGATCTTTTCGAGGTCGTCGGAGCCTGCCGAAGCCGCTTCCCCCTCGCCTGTGTCGACGTACCAACCAGATGGTTCCCGGCCAGTCTCATTAGCGAGTTCGGTCGCCAACGAGACAAACCTGTTCCTCGCCCGACTCAAGGGGCCGGACGCGTCGCTGCCTGCTGTTGAAAACGCCACTGGCTGAGCTTCGGTCAAGGCTCCGGTCATGTCAACCTTCTCATTGCTCGGTGGGGCCGGGGGATTGGTCGTCTGGACGGTGGGCGAGCCAGTAGTAGGAGAGCGTTCTAGTCAGCCAGCTGTGGGCGGCGTAGATGGTATTGATCAAGGCGCCGATGACGATGATTTGCCACCATGCGTCGCTCACGCCGAAGACGCCGTGGGCCGTGGGGACTCGCCAGCTGCCCGCCTGTTGGGCCATGAAGATCCCGCTCGCGGCAACTGACAGAACGATGGTCGCCAGCGAGGACGCCTTCGACGAGAGAGTGCCGCCGACCAGGGCAGGGCTCTTGCTGTCGTACCCGACGAAGGCTCCGGCGACTGCTGGGAAGGCCAGCACGAGCGCAGGGAAGTCGCTGCCGAGCGGGTTCTCTCCGGCTACTGCTCCGGACTGAGCGGCAGGCAGAATCAGGGCGATGATGAGAACTAAGGCGAAGTTCGCGGCCGCAGCGAGCGCGGCGCCGGCGAGCGAGCCGGGTGGAACTTCGTAGAATTTGATATTGAGTCTTAGTTGTTGTGCCAGCTTCGCGGGTATGGCACGCATGTAGAGGTGGAGGTATCGCTGGCCTAGTCTGCGCCGCAGTCTGAAATACGGCTCGCTGAGTTTGCCGCTGTTTCGGGACAGGCTAAGCAAGCCCGAAGGAGTCGTGAGGTTCTGCCATCCGACATAGGAGCCCTCAGGGCCGCGAACCAGTAGGTGGTAGCTCTGGGTGAGCCCGGCGTTCTCCACGCTCAAGCCGATGTGTTTGGGTCGAGCGCCCATCATGAGCCCGAGAAAATCTTTGATCGAGTCGAGTTTGAGTCTTGGTACCAGGTATCGCTCGTAGCTGATCGTGCGTCTTGCTCTACTTTCGTCGGCTTTGGGGATGATGCCCACGACCACGTAGTTGTTCGCCAGTCGCTGCAGCAGAGTTGCGCCGGCGACGAGCGACGAGCCGCCGACGGCCGCGAGTCTTTTGATACGCTCGGCACACCTGGTGGCCTTCTTGAGTTCCTGCTTGCTGAGACGCCTCCGGCAAGTGACTAAGTCGACAGCTTTCTTGATGTCTCGCTGAAGGTGCGTCGCCTGTGTGCTGCTCAACGAACCGGGAGTCGGGGTCAGTAGCGTATCCAAGATGATGGTGATTAGGACCAAGTAGTCGTGGTGCGGCAGGGTGGTTATCGGTTCTCCGTCGAGGTGGATGACCAGATCGTCTTGTAGTTCTCCCTTCAGCGGTGTCAACACGGGTATGAGAAGGTCGTCCTTTTGTGTATCTGCTGGGAGCTCGAGGATGGTGGTTACCCGCTGTCGTAATACGCGGCGGTGGACGTCAATCTCCTCGTTGATCCGTCCGCGGATCTTCCGGGGCGCCAAAGCGAACCTGATGAAGGTCGACAGTTGGATGGCCGTGAAACGTTGACTGAATTCTTGATGCTCTCGTCTTATCGAACTGAGTTGCAGCCTGCTGTCCTTGGCCATGCCGCTCAACATGCGCCGAGTCGGTGCACGATGCGCGACGAAGAGGTGCGCGAAGAACGCTGGGGCAAGGCTGACAGCCGAGATCGCTATCAGGGTGAGCTGCAGGGGGGAATTCTCGTGGAGGACTCCGGCTGAGCTTGCGACGAGCCAACCAAGGGCAGTGAACATCACGGCGACGAGTGAACGGCGCACGAAGGGGCGATGCCGCCACGGTAGGTCACCATTGCTCTCGCCCATCGCTGCTCCTCAATTCGTCGGCTGCTTGACCATGTCGTCGCTGCATCGGTCGCGGGTCGTGGCCTGAAGGTCGACGGGGTGAGCGATGGTGTTACGGCTGCCACGGTGGAAAGTAGCCTGTCCGTAAGGTGAAGGTGAATTGGTGCTGATGCTTTACAGGAAAGAAACTGGGTGCAGAATAACCAATCCACTATAGGTCATGTTGGTGACATGTTTTCGATGTTGTCCACGCTACTGAAAAGCCGTGAATGCCACCTTGGCTCAAGGTGGCATTCACGGCTTTTGTCAGCGCGTCGGGTCCTTGCCGTTCGGCTGCCGCGGACCCGGGCCTGGTGACCACCAGCCCGGCACGGTCTTCTCCCCGTGCACCACCGTGGGCGCGATGCCCTCGGTGAACGGCTCGATCTGCAGCAGCTGGCCCCACGACTGGCTCGGCTGGCCGATCAGGTAGCTCGGCACCTCCGGCTCCTCGGCCAGCTCCTCCAGCCAGCCGATCGGGCCGCCGTTGGTCGAGGACGCCCACTGGGCCTCGTCCGCCAAGCCGCCCGCCGTGATGCGGTAGTCCGGGACCTGGGAAATGCCGTCGTGGGACGTCACCGGCTGGACGCACGGGTACACGAACGACGCCGGCCAGTCCAGGTACACCGGCTTCGAGCCGATGCGGTCCGTCAGCGTCGTGAACGTCGGGACGCGCGGGGCCGATGCCGCGATCCAGCCGTCCTCCGTGAGGTCGTTGTCGACGATGTTGATGCGGACCGCGTTCGTCTCCGGGGGGAGGTCGCGCAGGTTGATGCGGGTGTCGTTCCAGCCGTTGGTGCCCGCGCCCGGCGGGAGCATGAACTGGCTGCGCAGCACCTTCACGCCGTCCGGGGTGTTGACGCCGTAGTCGAGGCTGACCGAGGTCGGCCGCCGGGCCGCGCCCGCCGTCGCCACCACGATCTGGCCGTCCGCCGGCTTCTCCGTCAGCGCGTACCAGTCGCTTCGCAGCCGGCCCGCGCGCGTCTCCGGGTCGAGGTAGCTCGACCACATCGGCACCCGGTCCGGGGTGAACCCGTGCGGCGGCTCGGCCAGCGGGTCCTTGTCGTCGACCGGGCGGGTGTGGAAGCCGGTCTGGACGCGGCCGTTGTCCCGGTCGGGGTTGGGCAGCGGCGAGTTCTCCGGCTCCTGGGGCTTCTCCGCGACCGTCCGCTGCTCGGACTGCTCGTGCAGGATGCTCGTCGCCGCGTCGCGCTCGACCATCACGTGGTCGGAGAGGTTGCAGCTCTTGCCGAACAGGTGCCCGATGTTCGCCGCGCCCAGGCTGTAGCTGCCGGCCTGGTTGTGGATCGCCCACGCCATCGTGACGAACTCGCCCGCCGCCACCAGGCCGCAGACCACCACCAGTGACAGCGACCCGAGCCGCAGCGCGCGCAGCCGGCCCTCCTGCGGTTGCGTGGGCAGGCCCGGCCGGTGCGCGCGGACGTTCTCGACGAACGCGTACACCCCGGCGATCCCGGCCGCGATCAGCAGGATCGTGGACAGGCCGATGCCACCGATCGACGGCGCCACGTTCGTCCACTGGACGCCGAGGCGCGAGACGAACCAGTAGGTGTTCGGCCCGGTCGCGGCCAGAGCCGCGACGACCAGCAGCCCGGCGAGGAACGCGGCGCGGTTGCGTTTGGACCGCAGCACCGTCGAGCTGGTCGCCAGCGCGGTCAGCGCCGCCATCGACGCCCCGACCGCGGCGAACGCGCCGAAGTGGTGCGTCCACTTCGTCGGCGTCAGGGCCAGCAGCAGGAAGAACACCGCCGTCGTGCCGATCAGGCGGCGCGCCGGGCCGAGCGACGCGCCGGGGATGCGGCCGCGGCGCAGCAGCATCACCAGGCAGGTGCCGGTGCACAGCAGCACCAGCAGCACCGGGAACCGGCGCGGCGCCGAGCCGTCCGGCAGGCTCTCGAACAGCAGCTGGTAGCGCGCGAGTTCCTGGAACCACGACAGGTTCGGGCCCACCTGGGTGCGGATCCGCGTCGCTTCCTGGACGGTCGCGAACGTCTGGTCGGCGAACACCACGACCAGCACCAGCAGCCCGGCCGCGGCGATCGGCGCGAGCACCGGCACCCAGCCGTTCTCGTTCGCGCGCTGGCGGATCAGCTTGAACAGCGGGCGTGCGGCGACCAGGAACGGCGCCACCGCGATCAGCCCGGTCGGGGTGGCGGCCAGGGTGAACCCGGCCGCGGTCAGGCCGAGGCACAGGGGCAGCAGCCGCCGCGTCACCAGCGCGCGCTCCACCGCGCAGATCGCCAGCAGCGAGCCGAGCGCGGCCACCGGTTCCGGGCGGACGCCGTTGTTGTAGGGCATCCACCAGATCAGGAACACCGTCGCGGCGGCCCAGCTGGCCGGGCGGCTGGTGCGGATCTGGGTACCCAGCCGCGGCATCACCTCGCGGCTGATCAGCAGCCAGCTCAGCACGCCGAGCAGGAACGACGGCAGCCGGATCCACGGCGGCACCGTGCTCACGTGCGTCATCAGCTCGAAGACGTGGTAGAACCAGCCGAACGGCGCCTCGGCGACGCCGAACCAGCGGTGGTAGTTCGTCAGGTAGCCGGTCGACTCGGTGACCCGCGCCATCGTGAGGATGTAGCCGTCGTCCGAGGTCACCGGTCCGATGAAGACCCACGCGCCGAGCGCGGCGATCACCGTGGTGTCCCGCAGCGTCAGCCGCCACCAGCCGACCGGCGCCCAGCGCGGGGCACGGCGGGCGAAGCCGGAGTCGCGGCGCCAGACCGCGATCAGGCAGCCGATCAGCGACAGCACGGCGAGCACGCCCACGACGATCTTCAGCGCGGTCGGCGACGTCTGGTAGCGCGTGTCCGGCACGACCGAGACGTGCAGCCCGGCGATCGGGTCCTTGCTCGAGTTGATCGAGGAGTAGATGCCGATGACGCGGGGGCGGACGTCGCCCTCGGCGTGGAACACCGGCGTGCCGGCGACGGCCAGCGTCATCTGCGTCGCGTCGACGTCCAGTTCGACGTCGCACTTTTCGGCGGGCAGCGGCTGCTGGGCGATCTGCTGGCCCTGGCTGGAGGCGAGCAGCACGCCGTTGTCGATGCGCAGCTGCAGGCCGACGCCCTTGCCCGCCTTCGGGTCGGTGCGGCCGTCCGGCACGGTGGCGAACAGCAGGCCCGGACCGTTCGTGCGGGCGTCGACCGAGCGGATGGCCGCGCACGGCACCTCGGCGCGCAGGTCCTGGGCCCAGTACCCGGTCAAGGGCGCGTTGACGGAGCGGGTGTCGCTGCCGGTGGGCCAGACGACCTCCGCTGTGTCCTGCACCACCGGCAGGAACGGGAAAGCCAGCGCGCACAAGGCCGAGAGCAGCCCCAGCGCTACGGCGATCAGACGCATCGGCGCAACGCTAACGGGTCAGACGCCGGCGGTTGACGCAGCCCCCGGGTCACGCGGGGTGAACCGTCCGTGGTGTACCGCCGCGGCCAGGGGACGGCGGCGGCGCCAGCCGTGGCGCTCCAGGTCGGGCACCGTCTCCAGCCGGCTCACCGGGCCGGTGCACAGCCACGCGACCGGCCGGACACCGTCGGGGATGCCGAGCAGCTCGCTCAGGAACGGCTCGCGGTAGAAGCTGACCCAGCCCACGCCGAGGCCTTCGGCGGTCGCGGCGAGCCAGAGGTTCTGGATCGCGAGGCACACCGAGTACAGGCCGGCGTCGGCGATGGCGTGCCGGCCGAGCACGTCGGGCGCGCCGCGCGCCGGGTCGTACGTGACGACGATGCCGAGGCTCGCATCGAGGATGCCCTCGATCTTGATGTTCGCGAAGGTGCTCGCGCGGTCTTCGCCGAGCTGCCCGGCGAAGACCGCACGCTCCTCGTGGACGTGCTTGGCGAACTTCTCGCGCGTCGCGTAGTCGTCGACCAGCACGAAGTCCCACGGCTGGGTGAGCCCGACGCTCGGTGCGGCGTGCGCGGCCTCGAGGATCCGCGTCAGCGTGGCTTCGGGGACGGGCTCGCCGGTGAACTCGCCGCGGACGTCCCGGCGCTTGCGCAGGACTTCGTAGAACTCTTCGATCATCGGTGCAGGACCCATTCGACGGCTTCGGGGACGGTTTCGGCGGTCTCGGTCGCCGGGCGCGGCGGGCGCCGGACGACCAGGACGGGGCGGCCGAGTTCCCGCGCCGCCGTCAGCTTCGCGCTGGTCTGCGCGCCGCCGGAGTCCTTGGTGACCAGGACGTCGACCCGGCCGAGCAGCTCGCGCTCGGCGGCCACCTCGTACGGCCCGCGGGCGAGGATGAGCTCGTGGTGACGCGGCAGCGGCGGCTCGGGCGGGTCGACGCAGCGGATCAGGAACCACAGGTCGTCGAGGTGCGCGAAGGCGGGCAGGCCCTGGCGGCCGCTGGTGAGGAACACGCGCCGGCCGAGGCCGGGGAGCTTCCGGGCGGCGTCGGCGAGGTCGTCCGCCCAGTGCCAGACGTCGTGCGGCCCCGGCCGCCAGCCCGGCCTCGCGAGCCGGAGGAGGGGCGTTTTGGTCAGCTCGGCCGCTTTTGCCGCGTTCGCGCCGATGCGCTCGGCGAAGGGGTGCGTGGCATCGACGACGGCCGTGACCCGGTTCTCGCGCAGCCAGGCCGCGAGACCTTCCGGGCCGCCGAAGCCGCCTACGCGTACTTCGCCTGCTGGGAGCCTTGGCCGTGCGACGCGTCCCGCCAGCGAAGAGACAACGCCCACT
This sequence comes from Amycolatopsis sp. NPDC051045, assembly GCF_040682955.1. Lineage (NCBI taxonomy): Bacteria > Bacillati > Actinomycetota > Actinomycetes > Pseudonocardiales > Pseudonocardiaceae > Amycolatopsis > Amycolatopsis sp. NPDC051045. The sequence continues at coordinate 119,613 of NZ_JBFBCC010000019.1, forward strand.
TCGCGGGTGGTGAGCGCTTCGGCGAGCTCCCGGGCTTCGCCGGTTCCGCCGAGGATGAGGATCACGAGGGACGCCCGTAGCCGACGGCTTCGCGCCAGCGGTCCAGCGTACGCAGGTTGGCGAGAGTCTCCGCCCAGGTCAGCTCGGGCGCCTGGCGGTCTTCGACGTGCGCGGCGACGTGGTCCGCTTCGCGCGCGAAGACGCCCTGGGTCGCTTCGACCTCGATGATCTCCGGTTCGCCGCCGGCGGGGGTCAGGATGATCTGCGAGACGCCGGGCGTGCGCAACGGGTGGATCCACGCGGGCTGCGGGATGTGGATCTGCCCGCGCGAGCCGAAGACGCGGATGCCGTCCTCGCGGGCGAGCCGGATCCCGCACGAAATCGTCGCGAGGATGTCCCCGGGCAGGCGCAGCAGGCCGGTCGCCCACTCGTCCACGCCGGTGGCGGACAGGTGCGCCATTCCGCTGACCTCGGTCGGCTCGACGACGTCCTGCCCGGTCGCCGCCTGCGCGACCAGCCGGGCCAGCGACGTGCAGTAGCAGCCGACGTCGAGGATCCCGCCGCCGCCCAGGGCCGGGTCGCTCAGCCGGGCGGTCTCCTCGGGGTTGCTGTCGAACGAGAAGGTCGTGTCCACCGCGCGGACCTCGCCGATGGCGCCGGCCGAGATCAGCTCGGCCAGCCGCCGCGTCTGCGGGTGCAGCCGGTACATGAACGCCTCCATCAGGAAGACGTCGTGCGCACGGGCCGCGGCGATCACCTCCTCGGCGTCGGCCGCGGTGATCGTCAACGGCTTCTCGCAGAGCACGTGCTTGCCCGCTTCGGCGGCGGCGATGGCCCATTGCTTGTGCATCGCGTGCGGTGTCGAGACGTACACGGCGTCGACGTCCGGATCGGCGAGGAGCTCTTCGTAGCTGCCGTAGGCCTTCGGGATGCCGAAGCGCGCGGCGAACTCCTGTGCCCGCCCGGCATCCCGCGCCGCGACGGCGGCGAGCACGCCGTGCTCGCTCTCGCCGACGCCCTCGGCGAAGTGGGCGGCGATGGTCCCGGCGGCCAGCAGGCCCCAGCGCAGTTCCGTCACAACGACTCCGGTTGGTTCGCCCGGTCACGGGCACTGGAATAGAGGAAGCTGTCCGGGAAGCCCTCGGCGGCGAGCACCCGCCCGACGAAGATGGTGGCGGCGCGCGTCATCCCGGCCTCGCGGACCAGCGCCGGCAGCTCGCCGAGCACCCCGCGCACGACGGTTTCGCCGGGCTGGCTCGCGAGCGCGACGACGGCGACCGGGCAGTCGGCGCCGTAGTGCGGTTTCAAGCCCTCCGCCACCCGCTCGACGTGGTTGATCGCCAGGTGCAGCGCGAGGGTGGCGTTGGTCGCGGCGAAGGCGGCGAGGGTCTCGCCGGGGGGCATCTTGGTGGAGCGCGCCTGGACCCGGGTGATCACCAGGCTCTGCCCGATTTCGGGCACGGTGAGTTCCCGCTGCAGGACCGCGGCCGAAGCGGCGAAGGCAGGCACCCCGGGCACGACCTCGTAGGGCACTCCGGCCGTGTCGAGCCGCCGCATCTGCTCGGCGACGGCGCTGTACAGCGACGGATCCCCGGAGCACAGCCGCGCGACATCGTGCCCGGCGTGGTGGGCCTCGGCCAGCTTCGCGACGATCTGCTCGAGGCTGAGGTTCGCCGTGTCGACCAGCTCGGCGCCGGGCGGGCAGTACGCGAGGAGGTCGGGCGGGGTCATGCTGCCGGGGTAGAGGCAGACGCCGCAGCGGGCCAGCAGGTCCCGGCCCCGCACGGTGATGAGGTCCGCGGCACCGGGCCCGGCGCCGATGAAGTGCACGGTCACCGGCTGCTCCACGGGGTCGGGTGCGTGCCTGCGGCGTTGCCGGCGCGCGGCTGCCGGCGGCGGGTCCGTATCGCGGTGGCGGTCACCGGCTGCTCCACTGCGTGACGACCCGCGCCGGGACCCACCCCGAGAACCCGCCCAGCGGTGCAGCCCGCTCCACGCCGATCCTCAGCAGTTCCCCTCCGTGCTCCTCGTACGCACGGGCCAGGACCTGCTCGGCCTCCAGCGTCACCCCGTGCGCCACCACGCGCGCGCCGGTGGCCACGCACGCGTCCAGTACGCCCGGCGCCGTCACGCCGCCTCCGATGAAGACCGCGTCCGGTGCGGGCAGCGCGCTCAGCGCCTCCGGTGCTTCGCCTGTCACCACCTCCAGTTCCGGTACTCCCAGGTCCAATGCGTTCCGTCCGATCCGTTCGGCCCGTTCCGCGGACCGCTCGATCGCGATAGCGCGGTTCAGCCCGTTCAACCGCGACCATTCGATGCCGACGCTGCCCGCGCCCGCGCCGACGTCCCACAACAGCTCGCCGGGACTCGGCGCGAGGCGGGCGAGCGCCGACACCCGCAGGTCGCGCTTGGTCAGCTGCCCGTCGTGGGCGTACACGTCGTCCGGGATGCCGATCAGCGGCAACGCCGGACCCGCGCACTCCAGCGCGAACACCGTCAGCGGCCCGGGATCGCCGGCCCAGCCGTCGGAGACGCGCTCGTCGGGCCCGCCCAGGTTCTCCAACGCGATCAGCTCACTCTCGCCGTAACCCCGCACGGTGAGCAGGGAGCGCAGAGCGGGCGCGTCGGCACCCAGGACGAGCACTCGCCGGCGCGGCGCCAGTACCCGGGCGACGCGGGCCGACGACCGGCCGACGATGGTGACCACCTCGGTCTCTTCGGCGGACCAGCCCAGCCGTGCCCGGGCCAGTGTCACCGAGGAGAGCGCGGGCAGCGCTTCGACCTCGTATCCATGGGCCACCAGTGTGGCACCCACCCCCGACAAAAACGGATCGCCGCTGGCCAGGACGCAGATCTGCGCGCCTTCGTGCTCGGCGATGACCGCGTCCAGCCCGGGCAGCAACGGCGTCGGCCAGGGCTCAGCCGGGACCCCGTCGGGCAGGTAGCCCAGCTGCCGCGGCGCCCCGAGCACGACGTCGGCGGCGAGCACGGCGGCCTTCGCCCGTTCCGACAGGCCGGGCCAGCCGTCGGCCCCGATCCCGACCACGGTGAGGTGGGTCGCGGAGCCCTCCTCCGCAGCGGATCGACGTGATTCTTCGCGCACGATTTCCCACCCTAAGCGAGGCGGGCGCTGTGCGATGATCGGCCGGTCGCCGAGTGGAGGAGCGCTGTTGAAGCCGTACCCGTTCACCGCCGTCGTCGGGCTGCCCGACCTGCGCCTGGCGCTGGTCCTCTCGTCGATCTCGCCCGCCGTCGGCGGGGTGCTGGTGCGCGGCGAAAAGGGCACCGCGAAGTCGACCATGGTCCGCGCGCTCGCGGGCCTGCTGCCGGGCGTCGACGTCGTCGACGGCTGCCGGTTCTCCTGCGATCCCGCGGCCCCCGACCCGCTCTGCCCGGACGGCCCCCACGACGGCGCGAAGAACCACCGGCGGCCGGCCCGCCTGGTCGAACTCCCGGTCGGCGCGGCCGAAGACCGCGTCATCGGCTCGCTGCACCTGGAACGCGCCCTCGCCGAAGGCGTCACGGACTTCCAGCCGGGTCTCCTGGCCGCCGCGCACCGCGGCCTGCTCTACGTCGACGAGGTCAACCTGCTGCACGACCACCTCGTCGACACCCTCCTGGACGCCGCCGCGATGGGCCGCGCGACCGTGGAGCGCGAAGGCGTCTCGGTGTCGCACGCGGCGCGGTTCGTGTTGATCGGCACCATGAACCCCGAAGAGGGCGAGCTGCGGCCGCAGCTGCTGGACCGGTTCGGGCTGACCGTCGAGGTCGCCTCCAGCCGTGACCCGGAACAGCGTGTCGAGGTCGTCCGGCGCCGCCTGGCCTACGAAGCCGATCCGGACGCCTTCGCCGCGCAGTACGCCGAAGAAGACGCCCGGCTGGCCGCGGACATCGAAGCGGCGCAACGGCTTTTGCCGGCGGTGAAACTGCCCGACGACGCCCTCCGCCAGATCGCCGAGGTCTGTGCGTCGTTCGAGGTCGACGGCATGCGCGCGGACATCGTCACCGCGCGCACGGCGGTCGCGCACGCGGCGTGGGCCGGCCGCGACGAGGTGACCACCGACGACGTCCGCGTGGCCGCGCGGCTGGCGCTGCCGCACCGGCGCCGCCGCAACCCGTTCGACGCCCCCGGCATCTCGGAAGAGCAGCTGGAGCAGGCCCTTCAGGACGCCCAGCCGGATCCGGGACCCGAGGACGACGGCCCGGGCCCGGGCTCGGCGCCGCCGGAGGACTCCTCCGTACCGCAGGGTGGTGACGACGCCCCGCAGGGCCGGCCCCAGCCGAGCCAGGGCGGCGGGCAGCAGAAGACCGTCGGCGCCGGTGAGACGTTCAAGGCGCGCGTTTTCCGCGTCAAGGGCATGGGCGAAGGCGAGCGTGGACGCCGGTCGCGCGCGATCACCGACAGCGGCCGGACCATCGGTGTCCAGCCCGCGAGTGTCCGTGAAGGGCGGCCGCACCTGGTCGCGACCGTGAAAGCCGCGGCCCCGCACCAAAGAGCCCGCGGCCGCGCCGGCGCCCGGCTCGAGCTGCGCCCGGAAGACCTGCGGTTCGCGTTGCGGGAAGGCCGCGAAGGCAACCTCGTGCTGTTCTGCGTGGACGCGTCCGGCTCGATGGGGGCGAAGACGCGGATGCGCGAGGTCAAGTCCGCGGTCCTGTCGCTGCTGCTCGACGCCTACCAGCGCCGCGACAAGGTCGGGCTGGTGACTTTCCGCGGCGACACCGCCGAACTCGCGCTGCCGCCGACGATCAGCGTCGAGGCGGCCGCGTCCCGCCTCGAAGGCCTGCCGACCGGCGGCCGGACCCCACTGGCCGAGGGACTCCTGGAGGCGGCGCGGGTGCTGCGTGTCGAGGAGATCCGCGATCCCCGCCGCCGCCCGCTGCTCGTCGTCGTCACCGACGGGCGCGCGACCAGTGGCCCGGACGCCGTCGCCCGCGCCCGGACCGCGGCCGGGCTCCTGGCCGGCGTCACGACGATCGTGATGGATTGCGAGAGCGGCAAGATGCGGCTCGGGCTGGCCGCCGACCTCGCCGCCCACCTCGGCGCCGAGCACGTGCCGCTGGGTGAGGTCGCGGCTGAATCGTTGGCCGGCGCCGTCCGCGCCCGGACCGGAAGGGCCGCCTGATGCCACAGGGAAAACCTTCGGTGGTGCCGGCAGACGGCCTGAGCACGCGCCAGCGCCGCAACCGGCCACTGCTCGCCGTGCACACCGGCGAGATGAAGGGCAAGTCGACGGCCGCGTTCGGGATGGCGCTGCGGGCCTGGAACCAGGGCTGGTCGATCGGCGTGTTCCAGTTCGTCAAGTCGGCGAAGTGGCGCGTCGGCGAGGAAGCGGCGTTCCGTGCGCTGGGGAAGCTGCACGACGACACCGGCCAGGGCGGCCCGGTCGAGTGGCACAAGATGGGCGAGGGGTGGAGCTGGGCGCGCAAGTCCGGCACCGAGGACGACCACGCGGAGAACGCGCGTGAAGGCTGGGCGGAGATCAAGCGCCGGCTCGCCGCCGAGACGCACGGCTTCTACGTCCTCGACGAGTTTTCGTACCTGCTCAAGTGGGGCTGGCTCGACGTGGACGATGTCGTGTCCACTTTGGTCGCCCGGCCGGGGCACCAGCACGTCGTCATCACCGGCCGGTACGCGCCGCCGGAACTCGTCGAGGCCGCCGATCTGGTCGCCGAGATGACCAAGGTCAAGCACCCGATGGACAGCGGCCAGAAGGGCCAGCGGGGGATCGAGTGGTAGCGCGCGTGGTCATCGCCGCGCCCGGCTCCGGGCACGGCAAGACCACGATCGCCGCCGGGCTGATGGCGGCGCTGCGCGCGGCCGGGCACCGGGTGTCGGGGCACAAGGTCGGGCCGGACTTCATCGACCCGGGTTACCACGCCCTCGCCACCGGACGGCCGGCGCGCAACCTCGACCCGTTCCTCCAGGGCGAGGACCGGCTGGTTCCCCTGCTGCGGCACGGTTCCCGCGGTGCCGGCATCGCCGTCATCGAAGGCGTGATGGGCCTGTTCGACGGCGCGCTGGGCACCGAGGGCTACGCGTCGACCGCGCACGTGGCCCGGCTCCTGGACGCGCCCGTGGTCCTGGTCGTCGACGCTTCGGCGGCTTCGCGCAGCGTCGCCGCGACGGTCCTGGGGTTCGCCCACTTCGACAACCGCGTGCGGCTCGCCGGCGTCATCCTCAACAAGCTCGGTTCGCAGCGGCACCTCGACGAGATCGCCTCCGCCCTCGAAGCCACCGGCGTCCCGCTGCTGGGCGCCTTGTACCGCAACGAAGAGATCCACGCGCCGAGCCGGCACCTCGGGCTCGTCCCGGCGGCCGAACGGGCCGCGGAGGCCCAGCGCGTGCTGCCTTCGCTGGCCGCGTGGGTGACCGACGGCGTCGACCTCGAGGCGATCGTCCGGATCGCGTCGGGGGCTTCCCGCCTTTCGGCGCCGGCCTGGGAACCCTCCGGTGTGGACGGTCCACCGGTGACGGTCGCGGCCGCCGGTGGACCGGCGTTCACGTTCCGCTACACCGAGAACATCGAGCTGCTGGCCGCGTGCGGGGTCGAGGTCGTGGACATCGACCCGTTGCGGGATCGTGCCCTGCCCGAGGGGTGCGCCGGCCTGTACTTCGGCGGTGGGTTCCCCGAGGTGCACGCGGCCGAGCTGTCGGCGAACACGGCGTTGCGCGCCGAAGTGGCGTCCGCGGTCGAGCGCGGGATGCCGGTGAGCGCCGAGTGCGCGGGGCTGCTGTACCTGTGCCAGTCGCTGGACGGCGTGCCGATGGTCGGCGCGGTGCCCGCGGACGCCAAGATGACCGCCCGCGGCAAGCTGGGCTACCGGCGCGCGGTCGCCGTCGAGGACAACCTGCTGGCGCCGGCCGGTCAGCGCGTCACCGGGCACGAGTTCCACCGCACCGAGGTGACGCCGTCGCACGGCCCCTCGGCCGCCTGGGGCTGGGACCGGCAGCTGGACGGCTTCGCGTCGCCGACGCTGCACGCGTCCTACCTGCACGTCCACTGGGCCGGGTATCCGGAACTGGCCCGGCGGTTCGCCGCGCGGGTACGGGCGTATGGCTGATTACGACCTGCACCACCACGGCGACCGCGAGGTCGGGCCGGGGCTGGTCGACCTCGCGGTGAACGTCCGGTTGCCACGGCCCCCTTCGTGGCTGCGGCAGGAACTGGCGTCCGCCTTGGACTCGCTGGCCACCTATCCGTCTACCGTGGATGCGGTGCGCGCGGTGGCCGTGCGCCACGGCCGTCCGGAGTCCGAAGTCCTGGTGACGGCCGGCGCTGCCGAAGCTTTCACCCTGCTGGCCTCGGCTGTCCGGCCGCGCCGCGCGGTGGTCGTGCACCCGCAGTTCACCGAGCCGGAGGCCGCGCTGCGCGCCGCGGGGCACGCGGTCGAGCGGGTGATCCTGTCCGAAGAGGACGGATTCGCGCTCGACCCGGCCCAGGTGCCTTCCGGTGCGGATCTCGTGTTCGTCGGCAACCCGACGAACCCGACCTCGGTGCTGCACCCGGCTGCTTCGCTGCTGGCGCTGGCCCGGCCCGGCCGGCTCCTGGTCGTGGACGAGGCGTTCCTCGACGCGGTCCCCGGCGAGGTCGAGAGCCTGGCTTCCGGGCACGCGGGCGTCGTCGTCCTGCGCAGCCTGACGAAGACGTGGGGCCTGGCCGGGTTGCGGGCGGGGTACGTGCTCGCCGAGCCGGCCGTCGTCGCGCGGCTGCGGGCGGTGCAGGTGCCGTGGTCGGTGTCCACGTTGGCCGCGGTGGCGACGGTGGCGTGCTGCCGTCCGTCCGCTTTGGAGGAAGCGGAAAAACTGGCGGTGGCGGCGGAGACCGACCGGGAGTACCTGGTGTCGGGCCTGGCCGCGGAGGGGGTCGCTGTGCTGGGTGATCCGCGTGCGCCGTTCGTGCTGGTTCGCGTTCCGGGCGGGACGGCGCTGCGCGAGCGGCTGAGGGAAGCGGGTTACGCGGTGCGGCGGGGGGACACGTTCCCGGGGCTGGGGCCGGACCACCTGCGGCTCGCGGTCCGCGACCGCGCGACGACGGACGCGTTCCTGGCCACCTTGCGCAAAGTTCGCTAAACACCGACAGGGGGTTGTCGCGGCCGTCGCCGAGAGTGGGCGGAGACCGGGAAACACCCGGCTCGGCAGCGAAAGGAACGACATGCCCCGATTCAACGACGTCGCCTGGTTCGAGATCGGCGCCGCGGACCCGGCGGCCGCCGAACAGTTCTACGGTGACGTGTTCGGCTGGAAGATCGTGCAGGACGAGTCGGCCAGCACCGACGCGGCCTACCGCGTCATCGAGACCGGCGGTTCACGAGGTGGGCTCTTCGCGACGAAGGGGGAAATGCCGGATTACGCGGTCTTCACCGTGCTCGTCGAGGACGTCGAAGCCGCCTGCAAGCGGGCCGAGGCGGCCGGTGGCCGGGTGCAGCGGCCGCCGGCGGTCAACCCCGTCGGGGTGACGTTCGCGCACCTGCTCGATCCGGCGGGCAACCACTTCTCGGTGTTCACCCCGCCAAGCTGAGCTGCTCGACGTCGCCGTACGGGATGTCGAGGTCCTCGCGCCGCAGCCGACGGAACGTGGGCACCTCGGCCGTGACGGTCACCGCCGTGATCCGATCGGTGCGGAAGACGCGGATCTGGTCGCGCAGCCGGCACCACGCCACGAGGTACCAGTGGGTCGGTTTGCCGACGTAGGCCACCGGTTCGATCTCGCGCTGCGTCACGGCGCCTTCGCGGTCGGCGTACCCGATGCGCAGGACGCGGCCGGCGTCGAGCGCGTCGGCGATCTTGCGGGGCATCGGTGGCGGCGAAGCCGGGCTGAGGATGTGAACGCGGGCGGCCAGCTCCTGGGCCGCGGCGGCGTCGTCCCGGTGCATCGCCGCGACGAGCTTGCGCAGGGCCGAGCCCGCTTCCGCGCGGAAGGGGGTGCCTTCCAGGTGTTTCAGCGCGAGCGCCATGGCGACGGCCTCGCCGGGTGTCAGGTTGACCGGCGGCAGCGTGTAGGCCTTGTCGAGGCAGTAGCCGCCGGTGCGGCCGGGCTCGGCGTAGATCGGCGTGCCGGACTGCTGCAGGGCGCTGATGTCCCGTTCGATGGTGCGGACGCTGACCTCGAACCGGCCCGCGAGCCAGCGCGCGCTGCGTGGCCGCGGCGCGACGGCGCGCAGTTCTTCGACGAGGGCGTAGAGACGGTCGGTCCGGTTCACGCGGATCACTCTAGGGAGGAGGTACGACAATCTGGGCTAATCGCAGAGCTGCTTGAACTCCTTCGCACCGGGCCGCACGTGGAACCGGACCTCGTGGCCGAGCTGGTCGCGGAACACCGCGGAGTCCGGTGGGCCGAGCGTCATCGTGCCCGGTTGGTACGGATTGTCCCAGCCGGAGGGCGCGCTGCGCGCCGGGCCGATCAGCGGCGTTTCGGCCTCGTAGAACGTGGTACCGATCTTCGTCTCGTCGACACCGCAGTGCGTCAGGAGCGCGAAGTTCGGCAGGGTCACCGGGGTGGGGGAGGGGGCGGGCGGGGCGGCGGGCGTGGGCTCCGGCTCGGGCGGGGTGGCCGAAACGACGACGATCACGCCGGCCACGAGCACCGTCGCGGCGGCGGCCATCAGCGGTGCGGTGGCCGGCCGTCGCGGGGGCGCGGGCCGGACGTCCACGGTGTCGGCGAGGGCGTGGACGGCGCGACGGTCCTCGGTCATCGGAGGTCTCCTTCGATGGTGACTCCTTCACCTTGGTACACGCCGGACGGCCGCCTAGGTTGCCAGCGCGAGGAGGGCGGCCGCGACGGCGGCTTCGACCCCGGCGCCGAGGGTGTCGCCGGTGATGCCGCCGAGCCGCCGGGTGCACCTCCGCAGGAGGGCGGCGGCGGTGGCGTAGGCGAGGGCCACCGCCAGCAGCCCGCGCCACCACGGCAGGCCGGGGAGCAGCGTGGCGAGCCCGGCGGCGGCCACCCCGACCGCGATCGCGGCGGTGCGCGGCACGGATCCCGCAACGGTGGCGCCGAGCCCCTCCGGCCGCGCCGGCGGAACGCCCCGCGCGCACGCCATCGACAGCGTGCACCGGCCGACGAGGATCGCGGCGGCGGCGGCGATCCCGCTGTGCACGCCGGTGAGCGCGCCGGCCTGCACGAGCAGGACGAGCACGAGGGTCGCGACGCCGGTGGGGCCGGAGTCGCCGCGGCGCATGACGTCGAGGGCCTTGGCGCGGTCGTAGGAGGCGCCGAGGCCGTCGGCGGTGTCGGCGAGCCCGTCGAGGTGCAGGCCCCGGCTGCCGAGCGCGACGGCACCGAGGGCGAGAGCCGCGGTGGCGAGCGCGGGCAGCCCGGCGGCGGAACCCAGCCAGACGATCACCCCGGCCGCGGCGGCCAGCGGGAGGGCCGCAAGGGGGGCCAGGAGCATGGCGCGACCCGCAACCCGCCGGTCGATGATGCGCGGCGCGGGGACGGGCACGGTGGTCAGCGTGCCGACGGCCATCCGCGCGGCATCACCCCAGCGGCTCATGCCAGGTCGGCCAGCAAGCCCATGTCGGCCAGGATGGCCCGCGCCGCCCGCAGCGTCGGCACCGCCTGCACCGCGCCGCTGCCTTCGCCGAGGCGCAGCCCGAAGTCCAGGATCGGCTCCAACCCCAACGCCTTCAACGCGAACGCCTGCGAGGGCTCCGTGGAGCGGTGGCCGGCCAGCCACCACTGCTCCGCTCCCGGCGCGATGTCCCGCGCCACCAACGCCGCCGCGCCCGAAAAGACCCCGTCCAGCAGCACCGGAATCCTCAGCACGGCCGCCTGGACCAGGAAGCCCGCCGTCGCCGCGGCGCAGGCGCTGCCCAACGCCGTCAAGCGCTCGAACGGGTCCTCCGTGCGGCCCGCCGTCCGGGCCAAGGCCGCCGCGACCGCCGCCGTCTTCCGCTCCAGGCCCGCCGCGTCGACTCCGGTCCCGGTGCCGACCACCTCCGCCGCCGGGAGGCCCAGCGATGCCGCGACCAGTGCCGCGCACACCGCCGTGTTGCCGATCCCCATGTCGCCCGGGATCAGCACGTCCGCCTCGCGCTCCTCGAGCGCGATCGCCCGGCCCGCTTCGAACGCAGCCTGTGCTTCGCCCGGCAGCAACGCGTCCTCGACGTCGATCGAGCCCGAACCGCGGCGGATCTTGTGCGCCGTGACGGACGCCGGCACGTCCGCGCCGTCCCAGTCGACGCCGAGGTCGGCGACCCGCACCCGGGCTCCGACCTGGGCGGCCAGCACGTTGACGCCGCTCTTCCCGGCCAGGAACACCCGCACCATCGCCGCGGTCACCTCGCGCGGGTACGCCGAGAGCGCGGACACGCCGTGGTCGCCCGCGAAGACGACCACCCGGACGTCGTCCAGCGGGCGCGGTGGCACGCATCCGTGCGCCGCGGCGAGCCAGGCGGCGATCTCCTCCAGCCTGCCCAGCGCGCCGAGCGGCTTGACCAGGCCGTCGAGCCGCTCCAGCGCGGCGGTGCGGGCGGCGGGGTCGGGCACGGGTACGTCGAACACGGGCGCCTCCTGGCTACAGGTCGAGCGGCCGGCCCGCGACGACCAGCACGACCCGGTCGGCGTCGGCGGACACCCGGTTGTTGAGTGCGCCCAGCACATCACGGAACAGCCGCCCGGACGACGTTGCGGGCACCACACCGCTGCCGACTTCGTTGCTGACCGCGACCACCGGCACCCGCGCCGCGGCCCACGCGGCCAGGAAGTCCTCGAGCCGCTCGTCGAGGCGGTGCTCCCAGCCCGGCTTCTGCCGCCACGCGCCGACGTCGTCCAGCACGCGGGAGAGCCAGGTGCCGAGGCAGTCGATCAGCAGCGGCTCGGTCGCCGAGCGCAGGATCCCGGCCAGGTCGGTGGTCTCGACGGTCTTCCAGTTCGCCGGCCGCCGCGCCTGGTGCGCGGCCACCCGCGCGGCCCATTCGGGGTCGTCTTCACCCGCGGGCAGGCCGGGCGCGACGTAGACGAGGTGCGGGTGGTGGGCGACGAGCCGCTCGGCGTGCCGTGACTTCCCCGAGCGGACGCCGCCGAGCACCAGCACCTTGCCTTCGTCGTGCCCGTACCGGCGGAGGGTGCGAGCCAGGGTTTCTAGGTACCCGGCGAGCCGGTGGGTCAGCCCCGCCGAGGTACGTTTCCCCGCGGAGGCGGCAGTGGGCACAGTCATACCCGCATTCTGGTGCACGCGCTACCGTGCGCCACGTGCCACTCCGTCTAGGGACAACCGCGGCCGGACTCGTGACCGGATATGTAACCGACGCTCTGTTCGGTGACCCCCGACAGGGGCATCCGGTTGCCCTGTTCGGTACCGCCGCGGCCCGCCTCGAGCACCGCCTGTGGGCGGATTCGAAGCCGCGCGGAGCCGTGTACGCCGGGCTGTGCACCTTCGGTGCCGTAGGACTCGGGGTCGCGCTTCAGACGGCGACCCGGCGACGTCCTTTCGCGCGCTTCGCGGCCACGGCTGTCTGTACGTGGATAGTGCTCGGCGGACGCGGGCTCGCCGCCGAAGGCACCGAAATGGTCCGGCTGCTGGAAGCGGGCGAAGTGCCCGAAGCACGTCAGAGGCTCTCGCACCTCTGCGCGCGCGACGCGACGACGCTCGACACTGCCGAGTTGACCCGCGCGGCCACGGAGTCGATCGCCGAGAACACCTCCGACGCCGTGGTCGCGCCGCTGTTCTGGGGCGCCGTCGCCGGGATGCCGGGCCTGCTGGGCTACCGCGCGCTCAACACGCTCGACGCGATGGTCGGCTACCGCTCGCCGCGCTACCGCCGCTTCGGCTGGGCCGCGGCTCGCGCCGACGACGTCGTCAACCTGGTGCCGTCGCGCATCGGGGCCGCGCTCACGGCGTTGTGCGCGGGCGGCCGGGCGCGGGAGTCCTGGCGGGTGTGGCGCCGTGACGGCGGCCGGCACCCGAGCCCGAACGCGGGCCAGGTGGAGGCCGCGTTCGCGGGCGCGCTGGACATCCGGCTCGGCGGGACGAACAGCTACGGCGGCGAGGTGGAGAGCCGGGCCCGGCTCGGCGAAGGCCGCGATCCCGAACCGGTGGACCTGAGGCGGGCGGTGCGCTTGTCGCGCCGGGTGGGAGCGGCCGCGGTCGCGCTGGCCGCGGCGGTGGCCCGATGAGCGGCCTGCTCGTCGCCGGGACGACGTCGGATGCCGGGAAGAGCCTGGTCACGGCCGGAATCTGCCGCTGGCTGGCGCGCCGGGGCGTGCGGGTGGCGCCCTTCAAGGCGCAGAACATGTCCAACAACTCGATGGTGTGCGCCGACGGCGCCGAGATCGGCCGCGCCCAGTGGGTGCAGGCGCGCGCCGCGGGTGCCGAGCCCGAGGCGGCGATGAACCCGGTGCTGCTCAAGCCGGGCAGTGACCGGCGCAGCCACGTCGTCGCGCTCGGGAAGCCGTTCGGCACCCTCGAAGCGGGGGAGTACGCCACCGGGCGGGCCGGGCTGGCCGAGATCGCCTTCGGTGCCTTCCAGGACCTCAGCGCGCGCTACGACGTCGTCGTTTGCGAAGGCGCCGGCAGCCCGGCGGAGATCAACCTGCGCGGCGGCGACTACGTCAACATGGGGCTCGCGCGGCGGTTCGGGCTGCCGGTGCTGGTCGTCGGCGACATCGACCGCGGCGGCGTGCTGGCGGCGATGTTCGGCACCCTCGCGCTGCTCTCGGCGGAGGACCAGGCGCTGGTCGCGGGCTGGGTGGTCAACAAGTTCCGCGGCGACGTCGGGCTGCTGCGGCCCGGCTTGGACAGCCTCGAGAAGGTCACCGGGCGGCCGGTGCTGGGCGTGCTGCCGTGGCTCGACCGGGTGTGGATCGACTCGGAGGACGCCCTCGCCGCGGCGGGCTGGCGCCGGGAAGCGCACCACCGCGGCCTCACCGTGGCGGTCGTCCGGTTCCCGCGCGCGTCCAACGCCACCGACGTCGACGCCCTGGCCGCCGAACCCGGGGTCACCGTGACGCTGACCGCCGACCCCGACGTGGTCGCGGCGGCGGACGTCGTGGTGCTGCCCGGATCGCGCGCGACGGTGGGCGACCTGGCCTGGCTGCGGGACCGCGGTCTGGACACCGCGGTGGCGGCCCGGGCGGCGGCCGGGCGGCCGGTGCTCGGCATCTGCGGCGGCTACCAGATGCTCGCCGAGTCCATTGTGGACGAGTTCGAATCCGGGGCGGGCCGGGTGGCGGGCCTCGGCCTGCTTCCCGCGCGGGTGACGTTCGCCGCGGAGAAGGTGCTCGCCCGGCCGTCGGGGACCTGGCGAGGCCACCGGGTGGACGCCTACGAAATCCACCACGGCACGGTGACCACCACGACGCCGGCGGAGTCCTTCCTGGACGGTCTGCGCACCGGAGCGGTCTGGGGCACGATGTGGCACGGCGCGTTCGAGAACGACGCCTTCCGCCGCGCGTGGCTCACCGAAGCGGCGGCGCAGGCGGGCGCCGCCTGGACCCCGGCACCGGACGCCCCCGGCTTCGGCGAGCTGCGCGAGGAAATGCTGGACAAGCTGGCGGACGCCGTCGGCGAGCACCTGGACACGGGGGTGCTGCGGACGCTGCTGGAGCGGGGCGCGCCGCCGGACCTGCCGTTCGTCCCGCCCGGCGCGCCCTAGCCGGGCCAGGGGCCGGTGAGCCGGCCGGAGCGTGCCTGGACTCCGCACGTGGCGGTGCGTGCCCCGGCCGCCCGGTCCGGTGGATCCGGACCAGCGCGACGATGCCGAAGATCATCCCTGAGCAACGCCGTGATCCCGAAGAACCCCAGCACTCCGGTGATCAAGGACGCGACCGCGAGATTGTCCCGCTTGGCGGGCGCGGCCGACTCGGGCTCGGTCATGTTTCCCCCTCGAGACTCCCCTGGGAGAGCCTAAAGGGACGAACCGGTCGGCGGGCTGACGATTCGTCTCAGGCGGCGACGGCGCTGCGCCGGTGCACCGCCTTCTCCGCGAACGCGCCGAACGCCAGGCCGAGCGCCAGCCACAGCGTCACCTGGGTGCCGACCGACGCCGTCCGGAAGCTCCACAGCGTCGAGGCCGGGAAGGTCGCCGGGACCTCGTCGACCACCGGTAGCAGCCAGGCCACCACGCCGATCACGGCCAGGTAGCCCGCCGCGGCGAGCAGGAAACCGTTCCACGCACCCAGGCGGTCCGCGAGCTTGCGGCCGAACACCGTGGCGAGGATACCGGCGAGCAGGGAGACCGCGACGAAGCCGAAGTACAGCTCCGTCCGCGAGCCGATCGTGCCCGGCTGGCCCACCGCGGGCGGGTTGGCCGGGTACTTCAGGAACGGCACCAGGAACACCACGGTGAACGCGCCCGCGGTGAGCAGCAGCGCCGTCACGCGCGGACGCAGCGAGCCGAGCCGGCCCTGGGCGAACGCGAAGGCCAGCGAGAGCAGCCCGCCGATCGCGACGCCGTAGACGAGCACGCCGGTCAGCAGCCCGAGGGTGCTCTGGATGTCCCGGGGGACGAGTTCTTCTTGGGCAGGGGCGGGAGCGTCGTGGGAGTGGGCGTGCGAGTGACCGCCGGACTCCTCGAGCCCGATGGCGGTGTTCACCGACGGCTCACCGAAGGCGTAGGCGAACCCGAACGCGAGCACGCCGGCGATCAGGCCCGCGAGCATGCCGCGGACCAGCAAGGTCTTCATCATGGGAGTGCGTGCCCGCCGATCAGTGGCAGGGGAAGGCCAGCAGGTGCCGGCCGTCGTGCACGAACTCGTGGACGTAGGAGTTCGCGAACACCGCGGTGGCGCCCTGCTCGGCGCTCACGAAGTAGAGCGCGATCAGGGCGAGGAGCACCACGAACACCGCCCACGGCACGATCTCACGGATCGGGATGCGGATCGGGAGCGGAACGGCGGGAACTGCCGTCTGGGTCATGGCGTGGCCTCCTCGGGCTTTCGCGGCCTCATCGGGGTCGGTCACGACGGTCCGGGTCTGGCTTCCCCCTGGCGGGGGTCACAGTGGCGCGACCGCGCGGACTTGCACCGCGTTCCGGAATCCGTCGTCTGGCCGGTTGAGCGTAGGTCCGCCGTTCGGGCTGCGTCAATGTGACAATGCCGCGGTGACTCGAATGGTGGCGGCCCTCGACGTGGGCGGTACGACGATCAAGGCGGCGTTGCTCGACGAGCAGCTTCAGCCGAAGGCGGCGCTGCGCGCGGAGACGGCCCGCGGCGCGGACGGGACGGCGCTGGCCGCGCAGGTCGCGGACATCGTGGCCGCGCTGGCGGAGCAGGCGGGCACCGGACGGCCGGCGGCGGTCGGCGTGGTGGTGCCGGGGATCGTCGACGAGCAGACCCGCGTCTGCCACTTCTCGGCCAACCTCGACTGGCGTGAAGTCCACTTCGGTGAGCTCCTGGAAGATCGGCTGGGGCTGCCGGTGGCTTTCGGCCACGACGTCACCGCGGGCGGCGTCGCCGAGTTCCGGGTGGGGGCGGGCCGGGGCGCGACGAACGCGGCGTTCATCCCGGTCGGCACCGGCATCGCGGCCGCACTGCTGCTCGACGGCCGGATCCACCGCGCGCACGGGCAGGCCGGCGAGGTCGGGCACATCGACGTGGGTCACCCGGGCCGGTGCGGCTGCGGCGCGACGGGCTGCCTGGAGGCGATCTCGTCGGCGGCCGCGATCGCCCGCCGCTACACCGAGCGCACCGGCCGCCCGGCCGACGGCGCCCGCGAGGTGGTGGAGCTGGCCCGCCGCGGTGACGAGGTCGCGGTCGCGGTGGTCCAGGACGCGCTCGACGGGCTCGGCCACGGGATCCGGACGCTGCTGACCCTGCTGGGCCCGGAGGTGATCGTGCTGGGCGGCGGCCTGTTCACGGCGGCCGACTACGTGCTGGAGCCGGTGCGGGAGTGGCTGGCCGCGCACCTGACGTTCCAGAAGCTGCCGGAGCTGCGGATCGCCGAGCTGGGCGACGAAGCCGGGCGGCTGGGCGCGGGGCTGCTGGCGTTCGACCTGCTCGACGCCTGACAGAGATGATGTTGGGGAGCACCTCCCGGCGGGGTCTGACCCGACGCCTGACTGACTCCGGGTCCTTACCGGGATATGTCGGCCT
>NZ_JBFBCC010000020.1:0-131856 GCF_040682955.1 Amycolatopsis sp. NPDC051045
CTGGCTTCGGTGCAGGGCCGGTCCGCGGGTGAGATAGCGGCGATGTTCGCGGCGACCGAGGGGTATGTGCGGGAGGTGATCCACGCGTTCAACGAGTCCGGGTTCGCGGCGTTGTCCCCAAAATGGAGGGGCGGCCGACCAGCTAAGTTCGGGCCGGCCGCCCGCGAGCAGATCTGCCGCATCGCTGCCTGCAAGCCCGCTGAGCTGGGGTTGCCGTTGACGACCTGGAGCCTGACCAAGCTGGTCGAGTATCTCGCCGACCATGCGCGGCTGGTGGTGAGCACCGAAACCGTCCGGCAGATCCTGCGCAAGGAGGGTGTGTCCTGGCAGGCGACGAAGACCTGGAAGGCGAGCAAGGACCCGGACTTCGTGGCCAAGAAGACCCGCATTCTCGACCTCTACGACCACCCGCCCGCCGACGGCCGAGTGATCTGTGTCGACGAGTTCGGGCCACTGAACCTGCAACCCCGACCCGGCCGCGGCTGGTTCCCCCGCGGCCGACCGGCCCGCCAACGCGCCACCTACACCCGCACCAAAGGCATCCGGCACATGTTCGCCGCGCTCGATCTCGCCACCGGGCAGATGTTCTACCGGTTCCGTGACCGCAAACGCTGGCCGCAGTTCCTCGACTTCTGCAAGCAACTCCGCCGCCGCTTCCCCGCCGGGAAGCTTTACCTGGTCTGTGACAACTACGGACCCCACGGCAAGGCCGAGGTCGTCACATGGTGCGCGGCCAACGACATCGAGCTGGTTTACACGCCCACCAACGCGTCGTGGTTGAACTGGATCGAGTGCGAGTTCACCGCAGTCCGCTACTTCACTCTCGACGGCAGCGACTACCCCAGCCACGCTGCCCAGGAAGCCGCCATCGCCGGCTACCTCCGCTGGCGCAACCGCCACTGCCACCCCAAACGCCACTTCGCCGTCAACTCCAAGATCCGCCGCCCCGATTACCTACCCAACGTTGCTTGATGAAGCACTAGCGCCCGCCGGCAAGGCGCGGAACCCTCCTACGAGCCGGATTCGTTCTGGGTCTCGCAAGACAGCTCGTTCAGCTTCGACCACGTCTCCTGGAGTTCATGGACTATGACCGAGGCGACCGGTTCGGGCAACGCCGGAGTACACGACTGTACCCCGGACTGCGCGGGTGGACACACGCTCGACTACCCCGCGAACGTAACCTTCAAGAACGTCCAACGGACCTGTGGCAACCCCTTCTTCACCACCTTGGTCGTCGTCTGGACTGCTGAAATCCTCTCGTTCCTACGATTTCGCCCGGGTGAAGCGCGCTTCGGCGCGGTCGATCTCCTTGAGCTGGCTCACGATCTCGCCCGAGACTCGCGACCACCTTCTGCAGCAACGGGGGGTGCAGTCCAGGATCAGATCCCGCGGGTACCACGCCGGCCGCGGTCCGCCGACTTCCACTTCGGCACAGTCGACGCAGGCGTCTACTGACGCGTCAGCGTGCGGCACGGCGCATCCGACTCCGTGTTCACCCTCTACGTCCCGCACGACCGGGTGGCCGAGTTCGCCCAGCAAGCGGATTCCAGCAGCCGGGAGTCATTCACGGTAACTGTTCGCGTGCGGGGAGGTTGGCCAGTGCGGCGAAGAATGTGAACGCGCTACTGATGGTCTGGAGTACAACGAGCCAGTACTGCAGGGGCCCTCATTCGTAGTGGTGGGCCGACCAGCCCTCCGGTGAATGAGGTCAGTGCAGCAACTGAATGGGTCTCCGGCCATGGTGTCGGAGGAGCACGGAGAAACTCGGAGGTCCGGCTGAAAAACGGCCGCAAGACACCGGTCCTGGCCCGCCACCCCGACGGCTCCTGCCTCTCGATGCTGGGCCGGCTGTGGGTCCGGGTGATCGACTGCGAGATCACCGTCGCCACCCAGGCAGGACGGCACACCGGGACATATCGACTGGCCACCACCGTTTTCAACCACCACCGCTACCCGGCCGGCCAGCATCCTCGGTAGCCGGGTCCTGCGTGCCCGCACGCCGGTCGGGGCCGAGCAGGAGGTCTATGTCTTGCTCGTGGTCTACCAACTGCTGCGCACCGCCATGGCCGACGCCACGGCCACCCGAGCCAGGATTGATCCCGACCGGCCCGGTTTCACTATCGCCTGGCAGGCCGCCCGCGACCAGATCATCCAGGCCGCGAACGTCACCGCCGAGAGCACCTTGATCAGCGCCAGGTCCGATGGTGGACCTCCTGGCACCGCTGGACGATCCCAGGGCGCGGCGGTCACCTTCGCCCGCTGTTGGCAGGTCTCTTCGCGGGTGCCCGGCAAGCCGCCAAAACCGCCTACTCCGGCTGGTCGGCCGGAGTAGGCGGGAACACAGGTCAGCAGGCTCCTGGGCCGCCGAAGTGAACGCTGTTCGAGCTTGTCCGGGTAGCGCTGTACAACGACGGGTTGGTGGTCGTAGTGAGGCTGATGTTCGCCGCTGGACCACCGATGAAGCCGATCGCGACGGCAGCCGACGACGACGGTGACGACGCGAACAGGCCGTTGCCCATGTCGGTGCACGGCGTCGCACTGTTCGCGGCGACCTCACCGAACCACTGGGTCAAGCCGACCTTGGTAAAGGCGCCGCCCCACAGCGTGTCGGGGTAGAAGCCGAAGAAGACGCCGCCGAAGCCGATCCACCAGTTGCCCTGGAAGTGCTGGATCGTGAACTGCGGCGTGGAGTTGCCCGCAGGCAGGGTCATTCCCGCCTTCACCGACGACGAGTTGGCGACCGGGACGAAACCGCAGCCGTTGTAGCAGGTCGGCGCCCCGTTCACCCAGTGAAACACGAACAGGTGCGGCTCAGAGTCGCCGAACAGGCCCCGGTCGACGGTCCAGCCGACTTCGACGATGTTCTTGCTGTCCGCGGATTCCGCGGCCATTTCGCCCAGCGAGTGGAAATCACCCGTGGCCAGAGCAGGCCGTGAGACGGTCGTGAACATGTTCGACCCGTCAGCCGCTGCGAACTGAAATGCACCGCCGTAGAGGAAGGTCAGTGATGAGATGCCCTGCGTATTCGCCGCGGCGAGCGACGGATTTCCTTTGGATCCATACAGTCCTTTGGTATCGGCGGACGCCATCGCGGGCGTTGTCGCCGCGATCAGAGCGGTGAAGGCCATGAAGGCGACAGCTATTATGGCTTTTCTCACTTGGTGAACTCCCCCTTCGCCGTGGTACCGGCGAGCGCTGCGGTGGCCGGGTGGCCTTGTCGGCGTTACGACGACTGGCCGCCTTGCCCTGGTCGAGAGACCGAACGGGATTCACCGTGGCAGGAGTCGTCGACGATCCGTCGACAACTGGTCGACACCGCAGGTCAGGCCGGCCGGCCGGACCGCGACGCCGATACTCGCCACTCGGTGTGGCCCGGCTTGAGGTCCCGGCGGTTGACCACGGCGCCGTCGCTCTCCTGCACGGTGATGGTGAAGTCGTCGCGCCGGACACGCCGCCGCACGTGAACCGGGACGAACGCAATCGCCGGATGGTGCGTGACCACAGCACCGGACAGACCGTCACCGAGATCGCCCGGAAGTACGGCCTGTCTGTGAGCTGGACGGGCCCGTTGCTACGCCAGCACGGGGCCGACATGCCGACGACTGGCCGTGGTATCCGCTGCGAGCTTGACGTTGGTGAGGTCGTGAGGCAGTACGAGTCCGGGCAGACGGTACGGGAACTCGCCGCACTACACGGAGTGGCGTACGGCAAGATTTTCGGGCTGCTACTGGATGCCGGAGTGACGATGCGGCCGAGGGGATTCTCGGTGGGATAATGCGACGATCCGGGGTGCTGCCGGGCGCAGACGGAGCAATCGCCGCCGGATCGCCCACACCTGTTCGCCGCCACCCTCGCCGCACCCGTCACTCGTCGTGCCCGGCGGCTCCGGAGTTTGGGCGCCGTCCCCGATCACGGAGCCCGGTCAGCCAGGAGATGAGCGCGGCCAGCTCGCGAGAGGAACTGGGCCGACCTCGAATTTGTGCAGCGGTGGTTCAGCGTCTGCTGCTTTGGCTGTTCGGGTCGGCAGGTGGGATGGGGTCGAGCGGGCGGAGGTTGTGGCCGGACCAGTGGAAACGGACTGTTGCTGAGCCTGCTGTCGGACAGCAGGCGGGGTCGTCCGGTTTGTACAGCTGGTAGTTCAGGGCGACGGTGTCGCCCGTGGACCACGCTTCGGTGATGGTCGCGCTGGAGAGTTTCGCGTCGGTGCCGAGGTAGTAGTCGTTGTAGAAGAAGAATGCCCTTTGGGCATAACCGTCGGCTGATCCGGTCGCGGTGGCTGTGATCACGTGCAGGCCTCTGCCGTCGGACCAGTCGGGTGCGGTGTTGGGCGTGTAGCCGTGTGCGGCGATCAATGCTTCAGCGCTGTTTACGTTTCCGACGTACACCTCTCCCGGAGCTCCGGGATCCGGGGCTGGGGGCTGGGCGGGCGTGGGCGTGGCGGAGGCGATGGGCAGGAGTTGCGGGCTGCCCGATGGAGCCGGGGTGGGCCCTTGAGTCGGTTCAGCCAGCGTGTCCGGCTGGTGCTTGGTGGCGGCCGATGTCGCCGGCGGGGCAGCAGCCGAAAGGTCCCGCACTTGCGACTGCCACCCGGTGTCAGCCACTCCCACCAGGGCCACCGCCGCTCCCAAGACGAGCGCGACGGGAACCACGTATCGGGTCTGGACGGGCGAGTAGCTCGAACGGGCCATCGGCGGGGACGTCTCGGGCGGCGGTGCAGGCACCGCGGCACCGAGGAAGGCTGCCAGCGAGCCGGCGAGCGCGACCCACGGTCCGAACGCGACCTCGGCGAGCGATCCGAGTTGCGCCACTACCTCGTATTCCTCAACCAGCAGCAGACCGACCAGCAGAACCGTGAAGCCGCCGAAGGTCACCGCGCTCACCCGCGCCGCCGTTGGACTCCGGAGCAGTGCGCCGCACGCCACGGCCGCCGCCCCCGTGACGGCCATCATGATGGGCACGGCAGGAGCCGACGCGATGGTCGAGAGGTGGACCAAGGTCAGGTCGCCGATCAGCACGATGGTGAACCACGGCAGCCACGGTGACGCCGCGACCAGCAGACCGCCCAGCAGCAGACCGAGGCGCGCCCACGGTGGTGCCGGGTTCACTGCTGTTGGTGAGACCAGCTGGTGCACGGCGGTGCGGTGCGGGATCGGCTTGCTGCACCACCGGCACAGCACGGCGAGCT
Source organism: Amycolatopsis sp. NPDC051045 (assembly GCF_040682955.1). NCBI lineage: Bacteria > Bacillati > Actinomycetota > Actinomycetes > Pseudonocardiales > Pseudonocardiaceae > Amycolatopsis > Amycolatopsis sp. NPDC051045. Next base: position 5,186 of record NZ_JBFBCC010000020.1, read on the forward strand.
CCTGCACCTGTTCCGCGCAATACGGACACGTCCGCACCCTGTGTCCCTTCCCTGGAGCCCCGGCGCACCGCACGGCGGTGGCCACGGGTGAGCCTGCGTGGAAATCGGTGCCGGGGTGCGGGTCGTTACTCCGCCAAGGGTTCGGCCGACACGCCGTTGTCCGTAAAGTCACGCAGGCCGGCGTTGATGCCGGGTTCGCGGACGTGGACGCCGTAGCCAGCGGGCGTCGGCGACGAAGAGGCCTGCGACCTGTAGGAGCCCCTCGGCCGCGCGCGCAGCAGGTCCTGCTTGCTGGCTGACGGTGAGCACATCGTCACCCGTGCAGGATTTCCTCCGGCTTGAGCTTCTCCACGTACAGCTGGCCGAGCTGCCGCCAGTGGGCTGCAGACGCCCGGTCGTCGGCGAACTCGGCGAGGCACTCTTCGAGCTGGCCGGGCTGCCACCCTGTCAGCCAGGTAGGGCCGGACCCAGGAACCGGCGATCTGCCAGCGGGCGTCACCCCAACGACCGTCGTCACGGGTGCTGGCGATGAGCTGGTGGTCCTGGTCGGCGCGGCCGTCGTCGCACTCTCGTGGCGTGTGGGGCGCGACGAGCTGGCTGCTCGGTGAGGCCGCGACCGCGAAGGACGTCGGCGCCGCCCGGGTCGACGTGATCAAGACCCGGCTTGCCATCGGCGCGGGTACCACGGGCATCTTCGCATTGTTGCCGGCGGTGCGTAGGCAGCGGCACAACGAGGTCGACGCGACCGAGAAGAACGTCACCGAGCTCTACACCAAGGCCGCCGACCAGCTCGGCTCCGACAAGGCCCCGGTCCGCCTGTCCGGGCTCTACGCCCTGGAACGCCTCGCCTACGGCACTGGCCCGGTCGGCGAGCTGCTCGGCGATGCCCGAGTCGCGGTAGACGGTGCAGCCGATACAGACCTTCTCGTCCGCGGTGCTGAGATTTCCGAGGTGCTGGTTACCAGGTAGCGGCAGCCGTAGGCCTTGATCGAGACGTCGACGTCGACGGATCGCTGGTGCCAGCGGATGTGGCCGACGGCACAGCTGGCGCCGTACTCGAGCCTGAACGCGGTGCTGGGATCCGCCGCGACGGAGGACGGCGCCGCGACCGCGGACGGTGCCACGGAGACGGTTCAACAGCCGGACATCGATGCCCGAAAATTGGTGGCGTTCGCTTTGAGGGAAATTGCGAAGCCGTCTCGAGTCGCCACGGTCCGTTCAGGTCGCGCCGGATGTCGCCGTCGCCGATCTCTACGATTGCGGGCAGGACGGACTCGTGATCGCCGGTGGCGTTCCGCCGGGCACATCGAGCCCGCGACGAACGCCGCCTGACTACGATCCGTCCGCTCCCGACGCGCCGAGTGAGGCGACCAAGTTCGCGGTGGTCAGTACAACACCGCATCGCTGGGCGGCGTAGCTCAGGGCCTGCTGGTGGAAGGCGGGAGTGAAGTCCGCGATCGCGTCGGCGACGAGAAACGGTTGGATGTCGTTGGTGAACGCGTCACACGCGGTGAGCAGACAACCGATGTGTGCGTACACGCCGCAGATGATGAGCTGGTCGCGTCCGCTGCGGTGGAGGAACTCCAGCAGCGGAGTGCGGTGGAAGGCGCTGTAGCGCGTCTTAATGAAGATTTGGTCTCGCGTCGTCGGGGCGAGCTGACTGACAACACGCCGGTGCCGGGGTTCGCGCGACATGCCGGGTCCCCAGAAGTCCTTCAACAAACCGCGGTCGGCGTCGCTCATGCCGCCGGGTTGGACGCTGAACGCCACGGGCATGCCCCGTTCGGTGCTCAGGTTCCGCAACACCTGGATATTCGAGAGCATGTCGATCGTCGGAGAGGCGTACACGGGGAATGGGCCGAGGAAGTACCGCTGGAGGTCGTGGACCAGTAGCACCGCGCGGTCCGGGTCGACGGTCCACGTGACCTGGTTGTCCGGTAGCTCGCTGGCCAGGGGCATGGGGTATGGCGCGATCGTTGGGATGCTCATGGGTGACGTCTCCGCGCTCCGGTCGGTTGGTTGTACGTTCGGCCCCAGGCGTCCACGACAAGCATGGCTTGGTGTGGGTTGAGGCGGGGATCGCAAAAGCTCGTGTAGTTCTCGCCGCCGTGGTTTTCGGCGCCGTGTGCCGATGCCGGTTCGCCCGTGACGCATTCGTGGACGGCATCCGGCGTGGTTTCCAGATGAAGACCGCCGCAGACGCCGCCGCCGGAAGGTACGGCGTCCTGGAAGGCCCGTACCTCACGCGTGATGGTCGCCAGGGAGCGGGTCTTGCCGCCATCCGGTGTCGTGACCGTGTTCCCGTGCATCGGATCGCACAGCCAGATTGCGGGATGGCCCGCCGCGCGTACGCTGGACACGAGTCCGGGCAGCCGGTCGGATACCAGGTCCGCGCCCAGCCGCGCGATCAGAGTCAGCCGACCCGGCTCGCGACCGGGATCGAGCCGCTCGCACAGGGCCACCAGTTCGGCGGAGGTCATGCTGGGGCCGACCTTGCACGCCACCGGGTTGTGCACTTCGGCCAGGAGAGCGACGTGCGCGCCGTCGAACTGTCGGGTCCGGTCGCCGATCCACGGCCAGTGCGTCGAACTGAGGAACAGGCGGTCGTCGTCGGTGCGCCGGAGCAGCGGCAGCTCGTAGTCGAGCACGAGTGCCTCATGGCTGGTCCACACCTGGGACGCGGATACCTCGTTGCGCAGGAAGTCCATTGCCGTACTGCTCGCCCAGTAGCAGCTCAGCATCCGCAGCGGATCCGGCTGTCTGCTGTGTCGGTCGGGGGCGGGCAGGTTGACCAGGTGGCCGCGAAACGCAGGCAGTTCCACGTCACCGCAGCGCTCGGCCGACCGCGAGCGAGGTTTGGCGAACTGGCCGGCGATCCGGCCGATCCGCAGGACCGGTTTGCCCGTGTGCACGCGCATCCCGCCGGCAAGCATGTCGAGCAATGCGACTTTGCGCCCGATCGACCGCGGTGTGCACTCCCCGGGATCCTCCGCGCAGTCGCCGGCCTGGACGACTATGGACTGTCCGGTGTGAACCTCAGCGAGGGTGGCGCGCAGCACCCGCACCTCGTCCCACGGCACGAGGCCGGGCAGGTGGGCGATGTTGGACCGTACCTGCTCGGCCAGTTCTGCGTCGACCCATTCGGGTTGCTGCAGAGCTGGTCTGGATCGGACGTCGTCCAGTTCGCCCGGAGTCAGGAAAGGAACACCGACCTGATGTCGGATCGAAATCGTCATAGCGGCTGTCCCGTCGGCTTCCTGTGTTTGCCGATACGTTAACGAGCGCCGGGTCGCTCGGCCAACCACTCGCACAGGTAGTTGCCGGACCAGTCGCCGGCTTCCAAGCTTTTCACGTGGATAAAAGCACCGTGAATCATCTGCTGCGGCAGAACGCGCCATTCGCGCTGCTGCACCGGCCGGCCGTCAGTGCTGGTGAGATCGAGATTCTCTCCGGCGAGGTGGACGAGATCCGTTCTCTTCAAGACCTCCCCTCGGCGGGTCGGCGCGCGCGAGCATGCCATGAGACGCTGGCGATGATCCCGTTTCGGCAGCTCACCGAGCGGGGGTTCGCTTGCGTAGACGACGGCGCGCCGTTGCTCGCCATGCGTGTGCGTGAACAGGGTCGGATGTCGCTGGCGGACGTGTTCAGGTGGCTTCCTGAGGGTCCCGTCACCGTGACCGACGGCCGCTTCGACCTGACCGACGACGAGTACGCAGACGTGGTCCGGGCGGTCGTTCGCCAGGAAATAGGAAACGGACAGGGTGCAAACTTCGTGGTGCGACGAACGTACGCCGCGACCATTGCTGACTATTCGTTGAAGAAAGCGCTGACGATCTTCCGGCGGCTGCTCACTCACGAGTTCGGCGCCTACTGGACATTCCTGTTCCACGCCGGGTCGCGGACATTCGTCGGAGCCACCCCGGAACGGCACGTCAGTGTCGACGGTGGAACGATGAGTATGAGCCCGATCAGCGGAACGTACCGTTATCCGCCGACAGGACCGACCGTTCCAGGTCTGCTCGGTTTCCTCGCCGACGAGAAAGAGATCGACGAGCTGTACATGGTCGTCGACGAGGAGCTGAAGATGATGGCCCGGCTCTGCATCGACGGCGCTCGTGTCTCGGGTCCGTACCTGCGGGAGATGGCCCGGGTCGCGCACACCGAATACCGGTTGCGGGGGCGGACCACCAGGGACCTGCGCCACATCCTCCGTGAGACGATGTTCGCGCCGACCGTCACCGGCAGCCCGCTGGAGAACGCCTGCCAGGTCCTGTCCCGCCACGAACGAACCGGCCGCGGCTACTACAGCGGGGTGGTGGCGCTGCTGGGCACCGACACGGCCGGCAGGCCGGCGCTCGACTCGTCGATCGTCATCCGCACCGCCGAGATCGCCCCCACCGGCCGGTTCCGGGTCGGAGTCGGAGCGACGCTGGTCCGGCACTCGTGCCCACAGAGCGAGGCAGCGGAGACGCGGGCGAAGGCCGCGGGACTGCTGAACGCGATGATGACCGGGGGGAGGGAGGCCCCAGGGCCTGGTCCGACCAGACTCGCCGAGCTGAGTCCGGCCGTGCACCAGGCCCTGGGTGCGCGCACACCCGACCTGGCGCCGTTCTGGCTGGATCCGGCCAGTGGCCGGCGGACCGGCGACCTCACCGGCCACACGGCGGTCGTGGTCGACGCCGAGGACACCTTCACGGCGATGCTCGCCCACCAACTGCGGACACTCGGCCTCGCGGTCACCACCCGGCCCTTCGACGACGTCGGTGACACCGACGGCTACGACCTCGTGGTCATCGGGCCCGGTCCCGGCGACCCGCGGCACATCCACCAGCGCAGACAGGCTGCGCTGCGCGCCATCACCGAGCGGCTGCTCGGCAGCGGCCGGCCGTTCGTCTCGATCTGCCTCGGACACCAGATCCTGTGCGGGGTGCTCGGGTTTCCGGTCGTGCCGAAACGACCATCCGCCCAGGGCCGCCGGATCGGGATCGACCTGTTCGGCCGGCACACGAAGGTCGGGTTCTACAACACGTTCGTCGCGCTCGCGGACCACGTGCCCGCCGTACCGGTCAGCGTGTGCGGCGACGCCGCCACCGGCGAAATACATGCACTGCGAGGCGAACGCTTCAGCAGTACGCAGTTCCACCCCGAATCCGTGCTCACCATCGACGGCGTGGACATCCTCGCCGACATGGTGGCACCGCTGCTGCACGCGACAACCGCAAGGGGAGCAACCCGATGAGCACACTGATCGTCAGCAACCAGCGGTCCGAGGACATGATGGGCGACCCGGAGTCCGTCTCGCCCCGGTACAGCCGGTACGTGGGCAACCAGGCGGTCCGGATGGCGTGGTGCCTCACCCCGGGAGACATCCTGGTCCTGCCGATTGCGCCGTGCGAGCCGCACCTGCGCTACGTCCTGGACTTCATGGAGGTGGACCCGGCGACAGTGCACGTGGTCATCCCGCCGCCCGGCCGGTTCGGCGACGGCATCCTCAGCCGGGACCGCCTCGGCCACCCGGAGTTCCTCGCCCAGCTTCGTGACCTGGTGGCAACGACCCGTGTCGACAGTGTCGTTCCGTTCCACTTCGACGAGGCCGTCATCAAGCTGGCCCACGACCTCGGGATCGGCGCTGCCACACCAGGCATCGGGTTTCTGACCCAGGGCGGCGGCAAGCTGCTGAACAGCAAGGCGGCGTTCCGAGCCATCGCATCGGGGATCGAGGTGCCGATTCCGGAGGGGATTGTGACCGAGCACCGGTCGGACGCGGAGGGCTACGTCTGGGAGATGCTCTGCGCCGGCCGGGCGGTGATCGTCAAACAGGACTTCCAGAAGGACAACGAAGGGCACGTGATCCTCAGCCCGGCCGTCGGCGTGCCCCCGCTCGGCGCGCGCCGGGTCGAGGTGCTCGCGGACCGCGCCGCCGTGTCGGCCCACTTCGGCATCAACTGGGCGCGGTACTCGGACTGCGGCCGGCAGCGGGTGGTGATCGAGCACTACCTCGTCGAGTCGACGTCCGTCTACGTCGAGCTGCTCGTGACCGATTCCGGCACCAGGCTGGTCGGACACGGGCAGCTGCGTCTCGAACCGGTCCTCAACGGACTTGTCATACCCGCGCCGACCGCGGCACTGCCCGCGTTTGCCGCGTTCCTCGCGCACGCGGAACGGCTGTGCGAGGCGGTCCGGGGGATGGGATACCGCGGGACGATGAGCGTCGACGGCGTGGTCGCGCCGAGCGGCGACATCCTGGTCAACGAGTTCAACTGCCGGACCAACGGCTCCACGCACATCCACCTGATCGGTGAACAGGTCCTCGGCGCCGGGTACCTCGCCGACCGTGTGATCGTCGAGCTGCGCCAGTACTCCTTCGCCTCGTTCGAGGACGCGCTGCGCAGCCTCATCGAGCGCGGCCTGGCGTACGACCGGACGGCCCGGCGGGGAGTGATCATCTCGGTCCACGACAACATCCCGGAAGGCGCGTCCGGGGAGTTGCTGCTCGTGGCTGAGGACGGGCCCGCGGTGGAAAAGCTGGAGGCCGAGGTCGCTGAGCTGTTCGGTGGGCACCGATGAGCGGGTCGGGCTACCGGCGGCTGCTCGGCCGGCGGTTCTTCCTGTGGGTGCTGGTGGCCACGGCCGGGAAGGTGCCGATCGCGATGGCGTCGATCGGCATGGTGTTCCTCGTGCGCGAGTTGCCGGGCGGGTACACCCTGGGCGCCTCGCTCGCCGCCGTTTACGTCTTGGGCGAGGTCGTGGGCGCGCCGGTGCTGGGCTTGTGGCTGACACCCGAGACGATGCGCTGGCACCTTGCCCTGGGCATGCTGGTCGGCGCGGCCGCGTTCGGTGGGCTGGTGCTGGCCCGTTCCGCGTCGCCCGCGCTGCTGGTGGTCTGCGCCTTCTTCGCCGGGGCGGGGCCCGCGGCGAGCCCGGGTGGGTTGCGCACGCTCATGACGAGCGCGGTGCCGGATCAGGACGCGGCACCCGCTCTCAGCGTCGAAGCAGCCCTCACCCAGGCGATCTGGGCCGCCGCACCCGGCTTGGTCGTGGTCATGGCACTGCGGGTCGGTCCGGGCGCACCTCTGCTGGTCGCTGCCGGCTGTGCCGTGGTCGCGGCGGCGTTGCTCCTCCGGATGCCGCCCGGGACGCCTCGGGGGGAGGATGACCGGCACGCACGTCCACTGTTGCGCTCCTTGGCCGCGGCGTGGCCGATCTACGTCACGAGTGCCGCGTCCATGGCGCTGCTCGCGTCCGCCGAACTCGCATTGCCCGCGCTGCTGGAGTACCGGCAGCTGGCCGTGGGCTGGGCAGGCCCGTTGCTCGTGACGTTCTCGATCGTGACCGCTGCCGGCTCGCTCTGCTACGGGCTGCGCACCTGGCCGGGCAGCCCGGCCAGGCAGACGCTGACGATGCTCGTCGCCACGTCCGTCGCCATCCTCTCCGTCGCCGTCCTGCCCGGCCTGCTGGGCATCTGGCTCGGCCTGCTGTGCGCGGGCGTGCTCCAGGCGGGAACCATGGTCGCGCGAAACCTCTGGCTCCGGGAACGACTACCCGGCCGGATGCACACGGCCGGTTACTCGATCGGCTACGCCGTCCAGGGGGCCGGCTACAGCGTCACGGCGACCACGGTCGGGCTCGTGCTCAGCGCCTCGACGCCGCCGGCGGCGGTGTCGTGCTGCGTGGCCATCGCGCTGCTGTTGATCGCGGCGAGCGCGGTCGCCTCGTCCCGCGCGAACCCTCGGGTCCGGGTGGAGGCCTGACGTGCGCGCGGACGTGCGGAGCTGGTTCCACCGGCGTACCTACCGGCCGCGGTGGAGCCCGGCGGCGCTGGCGGCGTGCAAGGAGGACCTGACCATCAGCGTGGTGCTCCCGGCGCTGAACGAACGGGACACCGTCGGGGCCATCGTCACAACCCTGAGGAATGCCGTCGTCGACGAGGTTCCGCTGGTCGACGAGCTCGTGGTCGTCGACACGGGATCGACCGACGACACGGTTGCGGTCGCCGCCGGGGCCGGCGCGCGAGTGGTGTCCGCCAGCGAGATCCTGCCCGAGCTGGGGCACCGGCCGGGCAAGGGGGAGGCGTTGTGGAAGTCGCAGTTCGTGACCTCGGGTGACATCGTCGTCTTCCTCGACTCCGATCTGGTCGGCGTGGGACCGCACTATGTCGCCGGGCTCGTGGGTCCACTGCTGGACGACCCGGCGGTGTCCTTCGTGAAGGCGTTCTTCGATCGCCCCGTGAACGGCGAGGGCAGCACGCAGGTCGGCGGTGGCCGGGTCACCGAACTGGTCGCGCGTCCGTTGCTCAACCTGTATTGGCCCGAGCTGTCCGGGGTGATCCAGCCGCTGTCCGGACAGTGCGCCGGTCGCCGCTCGACACTCGAGCGGCTGCCGTTCGCCAGTGGCTACGGCGTCGAGATCGCCATGCTCCTGGACGCGCTGCACCTGGTCGGCCTCGACGGGATCGCCCAGGTCGATCTGGGGCGCCTGGAGCAGTCGTCCCACCAGTCCGTGGGGGACCTGGGGTTCATGGCCGCCACGATCATGCACACCGCGCTGCGCCGGTTGCCGGTGCATGAGCTCGTGCCGTCCGCCGCCGACCTCACCCAGTTCTCCCGGCTCGACGGCCGGCAGGAAGAGCTCGTCCGGCCGGTACCCACGACCGAGCGCCCGCCTGCGCGCTCGGTCGTGGCCCACCACCGCCGGATGGCATCAGCAGGAACGGAGGTTTCGTAAATGAACACAGATCGTCTCGACGTCGGCAACGCCCTCACCACCCGGCATGGTGCCGAGGCCGCCCGGTCGTCGGAATTCCAGCTGCTCGGCCGGACTTGGACGTTGCTGCCGGGTGTATTCGCACCGACGCTGACGATGTCGACCACCCTGTTCACCGAGTGGCTGCCCTACCCGGTGAACGGCAGCTTCCTCGAGGTCGGGACAGGCGCCGGGGTGACCGCGGTGTCGGCAGCGCTGCGTGGCTGTGCCAATGTGATCGCGGCGGACATCTCGGACGCGGCGGCGGACAACGCCAGGGCCAACGCGGAACGGCACGGCGTGAGCGACCGGGTCCGCGTGCTGCGGACCGACCTGTTCGACGCCATCGAGCCCGGCAGGAGGTTCGACGTGATCTTTTGGAACTCGAACGTGATCAACGCGCCGGAGGAGTTCGCCTATACCGACGACCTGCAGTGGGCGTTCTTCGACAGGCACTACGACACTCACCGCAGATACCTCGCGCAGGCGGGGCGGTTCCTCAACCCGGGTGGTCGGTTGTTCCTCGGCTTCAACAGCCTCGGAGACTGGGCGACGTTGACGGAGCTCGCCCGAGAAGCCGGCTTCGTGGTACGGACCGAACGAACGACCCAGGGCCAGGTCGGCGACTTCCCGGTGGAGATCAGTCTGCTCGAGTTCGTGTAGTCCCCGTGTTCCGGCATGAGCTGCCATCGCGCCTGGGCGATGGCAGCTCATGCATGTGTGGCCGGCTATCGGGGCAGCCGCCTGTGCACGTAGGCGGTCAGCTCGACCCGTGAGCGGACGTCGAGCTTGCGGAAGATGTTGCGCAGGTGGTAGTTCACGGTGTGCGGCGAGCGGTGCAGCCGCCTGGCCACCTGCTGGTTGGTGAGACCTTCGCTCACCAGTGCAGCCACGTCCCGTTCGGGTGGCGTGAGCTGCCTGCGTTCCTGCCTCGTGTCCGAGGTGTCCATCTCGTTCGGCCCCTTTCAGTCGCTGGGAACCCGGGGACCCCGTGGATCGCCACGGTGCGTGTCGGGTGCCGCTCTGCCCCAGGTGCGTTGCCCATGGGACGACTCTGCGTCGTCAGTCCGGGGCGGATCTGCGGAAAACCTTGAACGGCGGCGCCGCAGGCGCTTCAGTGGACAGGAGGGCGACGCGTAGGGGGAACGTCATGGGTGTGCGGTTCGCACTCCTCGGTGCGGTGGAAGCGCGGGTCAGCGGCCAACTGGTGGAGCTTGGCCACGCGCGTCAGCAGTGCGTGCTCGCTGTTCTCCTGGTGGAGGCCAACCGGCCGGTCTCGATCGACCAGCTCACAGAGCGTGTCTGGGGCGGCCGTCCCCCCGCCCGCGCCCGTGACACCCTCTACGGGTACGTCTCCCACCTGCGCCGGGTGTGTGCCGAGCTCGACGGAGCCGTCATCCGGCGGCGATCGGGTGGTTACGTCATCGACGTCGATCCGGCCGCCGTGGATCTGCACCGGTTCCGCGAGCTGGTGACCCAGGCCAGGGCCGCCGAAGACGGAGAGCGGGCGCACGAGCTGTTCGACGAGGCGCTCGGGCTCTGGCGCGGCGAACCGTTCGCAAACCTGGACACCTACTGGCTCAACGGCGTCCGTGAAGCGGTGCTGGGGGAACGGCGGTCGGCCGAGCTGGACTACTACGACCTGGAGCTGCGCCAGGGCAACCACGCGGAGTTGCTGCCGACGTTGTCCATGCGGGCGCGGACGTACCCGCTGGACGAGCGCGTGGCCGGACAGCTGATGCTCGCCCTGTACCGGTGCGGCCGCCAGGCCGAGGCGCTCGACCACTACCAGAAGCTGCGCGCGCACCTCGTCAGCGACCTCGGCGCCGATCCCAGTCCTGAGCTGCGCGACCTGCAGGGGCGGATCCTCCGCAGCGACGCCGGCCTGGTGAACGCCGGCGACCGTGCCGGTGCCGCCAGGCCGGGTGCAGGCTTCCCGGCGCCCAGGCAATTGCCGCCGGGCACCAGGCACTTCATCGGCCGGTCGGCAGATCTCGAACGTTTGAACAGTGTGCTGCGGGGGCGGACGGAACCCGTCCAGACGGTGGTCATCACGGCCATCGACGGTGTCGGCGGTGTCGGCAAGACCGCACTGGCGCTGCATTGGGCCGCCCAGCTGCGCACCGAGTTCCCTGACGGGATTCTGCACGTCAACCTGCGCGGCTACGACCCGGACGGCCCGCCGCTCGCCCCGGCCGAGGTCCTGGAGAACTTCCTCCGGGCACTCAACGTGCCGCCGGAGAAGATCCCGCCGGGGCTGGACGCCCAGGCAGGGCTCTACCGTTCGCTGCTCGACGGACGTCGGGTTCTCGTCGTCCTGGACAACGCGAAGTCGGCCGACCAGGTGACCCCACTCCTGCCCGGGTCGCCGACCTGTCTGGTGCTCATCACCAGCCGCAACCGGATGAGCAAGCTGGCGATCCGGGAAGGGATCCACCGGGTCACCCTTGACGTGCTGCCGGACGCCGACGCACTGGCGCTTCTCGGGCACATCATCGGAACCGGCGTCATCCAGGCTGATCCGGAGGCGGCAGCTGACGTGGTGCGATTCTGCGGTCGCCTGCCTCTGGCGCTGCGGATCGTCGCGGAGGGCATGTGCACCCGTCCCAGCACGACGCTCGCGGATTTGGCGGTGGAGCTGGCTGCCGAGAAGTCCCGGCTGGATCTGCTGGACACCGGCGACGACGAGTCGACGGCGGTGCGCACGGTGTTTTCCTGGTCGTACCGCGTGCTGGCGCCGGAGGCGGCCAGGGTGTTCCGGTTGCTCGGCCTGCACGCGGGTGGCACCGTCAGCCTCCCGGCGGCGGCGGCGATGACCGGGCTTCCCGAAGGACGGGTGGGCCGCATCGTCAGGACGCTGACGAATGTGCACCTCATCGAGGAGACTGCGCCGGACAGGTACGAGTTCCACGATCTGCTTCGGTTGTACGCCTACGAACGCGCGTTCGAGGAGGAGACCGCGGCGGACCGGGCGGCGGCCGTCCACCGCATGTTGACCTGGTACAAGCTGTCCGCGGCCGCGGCGGACCGGCTCCTGATCCCCCAGCGCCTCAGCGTGGTGGGAGGGAGCAGCCCGGACGTGCGGCCGCTCGACTTCACCGGGTACGACCAGGCGCTCGAATGGTGCGAGAAGGAACGTGCCAACCTGGTCGCCGTGACCCGGCAGGCCTTCGACTGGCGTGAATACGAGACGGCGTGGCAGGTGCCCGCCGCGATGTGGAACTTCTTCTACCTCCGCAAACACTGGGCCGATCAGCTCGCGGTGTACACGACCGGCCTCGAGGCCGCACGCCGGTCGCAGGACGTCCTCGGTGAAGGGTGGTGTCTGGGCAGCCTCGGCTACGCGTACTGGGACTTCGGCTCGCACGAGCGGGCGATGGGGTACTTCGAGCAGGCCATGGCCACGTGCGAGCTGATCGGGCAGCGGATCAGTGAGGAGATCGCCGAGTTCGGCCGGTGCATCGTCCGGATGGGCATCGGTCTCGTCTGCGCCAGCCAGGGGAGGTTCGACGAGGCGGTCGAACAACACCAGGCCGCCCTCGAGATTGCGCTGAAAACCGGCGACCGGTGGACGGAGGGTGCCGTTCTCGGCGGGCTGGGTGAGGCGTTCGCCGGCCTGCGGCGATACGAGCAGGCGGTGAGCTGGTACGAACGCGCGCTCGTCGTGCGACGCCAGATCGACGACCGGTGGGGCCAGGCGTGGATGCTGCACGACCTCGGCGAGGTCAACTGCGTGCTGGAGAACTTCGGCGCCGCGGTGGAGTACTACAAGATGGCGCTGGACCTGCGGCGAGCGATCGGTGACCGCCAAGGCGAGGCGCGGACGTGGGACAGCATGGGTGACGCGGCCCGCCAGGCGGGTTCGCTCACCACCGCCAGGGACCACTGGAACCACGCGTTGGCCATCTTCGACGACCTCCACGACCCTCAGGCCGGCGAAGTCAGCCGGAAGATCGACGAGCTGAGCATCGAGCTATAGCGGCGGTCCCACCGGCAGGTCGCCGGACCGCATCTCGATCTCGATGAGGCGGTTGTACTTCGCCACCCGCTCGCCGCCGGCCGGCGCGCCGGCCTTGATCTGCCCGACGCCGGTCGCCACCGCGAGGTCCGCGATGAAGGTGTCACCCGTCTCGCCGGAACGGTGCGAGATCATCGCCGTCCACCCGACGTCTCTCGCAGCGGCGATCGCCTCGAGCGTCTCGGTGACCGTGCCGGCCTGGTTGGGTTTGATCAGCGCGGCGTTCCCCAACCCCGCCCCGGCGGCGTCCCGGATGTTCCCGGCTTGGGTGCCGAGTGCGGCGTCTGCCACGAGCTGCAGGCGATCGCCGAGACGTGACCGAAGCAGCGCCCAGCCGTCGCGGTCCGGTGCGGCCACCGCGTCCTCGACGCTGAACACGAAGTGCGTCCCGGTCATGTGTTCGTACCGGTCGACGAGACCGGTCGTGCTCACCACGGGGCCGCCGAGATCGTACCCGCCGTCGGCGACGAGACTGTCCGCCTCGGCGTCGATGGCGAGACCTATCTGGGTGCCGGGGGTGTAACCGGCGTCGACCGTGGCCTCCAGGATCAACCGCAAGGCCTCTTCTGGTTCGACGATGTCCGGGGCGAACCCGCCTTCGTAGCCGAGGTTGATGTTGCCGTAGCCGCGCAGCACGTTGCGCTGGAGCCTCGCGTAGATCTCGGCACACCACCGGACCCCTTCGCGGATGCTCGGCGCGCCGACGGGCGCGATCATGAACTCCAGCATCCGCAGCCGGTTCGTCGCGTGGGCACCACCGTTGACCACGTTGAAGAACGGCAGCGGAAGCCGTTCGGCCGTGCCCGCACAGCTGCTCAGCAACCGGTGCAGGGGCACACCGCGGTGCGCGGCGAGGGCCACGGCCGTCGCCTGCGACACACCCAGGGTGGTGTTCGCCCCGAGCCGGGACTTGTCGGCTGTGCCGTCGAGATTCGTCAGCGCGCGATCCAGATCGGTCAGCTCGGCGAACCTCCGACCGACGACGGCGTCCCGCACCTCGGTCTCGATGGTGCGACAGACGCCGAGCACGCCCAGGCCACCGAACCGGCGCGGGTCGCCGTCGCGCCGCTCCACGCCGCCGTGTTTCCCCGGTGATCCACCGGACGGAACCTGGGTCATCCCCGTGGCACCGCCGCGGAACGTGACGGACACCGCGACCGTGGGCCGGCCACGGCTTTCCAGGATCTCCCACGCGGAGAGGTCGTCGATGACGAACACCAGGCCTCACACGCCGTGCCGTTGGCCGTCGAACTTCGCCAGCCGGCCCGCAGCCGCCAGGAGCTGGGGCATGAGCTCGTACGCGGGGAAGCGACCGAGCGATCCCTGCCGGCACGACACCTCGTCGAACGCGGCGATGTCGTCGGCCGGCGCGGTGCCGCCGTGCACGAGCACCGGCACCGGGTGCCAGCTGTGCGCCGAGAGCTGGGCGGGCGTGGCGTGATCACCGGTCACCGCGAGAACCTCCACGCCGCTCGCGCGGATCGCCGGGACCAGGGCGTCGACGGCTTCGATGGCGGTCTTCTTGGCCTCGAAGTCGCCGTCCTCCCCGGCCAGGTCCGGCGTTTCCACGTGCACGTAGACGAATTCCACGCCGTCACGCACGAGCTCCGGCAGTGTCCGCACGGCCGTCGCGAGGTTGCGCACGTGGTGCGTCTCGAAGCCGAGCAGGCGGGCGATTCCCCGGTACATCGGATAGGTGGCCAACGCCGCGGCCCGCACTTGGTAGCGCTCGGGAAAGGGAGGTAGCTCGCGACGGGTGTCGAAACCGCGCAGCAACAGGAAGTTCCCCGACTTCCGATGGGCCAGCACCTTCCTGCAGCGCGCCAGCACGGTGCCGATCGTCTCAGCGGTGCGGACGGCCGCCTCGGACAACGGTGCCGGGGCGAGGGGCGGGACGTTGGTCCGCTGCGGATCCGTGTCGGCGATGTCGGGGTTCAAGCCCGCACCCCGCAAGAGCAGGAGGGCACGGTGCCCCATTTCCACCACGAGGCGGACCTCGACGTCGCCGAAGGACTGTTCGTTGACGAGGTCGCAGACCTCGGTCGCCTCTTCGGTGGACATCCGGCCGGCCCGGCGATCGGCGATATTTCCGTCCTCGGACAGCGTGCAGATGTTCGCCCGGGCCACCACGTCGCCTTCGGTGAGTTCCACCCCTAGACCGGCGGCCGTGAACGTGCCCCTGCCGACGCGGTAACGCAGCGGGTCATACCCGAACAATCCCAGGTGGCCCGCGCCGGATCCCGGGGTGATACCCCGGCGCACCGGGTCGTGCAGCCCGAGGGCACTGGTTGCGGCGAGCTCGTCCAGGTTCGGTGTGCGAGCCATGGACAGCTCGGAAGCTCGGTGCGCAGTGCGGTATCCGCCAACTCCGTCCAACACCAGCAGGACGATCGTCCGCCCCTGGCGACCGGCCAGGGCCGTCACCGTCGCCTCGAAGGCGGTCGTGGAGCCGGCGGATGCCATGGTGAATCCGTCCTGTCGTCACGCGATAGCAGGAAGTAGCATTGAAACAGCAGGCGAGTGTAGGAGGCAAGGATTGACGTCAACGGGAAGCGCGATCGGCATTGGGGCCGACGAGTGGGGGATTCCTTTGAAGGACCACATCGACGACCTCCTGCTGCGCCGCGGTTACCAAGTTCTCGACTACAGCGGCTCCCCGATCCGCGACTATCCGGACGTGGCGTCGGACGTGGCCGAGGCGATCAGCCGGGGTGAGTGCACCCGGGCGATCCTCTTCTGCGGGACCGGGCTGGGCATGGCCATCGTGGCCAACAAGTTCTTCGGTGTCCGAGCGGTGACCGCGCACGACACGCTGTCGGCCGAACGAGCCCGCACGTCGAACGACGCCCAGATCCTCACCATGGGCGCGATGGTGATCGAGCCCTCCGCCGCGGAGACGGTGGTGGACCGGTGGCTCGCCGCGGAGTTCGGGGGCGGCCGGTCGCTTCGCAAGGTCGAGAGGGTCAACCAGATCGACGCGAGCAACCGGTTGCCGCCACCGCGGGCAGCCCGGCGTTAGCGGGAGCGGCAGTGTCACCTGGGCAGCCGGCGAACGCTGCGCTCCACCGCATCGGCGAGGTGGGCGTCTGGACCCGGCAGTTCAACTTCTTCCCGACCTCCAGGGTCCGGCGCGCGGTACGGGATCTCGAAGCACTCGGTTACGGTGCGGTGTGGGTGGGGGAGACGGTCTACCGGGAGCCGCTGACCCATGCGGCGGTACTGCTCGGCGCGACCGACCGGATGGTGGTGGCAACGGGAATTGCCGCCATCTGGGCGCGGGACCCGTTCGCCGCGACCGCCGCTGCGTTGACGCTCGCCGAGGCATACCCGGACCGGTTCGTGCTCGGGATCGGCGTCAGCCACGCCTCGCTCGTCGAGGACGTCCGAGGAACGTACTACCGGCGCCCGTTGGCGACGATGCGGGACTACCTCGACGGGATGGACCGGGCGGCCACCGCGTACGGGGCAGTGGCCCCGCCGTCGACCCCGCGTCTTCTGGCCGCGCTCGGTCCGCGCATGCTCGAACTCGCCGCGACGAGGGCACAAGGAGCGCTCACCTACCTCGTCCCGCCCGAACACACGCGCAGGGCGAGGGAAATCCTCGGCCCCGATGCCGCGTTGTGCGTAGAACAGGCGTTGCTGCTGGACGGGACACCGTCGACAGCACGTGCCGTGGCGAGGAAACACCTGAACCGCTACCTGGCCATGCCGAACTACGTCGCCAATTGGCGGCGGCTCGGCTTCACCGACGAGGACATCGCGGGCGTCGGTAGTGACCGCCTTGTCGACGCGCTCGTGTCCTGGGGCGATCCGGCCGCGGCGACCACGCGCGTGCGCGAACACCTCGACGCCGGGGCCGACCATGTCTGCATCCAGCTCTACCACGCGGACCTCGAACACCTGCCCGAGGACGGCTGGCGGCAGGTGGCCGAGACATTGGGCCTCATTCCCGGTGGAGCAACCACATTCCGGGCAGAATCCGTTCCACCGCGATCTGACTGACGTCGAACCGGTCCGACGGCTTGCTGACCAGCCCGCCTTTCCACATGATCGCGGCCGACCCACCACCGTCCATCGCGATCGCCTCGACACAACCCAGAGCCAGGAGACGATCCCGCAACTCGATGGGACTGGCCCCCTGGCTGTCCCGGCCTTCGCGGTAAGTGCGCACCTCGCACCCCTCGGCGTGGAGGACGTACATCCTCCCGTCACCGGTCAAACCGATCGCGAGGTGTGCGTGGTTCTCCTCCACGACGTACCGGTCGGGCAGGAACACAGGCGGGATGGTGCAGTCCTCGCTGCCGTGCTCGTGGCCGGCGAAGTCGAGACCAGCCAGCTCGACCAGGGGGTCGCACGGTTGGCCGTCCCGCACCAACGGCACCCAGCCCTGGGTGCCGTGCACCGGCCGCCCGGCATCAGGACC
This sequence comes from Amycolatopsis sp. NPDC051045, assembly GCF_040682955.1. NCBI lineage: Bacteria > Bacillati > Actinomycetota > Actinomycetes > Pseudonocardiales > Pseudonocardiaceae > Amycolatopsis > Amycolatopsis sp. NPDC051045. The sequence goes on from NZ_JBFBCC010000020.1 coordinate 22,369, forward strand.
GCAGTCCACGTGGTGTTCGACGACCCGGTCGCCACCCCGAATCGCCGTGACAACCGTGGACGCGTAACGCTTCCGCAGTCCGATCACGGCGGCGTTCATGGGGATGTGGGTGCCGCCGCCCTCCTGCAGACCCACGACGGTCTCGCCCACCACAACGAAGTCCACCCTGTCGTCATCACGCGGCGTGGCGAATGTACCCGCCGCCCGTGCGGCAGGTGTCCACACTGAACACTCCGCACTGTCCTCCGCAGGGTTGACGGCCATGGGCACCGCACCCGGCAGCCGGACGGATCGGCCGGCCACCACCACTCCGCCCGGGAGTGTGGCTGACCAGTTCTCGGGACCGATCGTGCGGATCAGCGCACGGCGCGTGCCGCCGCGGTAGAGAAGGTCGTCATTCTCATTGCCGTACGTCTCCCTGGTCACGAGGAAGGCTGGACGCCGGTAGATCGGCGGGTTCACCACCACCTCATCGGTGATCACGAGGCCGATCGGGTCCATCGCGAACGAGAACGGATCCGAGACGAACTCCTCCTCCACGATGACGAAATAGCTGCCGTTGAAACCGGCCGTGGCGGTGACCGCCTCCCGCGACAGCAACGTACTCATGGGGTTGATCGGGACGACCAGGTCGACGGGCTGTCGAGCCGTCTTGGGGCCCAGGCGCAGGTCGCTCTTGCCGGCTGGGTAGAACACGAGCCGGCCGTCTCGGTCCAGTCTCTCCAGACACGCAAGTGTCGCGTCATGATCGTCGAGAACGGCGTCCGGGCACAACGTGACCCGCCCGTCCGGCTCCGCGACGAGAGCACGGCGTTCGGCGGCGGTCTTGAGCAGCTGGTAGTCCGCCCGGTCGCGGTCGACGAGAGCGGTCCCGTGCCACCGAACCTCATGCGTGGCGTCCTCCTGACCGCGACCGCCGACGAACAACAACACGGACCGATGCGCCGGCGCCTGGCGCCCGAAGACGGAGTAGTACTGGGCGTGGCGCAGAAGGTCGTCGGTGTACGGCTGCGGGAGAGCCTGCCGGTAGCTGAGCGCATACGTGGGTGTGGACGAGATCTGATCGGCGAGGTCGATCTCCAGGCAGACGACGCGAGTAATGGCCTGGCCCGCTCGTGGCCACGACTCGCGCCACAATCGAAGAGTCATGTCGTCCCCCTGATCTCGTGCCGCCTACCTACCAATGCACGATAGCCACCAGTGCCCGCGGCCACGGTCCCGGCCCTTGCGAGATGGGTGGTGCGATTCGTGTCCGCGATGAAGATCTCCGGGCCGATGGCCGTGGCAGGGCATGACATCGGCGGCGCCGTCGCCCAGCATCTCCTCGCCTACGATCAAGTTGATCACCGAACTCGAGACCATCGACAAGAAGATCAAGGTCGCGGACAAGGATCTTCGTGAGCTGGTGATCGCCCGCGGATCCACGCTGCTGGATCTGCCCGGTCTCGGCCCGTCCGGTGCCGCGCGGTTGCTGGCCGACGTCGGTGACATCCACCGGTTCGCGTCCTGGAACGGCACCGCGCCGTTGGACGCCTCCTCCGGCGAACAGCAACGGCACCGCTTGTCCCGCGCCGGTAACCGCAGAATCAACCGCACGCTGCACATCATGGGAGTCGTCCAGCTCCGTAATCCCACCGCCGGCCGCGTCTATTTCGACGGCAAGAAAGCCGCGGGCAAGACCTCGATGGAAGCAAGCGTGACCGGTCTGACGCCGGCCCTTCGGACAAGCCACAACCCGAACCTGCCACCCACCAGCCTACCCTCGCCGGAGCCACCTCTTGACATGAAGGGGAGCGGATATCGATCCGCTTGCAAGGGCGGCAGAAGAACACGGCCAGTTCTCAGGTCGCCGAAGAACCGACCACGAGCTTCGCGATCTCCGCGTCCAGCGGGCTCATGTCCTCGCTCACCGGTTCCGATGGCGGCCACCAGCGGAAGTCCAGCGCTTCGTCGTTCACAGTCAGCCGCGGTACGACCTCAAGGTGAACTCGATAGACAGTAAGCAGTTCCCGGCGCTCCGGCTTCGTGAGATCGAACTCGGCCACGGCAACGAAGGTCAGGTCCGGCACATGGATGCCGGTCTCCTCGCGCAACTCCCGCACGGCTCCTTCACGCGTGGTCTCGCCTGGCTCTCGCGTTCCTCCAGGAAGCTCCCACTGCTTCCGCCAGCTGTCGAAGATCATCAGGACGGTGTCCGCGTGGCCGACAACCACCAGCGACGCGGACACAGTTACCTGCTCGACCAGACATGCCGGCTCCTGCTCTGTGGCGAAGCGAAAGTCGACCAGGGCGTTGCCCCTGCGATCACGGATCGGAAGTGCAGCCATGATGTCGATCCAACCGCAACACCGACAGTGGCATGCACGACGAGCCACTCAAGTACGCACATCGGCATGTCCGTGCGTTCGGCCCCCGTGAATATGAGTGTGGTCTTACTTGGGGCGTGGTGTCAGGGCTGGGCGACGCAGGGCCTGCCGGTTCCGCTGCTGACGAAATTGTCGGGGGTCGGCCTTACGGTGTGGTCATGAATGACGCGACAGCGGGGATCGGCAGGATGGCCACCGAGGCAATGGGCCTGTTCATCGAGGCGGTAGAGCAGACAGCGCCGGCAAGCTGGGATCAGGCGTCCAATCTCGAGGGCTGGAGCGTGCGCGACCTGGTGGCGCACGCCACCGGAAGCGCGACGAAAATCGTGACGCTTGTCGAGAACGGAGAGATCTGGCGGGGTCCCTCCGAACCGGCGAAGTGGGTATCCGAGGACCCAACCGCTCGACTTCGCGAGCTGGCCGCGCGGTTGCGGGACGCCTTACCCGGTGCCGACCTGGAGGCACCGCGGGTGTCTCCGGAGGGTGAAGTCCCACTGCGGCGAGCACTGATCTACCCCGTCTCGGACCTGGCCCTGCACAGCTGGGACGTGTACCGCTCCCAGGGTCGGCTGGTCGAGCTGCCTGAGCAACTGCTGGTGTTCTGCCGCGGGCTGGTGGAGTCGGTGCCCGAGGGCATGCTGCGGCGACCGGGTGGGTTCGGGCCGGCCCGAACCGCGCCCACACACTCGACGCCCACCGCCTGGCTCATGGCCCACCTCGGGCGCTCAGTCGATGCTCCGGCCCGCCGGACTTCCTGACAACACATGTGACCGACCGCTGCTTGCACGGCGCTGGCCCGGCAACTGTCGATCTGGTCGCCACCATGTCCGCCGTGCTCTCCCACCGGGCTGAGGCATCCGCATCTCGGCATGTGAGGACGTCGCAACGGTCGATCAGTGGCATAGACAGCGGAGATTGCCCGTCAGTCCGCCGACGCGATGGCGTCTTTGATCGCTTGCGCGTCGCTGTCGAGGAGCGATCTCTCGCGTTCCGGCGGGACGGCCTGGATGGTCCAGCCGTCGCCCGCGTAGCGGGGGATGACGTGAAGGTGGAAGTGGAAGACCGTCTGGAAGGCGGCTTCGCCGTCGCAGAGGAGGACGTTGATTCCCTCGCAGCCCGTACGTGAGCGCGCAACGGCGCAGAAGACGCACTCCTGCGCCGTCGGTGTCGCGTTCTGTGCCATGCGTGCAATGGTTCCCCCGCGCCCGGATACGGGCAATTCGGTTGTTGCCGACAGGGCCGGCCCCCTGCGTCCGGCGCGAGCGGGGGCCGACCTGTGGCCGGGACCGGTTCGGCGGAGCGGGTCAGTACGGGTTGCGGGTGCAGATGTGGTGCGCGGTACCGTGGGCGCGTGGGGTGAAGCAGGCCACGGACCGCTGGTCGGCGTCGTCGAGCATCCTCGACCACATGGAATTCGCCCCGTTGAGGTAGTCGCTGTTGTAGGGGTACTCCACGTCGAACGAACTGTCCTGATAGGACGTGTTCGGGTTTCGCTTGACCCACAACGTGTCACTGCGCTGGAGGCCGAACGCCCTCGCCCAGACGGTCCGGCACTTCGGGCTGTACCGCAGCTGGATTGTCACTCCCCAGAACGCCAGATCGGCGTTCTCGTTAGGGCCGATCGCGTCCACCGTCCGCGCGTCGCCGGAACACTTGTACCAGTTGGCCGGGCCGCCCGGCGGGTGCACCACGAAGGTGTTGGGGTTCTCGTTGTCGCACGCGCCGCCGCACCAGTCGTCGGGCGAAGCCTGTGCCGGTGTGCTGACGATCAGCGAGGTCAGCAAAGCGGCCAGGACCGCGATTGCTTTCGTCATTCGCATGGGTTTTCCTCTCCGCCGGTGTCTACGGCCAGACCAGGTACTCGCCTGCCACCCAGCCCATCAGTCTCGTTGATCCGTTGTAGCCGAACCCGTACACCCAGTAGTGCCCACCGGTCGTCGTTCCCGAGCTGCTGCAGAAATCGAACCGCGCACCCCCGGGGAGCTGACCGACGGCGGGGGTGCTGACGCCGGGGGAGGTGTGCACGCGCAGCCAGTTCGTGCTCTGCTGGACATGGGTCACCGAATCGATGGTGCAGCTGTACTTGATCGCATGACCGGCGTCGGCGACCGGCTCCGCGAGTGCCGGTGCCGCCAGGGCCGACAGACACAGGACGGTGACACCGCCCGCCACCAGACTTCGAGAGAAACGCATTCATCCTCCTCGGGTCGGAAAGGCCAGGCTGACAATTCGCCCGGGGCGCGTCGAGGCATTTGCGGTGAGAGGAAATCGGTGCAATGTGGACGCGGCCGGAGAAGATCGTTTTCTCTGGGAAGAAAAGGTGTTTCCGCTCGGTCGCCTCCGTTGCAGGCTCGGTCCGGACACTCCGCACGCCCAGTCAAGGGAGGTTCGATGACAAGATCGAGGATCGGTGTCCGGAAAAGGATTCTGCTCGTGACCGGGGTGCTGACCCTGGCCGGCTCGCTGACGACGCCGGCGGCAGCGATGTCCGAGCCGGCCATCACGTCGCAGACGGCGAGCGTCGACCTGACCGCGGTCAGCCACGCAACACGGTCCGGTGCGGACACAGCGAGGCTGGACCCCGTGGCGCGCAAGGCAGTCGACCAGCACGTCCAGGAGCAAGCGGCGGACAACCGCCTTCTTCCGGAGAGCGACGTCAGCGTCGCGCTCGTCGACAACCCGTTGTCCGGCGGCAAGATCGGCCTGGTCTGGGAGCGCGGCTCCGCGCCGGCGCGGCTGGACGTGTTCCGGGCGGCCCGGGCGGATGGCAGCACGGTGGACGAAGGGCTCGCGGCGGCCTTCACCGAGACCGGGGCGTCCGAGCCGGCTGCCCACGGCAACGGGTTCGGGTACTCCCCGGGCATCAACCCGGCCGGCAACATGTACCTGTACAGCGACGGCTGCCGGACCATCTTCTTCGTGCCGGACTACGCGGCCAACAGGGACCACAAAACGACGACCTGCTTCCAGAAGTGGGCGGAGCACGGCACGGACCAGTGGATCTACAACCGGTGGGCCGAGTTCTTGCAGGGGAACCCGAGCGACACCCTGCTCGACCACGCGAGGACCGTCGACTTCACGATTCGGTCCCGTCCGTGGGCCGGGCAGGAGTCCAAGGTCAACCGGATCTCCACGTGGACACCGCTCGGCGGCGGCAAGAGCTGCTCCGAGGTGCTGAACTTCAGTCTCACGCTCGGGTCGGTCGGACTGTCGGTTCCGGTCCACCAGTGCGAGACCCGGACGTCGCTGGCGAACGCGACGGCGAAGTCGATGGGCGTCGACTGGGACGGGTCGACCTCGTCCCAGCTGTTCCTCGACTTCGGGCTGGGGTTGCACGCGGCGAACAGCACCGTGGTCCCGGTCTACGCGGACTACGTGTGGGCTGAAGTGCAGCACTGCGAGGACTCCGACTGCCTGGTCGGGGCGTGGCACTCGCAGTACCTGACGTGGCGGGAAAGCGGCTGGTGAGTATCGCCACCCGTGATCGGCGGGCGCCGTCGTCCTGGACGGCGAGCGCCCGCCTGATCGTCGCCGCGGTCCTCTTCTGTGCGCCGGCCGTCGCCGGCTGCACCGAGCAGGCGTCCCCCTCGCCCGCACCCGTCACGGCTTGTGACGCCCCGGTCGTCAGAGGAACCTGCGCGAGCATCGGCACCGGTGGACAGCAGTGGCGTTACGCTCTGCTCCGCGCGCCCCGGTCCACCACCAGGACGGTTCTGGTGGACTTCGGTGGGCCGGGGCTAGCCGTGCTGGCCGGCAACGGCAGGCTGCAGGCCTTCCGGGACGCCTTCCCTCGGCTCGCCGACGGTGCCAACCTGCTCGCGCTGGAAGAACCGTGGGTTCGCCGGACACCGTCCCCCGCGTGCCGGACGGCGTTGCGCCGGTACTACCACGACGTCCGCGAGGTGGGACCGTACGCGAGCCATGCAGTGGATGTCCGGTACTCGTGCCGGCTGAGTCCCAGCGGTGAGTGGGGTTTCGAGCCGGCCGGCTTCGACCGCGCGATACGAGCTGTCCTCCGCCAGGAGCGGCTCCGGCTCGACGGGTTCGTCGGCATGTCCTTCGGCTCGGTCCGCCTCTCCTACCTCACCGATCCGCGGCCTGCCTGGAGCGTCCTGGTCAGACCGTTCCCCGTCGGCGCCACCGGGACGGAGGTGATCGATTCGAGGGCGCAAAGGACCGCGGCGATCGTGCTCGAGTCCGGAAACGGGACCGCGGTGACCGCGAACAGCGACAACGCCGGGCGGTTCGACCTGCTCTCCGCGTTGGTCGAACTCGGGTACCTCGACGATCGTCAAGCGGCTGACCTCCTGCCGCACCTCACACACGGGGATGCGCCGGCACTCGCCCACACCCTCGCCGGCCAGTTGTGGCAGACCTACGGCGACGGCGACCTCTCGGCGGGCTTCCTGGCCTATCTGGACGAGATGTGCCGGGTGGCCGCGCCCTGGCCGGGCAGCGCGGCACCGGCCGGCGACCTCCTCACGGTCGCGGTCGGCACGGTGCTGGCCGCGGCACACCGGCCATGCGGCAGCGAGACGCCGCCGCGCCCCGTGGTTTCCGGCACCGACCGCATGTGCCTGGTGGTGTCGGCAACGGATCCGGTCGCCTCCGAAGCGCTGGTCCGGCGGCAGTACGCCGCCCTGAAGCAGGTGCGGTGGGTCCGGTCGGCGGTGCGTTCGCACAGTTCCCTCGACGGCTTGGCCGGCTGCCTCGACCAGGTGGCCGCCGCGGGCCGATGAGGTCACCGGCCGGCGTTTTCCCCGACCAGCAACGCAAGACCCAGGGACGTCGTGCTGTGCAGCACGACCGTGCCTCGTCGCTCGCTCGTGACCAGGCCCGTCTCGCGCAGCACGGTGGCCTGCTTGCTCGCCGTGCCGATGGACGTGCCGAGGTGCGCAGCGAGCTCCGTCGTGGTGTGGGGCGCGAGCAGCGCGCGCAGGCATTCCGCTCGCGTGCGGCCGAGCAACGCCACCAGGTGTTCCGAGACGAGGACGTCCGGGCCGGCGGCGTGACCGAGCGCCTGGAACACCAGCACCGGTGGCAGCTCCGGGTCGAGCCACGTGACCGGGCTGCCCTGGCAGAAGTAGGACCCCTGCAAACTCAGCCCACGGCCACGCAGGTGCACCACGCGGTTCACCGGGTAGCTGGTGCGCAGCACTCGCCCGTCCCAGCCCAGGACTCCGGGCAGGTTCGCCAGCAACGCGTGCACGCCGTGCGTGGCCAGCTCCTGTGCGCGCGCGGCGTGGTCGGTCGCGACCAGCTCGCGGATCCGCGCCCAGTACGGAGCGATCAGCAGATCGTCCGCGTCGCGAAGCGCCCGCACCAGCTCCCGCCTCATCGCCTGGTCGTCCTGGGCGAGCGAGCGGACCCACCCCGGCACCGGACGGTCGGCGAACACCGTGGCCAGGTCGGCGCGAACCCGGGACCGCGGCGTGCAGAGCACGGCCTCGCAACCCGCGCCGACCTCGGTCACCGGTCCCGGCGGGGTGAGGAAGTCGGGGAACGCGCCTCGTCCCGGGACCAGATCCCGCACCAGCGCCACCGCGTCGATGCCCCGGCTCGCCCCGGCGAGCCGCCGGTCACACTCCTGCCGCCAGCCGGCCAGCGACGCGGGCAGCCGCGACAGCCGGGTCTTGTGGACCCCGAGGGCCAGCTCCCACATCGGATCCGCGGCCGTGGCCAGCCGCACCCGTTGCAGATCCTGCCGGTCGAACACCATCCGCAGCTCCACGGCTCCCCCGGGGTGTCGATGCCGGAATCGCCTCCCCGGATTCCGGCACGTCGGCCCATGATGGCCGCCCGGCGGTGCACAAACCTTGAAGGAACATGACGGCGGCCGAGCACTCTCAGCGCGCGCTCCTATCGGGCCGCGGGGCCGCCGGCAGTGTTCGTTCACACCAGGACCTGGCGCCGGCCACACAGGCGTGGATGGCGTCCGGCCGCCATCGCCAGACGTGGCCGGCCGGTGGGCCGGGATCGAGCCCGAGCGTGCCGGCCACGCCCGCGAAGCAGATCGGGACGGGCAAGCCGAGCTCGCGGCGGAGCGTGTCCCAGCGCCGGACCAGTTCCCTGCTACCTGCCGCATCGCCGAGGTCGGCGGCCAGCAGCGCGGCTTCGAGGACGCCGGAAAGGCTGAAGCGGAACTGCGACCGGCCGGTCGCCAGCTCCAGGCCACCGCACAGGGTCCGCAGCGCGGCCTGCGGGTCGCCGCACCGCCGTTGGGCCTCCGCGAGGAGGATCCGCACCATCGTGAACCGCGGGGTCACCCGAGGATGGGTGGCCGTCAGCAGGACCCAGGTGTCGTCGAGAAAGCGGCGGGCGAGGTCCACGCGCCCGACGACCAGGTGGTACAGGCCGATCACGCGGCGCGGGCTGTCCTGTTCCGCGGCGTGCGCCACGTCCCCGACCAGGGTCTGGAGCCGGGTCACCGCCTCGGCCGCGATGACGAAGTCACCGTGCCCGAGCGCCGCTTCCGCCCGTACGGTCAGCAACGCGGCGAGCGACGACGCGCCCGGCTCGACGCCCCGGCTGTCGTACTCGAGGCTGATCGCGAGCGCGCGGCCGTACCGGCCCCACGTGAGCAGCACCGAGGTGGCCGCGTTGCACACGGTGAGGACGTCGTCGTGTTCGGCGGAACGCAAGGCCCGCGCGAGCGTCGGTTCCACCTCGTCCAGCACCGAGGGATCGAGGACGGCCAGCTTCGCGGAGAGCATGGCCGCGGAGGCTTCCACGAATTCGCGTGGGCGATGGCGCGCCAGTTCTCCGGCCACCCGGCGAAGCAGCTCGAGACCGCGGAGTTCGTCGTCCACCAGCTTGGCGACCAGCGCCTCGTGGAACCGCAGCAGCGCGTGCACTTCGGGCCGTTCACCGAGGCCGGGGACCGAAAGCGTCCGCTTCAGCCAGTCCCGGCCCTCGTCGAGGTAGCCGTCGTTCACCAGCCAGAACTCGAACAGACGGGCCACGATCTCCGCGGCGTCGAGCGAACGCGCCGTGCGGAGACCGAACTCGAGGCACTGGCGCAGGTTCGCGGCGTCGGCTTCGAGCGATCGCAGCTCGGCCACCCGGTGGTGGTAGTGCGGCAGCTGATCCACGTGCTGTGCCAAGGCCAGGACGTGCTCGAGGTGCCGGCTCCGGACCACGTCCTGCTCGTCGAGCGCTTGCAGCCGCTCGGCCGCGAAGTTCCTGATGACCTCGAGCATGCGGTACCGGCGCACCTGGCCGTGCGCGTAGGGCTGGATGAGCGAGCGGTCGACCAGCGCGGCGAGGGTCGCGGCGGTCAGGTCCTCGTCCAGCGGCGGGAAACCGCACACCGCTTCCGCGTCGTTCGCCGTGAAGCCCGAGGCGAACGCCGACAGCCGGACGAAGAGCCGTCGTTGCGGCTCGGACAGCAGCTGGAACGACCAGTCGAGCGTCGCCTCCAGGGTCCGGTGCCGGGAGCCGCTGCTCGTGGTCGTCCGGAAGAGCAGGGTCATGTTGTGCCCGAGCCGGTTCACCAGGTCGTCGAAGGCGAAGGTCCGTGCCCGCGCCGCCACGAGTTCCAGCGCGAGCGGCAAGCCGTCGAGCCTGCGGCAGATCTCCGCGATGTACTCCAGGTCGTCGTCGGTGACGACGACCGACGGCGCCGAACTAGCCACCCGTTCGACGAACAGCGCGATCGCCGCGTCGCCGCGGTCCGCCGGGCGACCGCGCGGGGGGACGGCCAAGGGTTCGAGGGCGAAGAGCGCCTCGCCGGAGACGCTCAGCGGCTGCCGTGAGGTGGTGAGCACGGTCAGCTCGGCGCAGTTGCCGAGCAAGTGCACCACGAGCTCGGCGACCTCGGCGGCGACGTGCTCGCAGTTGTCGAGCACCAGGATGGTCGGCCGGTCCGCGAGCAGGCGCTCGACGGTGACGAGGGAGTCGTCGCCCGCGTCGCCGGCGTCGCCGCCGAGTGTCGCCCGCGCCAGGTGGATGATCTGGCGGGCCGAGGTGACGGCCGCGAGGGACAGCACGACGGCAGCCAGCCGGCGAGCTCGCGCGACGGTCTGCGCGACGACGAGAGCCAGCGCCGTCTTCCCGCAGCCGCCCACTCCGGTGACCGTGACGAGCCGGCGCTGTCCGAGCAGCCGGACCAGCGCGCGCTGGTCGTCGTCGCGGCCGATCAGCGTGCCGAGATGCGGGCGCGGGCCGTGCCAGTGCGGCTCGCCCGGCCGCGACGCGTCCGGCGTTCCTGTCGTCCGCAGGATGTCCTGGTGGAGTGCGCGGAGGGGCGCGCTCGGTTCCGTACCGAGCTCACTCACGATCCGCCGGCGGGCGGCGGCGTAGGTTTCCAGCGCCTCGGCGCTGCGCCCGGTGTCGTGGAGGGCGCGGACGAGCCGGCCGACGAGGGCCTCGGCGAGCGGGTATTCGGACAGCAGCTCGCTCAGCCGGTCGATGACGCGGCCGGCGTCGCCGAGCCGCGACTCGAGCTCGGCCCATTCCGCCGCGGCGGTTATCCGGTACTGCTCGAGCCGGCGGCGGACGCCGTCCACCCATTCTCCGGTGAGGCCGTCCAGCGGCGTCCCGTGCCATTCCTGGAGCGCTTCCCGAAGCAATGATCTTCGGGTTTCGTCATCGATGGCCGAATCGCGCGCTTGGTTCAGCAGATGCCGAAACCGTTGGTAATCGATTGCCGCCGAGGGGACGTCGAAAAGGTATCCGCCGGTGGTCCGGCGCAGCGGCACCGAATCGCCGAAATCGGGGACGTGGCGCCGCAGCAGTCCGCGAAGCCGGGCGATGTAGCTGTAGAGCGTGTTCCGGACGTTGTCCGGTGGAGCGTCACCCCAGACGCGGTCGATGAGCGTCTCCACCGACACGAGCCGGCCGACCGAGAACAGGAGCACGGCGAGCACACTCTGCTGCTTTCGCGGGCCGAGGTTGACCCGTTCGCCGCCCACGCGCAGCTCGAGTGGCCCCAACACCCGGAAGTCGACGTCTTTCGTTTGCCCTCCCCGCGCGACGCGCCCGGCATTCTCGTCGGTCCGGCGCCGGCTCACGAGTCAACCACAGTCGAGGCGCCGATCTCAAGGACGCGAAAATCCGGTCGAGGAGGGGAATGTCCACCTCTTAGACTCTTGCCATGTTCGAGTACCACGGGTGGATCACGCTTCGCTCGACCGCCGAAGCCCTCGACGACGAGCCGTCCCTGCGGCTCGGCGAGATCCACACCCTGGTGGACGAATCGCGGCGGTTCGCACGGAGCGGCTGTGGTCGGCTTGTTCGCCAAGGTCGGCCGGCTCGCCCCCGGGTCATACGGCCTGCTGTACGTCCTCGACGACGGAGACCCCGAGCATCAGCAGAGCTTCCGTGTCTTCCGGCTGGTCCGAGGCGTGGTCACCGAACACGTGGACCACTTCTTGTCGCCGGTGATCCCCACGCTGGAAGACGCGGAGACGAGCTGACGACGAGGAGGACGGGTCGCCGGGTAGGCGGGTCGATGCACACGGCTCAAGCAAGCCCCTGTGGGCGATTCAGGAGTACAGAGTTGCTGGTTCCTTGTCGGCGCCTGTGTCCCGTGGGCGATGATGTGTTGTCTGGTGATCGCCTTGCGAGTGGTGCGGTGCCACTGTTCCCATTCACGGGGACTTTGTGGCTCGCGGTCGGCGTGCAGGAGCAGGTCCCCGCATATCGGGCAGCGTCCTTTCTGCTTGCGTAGCAGGAAAAGGGTGCTGCGATCGAGTGGAGGTGTGCGCTTGCGTCGCCGGTCGGCCCAGTAGTCGGCGTGAGCGGGGTCGTCCGGCGACGCCTCGCTGCGGACCAACCGGTGCCGGACGATCTTGGTCCAGGCGAACTTGGGCAGGTAGGCGCCGCTGTCGCGGTCGCCGAACACCCAGCGGTCCTGCCTGGGTTTGTGATACCGGCCGAAGTATCGGGTGATGACCCAGGACTTCGGCTTGTCGGGGTGGTGGTGACATGCCACTTGTAAGTGAGTCGCCACATGTAGGTGTCCAAGGCCGCGAAGACCCTCGACGATGCCACAGTCCGGAAACGGTGCTGCGGTGGCATCGTGACCTGGTGAAACATCGTCATGCCCGCGTGAATCGAGGCCTGGGCGTCCTTGTACTCTTACCTCGATCCGTCGTCTCGTTCTCAGGCTGGCGGCCGAGAACCGCTCGTGGGGCTACCGGCGCATCCATGGCGAACTCGCCCTGCTTGGTATCAGGGTCGCTGCCTCCACTGTGTGGGTGGGCTGACTTCCTGCGGTCCTAGGCTGAGGCGATCCCGGCGATGGATTTCGTCGAGTCCGTCACCCTTACCGGGCGCCAGTGCATCCTCGCCGCCGTCCACCGCGCACCCCACCCATGCCTGGGTGACGCAAGCTGTCCGCAATCTGCTCTTGCCGGTCGCGGTGACGTGCTGGGTACTGGGTATCTCCCGGCAGACCGACAAGATCGTCGGTATTCGATCGGTTCTCACATGCGAGCTTCACTCGCGGTCGCGGCGCCAGTTTCGGTCAGCAGCGTACCGGCGTCTGTTACGGGCTGACCGGGCCGATGGGCCGGGTCGGCGCGTGCGGTGACAACGCCGCAAAGGGAATCATTCCTTTCCGTACTGCAAAGGAACTTCCTGGACACGCGTCGCTGGCGCACCCGCGAAGAGCTGATACTGGCGATCGTGTCCTGGATCGAGACGAAGTACCACCGTGAGCGTCGCCTGGGCAAGCTCACCCCGGTCGAGTTTGGGACCATCTATACGACCGCACCAACGGCCTAAACCTGCCGGCCCCCGGTGTCAGCCGAAGTTTGGGCAGCTCAACCCCGTATTCACTCCATACAAGGAAACCCACTCGCATGGGGGTGACTGGCCACCCATCGTCTTGCCAACCGGGCTGAGGGGGTGAACGCTGTGGCCCGGGGTAGTGATCCCGGACCCTGGTCATCAACCCACTCGGAACCGTGGCAACAGCCCGGATCCACGCCACGAGTGGAGATTGAGCATGAGACCGACAGCACGTATCACCACGGCCGGACGGGTCTGTCGGGGCCTGACCGGTTTGGGTCTCGCAACAGGGTTGACTTTGCTGGCCCCTGGCATAGCCAACGCTGATCCGGTCGGGTGCACCCGAACCCCCAACGGGTCCGGGGACAACATCGTGTGCACCGCCGGCATTCCCGGCGGTCAAACTCTCACCGGCACCCCTCTCAACGACAGCATCACCATCACCGGCGCCCCCGTTGCCGGCAGCATCCTCGCCGTCGGCGGCAACGACACGATTCTCGTTACCGGCACCGCAGGCTCCATCGGCACCGCGGGCGGTGCCGGCGCCAACGGCACCAGCACACACCCGGCCGGTTTCGCCGGTGGGGCCGGCGCGGCCGGTGGCGTCGGCGGTATCGGCGTCACCACCGCCGGGATCATCGACGGCGGTGACGGCGTGGACGGCATCACCGTCATCGGTGGCGCAGGCGGCGCGGGCGGTCTCGGCGGAGGAGGCGGTAACGGAGTCCTCGGTGGCGCAGGTGGAGCAGGTGGTGTCGGCGGTGCCGGGGGCGCCGGCGGTATCGCCAGCGCGGGAACCATCCACGGCGGTGCCGGTAACGACACCATCACCGTCACCGGCGGCGCCGGTGGCCTTGGCAACACCGGCGGTAACGGCGGCAACAGTGGCCCCTCCGCCGGTACGGGTGGCGTAGGCGGCGTCGGTGGCGCAGGTGCCGTCGGTGGGATCGGTAACTCCGGGAGCATCACCGGCGATGCCGACACGAACAACATCACCGTCCTGGGCGGCCTCGGTGCCGCAGGCGGTAACGGCGGGAACTCCGGCGCGGGGCACGGCGGCGGCACAGGCGGTAAAGGCGGCGTCGGCGGTGCCGGGGGTCTCGGTAGCTCCGGCACAGTCACCGGCGGTGGCGGCGTTGACACGATCAAAGTCACCGGCGGGGCCGGCGGCAACGCCGGGACTGGTGGCAAGGGCGGCAACGGCAACGGCCTCGGCGAGCCCGGTGGCGCCGGCGGAGCCGGTGGTGCGGGCGGCGCAGGCGGTGTCGGTAACAACGGGACCGTCAACGGCGGGCTCGGCGACGACACCCTCACCGTGACCGGTGGCAAGGGTGGTAACGGCGGCGCAGGAGGAAACGGCGGCAACGGCTGCCTCCCCGGTGCGGGCGGCCCCGGCGGCTCCGGCGGCACTTTGGGTGCCGGCGGTGTCGGTAACTCCGGGACCGCCACCGGCGGTGGCGGCACGGACGTCATCGCCCTCGTCAACGGCATCAACGGTGTCAACGGCGCCAATGGCGCGGCCGGCGGCGGCATCCTCGTCTGCCTCTGACCAACGGCAGCAGCGGCACTGAAGGCCAGTAGCACTGGAAGGCAGCGGCAACATCACCGGCACACCGAAGGTGTTGCCGCTGCCGGCCAGCCCGTGGCCGCCCGGCTCCGGCGGACCGCCGCGCCGAGCAGCGGACAGACCCGGCAACAACACCACGTTTAGTGGACGGCCTTGAAGTGGACGAACCATGTGGTGTGGTAGGTCATGCCCTGGCAGCGTACGTCGGTGTCGGCTTTGAGCTTCACGGCATCAATCATTTTGTGGTTGGCCTCGTGCTTCGCGAGGGTGGGCTGGTGGGGGTCCGCGCCGACGGTGGACAGTTCGATCTGGTCGTGGCAGTAGGGCTTGTCGGCGGGGTTCGCGAGGGTGTCGATGACGATGTCGCCGGCGGAGAGGGGCTGTACTTCGGCCTTCATGTTGGCGTGCGGGTTCGTCAGGGTGAGGGTGACGTACGCGGTTTCACCCGGCAGCAGAACGCCGATTTGTGTGCCGGGAACCGTGGCGTGGATGACGGACTCGGGCGAGCCTGCCGCGCCGTTCGCGATGTCGTGCTGGACGACCGCGGCGATCGAGAAGACACTGACGGCCACTACGGCGGCGTGGATGAGCGGCAGTGGATTGTCCTTCCCCTTACTGCGCATGGGTTTCTCCATTCTCGCATCTACCGATGGTGTGCGACAACCACGGGGCCGGCGCAGTCTCGTAGTTGTCGTTGGTGCCGGCTCCGCGCTCCGCGACACCGGCCGCGGCGGTGTCGTCCGGAGCGACGAAGAACTCGATGATCGAACTCACGGGGCGATTGTGGGCCTGTCGCCGCGCCGCTCCCGCCGGACCCGTGCCGCTCATCTCAAGTGAGGCCAACGGGACCGAGGAACAGCGAAGATCCGGCTGTCACGGGGTCGGGGTCATGAGTCCGGCTTCGTAGGCGGTGATGACGAGCTGGACCCGGTCGCGGGCGGCGAGTTTGTCGAGCAGGTTGGTGACGTGGGCTTTGGCGGTGCCGTGGCTGATGTGCAGGTGGGTGGCGATCTCGTGGTTGGACAGGCCGCGGGCTACCAGGACCAGTACCTCGTGTTCGCGTCCGGTGACGTCGTTGAGCTTGCGTGGGGGCGAGGCGGGTTGGAGGCGCGCGGCGAACTCCTCGATGAGCCGGCGGGTGACGGTCGGTGCGATCAGGGCGTTCCCCGCGGCGCGATGCGAACATCGCGATGCCGACTGTCGAAGCTGCTGCGAGCCAAGGACGTCAGCCAGCCGGTGCGGCTCGTGCTGCCACCGACGTTCATCTGAGGTTCCCTGGCGCGATGAGGCCGCTTTCGTAGGCGAAGACGACCGCCTGGACCCGGTCGCGGGCGCCGAGCTTGACGAGGATGCGCGAAACGTGGGTCTTGACGGTGCCTTCACCGATGTAGAGATGCCTGCCGATCTCGGCGTTGGACATTCCCTGGGCTATGTCCCGCAAGACATCGGTTTCGCGAGCAGTCAACGTGTCAAGCGTTTCGATGAGGGTCGGGTCGTGGGTGGGAGCCGCTGCGGCGACCTGCTTGATGAGTTTCATCGTGACCGATGGAGCGAGTAGTCCGTTCCCGGAGGCGATGACGCGAATAGCGCTCAAAATCTCCTCGGGAGGCGAGTTCTTCAGCAAGAACCCGGAGGCGCCGGCTTTCAGCGCGGCGTGGACGTAGTCGTCGTCCTCGAAAGTTGTCAGTATCAGGACGCGGGTGTCCGTGCTGCGGGTGACTTCGCTGGTCGCGGCGATGCCATCAAGCCGTGGCATGCGGATGTCGAGGACGGCGACGTCCGGATGCTCGCTGAGCACCCTCGTGACGGCTTCGCGGCCATCGGCCGCTTCACCGACGAGGGTCATGTCGGCCTGAAGATCGATTACGGTACGCAGGGCGTCGCGCATCAACGGCTGGTCATCGGCGATGACGACGCGGATCATCGGCCGCCTTCCATCGGCAGCCGAGCGTGGACCCGATAACCGCCGTCGGGCAGGGCGCCCGCGTTGAGCGTGCCGTCGAACATTCTCACCCTGTCTCTCATCCCCGTCGTTCCGTGTCCGCGCGTGGCGCGGTCGGATCCAGTCAAGTTCTTCGCGCCGCCGGCGCGCGCGTTGGTCACGGTCACCTCGACCGCGGTGGACGTCACCGACACAGCTACCGAGGTCGATGCCCTACCCGCGTGCTCCAGCACGTTCGTCAGTGACTGTTCCACAATGCGATAGGCCGATAGCTGGAGAGCTTCGTCGGGCACGGGATTGCCGGCATTGAGCCGCCAGTCGAGCGACATCTCGATATCCAGTCCTACCTTGGTGAAGTCCCCGGCGAGCCGCGGCAGATCGGCCAGACCCGGCTGTGGGCTCAACGGCGCGGATCCGACGACAGGGCCGTCATTGGGCACCTCCGCGGCGGGTGCCTTGAGGGCGCCCAGCATACGACGCATTTCGCCGACCGCTTGCCTGGCGGCATCTTCCACCCCGAGCAACGCCGTCTCCGCACGTTCCGGGTCGGCGCGCACGGCGAGGCGGGCGGCTCCGGCTTGCACGCCCATGACGCTCACGTGGTGGGCGACGATGTCGTGCAGCTCCCGTGCGATGCGTCCGCGTTCCTCCAGCACGGCCCGGACGGCCTCCAGTTGCCGCTCGGCCTCCAGCCGGGCGGCACGTTCCGTCAGGGCAGTCAACGCGCGCCGCCGGGCTTCGACGTTCGCACCGAGGAGCCACGGGATCCAGATCGGCAGGGCGGCGACGGCCACCGCGGCGGGAACCGAATAGCCGCCGGCGGAGTCACCCAGCCAGTCCGTCGCCGCCCACGCCAGGGGACCGACCCCGGCGGCGGGCAACACCACCCGCGCCGGCCCGCTCCCGTAGGCGGCGACGGCATACCCGGCGAAGAGCAATCCGATGTCGACGGAGCTGTCCTCGGGGCCTGCGGTGAGCAGCTGCAGCGTGCTCCCGGCGACAGCGAGAGCGAAGACGCTCGCGGGTCGCCGTCGGCGCCACGGCATGGACAGCGCACCGGCGGTCAGCACCAGCGCCGCCGGATAGCCGGGTCCGGGCCGGGGTTCCCACGGGTGCAGCTGTGCTGCGCCGGTGAGGAACACCAGGACCGTGATGACGCCGTCGAGAGCCCGGCGCCGCAGCGAGGTGAGCCGGTCGCGGCTGAGCTGGAAGATCACGAGGCCCTCCCGGGCAGACGCGGTTCCGTGCGGCGAACGCCCGGCCGGGTATGCCGCAAGACAGACCTGCGGTCGGTCCTGGGACAGACGCGCGAGCCGGTGCCGGCCGGGCAGCATTCAGCCGTCAAGATCGAACGAAGCGGGGAACCCGAATGAGCGAATACCTTCTGCAGGCGGACACCATCACCAAGGAGTTCGCCGACGGCCGCGGCGAAACGCCCACGCCGGTGTTGCGCGGCATCTCCCTCGGCGTCTTCCCCGGCGAGTTCGTGGCCATCGTGGGGCCGAGCGGGTCCGGCAAGTCGACGCTGCTGTACTGCCTGTCCGGGCTGGAGCCGGTGACGTCCGGGGACGTCACCGTGATGGGCCGGTCCTTGAGCGGCCTTGGCCGGCGGGCGCAGGCCGCGGTCCGTCGCGAACACATCGGCTTCGTTTTCCAGTCCTACAACCTCATCCGCTCGTTGACGGCCTGGGAGAACGTGGCGCTGCCGGCGCGGCTGGCCAAGCGCGCCGTCAGTGCCGAGGACGTGAGCCGCGCGCTGCACCAGGTTGGGCTGGCCGACCGTGCGTCGTACAAGCCGGCCGCGCTCTCCGGTGGCCAGCAGCAGCGGGTCGCCATCGCCCGGGTGCTGGCCATGCGCCCGGACATCGTCTTCGCCGACGAACCCACCGGCGCACTCGACACCGACGCGGGCACCCAGGTGCTCGACCTGCTGCGCGAGGTCAGCGACGGCGGCCGGTCCGTCGTCATGGTGACCCACGACCTGCAGGCCGCGGCCCGGGCGGACCGGGTGCTGGTGCTGCGGGACGGGATGATCCACCGCACGTTGCTCCGGCCCAGCGCCGCGGACGTGCTCGACGCGCTCACCCACGCTCGTGCGGCGGTGGCTTGACATGCTGCGTCTCATCTTCTCCGACCTGCTCGACAACGTCCGGGTGTGGCTGGGGGTGCTGCTCGTGACGGCGGCCACCGCCGTCGTCGGCGCCGTCGTGGCCTGCGACATCGAGACCGGGCTGGTCACTGGCGGGAACGTCGCGCTGGCGCTCTACGGGATCAGCAGCACGATGATCGTCTTCAGCGTGGCGGCCGCCCTCGTCGTGCTCGGCTCGGTCACTGCCTTGGCCGTGACGCTGCACCAGCGCGCCTACGCGTTGTGGCAGCTGGTCGGCCTGCGTCCCGCGCACGTCCGCACGGTCGTCCACGCCCAGCTGGCCACGCTCGCCTTCACCGGCGGCACGGCCGGGTGTTTCCTGGCGGCGCCGGTGCTGCGGCCGTTGTTCCGCTTCAGTTTCGCGACGAGCCCGGACTTTTCGTCGCTCCGGCCGAGCTTCGGCTTCGTCTCGGCGGCCGCGGTGGTGGTGTTCGTCGTCCTGCTGGCCGTGGCCGCCAGTGCGCGCGGGGCCCGCCGGGCCGCCCACACGCCGGTCATCCGGACCCTGCGCGAGGCGGACGCTCCTCCGGTGACCATGAGCCGGAAGCGTTGGGTGGCCGCCGGAGCCATGGTGGCGGTCCTGGTTTGGCTCGTCAGCACGCTGCCCGGCACGGACCCCGGCCGGATGAGCGCACCGCTGATGCTGGTCGGCCCGCTCGTGGCCGGGATCTTCACGGCGCTGGGTCCGCTGTTCATGGCGGCGCTCGTGCGGGGTTGGACCGCCCTGATCCCGGAATCCCGGTCCAGCGCCTGGTACCTGGCGCGCAACGCGAGCGTCAGCCACCTCGGCCGGAGCACCGCGGTGATCAACCCGCTGCTGCTGGCCATCGCGCTGGCCGGAGGCTTGTACGCCGCCGGTGACGCGGCACACGGGGCGACCGGAGACCCTGGTCCGATGCCCGTCGGAGCGGTCGTGCTGCTGCTCGGCGGCCCGGTCCTGCTGTCGCTGCTGGGCGCGACCGCCACCCTGTTCATGGCGAGCCGCAGCCGTGAGCGTGAAGTCGCCCTGGTCGTGGCCGGCGGCGGCAGCCCGGCGACGGTGACCGCCGCCGCGGCGGCCGAGGCGGTGATCTACGTCGGCACCGCCTGCCTGCTCGGGATCGCCGCCGTGGCGACGACGTTGCTGGCCGCCGCCTGGGGCACCGGCCAGGGCCTCGCGGTCAGCGCGGCGACCACCACTGCGGTCGCCGTGCTGACCGCGGGCGGGGCCCTGCTCATCGTGCCCGCGACGGTCATTCCCGCCCTGCTCGCCCTGCGTCAGGACGTGCCCCGGGCGCTCGCCGCCGAATGAAGGATCCCGTCCTGTCCCGGCGCACGCCGGGACAGGACGGGCCGTACCGAAGGACCCCGGCCGCGGAAGCGGCCCCCACCGAGGAGCAGAACCATGCGGATCGATCAGCACAGCCCGGCGGACAAGCCGGACACCGAAGAGATGAAAGTGATCCACAAAGCCCTTCGCCGCGAGCTGGACCTGCTCGGCCCGGTGATCGCCGCCGTTCCCGCGGACGACCGTGCCGCCGCATCGGCCGTCGCGAAGCACGCCGACCTGATGCTCGCCATGCTGCACGAGCACCACGAGAGCGAAGATCGGTACCTGTGGCCGTTGCTGCACGAGCGGCTCACCCTCGACGACAGCCTCATCGACACCATGGAAGAACAGCACGAGGCCCTCGCGAAGATCATCGCGTCGGTCGAACCGGATCTGCCCGAGTGGGCGGCCACGGCGACCGCGCGGCTGCGCGATCACCTGGCCGCCCGCTTCCGGGAGCTGGCCACCGCGCTGAGGGAACACTTGGACCTCGAAGAGCAGCGGGTGCTGCCGCTGATCCGCGAACAGCTGTCGGTGGCGGAGTGGAAGGAGCCGCAGAAGGCGGCCATGCGCAACCTGCCCGGCGACTTCCGGTCCCGGATGCTGCTGGCGGGTGTCGTGCTCGAAGACGCCACGCCGGTGGAGCACCGCTGGTTCCTGCACGAGATGCCCGCCCCGGCCCGCCTGATCTGGCGGGTCGTCGGCGCTCGCCTGTACACGGCTCATGTGCGCGCTGTGCGCCTCACCGGCTGAACTTCCCGGCGTGTTCGAAGGCGAAGTCGTCGACGGTGCGCGGGGCGTGGCCCGTCACTTCTTCGACGGTGGCGGTGGTTCCGGCGCCGTAGCCGTGACGCAGGACGCCGTCGTAGAGGGTGGCCATGTCCTCGGCGTAGCCGGACCAGTTGCCGTCCGCCAGGTAACGGCGCAGGAAGCTCTCCCTCATCCCGTCGACGTGGCGCAGGGGCCGGCCGACGACGTCGGCGATCCGGGCCAGCGCTTGGGCCGTGGTGAGGTCTTCCGGGCCGGTGAGCACGAGATCGCGGTCGCCGCCGGCCGAGGCCCGCAGTTCGGCGACGGCGACGTCGGCGATGTCCCGGGCGTCGATCATGCCCATGGCGCCGTCCCCGAGGGGCAGCTCGAGTCTCCCGGAGGGGTCGATCCACGGGATGTACTGCAGCAGGTTGTCCATGAAGAACGCGGGCCGCAGGATCGTGTGGGGGACACCGACGACGGTCAGCTCCTGCTCGGCCGCGTAGTGCACGCGGGCGAGGGCCAGTGGCGCGTCCGGGGACACCCCGCCGACACTGATCTTGACGACCCGCCGCACCCCGGCCTTGGCCGCCGCGCGGATCACCGACTGCTCCTGGGCCAGCTGCGTGGGCACGTTGGCCGTTACCAGGAACACCGCGTCGACACCCGCCAGCAGCTCGGGAACGCCCGCCTCCTCGGCGAGGTCGGCGGCGACCGCCTCCACCTCCGGCAGCTCCCGTTGCCGGAGGTCGGCGGCGCTTTCGGGCCGGCGCACGACACCGCGCACGGCGACCCCTTCCTCGGACAGCCGGCGCGTCACCAGCCCGCCGACCGTGCCCGACGCGCCGGTCACGAGAACCTTCATCGATTTGCTCCTCACAGTTGCTGCTGGAATGCCCGGGAACCCGGCGGGCGCAGGCTCTCGAGCCTGATGGGCAGGTCGCGGATGCGTCTGCCCGTCGCGTGGAAGACGGCGTTCGCGATGGCGGCCGCGGCGCCGACCACGCCGATCTCGCCGATTCCCTTGCCGCCCAGCGGGTTCAACTCGTTGTCCTGTTCGGACAGCATGATCACATCGATGTCGCGGACGTCGGCGTGGGCCGGGAAGTGGTAGCCGGCGAGGTCGTGGTTGACGAAGTCGCCGAACGCCGGGTCCAGCTCGGCAGCCTCCATCAGGGCGCCGCCGATGCCCATGATCATGCCGCCGATCAGCTGGGAGCGCGCGGTCCTCGGGTTGAGGATGCGGCCGCCGGCGAACACGCCGAGCATCCGCTCGACGCGCACCTGTCCGGTGACGGTGTCGACCTCGACTTCGGCGAACTGGGCTCCGTAGGCGTTGCGGCTGACCTGGCGCATCGCGTTCACTTCTTCGGTGGTGTCGGCGTGCACCGTCAGCCCGGGCGCCGCGCCCTGCTCCCGCAGCATCCGGGCGGCTTTGTCGATCGCCCAGCTCCACGACGCCGTGCCGAGGGAGGCGCCGGCGAACGCGGCGACGCTCAGCGACGCACGGCCGAGCACGAGACGGATCTGCTCGACCGGGACGTCCAGGGCGTCCGCGGCGACCTGGGCGAGCACCGTGCGCGCTCCGGTGCCGATGTCGACCGCGCCGATGGCGAAGGTGAACGTCCCGTCGTTCTCGGCGGTGGCCCGGGCGGTGGAGGGCACGGTGAACACCGGATAGCGGGAAGCGGCCACGCCGGTTCCGCGCAGCCACCGTCCTTCGCGCCGGGCACCGGGGCGGGGATCGCGGTCCGCCCAGCCGAACCGTTCGGCGCCGGTCCGCAGGCAGGCGAGGAGGTTCCGGCTGCTGAACGGCGTGCCGTCGGCGGGGTCTACGGATGGTTCGTTGCGGATCCGCAGCTCGATCGGGTCGAGGCCCAGCTCGCCGGCCAGTTCGTCCATCGCGCACTCGAGCCCGAACATGCCCGGGACCTCGCCGGGACCCCGCATCCAGCCCGGCGAGGGCACGTCCAGCCGGACGGCGGTGGCGGTGGTGCGGGCGTGCTCGGCGGCGTACATCATGCGCGCCGAGCTGGCGGTCTGGTCGACGTAGCCCGACAGCGCGGAGGCCATGTGCTGGGCCTCGTGCACGATGGCGCTCAGCCGGCCCTGACGGTCGGCGCCGAGGGCGATTCGCTGGATGGTCGGTGACCGATAGGTCTCGTGTGCGGTCATCAGCGGCCGGTTCCACGCGACTTTGACCGGCCGGTCCACGAGCCGCGCGGCGAGCGCGGCGACCATCGCCGGTGGCCGTGGCGAAGCCTTGGCACCGAAGCCGCCGCCCACGTAGTCGCAGACGACCTCGACGTCCGCGGGGTCCATGCCGAACAGGAACGCGAAGGTCTGGCTGGTGTTCGACGGCCCCTGTTCGGAGCTGTAGAGGGTCAGCCGGCCGTCCGCCCAGGCCGCGATGGTCGCGTGCGGTTCCATGGGATGCGCGTGCTGGGCGGGAGTGGTGTACACGACGTCGACGCGGACCTCGGCGCGTTCCAGCTCGGCATCCGCGTCGCCGCGGGCCACGTGACCGGGGCCGAGGTCGCCGACCATGTCCGGGACGTAGGCCCGCGGGTCGTCCGGCCGGAACACCGCGTCGTGCGGTCGTTCCTCGTAACGCACGGCCAGCGCCTCGGCTCCTTCGCGGGCCGCTTCGGCGGAGGTCGCGATGACTGCGGCGACGATCTGACCGCGGTAGGAGATCTCGTCGGACTGCAGCAGGAGCAGTTCCGGCACCGACACCTGCTGTACCGGCCCGAGATCGAAGCCGGTGTGCAGCTTGGCGGCGTTGCCGTGGTGCAGGACCGCGACGACGCCGGGCACCGTCGTCGCCGAGGCCTCGTCGATGCCGGCGACCCGGCCCTTGCCGACGGCCGAGGTCACCGGCCACGCGTACAGCACGCCGTCGACGTGGTGTTCGTAGGCGTAGGTGGCCGCCCCGGTGACTTTCGCCCTGGCGTCCTGCCGTTCGAGGGGAGTTCCGATCGACCTCATCGGGTCACCTCCGGGTCGCGGGCGCGGTCGGCGAGATCGGTGAGGACGGCGGCCGTGACGTCCGCGGTGAGGTCCACTTTGAACTCGTTGTGGGGCAGTGGCGTGGCCTGACGCAGTTCTGCGTGCGCCGCGCGGGCGAACACCTCCGCGGTCGGTTCTCGGCCCTGCAGCAGGCCTTCGGCGACGGTGGCCCGCCAGGGGCGCGGCGCCACTCCGCCCCACGCGATGCGCACCTGGTCGATCCGCCCGTCGGCGCGCAGGGTCAGCAGGGCCGCGACGCTGATCACCGCAAAGGCGTAGGACCACCGGTCGCGGACCTTCCGGTAGTGCATCACCGCCCCCTCGGGCGCCGGGGGCAGCACGATCCCGGTGATCAAGTCGCCGTGCCGCAGGACCGTCTCGCGCTGCGGCGTGTCGCCGGGCAAGGTGTAGAAGTCCCGCAACGCCACCGAGCGTGGCCCGTCGGGCCCGTGGATGGTGACCGTGGCATCCAGTACCGCCAGGCCGACGGCCATGTCCGAGGGCTGGGTCGCGACGCAGGCGGACGAGACGCCGAGAATGCCCAGGTCGCGGTGCGTGCCCGAGCGGGCCGGACACCCCGAACCCGGCTCTCGCTTGTTGCACGGCTTGCGCACGTCCTGGAAGTACGCGCAGCGGGTGCGCTGCAGCAGGTTCCCGGCCACCGTCGCGGCGTTGCGCAGCTGTCCGGACGCGCCCGCGAGCACGGCCTCGGACAACACCGGGAAGTTGCGGCGCACGGTGCGATCACCGGCCAGCGCCGCGTTGGTCACGGTCGCGCCGATGACGGTCGTCCCGTCGGGGTGGTGGCCGAGGTCGCCGAGTGGAAGGCCGGAGATGTCGACGAGGGTGCCGGGCCGGGCGACCTCGAGCTTCATCAGGTCCACCAGGTTCGTGCCGCCGGCGAGGAAGACGGTGTCCGGGTTCGCCGCGACGGTCGTGACGGCTTCGGTGACGCCGCCGGCGCGCTGGTACGCGAACGGTTTCATCGCTTCGTCACCGCCGCGACCTCGGTGATGGCGGCGAGGATGCCGCGGTGGGCGCCGCAACGGCACAGGTTGCCGCTCATGCGCTCGCGGATCTCGTCCGCGGTGAGCGCGGCCGCCGACTCGACGCCGGCGGTCACGTCGGGCGTGACGTGGCTGGGCCAGCCCGCGTCGGCTTCGGCGAGCGCGCCCAGCGCGGAGCAGATCTGCCCCGGCGTGCAGTAGCCGCACTGCAGCGCGTCGTTGGCCACGAAAGCTTCCTGCAGCGGGTGCAGACCGTCGCCGCCGGCGAGGTCCTGGACGCCTTCGATGGTGACGACCGTGCCGCCCGAGGCCGAGACGGCCAGCTTCAGGCAGCTGTTGACCCGCTGCCCGTCCAACAGCACCGTGCACGCGCCGCACTGCCCGTGGTCACAGCCCTTCTTGGTCCCGGTGAGACCGAGGTGCTCGCGCAGCAGGTCGAGCAGGGTGACGCGGTTGTCGACCGGCACGGTCTTGTCGGCCCCGTTGACGCGCAGGCTGACTTCGGTGTGGTTTGCGGTGTGCACCTGAACTCCTGTTCTTTGGCGTGGTTCGGCTACCGCAGGCGGCGGAGCGCGGTGGCGGCGACGAGTACCGCGGCCACCGCGGGCAGGGCGAAGACGAGGTAGTCGGTCGCCAGACCGGCGTGGTCGACCACCAAGCCGCCGGCGAACGATCCGGCCGCCAGTGACAGCTGGCTGACGGTCACGAAGAGCGCAAGCGCCCCTTCGGCCGCCTGGTCCCGCATCATGTTGGTCTGCAACGAGAGGGGAACGGCGCCGAAGCCGATTCCCCACGCGCCCAGTGCGACGATCACCAGCGGCGGTGCGTGCCAGATCCCCAGCGCGAGCACAGACAGGGCGAGGATCGCCGCGGCGATTCCCAGGGTGGCGGGCAGGCTGCGGTCCAACGTCGCTCCGGCGGTGAAGTTGCCGGCGAAGCCCGCGATTCCGTAGAGCAGCAGCAACACCGCCACGGTGCCGGCCGAGAAGCCGGCCCGGTCGCCGAGGTAGGACGAGACGAACGTGTAGGCCCCGAAGTGCCCGAAGAACAACAGGGCCGACAGCACCAGCCCGATGCGCGCCCGGGGCCGCCGCAGCAGGCCGAAGACATCGCTCGCGTGCAGCGCCCGGCCCGCGGGCATCCGCGGCAGCACCCGCAGTTGCAGCAGCAGGGCGAGGATGCTCAACGCGCCCACCCCGAACAGCGCGGATCGCCAGCCCCAGTGCTGGGCGACGAGGTTGCCCAGCGGCAGGCTCACGACCGTCCCGGCGGAGATGCCCGCCATGATCAGCGAGGTGGCCCGCGTCACCCGGGCCGCCGGGACGAGCCGCGGGCCCACTCCGGCCCCGATCGTCCAGAACGCCCCGATCGCCGCACCGAGGAGCAGCCGGGCCGCCATCACCAGCGCGAAGCCCGGCGCGAGAGCCGCCAGCAGGTCCGACAGCGCGACGATGCCCGTGAGGCCCCACAGCACGACCCGCCGGTCCAGCGAACCGAAGGCCAGGGTCAGTACCGGAGCCGCGACCGCGGCGAGCAGGCCGGGCAGGACCAGGGTCAGCCCGGCGGTGCCGGCCGAGACCCCGAACTGACGCACGAGGTCGGGCAGGACCGCCACCACGATGAACTCGGAAAGGACCAGCGTGAACGCCGCCGCCGCCACCGAGCTCACCGCCATCCACCCGGCGCGTCCCGCGGCGGCCGCGGGCTCGGGGCCTCGTGGACCGAGGCAGGCCGGCAGCGTGCCGGCGGCCGTTGTTGCTTGAGGCACCGATGAGCCTTCCGATCGCGGGCGTTGGTCTCGCCCAGGTTGGTCCTTTCCGGCGTCGTCGGGCATCGGTCACGTGACTGCGGGTCGGGGTTGTGCCGGCCGCGGCCGCGAGCCGGGCCGGCGCCGGTGCGCGACGACGGGTGGGGAGGGGCGTCACCGCGTGGAGTGACGACGGCTCCACGGACTCACCCGGCCGGGGCTGAACCGGCCGGGTAAGTCACGTGACCGATGTGGCGAGGCCCGGCCTCCGGTGACGATGGGAACCGACACCGAAGCCCCAGGAAAGGGAGACCATGAAGATCGGGATTTTGGGCGCGGGGGCGATCGGCGCCGCGGTGGCCACCCGCCTGCTCGCGGGCGGCCACGAGGTCGTGCTGAGCAACAGCCGCGGCCCGGGCACCCTGACCGACCGGGTCCGGGAACTGGGCCCCGGTGTGTCGGCGGGCACCCGTGAAGAGGCGGCACAGGCCGAGCTCGTCGTCCTCGCCGTACCCGGTGACCGGACGGCCGAGGCGCTCGCCGGGCTGTCCGGCTGGGATGGCCGGGTACTGGTGGACGCGACGAACGACTACACCGCGCCGGCGCCCGGTCCGCGGGAGGAGACCTCCAGCGAGGCGGTCGCCCGCCGGGCACCGGGCGCACGTGTGGTCAAGGCGTTCAACCACTTGTTCGCCGCGACGCTGGCCGCGGACCCGCGGCGGCCGGAGGGCAACCGGGTGCTGTTCGTGTCCGGCGATGACGACGAGGCCAAGAAGACGTTCACCGGCCTGCTGACCGAACTCGGGTTCGCACCGATCGACCTCGGCGGTCTGGCCGACGGCGGCCGGCTGCACCAGGTGCCCGCCGGACCACTGCTCGGTCAGGACCTCGTGCGGCTGGCGCCGGCGCAGCAGACGGAACGCTGAACCGCCACGACCCGGTCCGGCTCCGGTGTTCCGGGCCCGATGGCGGCCGTTTGATCCCCGACCGTTCCGGCCGCGATCACGCGCGCGCCGGAGCCCCGAGTGAAGGAGTTCCATGGAAGGAATCGACCCCACGGCGGCGCCCAGTGGCACCGGTTGTGCCGACTGCGAAGCCATGGACCCCGCGGGTTGGTGGTTCCACCTGCGGCGGTGCGCCGGGTGCGGGCGCGTCGGGTGCTGTGACTCCTCGCCCAACCAGCACGCCAGTGCGCACGCCGCGGCCACCGGGCACCGGTTCGTGCGCAGCTTCGAGCCGGGCGAGGAGTGGTTCTGGGACTACGGCGAGCGGGTCATGTACGAAAGCGGGCCCGCGCTGGCCGCGCCCGAGCACCGTCCGCTGGAGCAGGGCGTGCCGGGGCCGACGGCTCGGGTGCCCGGCGATTGGCCCGAGCACCTGCACCGGTGACTGCGGCCTTCTCTGCAAGGCCGGCACCCGGTGCGACGCACCGGCGGCCGGAGGTGCTCGACGAGCGCCGGCAAGACAGCGCCGGCAAGACAGCGCCGGCAAGACAAGGAGAACGCGTGAAACAGACGACGCTGGGTGACGGCCTCACCGTCTCGGCTCAGGGGCTCGGGGCGATGGGCATGAGCGCCTTCTACGGCACCACCGACGAAACCGAGGCGATCGCGACGCTGCGGCACGCCCTCGACCTCGGGGTCACCCTGATCGACACGGCCGAGGCGTACGGGCCTTTCGAGAACGAGAAGCTGATCGCCCGCGCCCTCGGTGACCGGCGCGACGAAGCGGTGCTGGCGACGAAGTTCGCCACCGAGTTCGACGACGCGGGCCGGCCGCACGGCCTCAACGGCCGCCCCGAGTACGCCCGCCGCGCGGCGGAGCGTTCGCTGCGGCACCTCGGCACGGACGTGATCGACCTGTTCTACCTGCACCGGGTCGACCCGGCCGTGCCGATCGAGGAGACCGTGGGCGGCATGGCCGACCTCGTCCGCGACGGGCTCGTCCGCCACATCGGGCTGTCGGAAGTCTCGGCGGCCACCATCCGCCGGGCGCACGCGGTGCATCCCCTCGCCGCCGTCCAGTCGGAATTCTCGCTGTTCTCCCGGGACCTGCTGGGCAACGGCGTGCTGGACACCCTCCGGCAGCTGGACATCGGCCTGGTCGCGTTCTCCCCGCTCGGCCGCGGCTTCCTCACCGGGGGAATCACCACGGTGGACGACCTCGAGCCCGGCGACGCCCGCCGCACGCTGCCGCGGTTCCAGCCGGCGGCCATCGCGGAGAACCTGCGGGTCGTCGACCAGGTACGGCGGATCGCCGCGGCCAAGGACGCCACCTCCGCCCAGGTGGCGCTCGCGTGGGTGCAGGCGCAGGGCGCGGTCGCGATCCCCGGCACCCGGCACCGCTCGCGGCTCGACGAGAACACCGCGGCCGTCGACCTGGTGCTGACCGGAGACGACCTCACCGCCCTGCGGCGGGTGGTGACCGAGACCGGGGTGGCCGGCGAGCGTGACACCGAGGCCGGTCTGGCCCGGATGCACGCGTGATCAGGTGCCGGAGGGCTCGTCGAGCACGTCCCGCAGCTGCGCGCGTGCCGTGATGCCCAGCTTCGGGAACACCTTGTGCAGATGGGCGCCGACCGTGCGGTGCGACAGGTAGAGCCGGTCGGCGATCTCCTTGTTGGTGAGCCCGTCGGCGGCCAGCGCCGCGATCTGCAGCTCCTGCGGGGTGAGTGAGCTCCGGGCCCCGGTCCGGGGGGAGACGGTCGCGGCTGTGCCGCCGGCGGCGGTGAGCTCGGCGGCCGCCCGGGCCGCCCAGCCCCGCACCCCCGCTTCCTCGAAAGCCGCGCTCGCCGCGGCGAGGTGGTGACGAGCCGCGGTGATCCGCCGCCTCCGCCGCAGCCACTCCCCGTACGCCAGCTGGGTGCGGGCGATCTCCATGCGTGCCTCGCTCCGGTGGCCGTGCTCCAGCGCCAGCTCGTAGTGCTCCGCCGCTTGCGCGCCGTCGAGCAGCAGCAACGCGTGGCTGCGGTGCACCACCATCTGCAGGTGCGGTGAGCCGAAGACACGGGCGTCGGCCTCGACGCGGGCCACGAAGGCCGCGGCGTCGTCGGCTTTCCCGCAGCGGAGGGCTGCTTCGGTCAGGTCGCCCACGCTCATCCGGGCCAGCGGAGGGAACACCCGGATCCGGGTGAACTCGGTCCAGGCTTCCTCGTACCGCTGGCTGTGGAAGGCCACGAGCCCGGCGGCCCACGCGGCCAATGCCGCCTCGTGCCCCCTCGGTGTCTGCTTCGACAGCCGCCGGCTGCGCCGGGCGGCCGCCGCTGCCTCCGTCATCTCACTACGCCACGCGAAGGCGAGAGCGGACGCCGCTTCGGCCGCCGCGGCCACCGCGGGCAAGCCGGCGTGGCCGGCGATCCGCAGCCCCAGCTCGGCCCGTTGCTGCGCCTCCTGCACCCGGCCCAGCAGGATCTCCGTGCTCGCGCGCGTGGCGAGGATCTGCGCCTCGTCCACCGAGGAACCCAGCAGGGGCAGGTAGTCGCAGCTGGCCACCCAGGCCAGCCGTGCGGCCGGCAGGTCGTGCAGCACCAGCGCGGCATAACCGAGCGAGAGCAGGACCCGGATGTCCTGTCCGACGAGCGGCACCAGCGAACGCAGCCTGGGCTTGAGGACTTCGACCCGCGCGGCGGGCTCGACCAGTGCCCGGGCGATCTCCTGAACCGGATCCCAGCGCCCCAGGTCGATGGCGGCGAGTTCCCGGGCGACCGCCGCGGTGTCTTCGGCGCTGTGCGGCCGATCCGAGCACTCCAGCGCCATCGCCCACAACAGCCGCACGCGCGCCTCCGGCTCGCCGGTGCCGTCCGCACCGGCGAGCCGGCGGACCAGCACGAGCAGTTCGCGGATGCTGCGCCCGGGTTCGCCCGCTTGCAGTGAGGTGCCGATCTCGGTGCTGGCCAGCTGAACGATCGTGTCCGGCGCAGTCGCCACCGGCACCGCTTCGCGCAGCATCGGCCAGACAGCGTCCGGCTCGCCGGCCCGGCGCGCCAGCTCGGCCGCCTCCGACAGCCGCCGGACCCGGTCGTCGACGTCCGGGGAGACTTCGGCCGCCTTGTGCAGCGCGGCGGCGGCCTCGGAGCGCGCGCCGTGTCTCGCCGCGGTCTGACCGGCGGCCTCCAGCTCGGCCGCCAGTGCCTCGTCGCGGCCGTAGGAGCCCGCGGCGCGGTGCCAGGCCGCGCGGCCCGGATCCTGGGCCGCCGCGGCCAGCGCGAGGTGGGCGGCGGTGCGTTCCCGGGACGACGCCGCCCCGTACACCGCCGACCGGACGAGGGGATGGCGGAACCGCAACCGGTCACCCGAAAGTGTGAGCAGCCCGGACTGTTCCAGTGGATCGAGGTCGTCCCTCGTCAGTCCCAGCTCCCGGGCGGCGGCGACGAGCTCGGGCAGCGGCATGTCCTGGCCGCAGGCCGCCATCACGAGCAGCCGCCGGCTCCCTTCGGGCAGGTGCGCCGCCTGGTCCAGGAAGGCCGACTCCAGCCTGCGGCTGGTCGGCAGCGGGCCGGGCAGGAGCCCGGCGACCTCACCGCGCTCGCGCACCGCGACGGGCAGCTCCCGCAACGCGAGGGGGTTGCCGCCGGCTTCGGCGAGAATCCTCTTCCGCTCTCCCTCGCTCAGCGCGACGCCGGCGTGTTCGAGCAGCTCGTCCGCCTCCTCGCGGGTCAGCGGCACCAGCGCCACGACGGCTTCGGCCGGTGCCCAGGGGATCTCGATCTCCGGGTCCGCCGTCCGGACCGTCACCAGCAGCAGGATCGGGGCGTTGGTCAGCCGGCGGGCGAGGAACTTGATCACGGCGGCGCTCGAGGCGTCCAGCCACTGGAGGTCCTCGACGTACAAGAGCACCGGTTGCTCGGACGCGGCGTCCTCGATGATCCCCAGCGCGGCGAGCGCGACGAGGAGGTCTTGCACACCGGCGTCGTCGGCGAGCCCGAACGCCGCCTGCAGGGCCGCGCGTTGCCGGCCGGGCAACGACGAGCCGTCATTCCACACCGGGTACAGCAGCTCGTGCAGGCCGGCGAAGCCCGGCGTGGCCTCACTCTGGTAGCCGGTGCAGCGCAGCTCCCGGAACCCGGCCTCGCGGGCGTACCGGGCGGCGGCCTCGGCCAGCGTCGTCTTGCCGATCCCCGCCTCACCGGCGATGACGACGGCCTGTCCCGTGGTCGTCATCGTGTCGATCAGGTGCGTCAGGACCGACAGTTCCGATGTGCGGCCGATCACGAGAAGGGGTCCTTCCGTTCGGGCTGTCCCGCAGAGCATAAGTGGCCCCGTCAGGTTCGGCCGCGGCCACAACGCCAGTCGCGTGACAGATGCCCCGCCGCGGCGCGCCTGGAACCGTCGGCACCACGCCCACTCCGGGCTTCGCCGCCACGAGAGAAAGAACCCCGATGACCGAGCCCAAGCCCGTCCTCGAACCGGACGCCCAGGCCTTCGCCGACGCGAACTCCACGCCCCCGTTCCTCTACCAGCTGTCCCCCGAAGAGGGACGCAAGATCGTCGACGGCGTGCAGGCCGACCCCGGCCGGGTCCCCGACGCCGACATCTCCGACCTCACGATCACCGGCGGCCCGACCGGCACCGTGCCGATCCGGATCGTCCGCCCGGTCGGCGCGACCGGTGACCTGCCCGTCATCCTCTACGTCCACGGCCTCGGCTGGGTCTTCGGCGGACCGCAGACCCACGACCGGCTGATCCGCGAACTCGCGGCCGGTACCGGTGCGGCCGTCGTGTTCCCGGACTACAGCCTTTCGCCCGAGGCGAAGTACCCGACGGCGATCGAGCAGATCTACGCCGTCGCGGAATGGATCCGCACCCACGGCGCCGAGCAGAGCCTCGACACCGACCGGGTCGCTGTCGCCGGTGACTCGGTCGGCGGCAACATGGCCGCCGTCACCACGATCCTGGCCAAGCAGCGCGACGGCATCTCCTTCGCCGGTCAGCTGCTGTTCTACCCGGTGACCGACGCCACCTTCGACACCGGCTCCTACCGCCAGTTCGAAACCGGCTACTTCCTCGCGCGCGAGGGCATGCAGTGGTTCTGGGACCAGTACACCACCGACCCCGCGCAGCGGGCCGAGATCACCGCGTCGCCGCTGCGGGCGAGCCTCGACGAGCTGGCCGGGCTGCCCGAGGCACTCGTGATCGTCGGCGAGGCCGACGTGCTGCGCGACGAGGGGGAGGCCTACGCGGCCAAGCTGCGGGCGGCCGGCGTGCCGGTCACCGCGGTGCGCTACCAAGGCATCGTGCACGACTTCGTCGGGCTCAACCCGCTGCGCGGCACCCGTGCCGCCCAGGCGGCCATCACCCAGGGCATCGGCTTCCTGTCCGGCGTGCTCGGCACCGCCTGACATCCGCCGGTCACGGACGCGGGCCGTTGCGCCTGGTTTCGCGCCCGTGACCGGCCCCCACCGTCGCCCGCTCGCACCGCGGTCGGCCCGGATGACCGGTCACGTTCGGCCTTCGGGCACTCCGAGGTCGGTCATGACTTCCCTCAGCTGCGCCCGGTTCGTGATGCCGAGCTTCGGGAAGATCTTGTACAGGTGCGCGCCGACGGTCCGGTGCGACAGGTAGATCCGATCGGCGATCTCCTTGTTCGTGAGCCCGTCCGCCGCCAGGCGCGCGATCTGCAGCTCCTGCGGGGTCAGCACCCCGGCACCCGGACGGCCGGTGCGCGAACGGCGGGCCGTGGGCACCCCGGCGGCTCGCAGCTCGGCGGCCGCTCGGTTCGCCCACTCCTCGGCTCCGTGTTCCTCGAAGACGTACAACGCCGCGGAGAGCTGGTCTCGCGCCTCGGGCGCTCGCCGCTCCCTGCGCAGCCACTGGCCGTAGGCCAGCTGGGTCCGGGCCCGTTCCAGCACCGTCCGCCCCTCGCGGCCGCGTTCGAGTGCGGTCTCGAAGTGGGTGCCGACCTGGTTGCCGACAGCGAGCAGAGCACGGCACCGCTGCACCAGCATGTCCAAATCCGGCGAGCTGAACCAGGCGGCGTCGCGCTCGGCGGCCTCGAGCACGCGCCGCGCCGATTCGGCCTTGCCCGTGTGGACGGCCGCTTCGGTGAAGTCCCCGAGCGCCCACAAGGCCGTCGTCCGGTCAGCACTCACCTTCCGGAGCGCCAGCCACGCGTCGCGGTAGCTTCGCTGCTGCAGCGCAAGGTGCCCGGTGGCCCAGGCCGCGCGCGCCGTCGTCGACGTCCACAGCGCGTCCGGCGGCTGCTGGCCGACCCGGGTGAGCGCGGCGACGGCTTCGGTCCGTTGTCCTCGCCAGGCGAGCCCGAGCGCGCCGGCGGCGGCGGCCGCGGCCGCGACCGCGGGCAGCCCGAGATCGGTCGCCATCCGCTCGGCCATCGCCGCGTCCGCCACCCCCTCGTACAGCGAGCCCGCGAGCACGCGCTGGCACGCCAGCCACGCCAGCAGATGGCTTTCGTCACCCAGCGCGCCGCTGCGGTGCAGATGGGCGCGGCCGGCGGCGAACGCCGCGAGCGCGGTGGG
Source organism: Amycolatopsis sp. NPDC051045 (assembly GCF_040682955.1). Lineage (NCBI taxonomy): Bacteria > Bacillati > Actinomycetota > Actinomycetes > Pseudonocardiales > Pseudonocardiaceae > Amycolatopsis > Amycolatopsis sp. NPDC051045. The sequence continues at coordinate 56,423 of NZ_JBFBCC010000020.1, forward strand.
CAGATCCTGCACCGTTTCGGCCGCCAAGCCCAAACTCAGCAGGACCCGGGGTTCGGTCAGCACCGGCGGCAGCAACGTCTCCAGCCGCGGTCGTCCCTGGGAGGCGTAGCCGAGTGGGTCCAGCAGGGCCAGCCCGATCAGCTGCAGCGGGTCCCGCAGCTGCGGCTCCGCCTTCGTCAGCTCGGCCATGACTTCGGCGGCATTGTGCTGTCCGCCGGGCCGCAGGGTGAGCTGGACGGCCGTGGCCCACAGCAACTGGAGCCGCTCGGCGCGGTGGTCGTCCCCGCCCGCGCCGGCCAGGTGTCGAGCCAGTGCCACCAGGCTCCGTTCGCTCGGCGAGGGCAGTCCGGACATCAGGTTGTTCACGATTTCGGTACCGGCCAGCTCCACCAGCACCGTCGGCTGGGTGGTCAGCGGCCTGGCCTGCTTGACCGCGCCCAGCGCATCGCTCGTCCGGCCCGCCTGCCGCGCCAGCTCGGCGACCACCGCCAGCCGCCGGGCGCGCGGCGCGGCTTCGGGGGAAAGCGCGGCTGCGCGCTCGATGGCGCTCACGGCCTCCGCGAGCGCACCTCGCTGCGCCGCCACCAGCCCGGCAGCCTCCAATTCGGCGGCGATGTCCTCGTCGCGCGCGCCGGCGGCCGCGGCGCGGTGCCACGCCGCACGCATCGGATCCTGCGCCACCGCCGCGAGGACGCGGTGGGCGTCGGCGCGTCTGCTCGACGACGCCGCCCCGTAGACGGCCGAACGAAGCAGCCCGTGGCGGAACCGCACGCGTCCCTGCCACACCTCCACCAGCCCACCGCGTTCGAGCGGATCGAGGTCCTCGGGACCGGAGCCGACGTGCCGGGCCGCCGCGACGAGATCGCTCAACGTCAGCTCGCCGCCGGCCGCGGCGAGCAGCAACAGCTGCCGGCTCGCGGTGGGCAGGGCGCCGGTCTTGGCGAGGAAAGCCTGTTCCAGGCGGCGGGTCGTGGGCAGCAGCGGCGGCAGTGGCGCCTCCGGCGCCAGCCCGCTTTCGCGCAAGGCGACGGGAATCTCCAGCAGAGCCAGCGGATTGCCCCCCGCCTCCTGCAGAACGCGTGCCCGGCGGGCCGGCGTGAGATCGGGCGCCACTCCGTCGAGCAAGCGCGCCGCGTCCGCCTCGGGCAACGGCCCGAGTTCGAGGCGGGTGCCGGGCAGCGACGGCACCGGCTCCGGGTCGCCGACCGCCGTGCGAACGGTCGCCAGCAGGAGAATCGGTGCGGCGCTGAGGCGTCGCGCGAGGAATCTGATCACCGCTGCGGTCGACGGGTCGAGCCACTGCACATCCTCGACGACCAGCAACAGCCGCTGCCGCGCCGCCACCTCCTCGAGCAGACCGAGCACGGCGAGGTCGATCAGCAGTCCTTCCGGAGGGGGCCCGTCGGCCATCCCGAAGGCCGTGAACAACGCCCGGCGCTGCCGCTCCGGCAGCGCTTCGGCTTGGTCCAGCACGGGGTGGATCAGCTCGTGCAAACCCGCGAACCCCGCGTGGGATTCGCTCTCCAGGCCGGTGCACCGCAGTTGCCGGAACCCCTCCGCGTGAGCGAGTGCCCCGAGTTCCTCGGCGAGCCGGGTCTTGCCGATGCCGGCCTCACCCGTGAGCACCACCGCCGCCCCGCCGGCCGTCACGCTCCGGGCCACCTCTCGAAGCCGGTCCAGTTCAGGGATCCGGCCGATCACCGCGGCTCGGCCCCGGTCGCCTTGTGGGCCCTGCATGGATTCTCCGGGGAAGGCGGTGGATCGAGCTGGGGAATGAGGTGGGCTGAGCGGTGTCCTCACGATGCTAAAGTCCGCTTGGTCGGTGGGGTGAGCGTCAGAGCGCGAGGTGCGTAGTGGCCAAGGGGAAATATCATTCGCCACGGCGGCTCGACGCGGCCGCCGCCACGCGCGCCGCCATTTTGGACAGTGCCCGCGACCTCTACATCCAGCGAGGCTACGTCAACGTCACGGTTGCTCAGATCGCCTCCGCGGCCGGCGTCGCGCCCCAGACGGTCTACGCCAGTACCGGCGGCAAGGCCGAGATCCTCCGCGAGCTGCTGATCCCCGCCATCCACGATCCCAGCGCCGCGCGAACGCTGGTCGCCGTAGCCCGGTGCGACGACCCCCGTGAGGTCGTCGACCTCGCCGCTCGCGGAACCCGGCTGGCTCACGAAGCGCACTGGACGATGCTCGAAGCGCTCGTTCCCGAATGCCGCACCGAGCCGATCGCGGCAGCCGTCCTCGAAGCCGGGAACGCCGAATACGCCGCCGCGCTCGCGGCCATCGCCGCCAGGCTGACGGACCTGAAGGCCCTCCGGCCCGAGCTGTCCGGAGACACGGCGGCCGACGTGCTGTGGTTCTACGTCGGACAGGACGCGTGGTTCAGCCTGGTCAGCCACCGCAAGTGGACCTTCGACGACGCCGAGCGCTGGCTGGCCTCGGAAGCGAAGAGGGCGCTGCTCGCCTGCCCGAGCAGGTGAGACGTCGCTCATCGCTTGAACGTTCTGCCGTCAGCGCGAGATAGCCGCTGATCGCGGCACGCACCGTAACCGACCATTGGTGCACTCTAATCGATAGGTCGCCCTCTAATCAACTTCGGTCTGCTTCGACGGTCTTGGGCTGAAGACGCAGATCCGGGCCGGTCACGGCGCGGCGCGGACTGCTCCTCGAGACCCTGCCGCCCGATGCTGTGCACGCGTTCGATCCGCCCGCGACACCCCTCAGCCGCAGAGCGCGCTCAGATCTGCTACGCAGAGTGATGGTTGGTCGTGCTGCTTCTGCGTGATACTCGGCTGACTGATCGCACTGAAATGGACCTGCCCGAATCGGCCAGGACGCCGATCGATCGATCCCGAACTAGGCCCCGCTGTCGCCGAACTCATGGACGGCCTCTCCGACCACCGGACGTGATCTCGCTGGCCCTGGCGACGGGCGTGTACCTGCCGGGCGATCAGCTGCGCGCCGCGTAGCCACCGATGCCGGCCGCATCGTTCGATCTGCTGGTCGCCGCGGACCGTGAAGACGATGAGGTGATTCCGCACTCGGTAGTACATTGCGACGACGCGGTGCGGAGGGGATGCCGGTGGCTCTCCCGGTGCCCGCGCCGCGCCGCCGGCTGGGTCAGGTGACGACGATCTTCCCCGTGCTCTGCGGGTAGATCGGGTCGTTGTAGAAGAACTCGCCCTTCTTCGCGAAGGTGTGCTTGAAGGACTGCCCCGGCATCAATGTCCCGCTGTCGAACTCGTACTCGAAGAACGACACCGCGCCGTGGGCGGAGGCGTTGCCTTGCGGGTTCACGAACGTGATCTCCGTGCCCACGGGGACGGTCAGGTGCTGGGGTGCCATGGCGGTCTGCGCGATCGTGTTCTCCTGGGCGCCCGGTGCCCCGGCGGCGGTGTCCCAGACGCGGCCGAGCGTCACCGTGTAGTGGGCGGCCGCGGCGGTGACCGCGGCGGCGCGGATTTGGTTGCGCTTCGACGGGGGCGCCGGCGCGGGCGCCGGCGCGACCTTCCCGCCGAGCTTGAACGCCCAGAGGTGGTCGCCCTTGGGAATGTCGGGGTAGGGCAAGCCGTTGCCTCCGGCGAAGACGGCGAGGTACTGCTCGCCGTCGATCTCGTAGCTGATCGGACTGGTGTGGACACCCGCGCCGCACTGGAAGCGCCACAGCTCGCGTCCGTCGACGTCGTTCATGGCCAGGAGGTTGCCGTCCGGGCCGCCCTGGAACATCACGCCGCCGTCGGTGGTCAGGATGCCGTTGCCGTGGGCCAAGGACCACTCACTGTCCTTGCTCCACACCAGCTTGTTCGTGCGCGGGTCGATCGCGGCGAGGCCGCCGGCGAAGTACTCGCCGTACGGACGCGCGGTGTTGACCCGGCCGCCGATGGTGTTGGAATAGGCGGAGTTGATGAGGCCGTAGCCGACGTACACCCAGCCGGTGTTGTGGTTGAACGAGACGTGGGACCAGTCCGCGCCGCCACCGGCGCCGGGGAAGATGATCGTCGCGCGGTCCCAGTGCGTCGCGAACAGGCCGCCGGTGGGGTAGAAGGGCACCGGGCGGGTCGAGTTGTCCAGCCGCGGCTCCTGCGGAACGAACGGGTCGCCTTCGGGGAACGGCTGGGTCGGCGCGGTCTTGTGCCGCGGGTCCTGCGGAACCGGGCGTTCGGTGATGCCATGGACCGGTCTGCCGTCGGTGCGGTCGAGGATGTAGTACATCCCGACCTTGCTGCCGTAGACGACGACCTTGCGCAGCTTGCCGTCGATGCGCAGGTCGATCAGGACCGGCGCCATCACGTTGTCGTAGTCCCAGATGTCGTGGTGCACGGACTGGAAGTGCCAGCGCCGCTTGCCGGTCTTGGCGTCGATGGCGACGATGGTGTTGGCGAAGAGGTTGTCGCCGCCGCGGGTCGAGCCGTTGGTGCGGGGGTAGGGGTTCCCGAAGGTCCAGTAGACGAGCCCCAGTTCGGGGTCGACCGCGGGGTGGATCCACGGCACGGCGCCGCCGGTCTTCCAGGACTCGCCTTCCCAGGTGTCGTTGCCGAACTCGCCCGGGCCGGGAACGGCCCAGAAAGTCCAGGCGAGCTTGCCGGTGGCGGCGTCGAGCGCGTACGCCCGGCCGCGGGCGCCGGCGGTGCTGCCCTGCATACCCACGTAGATGAGCCCGTCGGAGTACACGACCGCGCCGGCGAGGCTGCCGATGCTGCCACCGCACTGGCCGTTCGCCGGATCGCACGGCTCGGGTGTGCCCTGCGACGCGTCTTCGGTCAGCAGCTGGGTCTTCCACACGACGGCGCCGGTCTTCTGGTCGAGCGCGTACAGGATGTTGGCGCCGGAGGCCGAGAACACCTTGCCCTGGCCCAAGGCCACGCCACGCATGTTGGTCGTTTCCGTGCCGAGGTTGGTCTTCCAGCGCACCGCGCCGGTCCGGCCGTCGACGGCGAAGACGTTCTGCTGCGTGGTCTGGACGTAGAGGACGCCGTCCTGCGCGACGATCGTGCTCTGCTGGGCCCGCGACGTGTCCCCGCCTTCGAGGTTGACATGCCAGGCGCCGCCGAGCCGGTTGACGTTCTGGCGGGTGATCTGCCGCAGCGGTGTGTGGTTCTGGTTGCCGAGGTCGCCGCCCACCTTGGTGAAGTCCCGGCCCGGCTTGCCGAAGGCGTCGGGCTGCCGCGGGGTGTCCACTGTGGCCGGTGCGGCGGCGGCCGGCTGGGCCGCGAGCACGGTGCCCGCCACGGCGGCTCCCGTCGCACCGGTCAGGAATTTGCGTCGATCCATCGGTTGAGCCCTCTCTTCGTTGAGGAAACGCGTGCTGCGACGAGATGGTCCAGCCAGCTCAGAGGTCCATCTAGTGGTACTCTCGGACCGCTCGACGGTTGAGTTTAGGACGACGCCGTCCGAGTCACAAGAGTGTTCGCCCCTTGTTCCGCCCGTGGTGGCCGGGGTACGGTCACGAAACGCTAGGCGGACCGGTCGGACCGCTCTGCGGACCAGAGATCCGTGACTCGAAGAGGAGTGCCGGTATGCCTTCTGTTGTGGAAAACGTTGCAGTGCAGGGGGATGAGCGAGTCCTCCCCCTGTGGTCGGAACCGGCGTTCGAGTGCTACGAGACTCGTCCCGAGGTCACCGCGTACGCCGGCGAGAGCGGGCCGTGGCGGGCCCGCTGAGCCGGGCGGAGCTGTCCGACGCCCTGCTCCGCCTCGAAAAGCGCTACTGGGCTCACCACCCGTTCCACCTCCGGCTGCACGAAGGGGGCTGCACCCCGGCGGACCTGCGCCGGTGGGTGGCCAATCGCTGGTACTACCAGAAGTGCCTGCCACAGAAGAACGCCGCGATCATCGCGGCCTGCCCGCTGCCCGAGGTTCGCCGCGTCTGGGTGGACCGCATCGTCTTCCACGACGGAGCGAACCCGGGTGAAGGCGGCATGGAACAGTGGCTGAGCCTGGCCGAAGCGGTGGGGCTGAGCAGGGCGGAGGTCCTCGACGAGCGGCACGTGCTGCCCGGTGTGCGGTTCGCCGTCGACGGGTACCTGCACTTCTGCCGCACCAGGCCGTGGACCGAAAGCGTCGCGGCCGCGTGCACCGAACTGTTCTCGCCGGGGCACATGACCGACCGCGTCAACGCCTGGCGGGAACACTACGACTGGATCCGTCCGGAGGGCTTCGCCTACTTCAACCGCCGGATCCCCGCGGCCCGCGAAGACAGCGCTCTGACGTTGCGGCTCGTGCTCGACCACTGCGTCACCGCCGACCGGCAGGAGGCGGCGATCCGGGCGCTGACCTTCAAGTGCGACGTGTTGTGGGCCGTGCTTGACGCCGTGGACTACGCGGGGGCGTCATGACGGTGACCGCCGAAAGCCGCCTCGGGCTGCGCCGCGGCGTCCGGGTGGAGTTCGACGCCGTCCGCGGCCGTCCGGTGCTGCTGTTCCCCGAAGGGTTGCTGCTGCTCAACGAGACCGCGGTGGCCGTTCTGTCCCGGTGCGACACGCGGCGTTCGGTGGCGGAGATCGTCGCCGACCTCGCCACCGAGTACGCCGGCGTTTCGGCTGGGTCGGTGCTGCGGACGCTGGCGGACTTCGAGAGCCGCGGCCTGGTGGGGGAGGCATCGGACGCCCGCCCGGCGCCCGTTTTTCCGAGGACGTCGGCGGTATCGGTGGAGCACCGCTCCCCGGTCCCCCTCGGCCTGCTCGCCGAGTTGACCTATCGCTGTCCGCTGCAGTGCACCTACTGCGCGAACCCCCTCAATCTCACCGACTACCGGGACGAACTCGACACGGCCACCTGGCTGGACGTGTTCGCCCAGGCCCGTGCGCTCGGTGTCCTGCAGCTGCACCTGTCCGGCGGGGAACCCGGACTGCGTCGCGACCTCGTCGACCTGGTCGCGGCCGCACACCAGCTCGGCCTCTACACGAACCTGGTCACCAGCGGGATTTCGCTGAACGACGTCAGGATCGCCAGGCTCGCCGACGCCGGCCTCGATCACTTCCAGCTGTCCCTTCAGGACGCCGAAGCGGCCCCCGCCGATCGGATCGCCGGGCGGGCGGCGCACGAGCGCAAGCTCGCCGTCGCCGAGGCGGTCCGTGTCGCCGGGCTGCCCCTGACGATCAACGTGGTGCTGCACCGCGGCAACGTCGGGCACATCCCGGCGATCGCCGAGCTGGCCGACCGCCTGGGTGCGGACCGGCTGGAACTGGCCCACACGCAGTTCTACGGGTGGGCCCTGCGCAACCGCGCCGCGCTCATGCCCACGCGCGAGCAGGTCGACCAGGCCGCCCGGGACGTCGCCGACGTCCGCGAGCGGTACGGCTACGAGGTCGTGCACGTCGCCGCCGACTACTACGACCCGCGCCCGAAACCGTGCAACTACGGCTGGGGCGCGCGACAGCTGACGGTGACGCCCAACGGGCACGTGCTGCCGTGCTTGGCGGCGGAGACGTTGCCCGGGCTGGAAATCCCGTCGGTGCGGTCGGACTCCCTAGAGCGGATCTGGCACGAGTCGTCGGCCTTCCGGAAGTTCCGGGGTACGGACTGGCTGCCGGACCCGTGTGGGAGCTGTGCCCTGAAGGAAATCGACTTCGGGGGCTGCCGCTGCCAGGCTTATCAGCTGACCGGCGACGCGACGGTGACCGACCCCGTCTGCGACCTTTCGGAACACCACGACCTCGTGCTGGACGGCGTCGCGAGGTTGACGCCAGAGCCCGCCGTGCCCCGGCGGATGTCATGAAGATCCGTTTCCTCGGCACGGCCGCCGGCGGTGGAGCGCCGCAGTGGAACTGCGGGTGCAGCGTCTGCGAGGCCGCTCGTGACGCGGACGTCTCGCGAACCCAGGACGGCCTGGCCGTCAGCGGGGACGGCGAGACGTGGTACCTCGTCAACGCGTCCCTGGACCTGCGGGCGCAGCTGCTGGCCACCCCGGAGTTGCGTCCGCCCGCGGCCACCCGCGAGATCCCGATCCGTGGAGTGCTGTTCACCAGCGCCGAACTCGACCACACCTCGGGTTTGCTCGGTCTGCGTGAAGCTGTCGAGTTGGACGTCTACGCGACTGCGTGGGTGCACCAAGCGCTCACGACCGCCTTCCCGTTGCAGACCCTCCTGTCCGGCTACACCCGGGTCCGGCGGCACGACATCCGCGACGGCGAGCCGATCGAGCTGGCGGGTGGCCTCCTGGTGACGGCGACCATCCTGAGCGCCAAGCGCCCTCGCTACGCGGGCGCGTCGGCGCCCGGAGACTCGGTGTGCGCGTACCGGTTCGAGGCCGAAGGCCGGTCCTTCGTGTACGCGCCCGGACTCGCCGCCTGGAGCCCGGAATTCGAGAAGGCGATCACCGGCGCGGACGTCGTCGCACTGGACGGCACCTTCTTCACCGAAGACGAGATGGGCGCGACCCGCCCGGCGTCGGGCATGGGACACCTCGCCGTGCGCGAGCAGCTCCCGCTGATCGAGGCCCACCCGGGCCCGCGGTACCTGTTCACCCACCTCAACAACACTAACCCGCTCGTCCTGCCGGGCGCACCGGAGCTGGCCGAAGTCGTCGCCGCGGGTGCGGACGTGGCCGCCGACGGCCTCCTGCTCGAGCTGTAGCTCGCTTGCCCCCACAGACCCCGGGGCACCGCTGTGCCCGGAGAAAGGTCGGAACCACCATGAAGAGATCAACGACGTTGCTGACGATGTTCGGCAGCGCGGTGACCGCGGCGCTGACCACGGCCGCCGTCATCGGGATGCCCGCCTCGGCGCACGACGGGGGCCGGCAGGGCGCCCAGAACCTCGGCAGCCCCGACTACGGCGTCTGCCGCGGCCTCGACCCGCGCTGCTACCACGACTGGGGCAACTTCGACGTCAGCAAGGGCGTGAAGGTGCTCGTCTACTCGCGCACCGCCGGCCCGCGCCACGCGAACCTCGGTCCGGCGCTCGCCCCGGGCCTCAACCCGCCGCTGACCGCGGCGAACGTCGCGCAGAACGGGCTCATCGAACTGGGCGAGAAGAACGGGTTCGCCGTCGACTGGACCGAAGACGTCACCCAGCTCGCCAGCCCGAGCACGCTGTTCAAGTACAACGCCGTCATCTTCATGAGCACCACCCGGGACACGCTGGACGACTCGGCTCAAACGGCGTTGCGGCAGTACATCCGGGGTGGCGGCGGGTTCGTCGGCATCCACAACGCCTTCGGGACCGAGTACAACTGGCCGTGGTACGAGGGTCTGCTGGGCGGCGCGAACTACTACGACCACGGCCCCGCGCAAGCCGGCGTGGTGCAGACGGTGGACCGCAACGACGTGTCCACGAAGGACCTGCCGAACCGATGGGCCTTCACCGACGAGTGGTACAACCTGGTGCCGTTCCCGAGCAACGTGCGCTTCCTGGCCAAGGTCGACGAGAAGACGCTCGCGAAGGGCGTGGAGGGCTCGATGGGTCATCCGGGTCACGGGAACGACCACCCGGTGGCCTGGTGCCAGTACTACGACGGCGGCCGGTCCTGGGTGACCACGCTCGGCCACGAGAGCTGGGCATTCACCAATACGTCCACTTCGGACGGTGCGGCGTACTTCCAGACGCTGATCGCGAACGGCATCAAGTCCGCGGCGGGTGCGGCTCCGTTCTGTCGCTGATCCCGGAACGTCGAGACGCCCGGCCGGGAGGTTCCCGGCCGGGCGTCTCGGTGCGAGCCCTACAACCCGAGGTAGATCTGCCGGACCAGCGGATCGTGCGCCAGCTCGGCGGAGCTGCCGGTCATCGCGATCCGCCCGTTCTCCATGACCACGCACGTCTCCGTGGCCTCGAACGTCAGCTTCGCGTTCTGCTCCACGAGCAGCAGCCCGAGCCCCGACGCGGACAGCCTCTGAAGCGTGCCGAGGATCTCCTCCACCAGCTTCGGGGACAAGCCCATCGACGGCTCGTCCAGCAGCACCAGCCGGGGTTCGGACATCAGAGCCCGTCCGATCGCCAGCATCTGCTGCTGGCCCCCGGACAGCGCCCCCGCCAGGCGGTGCTGCATCTCGCCCAGCACCGGGAACATCTCGTAGACCTCGGCCAGCTTCTCCCGCGTCTTGCCCTTCCACGAGCGCAAGTACGCACCGAGCAGCAGGTTCTTCTCCACGGTCAGCCCGGTGAACACGTGCCGGCCTTCGGGCACGTAGCCGATGCCGTGGCGGACGATGTCCTTCGGCTTCACCTTGGTCAGGTCGTGGTCGCCGAGGCGCAGCGTCCCCACCTTGCGGGGCACCAGCCCCATCAGGGCCTTCAACGTCGACGTCTTCCCGGCGCCGTTGGCCCCGATGATGCCGAGGCAGCGGCCGGCGCCGACGGTGAACGACACCGAGTTGACCGCCTGGACCCCGCCGTAGTGCACGGCGAGGTCCTCCACAACCAGGTCGCCTTGGGTCGAGGGGTTCACTGCAGCGCCTCCGTCTCCACGGCTTCAACGACCTCGGCCGTGCTGAACGAGTCGCCGAGGTAGGCCTCGATCACTTCCGGCAGGACGGCGACCTCCGCCGGGGTGCCTTCGGCGATCACGCGGCCGCTGGCCAGCACCGTGACGCGGTCGCAGAGGGACATGACCAGGCCCATGTTGTGCTCGATCAGCACCACCGTGACGCCGCTGTCGCGGATGGACCGCACGATCTCCTGCAACTGCCCGACCTCCTGGCCGTTGAGACCGGCCGCAGGTTCGTCCAGGAGCAGCAGGCTGGGTTCGGCGGCCATGGCCCGGGCCAGCTCGACGCGGCGCTGGATGCCGTAGGGGAGCGACCGAGGGGCGTCTTCGGCGAAGTCGCTCAGGCCGAAGCGGTCGAGCAGCTCCGCCGCGGCCCGGCGGAGCCGGCGTTCGTGCCGCCAGATGCCGATCGGCCAGACCACGTACTGCCACGCCGAGCGCATCGGCGTGCGGTCGAGGGCGACCAGGAGGTTCTCCTCGACCGTCATCTGCGCGAACAGCCGCAGGTTCTGGAACGTCCGCGACATCCCCTGGTGCGAGAGCTGGTACGGCCGGCGCCCGACGAGCGGCCGTCCGTTGAAGCTCGCGGTGCCGCCGGAGGCGGTGTAGATCCCGCTGATCACGTTGAACAGGGTGGTCTTGCCGGAGCCGTTGGGGCCGACGATGCCGCGGATCTCGCCCGGCGAGACCGACAGCGTCACGCCGTCCAGGGCGCGCAGTCCCTTGAACTGCTTACTGATGCCGGAGATCTCGAGAGAGCCCGATTCGGTGGTTTCCGTGGCCGCCTCGTACGGGCGGAACGCCTTGAGCGCCGGTGCTGTCCGGTGCCGGCGGCGCTGCACCGCGGTCCGGATCCGCCGGGGGAGCCCGGCCAAGCCGGTGGGCGCGAAAACGACCATCAGCACGACCACGGAGCCGTAACCCAGCTGTGCGTACACCGAGAAGTCGACCAGCGCTTCGCGCACCAGGGAGAGCGCGATCGCGCCGATCACGCAGCCGACGATGCTCTGCCGCCCGCCGATGATGACCATCGCCAGCAGCAGGAACATGTTGGCCACGCTGAACGACTCGGGGGCGATGTAGTGGATCAGCCCGGCGTAGAGGACCCCGGCCGCGCCGCCGTACACACTCGCGGTGAGGAACGCCGTCATCCGCAGCAGCGGTACGGGAGCGCCGACCGCGCCCGCGGCCAGCGAGTCGTCGCGCATGGCCCGCAGCCGCCGGCCGAGCGCGGTGCGCACGAGGAACAACGCGAACCCGATCGCGAGGGCGAAGACGATCAGCTCGAAGTAGTAGTACAGGTACTCGTTGGTCAGGTCGATGCCGAACAGCGGCGGAGCCGGGATCCCGTTGATGCCGGACGCGCCGCCGGCGACCTGGGCGTTGGTGACCCAGTTGGTGAAGGCCAGCGCGAGCCCGAGGGTGACGATGCCGAGGTAGTGCGACTGCACCCGCAGGGCCGGGACGCCGACGAAGAGCCCGGCCAGCGCGGTGGCGAGCATCGCGAGCACGGCCGAGACCCAGAAGCCGAGGCCCGAGTTCGTCGTGAAGATCGCCAAGGCGTAGGAGCCGATGCCGAAGAACGCGACCTGGGCGAGGTTGATCTGCCCGGCGACGCCCATGGCCAGGCCGAGACCCACGGCCAGCAGGGCGAAGACCACGGCGATGTTGACGACGTGGATGCCGTAGGTGTCCAGGCCGTAGGGCAGGAACCAGGCGGCGACGCCGATCGCGGCGGCCGCGGCCACCTTCACCGCGGCCGGTTTGGTGCGCAGGAGGGAGCTCATGCCCGGTTCACCGTCCGTTCGCCGAAGAACCCGGTGGGCCGGATCATGATGATGACCGTGAAGGCGAGGAACACGACCAGGTCCGAATAGCCCTGGAACTGGCCGGAGGCGTACGAGTCGAGCAGGCCGATGGCGAGACCGCCGGCGATCGCGCCGCCGATGTTGCCGAAACCGCCGAGGATGGCCGCGGCGAAGCCCTTGATGCCCAGGGTGCCGCCGAGGGTGGGGCTGACGTACAGCAGCGGGCCGACCAGGCCGCCGGCGAGGGCGGCGAGCCCGGCGCCGATCGCGAACGCGATGGCGTTGCTGCGCCCGACGTGGATGCCGACGGCCGTCGCGGCCTCGTGGTCCATGGCCACCGCCTGCATGGCGGCGCCGCGCTTGGTGCGCTGCAGGAACAGCAACAGCAGTACGGTCGCGACGGCCGCGATCCCGAGCACCACGAGGTTGTAGGTGCGGACGCGCACGCCGAACAGATCCAGCGGCCCGGTCTCCACCGGCGTGGGTACCGCGTGCCCGGTCGCTCCCCAGATGATCGTGGCCAGCGCCTCCAGGACCACACCGAAGCCGATCGTGCCGATCAGCATCAGGTCGAAGTCCTTGTTTTCCAGGGGCCGCAGGACGCGCTCCATGACCAGCGCGATGAGTCCGGTGACCACCATGGCGACCACGATCGCGAGGATGAACGGGAGCCGGGAAGACATGGAGAACGTCGAGGCCGCGTACGCGCCGACCATGACCACTTGGCCGTGGGCGAAGTTCACCAGGCCCATGGTGCGGTAGACGATGGAGAAGCCCATTGCGACGAGGGCGTAGACGGCACCGAAACTCAGCCCGCCGACGAGGGTCTGGAGCAGAACTTGCATTGAGGGGTCCTTTCACCGGCGAGGGCCGTGCGGAGCCGCACGGCCCTCGTGGGCGAGTCAGCTGGCGGGAGCCGCGACGAGCTTGCCGCCGGTGATGACACCGATGGACGTGGCGTGGATGCCGACCCCGGTCTGGTCGAACGTGAAGGTGCCGAGCAGGCCGGGGTACTTGGTGCCGCGGATGGCGTCGGCCAGCTGCTGGCCGGTGGCGCCGTTCGACGTCTTCAGCGCGGTGAGGAAGATGCTGGTGCCGTCGTAGGCCTTGGCGCCGTGCAGTTCCGCGTCCTCGTTGTAGGCCGCCTTGTAGGCCTGGGCGAACTGGCGGGCCGCGTCGCTGGTCTCGTTGCTGAGGTAGGGACTGCTGACGACGGTGCCTTCGGCGTTGCTGGCGCCGGCGGTGGTGAGGTACACCGTCGTGCCCATCGGTGCAGCGCCGGCGATCGTGGCGGTGATGCCGAGCTCGCGGGCCTGCTTGACGATCAGGCCCGCCTCGACCTCCTCGGTCCCGACGAACAGCACCTGCGGGTTCTTCTGCCGGATGGAGGTCAGCGCGGCGCTGAAGTCCTTCTGGTCGGTGGTGACGACCTGGTCGTCGACCGGCTTGACCCCACGGCCGGCCAGTGCCTTGCCGAACGCGTCGTGCTCGCCCTTGCCGTAGGAGCCGTTGTTGGTGATGAACGCGATGTTCTTCTGGGCCTTCTGGTCCACGAGGTACTTTGCGAGCGTCTCGTCGTAGGTCGTGCTCGTCGGGCCGTTGAGGAACTGGAACGGGCTCTTCACCGCGATGATCGCCGGCGATTGGCCGGAGGTGATGCTGGGAATCTTCGCCTGCTGCAGGACCGGCGCCATCGCCACGGTGACCGCGCTCTCGGCGGTGCCGATCATCGCGGTGTAGCCCTCGCTGGAGATCTTGCGCGCCAGGTTGGTCCCGACGGTGGGGTCGCCGGCGTCGTCGAACACGTCGAGCTGGACCTTGCGGCCGTTCACCCCGCCCTTGGCGTTCCACTGGTCGACCGCCAGTTTCGCGCCCTTGTACTCCCACGCACCCAGCGAGCTGAGCTGGCCGCTCTGGGCGTTGACCACGGCGATCTTGATCGGGCCGCTGGTGTCCGAGCTGGACGGCGATGAGCCGCCGGGCGCGCTGCAGGCGGCAGTCGCTCCCGCGGCCAGCAGGGTCAGCGAGGCCAGCAGACGTCTGGTTCCGGGTCGGTTCATGGGGACACTCCGTTGTGTGCGGTGGCGGGGGTCATTCGAAGACGCCTTGGTAGATGTCGTTGATGTTCCAGTGCCCGGGGGTCGGGACCGGTTCGTTGACCATGGGGACGTCGAGCACGGCGGGACGTCGGTTCTCGATCGCCTTGCGCAGTGCGGCGGCGAGGTCCTCGGGGCGTTCGACGGTGTAGCCGTCGGCGCCGCAGGACCGCCCGAAGGCCGCGAAGTCGGGGGAGAAGGGGTTGCCGTCTTGGTCGCGGAACTCGCAGCCGAAGCTCTGGCCGAAGTTGTGGGCCTGCAGGTCCGCGATGGTGCCGTGCGCCTTGTTGTTCATCACGACGAACAGCACCGGCAGGCCTTGCTCGACGGCCAAGGGTACGGCGGGGAGCTGGGCGCTCATCCCGCCGTCGCCGACGAGGGCGACGACGACGCGGTCCGGCTGGGCCAGCTGCACGCCGACCGCGGCGGCCGGGCCGAAGCCCATCGTCGACGCGCCGCCCGGGGTGATGAACCGGCCCTCTTCGGGGAGTTCGTAGCACTGGGCGACGCCGTTCTTGTTCCAGCCGACGTCGGTGACCAGCACCGCGTCCGGGGGCAGCGTCGTGCGCAGGTCTTCCAGGATCCGTTCCGGACGCAGCGGGAAATCGGTGCTGCGGCCGCGTTCCTGGCTCGCCGAGAAGAGGTCCGCGCGGACGGTGCCGATCTGCTCGCGGACGTCGGCCCGCTCGACGGGCTCGGGCCTCAGGTCCTTGACGGCGGCGGTGATCGCCGGTACCGCGTGGTTCACGTCGGCGACCGCGCCGATCTCGACGGGGTAGTTGCGGCCGATCTCCGCCGGGTCGAGGTCGATCTGGATCAGCCGGCCCGGTGGGAACGCCCAGGTGTACTCGTCGTTCCACGAGCTGGCGTCGGTCTCGGCGAACCGGGTCGCGAGAGCGAGGACGACGTCGGCCTTGCGGGTGTACTCGTTGGTCAGCTCGAGGCCCCAGAACCCGGTCATGCCCATGACGAGCGGGTGGCGGTCGGGCAGGGTGCCCTTGGCCATCAGGGAGTGGGCCACCGGGATGTCGAGGTGCTCGACGAGTTCGAGCAGTGCGGCCCGTCCGTCCGGTGAACGGAGGCCGCCGCCGAGGTACACGAGCGGACGTTCGGCGCCGGCCAGCGCCTGCGCGATCCGGCGGGCGTCGGCCTCGGACAGCGCGGGCTTCGCGGTGTGGGCGACCAGCGGGTATTCGACGAGCGGTACTTCGCGCGAGAAGTGGTCCATCGGGACGTTGAGCAGGACAGCGCCCGGACGGCCCGAGGTCGCCGTCCAGAACGCGCGCTCGGTGAACCGGGCGAGGTCTTCGGCGCGGTGCACGTGCCAGGCCCGCTTGACGAAGGGGCGGTAAATGGCGGTCTGGTCGGCGTCGGCGTGCAGGTTGACTTCCTGGTGCGGGTGCCGGCCGTGGTAGTACGACGGGATGTCGCCGGAGATCGTGATCAGCGGCACCGAGTCGAACGCCGCGGTGGCCACGCCGGTGACCGCGTTCATCATGCCCGGGCCGACGTGCACGAGCAGGACGCCGGGCTTGCCGGTGGCGCGGGCGTAGCCGTCGGCGGCGTGGGCGGCGGCCTGCTCGTGGCGCGCCATGACGAACTTGATGCGGCTGCGGCCCAACGCGTCCAGGACCGCGATGTTGGTGTGCCCGCACAGACCGAAGACGTATTCGACGCCGTAGGACTCCAGCTGGCGGACGAGCGCGTCGGCGGCGGTGATGGTCGGGGCGGGGTGGCTCATCGAAGTCGAACTCCTCGGTCGCTCGGCGGTCTCGGTCACTGCTCGCCCCAGATGGACAGGTTGCGCAGCACCAGGGTCTTGACGACGGTGTAGTCGTCGATCATGTGCGCGGGGGATTCGCGGCCGAAGCCGGAGTCCTTGACCCCGCCGAAGGGCACGTGGTCCAGGCGGAAGTTCGACGAGCCGTTGACGATGAGGCCGCCGACCTGCAGTTCGCGCCAGGCGGTGAAGATCGCGCCGACGTCCTGGGTGAAGATCCCGGCCTGCAGGCCGAACCGGCTGGTGTTGCACGAGGCGATGACCGTGTCCAGGTCGTCGAACGGCAGCACGGCCACCAGGGCGCCGAACACTTCCTCGACGACGAGGGTGGCGTCCGGTGCGGGATCGGCGACGATCGTGGGCAGCAGGGTCGCGCCGTCGCGCTTGCCGCCCAGCAGCACCCGCGCGCCGTTCGCCGCCGCTTCGGAGGTCCACTTCTCGACGCGGGCCGCGGCCTCTTCGTCGACCATCGAGCCGATGTCGGTGGCCGGGTCGAGCGGGTCGCCGACCCGCAGGCCTTCGACTTCGGTGCGGAAGGCGGGGAGGAATTCCTCGAACCGGCTGCGGTGCACGTAAACCCGCTGGACGGAGATGCAGCTCTGCCCGGAGTTGCTGTAGCCGGTGCGGGCGCAGGTCTTGGCGGCGAGGGCGATGTCGGCGTCCGCGCAGACGAGCGTCGCGGCGTTCCCGCCGAGTTCCAGCACCAGCCGTTTCGCTCCGGCAGCGCGGGCGACCGCGTTGCCGGTTTCGGGGCTGCCGGTGAAGCTGATGACGGCGACCTCGCGGGCCGCGCACAGGGCGGCACCGACATCTCCGCCGCCGTGCAGCAGCTGCACGGCCTCCGGCGGCATGCCCGCTTCCAGCAGCAGCGCCACCACGGCCGCGGTCGTGGCGGGCGCTTGCGGCGGGGCCTTGACCAGCGTGGTGTTGCCGGCCGCGAACGAGGCGCCGAGTTTGTGGGCCAGCAGGTTCGCCGGGGCGTTGAACGGGGTGATGGCCAGAGCCACCCCGGCCGGCGCGCGGTAGGTCAGCGCCGTGTTGCCCACTCCGCGTTCCCAGCCGGCGACCGGCAGGTTCTCGCCGCCGATGTGGCGGGTTTCGGCGGCGCAGACGGCGAAGGTGTCGGCGACCCGGTCGAGCTCGCCCCGCCCGTCCCTGAGCGGCTTCCCGAGTTCGAGGGCGATCAGCCGGGCGATGTCGTCGCGGTGGTCTTCGGCCAGCCGCGACGCGCGTTCGAGGATCGCCGCGCGGGTCGCCGGGGCCAGTCGCGCGACGACGGGCGCGGATTCGGCGGCGTACCGGACCGCGCGGGCGACCTGGGCGTCGTCCGCGGTGAAGGACGTGGAGACGACTTTTCGCTGGTAGGGGCCGATGCGTTCGGCTACCGATCCGTCGCGGGACCACTGCCCGGCGACGAACGCGGCGGCCTCGGCCGGGGTCTCGGATTTCGCGGCTTCGAGGACTTGCTCCAGCACCGCCACACTCCCTTGTGAACCATCAAACGGCACATCTGGACCGCTCTGCGGACTCCGTGTAACGTACGGTCAGCCGCCTGCCGGTGGCAAGAGCGGGATCTGAAACTGTTGCGAACTGGTCCACCGGCCGGGGACCCGCAATGCGACGAAGGGGTGTGCACCGATGAAGGCTGACGGGGCCGAGGAGCGAGAGGGCTCGTCCGGCGAAGGGGGCGTGCGGAGCGTTCAGCGCGCCCTGGACATCCTCGGGTTGCTGACCGACGAACGGCCCGCCGTCACGATCTCCGACATCGTGAAGGCGACCGGCCTCGCGAAGACGACGGCGATCCGGCTCGCGCAGACGCTGGAGCTGAACGGCTTGCTGTGGTCGACCAGCAATGGCTACATGGCCGGGCCCGGACTGTGGCGGTGGGCGCACCTCGCACGGCAAAGCTGGGAGCTGCCGCCGGAGATGATGCAGCTGATGCGCGAGCTCGGCGATCGTCAGCGGGAGACGGTGAACCTCTACGTCCGCCGGGACATGTACCGGGTTTGCGTGGCGCAGCAGGAAAGCCCGCAGCCGCTGCGGCACGTGGTGCGCGTCGGTGACGAACTCCCGCTGTGGGGTGGCGCTTCGTCGAAAGTCTTGCTCCGCGACGCTCCTCCTGCTTTGCTGAAGAGGATCGCGCGCAGTTCCCCGTACGGTGCCGACCATGCGGACAGTCTCCACAAAGGACTGACCGAGGCGGCGGAGCAGGGGTACGCGGTGAGTCACGGCGAGCGCGAAGCGGGCCTGTCGGCAGTGGCGGTTCCCGTGCTCGGCAAAGGGGAGTCCGTCGCGGCCGCGTTGTCGCTGAGCGGCCCGACCGTCCGATTCTCCGAAGACCGGGTCGCCGAGTTCGTCGCCGATCTCACCGAGTCCGCAACGCGGATGAGCGAGCGGGGATTCGACCATCCGTTCGCCGGCTGACTCCGGCCGGACTCGTCGTCTGGTGCAAGGAGAGGGAATGACGAAACGACCGCTTCGCGGTATCCGGGTGCTCGACCTGACCAACGTCCTCGCCGGACCGTACTGCAGCTACCAGCTGATGCTGTTCGGCGCCGAGGTGGTCAAGATCGAGCTGCCGGGTTCGGGCGACCTCGCCCGGAACCTGGGGCCGGACGCGGCCTTGAACCGGGCCGGGATCGGTACGTCGTTCCTGGCGCAGAACGCCGGCAAGAAGTCGATCGAACTCAACCTCAAGGACACGGCCCAGCGAGAGCTCTTCCAGGACCTGGTCCGCGGCGCGGACGTCGTCCTCGAGAACTACCGGGCCGGCGTGCTCGACCGGCTCGGCTTCGGCTGGGACCGCCTGCGTGCGCTCAACCCCGGGCTGGTGTACTGCGCCATCTCGGGGTTCGGGCAGAGCGGGCCGATGAGCCAGGCGCCGGCCTACGACCAGATCATCCAAGGCCTCTCGGGCATGATGAGCGTGACCGGCACGCCGGAGACAGCACCGCTGCGCGTGGGATTCCCGGTCTCGGACACCGTCGGCGGCCTGATGGCCGCCCTCGCCATCTCGGCCGCCCTGGTCGGCCGCGACCGCACCGGTGAAGGGTCCTTTCTGGACCTCTCGATGCTCGAGGCCTCCATTTCGGCCATGGGCTGGGCGGTCTCGAACTACGTCATCAGCGGCATCCCGCCGGTTCCGATGGGCCGGGACAACGCGACGGCGGCTCCTTCCGGCACATTCTTCGCCGCGGACGGCCCGCTCAACATCGCGGCGAACCGCCAGGAGCAGTTCGTCACCCTGTGCTCGCTGGTCGGGCGGCCCGAATTGACCACCGACCCCCGCTTCGCCGACCGCGAGGACCGCAAGACCCACCGCGCTGACCTCGACGCCGAGCTGAACAAGGCCTTGGGCGCGCGCCCCGCGCTCGAATGGGAGCAACTGCTGTCCGGCGCGGGAGTGCCGGCCGCTCGGATCCTCACCGTTCCCCAGGCACTGGAGTCCGAACAGCTCGCCCATCGCGGCTTCTTCACGGAACTGCCGTTTCCCGGCGAGCCCGAGCGCGTCCTGCGGGCCAGCGGCAACGGCGTCCTCGTGGACGGCGAACCCTTGCGGGCGAGTGGACGGCCGCCGCTGCTCGGCGAACACAACGACGAAGCCGTGCTGCTGGCCCGCCGGTGGAACGACGCCCCGCCCCTCCCGTCCCCCGCTCCGGAACGGTCGTTCGCGCCCGTGGACAAGGACTGAAATGGACACTGGAACGACGTCGGTGGCCGACTGGTGGGCCACCGGGATCTGCCGCATGGAACCGGGAGTGGTCGAGCTGCGCGGGATCCCGGTGCAGGAGCTGATCGCTTCCCACGGTTTCGTCGCCACGATCTGGTTGATGGTGCGGGGAACGAGCCCGTCGCCCCGGGAAGCGGCACTGCTCGAAGCCGCGATGGTGGCGTCGGTGGACCACGGTCCGCAAGCGCCGTCCATCGCGATCGCGCGGATGACGGCGACCTGCGGAGTCGGCCTGAACAACGCGATGGCGTCCGGGGTCAACGCGCTGGGCGACTCCCACGGCGGTGCCGGGCAACAGTGCGTCGAGGTGTTGTCGGCGATCGTCGAGCGCGAAGCCGCCGGCGATCGGCTCGAAGCCGCGGCTGAAGCCGTCGTGACGGAGTTCCGGAAGCACAGCCGCTACCTGCCCGGTTTCGGGCACCGCTTCCACCCGCGTGACCCCCGCCGTGATCCCTTACTGGGGCTGGTGGACGTGGCTGTCGCGGACGGTGTCGTGGCGGGGAACCACTTGCGCGCGGCGCGTGCGCTGGAGGCGCTGCTGAACAAGGGCCGGACCAAGCCGATCCCGATGAACATCGACGGCGCAACCGCCGTGATCTACGCCGAGCTGGGGTTTCCGCCGCCACTTGCGCGGGGGTTGTTCGTGCTCAGCCGCAGCGTCGGGATCCTGGCCCACGCCTGGGAAGAGACGACGCAGGGCCGGCGGAACAAGGGCCCGATGCCGACGTCGATCCTGCCGACCGCGCTGCCGGCCCAGGCGTGACCGGCCACGCCGTCGATCTGCTCGTCCTCGGCTCCGGCGCGGCCGGTCTCGCGGCGGCCGTCACCGGGGCTGCCGAGGGACTTTCGGTGCTGGTGCTGGAGAAGACTGAGTGGCTCGGCGGCACGAGCGCCTACTCGGCCGGAACGTCTTGGATCCCTGGACACCGGCACCAGCCCGACCCGGCCGCCGACCTCGCGGAGGCACGCCAGTACCTCGACGCGCTCGTCGGCGACCGGGCGCCACGCGAACTGCGGGAGACCTACCTGCGCCACGGGCCCGAGGCGATCGAGTACTTCGAACGGCTCGGGGTCCGGTTCCGGCATTCGGCGAGCGTGGTCGACTACCACCCGGAACTGCCGGGCTCGGGAATCGGCCGGGCGCTGGAACCGCACACGTTCGACGCCCGGCGGCTCCCCGGTTTCGGCCGGGTCCGATGGCCGATCCCGGAGTTCGCGTTGTTCGGCGGAACGCTCATGGTCCGCCGGGCCGAGGCCGACCAGCTGCTGAAGGTGTTCGACGGCTCGGTACGCGCGACGGCACTGGCCCTCCGCCTGGGCGCGAGGTGGGTCTTCGATCGTCTCCGCCACCCTCGCGGGACGCGCCTGACGATGGGCAACGCGCTCGTCGCCGCCCTCTACGACCAGCTCACGCGCCGCTCCGGGAGCGTCTGGTTCACCGCGCGCACGACCGAGCTGACGACCGATGCCTCGGGTCGGGTGACGGGTGCGGTCGTGTCCCACCGAGGGCAGCCGGTGCGCGTGACGGCCCGCCGCGGCGTCGTCCTCGCCGGCGGCGGGTTCCCGGCGAACCCGGACCTGTGCGCCGAGCACCTGCTGTCGCCGACGCCGCAGTTCAGTCCGGCCGCCGAAGGAGCCACGGGCGACACCATCGCGTTGGCCCGGTCGGTGGGTGGCGCTTCGGCCGAGCCGCGCGACGACAACGCGTTGTGGTTCCCGAGTTCGCTCGGGCGGCGAGCGTACGGGTCCACGGCGGTTTTCCCGCACATCTGGGATCGAGCCAAGCCGGGGATCGTGGCGGTGAACGCGGCAGGCCGGCGGTTCGTGGACGAGTCGGTGTCCTACCACCGGTTCGTCCGGGCGATGTACGCCGCCGACCAGGCGATCCCGGCGTGGTTGATCCTCGATGCGCGCACGCTGAAGCGGTACGGGCTGGGCATGATCCGTCCCCATGCCCGCGAGGGTGTTCTCCGCCGGTACCTCGAGGACGGCTATCTCCACATCGGACAGACGATCGAAGAACTCGCTGAGGCGATCCGCGTCGACCCGGACGGTCTGACGAGCACGGTAGGTGCGGCGAACCACTCCGCCCACACGGGTGTCGACGAGGAACTCGGCAAAGGAGAGAGCCCCTACGGCCGTCAGTACGGTGATCAGGCGCACCGTCCCAACGTGAACCTCGGGGCCATCGAGAAGCCGCCGTTCTACGCGATCGCGGTGGTGCCCACACCGTTGGCGACCACGTTGGGTCTCCGCATCGACACGAACGCCCAGGTCCTCGCCGGGCACGGCGATCCGGTGCGGGGGCTGTACGCCTGCGGTAACGACGCGACGTCGATGACTGCCTCGGAGTACCCCGGGGCGGGGTGCCAGATCGGAGCCGGGCTGGTCTTCGGTTACCTGGCCGCGCACCACATCTGTCGATCCTCTTAGAGACTTCGGCGCCCTGTCTCGATGTCGCGGTGAGCGGGCAGACGGTCGTCCGGGACCTGCCGCGTCGCGAAGCTGACCGCGTTGAGGTGGCGCCGGGTGGCTGCGAGGGCGAGGCGGGCGTGTTCACTCGCGCCGACTTGGGCGGCGAGCATGGCGCGGGGGATCTCCAATGTGTACGGGATCCCGGGTGGGAGCGCGGCGAGGATGCCGGGCACGTCGAGCCCGCCCTCGCCGGGGAACAGGCGCTCGAAGCGAGCCGTGTAGATCAGTCCGGCGGTCGTGGCGGGGATTTCGCCGGGCGCGTCGCAGACGTGGGCGAAGTGGAACCACTCACGCGGTAGCTCGCCGAGTTCGTCGATGCTGGAGCCCGAGCGGGCGAAGTGCAGTACGTCGATCAGGAGACCCGAGTTGGGCCGGCCGGCGGCGTGCAGGACGCGGACGGCCTCGGTGAGGTCGCCGGTTTCGGTCCAGGACGGGAACTCCAGGTCGAGGGTCAGGCCGAGCGGGCGGGCCAGGTCGCACAGCTCGGTGAAGTGGTCGACCTTGCGGACCGGATCGGGGTCGGGCAGTTGCGTGATGACGCGCCGTGCGCCCAGCTCGGCGCCGGCTTCGAGGACGCGCAGGAAGTCGCGTGGCTTGTCGGTGGGGCCGATCCGGGCGAGCTCGATGTCGAGGACCTCGATACCCGTGGCCGCCAGACGTGCCTTCGTCGCGCGCATGAGCGCGGGATCGGTGGCCAGCGGGTAGTGCGGTTCCTCCCGGGTCACCCGGGTCAGGCGCAGGCCGACGTAGCGATAGCCGGCGTTCGCCGCCGCGGCCACGAGTTCGGGCGGGGACAGGCTCAGCGCGGTCAGGTGGGCCAGGGAGTAGTCGTGCCCGTGGTCGTGCGCGTCCGCCGTCTCCCGGAGAGCGTTCAGCCGGCTGCGTCGGTGCGCGGCCATGCGCACGGGGGTGTTGGCCGCGCCGTACGCGGCGTAGTCGTCGACGCGTTGCACCACTTCGAAGAACACTCGTGAGCCCACGATCTCGGTGTAGAAGTGGAGGTACTCGCCGTGCTCGTCGCGGTCGTAGAGCACGGAGTGCGCGCGCAGGGTGGCGAGCAGCTCGGCCGGCAAGGCGAGCCGGGCGTCGAGGTCGTCGTAGTAGTTGTCCGGGATGCGCAGCACGCTTCCGCGGGCGGCCTTCGCGGCGGCGAAGATGTCGCCGGTGGTGAACGCGACGTGCTGGGGGTTGGGCACCGCGGGTGCCCAGTCGCCCCGGCGCAGTGGTGCGGTGTTGAGGGTGATCCGGACGTGGTGGGCCGGATCGCTCGCCGCCCGGCTGCGGATCAGTCCGAACGGCGCGGTCAGCTCGACGGTGCGGTCCGGTTCGAGGCCGAGCACCGATCGGTAGAACAGTGAGCTCTGGTCGAAGTCGTCGACCGACTCGGTGAGTGACACGTGGTCGGTACCGGTCAGCAGGGCCGAGGAGGTCGCGTCGCCGGTGGGAACGAAGTCGTCCGGCCAGCCGTCGTTGCGGCAGAAGAAGATCTCCATGCCGTCGGGCGCGGCCACCGACGACAGGTCCGCTTCCTCGGGTCGGCGGGCCCGGGGCAGCACGGGCGCCAGGAGGCGTTCGGCACGCCGGGCCGAACCGGCCGGGTCACTGCTTTCCAATGCCAGTGCGGAAATCATCGCCGTCCCCGGGGCGACCGTCCGTTGTGACCCGTGATTCAGCAGGATCCTGGCCTCGCCCTGCTGCCACAGCTGGACGGGCTTGGAGCGGTGCTGCCCGGTGTGGGTGAACCCGAGCCTCGTCAGGGTGTGCGCCATCGCCGGGCCCGACACCTCGTCCACGGTGAGTTCGGTGAACACGTGCCCACCGAGCAGGGACGCCGGCGGAAGACCGCTCATCACGACGGACTCCTGCATGGCGAGCAGCGAGCGCATCGCGTCCACGGCCGCGTGCCACGGGTCGGTCTGGCGGTAGACGTCGTTGAACACCTCGAGCGACAGCGGGCCCGCGTATCCGGTCGCGAGCACGTGGTCCGCGAAACCGGCGAGGTCGAACGAACCCTGCCCGGGGAACGACCGGTGATGCCGGCTCCACTCCCGCACGTCCATGACGAGGCGCGGGGCGTCCGCGAGTTGCAGGTGGAAGATCTTCTCCGGGGGCACGACGCGGATTCCCGCGGGATCGCCGCCGCGGGAGAGCACGTGGAAGCTGTCCAGGCACAGACCCAGCGCGGGGTGGTCGGCACGGCGCACGATCCGCCAGGCGTGCTGGTAGGTGTTGACGAACCGGCCCCAGGCCAGGGCCTCGTAGGCGATCCGCAGTCCGCGCGCCGCGGCCCGGTCGGCGAGCAGGTGCAGCTGTTCGGCGGCGAGGTCGTCGTCGTCCACCGCGTCCGGTGACGTGGACGAGCAGACCAGCAAGGTTTCCGTGCCCAGTTGCTCCAGCACGTCGAACTTCCGCCCGGCGCGGCGGAGATGGGTGGCGAGCACGTCCGGCGGGACGGCCTCGAAGTCGTGGAACGGCTGGTACAGGTCGATCGACAGGCCGAGCCGGGTGCATTCCTGGCGTACTCGTCTCGGTGACCACGAGGAGGCCACGAGGTCGTGTTCGAAGACTTCGATGCCGTGGAAGCCGGCCGCGGCGGCGGCGGACAGCTTGTCGTCGAGGGTGCCGGACAGGCAGGCCGTCGCGATGCCGAAGCGTCGTCGCGTGCCGGCGCTGCCGGAGTCGGACGACGAGGTCGCGCCGCGGTGCTCGACGGTGAGCATGGGCTTCCACCCTTCCTTTGCGTGGTGAGGGCGCGGTCGTGGTCGACGTCGAACACCCGGAGTTCGCGCCCGCCCAGGGACAGCAGGGCGTGCGTGACCGCGCCGCCCGCGCGACCGTGTTGACCGCGGCCGGCGCCGCCGCGTCGGGGGAGAGGCGCGGCCTCCTTGCCCGTGAACGTACTAGGTAGTTACATATACGCTCCAGTGTCGGAATAGGGAAGGGCGTGGCAGCAGTAAGCGCTTCATCCGGGCTGCCTCCCGGCACGCTGGGGCCATCAGGCGTATTGCGCCGGTGTTCGACTTCGTCCTATTGTTCGTCCCGTGCGGCGGTTCACGTGGTCCACCTGGTGGACCTCTGCGGAGTCGGGAGAGGTGGGCGCCACGACCGCCGGCCGGAAGTCGATCATCGCCGGAGTTGCAGCGACCTTCCGCCGTGCGGACGGGGTACCGACGTGACGTGTCCACAAAGGATCTGCCGGTCTCCGCCGCCGTGCGCGGGTCCCGGCCGGGACGGCGGTCACGTTCACCAACCATGCCGGCAACACGCACGAGCGTGGCGCCACCCAGTTCTTCGAAGGCCTGTTCGACGTCCGGCCGGCACCCGGCGAGTCCTTCATCCACACGTCCACCACCGGGGGCGAGTACTTCTTCAACGCCCCAGCCGGCCCCCGGTCCACCGGCAAGATCGAGGTGTACTGAGATGCGCGTTTTCCTCGCCGCCGCGGCTCTTCTGGCCGGCTTGGTGACCGGCCCGGCCGCGGCCACCGAATCGGCACCGTCGAGCCTGCCGGCCGGCCCGGCGGCCGTGCCTTCGCCGGTGGTCACCGGCCCGATCCCGGCGAAGGCGCCACCCGGCGACCCCGCCCACGACTACCCGTTCTTCGCCACCGACCAGAACCTCCGGGCGTACGGGTACGTCGAAGAGGAGTACTTCATCGAAGGCACCGCCAACCGCTACACGACCCCGGACGGCGCCACCGGCACGGTCGTCGACGGCGGGCACGGGTACCGGACGAGAATCGTGGTCCGGCGCCCGATCTCACCGAAGAAGTTCAACGGCACCGCCGTCGTCGAGTGGTACAACGTGACCAACACGTTCGACTACGAGGTCGTGTGGAGCCGCTCGTTCCGGCACCTGCTGGAAGCCGGCTACGTCTGGGTCGGCGTCAGTGCCCAGGGTACGGGCGTCCACTCCCCACGCGGGCTCAAGGCGTGGAGCCCAAGCCGCTACGGTTCACTCGACCTGACCGACGGCGGCACGGTCACCGACGACGCGCTGTCCTACGACGTGTTCAGCCAGGCCGCACAGGCCTTGCGGCACCCACGCGGCGCGAACCCGGTGCCGGGACTCGACATCCGGACGTTGATCGCGACCGGTCAGTCGCAGTCGGCGTCGCGGCTGACCACTTACGCGAACTCCGTCCACCCGATCGCACCGGTGTACGACGCCATCGCGATCGTCGACGGCGGCGCCGGAGTGCGGACCGACCTGACCACCAAGGTGTTCAAGACGGCCAGCGAGTACGACGTGCTCGCCGGCCAGGCCGCTCGCCGCCGGCCGGACACCGGCCGGTTCGTCTACTGGGAGATCGCGGGCGCGTCCCACTCCGACCGGCACGCCTACCTGGTGAACAACCCGATCCGGCTCCGCGACGCGGGAGTGTCGGGCCTGCCGGCCGGGCCGACCGCGCCCTGCGTGGCGCCGGCCCGCAGCAACGTGCCTTACGAGTACGTGCTCGACGCGATGTTCGACCACATCGTCCGCTGGGTCGCCCGCGGTACCCGGCCACCCGCGGCCCCGCGGATCGAGGTGACCGACCCCTCGACCAGGCCGGCCGCGGCCAACCGGGATGCCTACCAGATCATCAAGGGCGGCATCCGGCTCGCCGCGGTCGACGCGCCGACCGAACGCAACACGGGCTGGAACACCGGCCTCACGCCCGACCGCGACAGCGCCTGCGCGCAGGGCGGCACCTGGATCCCGTTCGACGGCACCACCTTGCGTGAGCTCTACCCGACCCATGCGCAGTACGTCCGCGCGGTTCGCCAGGTCACGAACCAGAACGTCCGCGACGGCTTCCTCGTCCAGGCGGACGCCGACGCCACGATCCGCGCCGCCGAAAGGGCTGATGTGCCATGAGCCGCCGCAAGTACGGCATCGTGCTGGTCATCCTCCTCGGGGTTGCCGGCGTCACGACGACGGCGGCCGCGGCGGGACCGGCCCGGTCGGTCGACCTGGTCGGGCCCATCCCGGCCACCGCCGCCTCCCACCCGTTCAACACGTCTACTGTGGACCTCGCCGGACACGGGTACGTCGAGCAGGAGTTCTTCCTGCGGGGCAAGGCCAACGTCTACGACTACGACGCGGCCGGCCGGGTCGTAGTCGCCAGGAGCGGTGCCCCGTACGAGAACCGGATCATCGTGCGCCGCCCGGCGGACCGGCGCGACTTCGACGGCACGGTCGTGGTCGAGCTGATGAACATGACCAACCGCTGGGATCTCGACCGCATGTGGCTGACCTCCCACGACCAGTACCTGCGCGACGGTACCGCCTATGTCGGTGTCACCAGCGCACCGACCACGGTGGACGCGTTGCGGGCATTCGACCCGCAACGCTACGTGGCGCTGTCCTGGGCCGATCCCACGCCACCGGGTCAGCGGTGCACCGGTACGGCGCTGAACTCCACGGCCACCACTGAGGGCGGCCTGATCTGGGACATCTTCACCCAGGTCGGCGCCGCGCTGAAAGCAGGCGACCGGGTCAACCCGATGGGCGGCTTCGACGTGCGGAAGGTGTACGCCACCGGCTACTCCCAGTCCGGCGCCTACCTGATCCGGTACGTCAACGCCATTCACCCGCGAGCACAGGTCTACGACGGGTTCCTGATCGGAGCCGCCGCGGGCGGACCCCGCCCGCTCGGCAAGTGCTCGGCACCCGTTCCGGTGGCCGACCCCCGCAACGTCGTCCGCCCGACCGCGCAGCCGGTGATCCGGGTCCAGACCGAGACCGACTTCCATTCCGACGGCGGCTATTCCCGCCGCCCGGACGCCGACTCGCGCGAGGACCGGTACCGGCTCTACGAGGTTCCCGGGTCCGCCCACGCGTACAACTACACCGCCGGCTTCGCCCCGTCACCGGAGGATCTGGCCAAGGCCGGGTTCACCTACAACCACTACAACTGCACCGACCCCGGCCTGAGCACGGACTTCCCGGTGCACTACCTGTTCAACGCCGCACAGGCACAGCTGGATCGCTGGGTCCGGCACGGAACCGCGCCACCGCGGGCGGACCGGATCCAGGTCGACGCCACCGGCCGGACCGTCACCGACCGGTTCGGCAACGCGCTCGGCGGCGTCCGCACCCCGTGGCTCGACGTCCCGGTCGCGACCTACTACCCGACGAGCAGTCCCGCGACGACCTGCGGCCTGCAGGGTCATCGGCTTCCCTTCGACCCGGCGCAGCTGAAGCGCGTCTATCCCGACCACGGCGCGTACGTCCGCCCGTTCATCGCCGAGGTCGAACGCCTCGTCGGCCAGGGCCGGCTGACGCGTCCGGACGCCGACGCGGTCATCAACGTGGCGGCCGGCTCCAGTGTCCCCAACTGACCCCGGAACCACGTCGGCGGCCGCGCCTCGCTGGTGCGCCCGCAGGCTGCGGGACGGGAGTCGGCCGGTCACCTCGGGCTCGCTGAGGCGAGCCGGTCGCCGAGGGGGGCAAGTGGTACTTGACAAGCTCGCGAGCGCCCTTCAGTCTCTCTAATTAACCGTACGGTACATACCTAACCGGTTAGTTCATGTGAGTGCAAGGGTGCATCCGCAGAGGAGAGCGACGTGACCGATCGTCCGGAGGGCGCTGCCGGCGCCCCGCCCGCGGGCCGGCCCGCGAAGGCGGCCTTGGCCGCGTGGATCGGAAGTGCTCTCGAGTACTACGACTTCTTCATCTACGGCACCGCGGCCGCGCTGGTCTTCAACAAGATCTTCTTCCCGGCCTCGTCGCCGGCGACCGGCACGCTCCTGGCGCTGTCGACCTTCGGGGTCGGTTACGTGTCGCGGCCGCTCGGGGCGCTGCTGCTCGGGCACCTCGGTGACAAGTTCGGCCGCAAACGGGTCCTGCTGATCACCTTGCTGCTGATGGGACTGTCCACCGTGCTCGTCGGCTGCCTGCCGGGCTACGGGACGCTGGGTGTGGCCGCGCCGATCCTGCTGGTGGTACTGCGGTTGCTCCAGGGCCTGTCCGCCGGTGGCGAGCAGGCCAGCGCGAACTCCATGAGCCTCGAGCACGCTCCCGAGCACCGGCGCGCCTACTACACGAGTTTCACCCTCAGCGGCACGCAAGCCGGGCAGATCCTGGCGACCGCCGTGTTCCTGCCGGTCGCCGCGCTGCCGCAGGAAGAGCTGCTGTCCTGGGGCTGGCGGATCCCGTTCTGGCTCAGCGCCGTCGTGGTGCTGGTGGGCTACTACATCCGCCGCTCGCTGGACGAGACGCCGGTCTTCCAGGAGGAGGTCGCCAGTGGTGAAGTGGTGAAGCTGCCGCTGGCCGTGCTGCTGCGCGACCACTGGGCCGACGTCCTGCGCGTGGTCGTGGCCGCGCTGATCGCTTCCGTCAGCACGATCTTCACCGTCTACGCGCTCAGCTACGCCGTGAACACGGTCGGGCTCAGCAAGACGCCCATGTTGTGGGTCGGTGTGCTGGCCAACGTCGCTGCCGTCGTTTCGATCCCGTTGTGGGCCAAGTCGTCCGACCGCTTCGGCCGCAAGAAGATCTTCATCGCCGGCTCGCTGGGCTGCGCGATCCTGATCTTCGCGTACCTCGGTGCCATCGCGGCCGGCAGCTACCTGTGGATCTTCGTCGTCGGCATCGGGATGTTCGGGATCGTCTACACCGCCACGAGTGCCGTGTGGCCGTCGTTCTACGGCGAGATGTTCCCCGCGCGGGTGCGCTTGTCGGGCACCGCGATCGGGACGCAGATCGGGTTCGCGGTCAGCGGTTTCCTGCCCACCATCGCGGTCGGGGTCACCGGGACGAGCCGGGGCGCTTGGCTCGGCGTGGCCGTCTTCACCGCCGCGCTGTGCCTGGTGAACGTCATCGCCGTGGCCACCGGGAAGGAGACCTACCGGGTGCCGACCGCGCAGCTCGGGCTCAAGGAACCGGCGCCGGACCGGAGCGAGGCCGGCGTCTCGCGGTGAGCGTGTTCGAGGTTTACGCGCTGTGCTACGGCCGGCGGACCGGGTACCGCGGCGAGCACTTCCTGGGCTATGGCGAGGATTCCGCGGAACCCCACCCGACCGCCTACTACGTCTGGCTGGCGGTGTCGCCGGAGCACACGGTGGTCGTCGACGCGGGCATCCGGCCGGAGAGGGCGCGACAGCTGGACGGGCTCGATTACGTCGAACCCGTCCAGCTGCTCGCCGCGCTCGGCGTCGACCCCGGCGCAGTCGGCCGCGTCGTCCTCACGCACCTGCACTACGACCACTGCGGCACGGTGGCGGAGTTCCCCGGCGCGCGGTTCGTGGTGCAACGGTCCGAAGTGGACTACTGGACCGGTCCGTGGGCGAAGCGGATCGAGCGGGAGCGGTGGCTGCTCGACGAAGTGGCCCTCGAGCACGTGCGGGCCGGGCCGGTCGACCTGGTCGACGGGGACGCCGAGGTCGTGCCGGGACTCAGCGTCCACCTCGTCGGCGGGCACACCGCCGGGATGCAGGTCGTCCGGGTCGGGACCGCCGCCGGTCCGGTCGTGCTGGCCTCGGACGCCAGTCACTTCCACGAGAACCTCGAGCACGACCGCCCGGCGCCGCTGCTGCACTCGATGACCGGCGTGTACGGCGCCTTCGACCGGGTCAAGGAGCTGGCCGCCGGGTCCGGTCTCGTCGTGCCGGGTCACGACCCGGAAGTGCTCGCGCAGTACCCGCCGGTCGCCGACCGGATCGTGCGGATCGCGTGAGGATCAGCGGGTCGTCAGGTAGCTGACGAGCATGTCGGCGACCATGCGCCGGTGGTGGTCGCGGAGGGCGGGGTCGAGCATGTCGCGGCCGAAGATGGCGTTGAACGTGTAGCGGTTCGCGGTGCGGAACACGCAGAACGCGCTGATGGCCATGTGCACGTCGAGCGCGTCGACGTCTTCGCGGAACTGCCCGGCTTCGCGGCCGCGCGCAAGGATGCGGGTCAGCACGTCGAGGGCCGGGTTGGCCAGGTTGGACAGCGCGTTCGAGCGGGCGATGTGCTCGGCTCGGTGGATGTTCTCGATGCTGACCAGCCGCACGAAGTCCGGATGGGACTCGTGGTGGTCGAACGTGAGCCCGGCGAGCTGCCGGATCGCCTCGGCCGGGTCGAGGTGGTCGACGTCGAGGTTCTGCTCGAGGGAGCGGATGACCGTGTAGGCGCGTTCGAGCACCTCGACGAACAGCTGGTCCTTGTTGGTGAAGTAGTAGTAGATCATCCGCTTGGTGGTGCGGGTCTTCGCGGCGATCTCGTCCACCCGCGCGCCGTCGAACCCCTTTTCGGCGAACTCGCGGGCGGCCGTGTCGAGGATCTCGGCGCGGGTCCGGTCAGCGTCGCGGATGCGCTCGGATCCGCTGGTCGCCACTTCGTCCGACGATGGTGCTGCCACGGAGTTCCTTCCTCGCTTCAGCTGGAGTTCCCACTCTAGGACGTCGCCGCGGATCCGAGGCTCTTCACGGCGGCGACACCGTGAGGTACAAATAACGTACTGGTTCGTACATTACGGGGGTGCTCGTGACCTTGTCATCAGCCGCCGACGCGATCCGCGCCCACGCAGCGCGGGCCACGCCGGGCACGGTTCTCACCGGGCTGATCGGCGCGGGCATCGGACCGTCGCTGAGCCCGCCGCTGCACGAGGTCGAGGCCGACCGGCTCGGACTGGAACTGGCCTACGCCCGGTTCGACCTCGACGAGCACGATATCCCGGCCGCAGCTGTCGGTCCGATGCTGGCTGAGGCTCGCGAAGCCGGGTATCGCGGGCTGAACATCACGCATCCGTGCAAGCAGGTGGTGCTCGAGCACCTGGATGAGCTGTCGCCCGACGCCGCCGCGCTGGCCGCGGTCAACACCGTCGTGTTCCGCGACGGCCGGGCGATCGGGCACAACACCGACTGGTCCGGCTTCGCCCGTGCCTTCCGGACCGGGCTGCCCGACGCGGAGCTCGGCTCGGTCGTGGTGCTCGGCGCGGGCGGGGCCGGCGCCGCGGTGGCCCACGGCCTGCTCATCGCCGGCGCGGGGCGCATCCAGGTCTTCGATCTCGACGCCGGACGGGCCGACGCCCTCGCCACTGCCCTCGCCGGCCGGTTCGGTGCCGATCGGGCGTCAGCCGGGACAGACCTCGCGACGGCAGTCGGCGCCGCGGACGGGCTCGTGCACGCCACCCCGACCGGGATGGCCGCCCACCCGGGGCTCCCCCTGCCCGCCGGCTTGTTGCGCCTGGACCTGTGGGTCGCCGAGGTCGTCTACCGCCCGCTCGAAACCGAGCTCGTCCGTACCGCCCGCGCCGCGGGCGCCCGGGTGCTCGACGGTGGCCGCATGGCCGTGTTCCAGGCTGCGGAGGCGTTCGCCCTGTTCACGGA
Source organism: Amycolatopsis sp. NPDC051045 (assembly GCF_040682955.1). Lineage (NCBI taxonomy): Bacteria > Bacillati > Actinomycetota > Actinomycetes > Pseudonocardiales > Pseudonocardiaceae > Amycolatopsis > Amycolatopsis sp. NPDC051045. The sequence goes on from NZ_JBFBCC010000020.1 coordinate 89,032, forward strand.
CGCCCGACCCGACGCCGGGCGGATGCTGCGCCACTTCTCCGATCTCACCGGTACCCCACCTCTGGAAAGGCAGCCCGCCGATGTCCTCGACTGAAGCCCGCCGCTCGATCGCGACCGTCTGCCTGTCCGGGACCCTGGAGGACAAGCTGACCGCGGCCGCGCGCGCCGGGTTCGACGGGGTGGAGATCTTCGAGAACGACCTCGTCGCCTCGTCGTGGTCGGCGAAGGAAATCAGCGAGCACTGCGCGGGACTGGGGCTGTCGATCGACCTGTACCAGCCGTTCCGGGACTTCGAGGCGGTGCCGCCGGACGTGCTCGCCCGCAACCTCCGGCGCGCGGAGCTCAAGTTCGACGTCATGGAACAGCTCGGCGCCGACACGATGCTGGTGTGCTCGTCGGTCTCCCCGGACGCGGTCGACGACGACGACCTCGCCGCCGAGCAGCTGCACCTGCTGGCCGACCGCGCCGCCGCGCGGGGGATCCGGATCGCCTACGAAGCCTTGGCGTGGGGCCGGTTCGTCAACACCTACGAGCATTCGTGGCGCATCGTGCGCCGGGCCGCCCACCCCGCGCTGGGGCTGTGCCTGGACAGCTTCCACATCCTGTCGCGGGGCAGCGACCCGTTCGCGATCCGCACGATTCCCGGCGAGAAGCTGTTCTTCCTGCAGCTGGCCGACGCGCCGCGGCTGCAGATGGACGTGCTGCAGTGGAGCAGGCACCACCGGCTCTTCCCCGGCCAGGGCGCGTTCGACCTGACGACGTTCACCGGGCACGTGCTGGCGGCCGGTTACCGCGGGCCGTTGTCGCTGGAGGTGTTCAACGACGTCTTCCGCCAGGCCGACCCGGCGCCGGCGGCCGTCGACGCGATGCGGTCCCTGCTCGGCCTGCAGGAGACCCTCGGGGTCGCGGAGCTGCCGCCGGCGCCGGCGCTGGCCGGGCACGCGTTCGTCGAGCTGGCGGTCGACGACGTGGCGGAGCTCCGGCTGGCGGAGGCGTTGGGCGGCCTCGGGTTCACCGAAACCGGGCGCCACCGGTCCAAGCCGGTTCGGTTGTGGCAGCAGGGAAACGCGCGGATCCTGCTCAACGGCTCCGGCTCTTCGGCGGGCGCGGCGGTCGGTGCGGTCGCGGTGGAGAGCGCGGACCCGGTCGGCTCGGCGCGCCGCGCCCAGCGGCTGCTCGCGCCGATCCTGCCGCGCAGCCACCGCGCGGACGAGGCGGACCTGTCGGCGATCGCCGCGCCGGACGGGACTTCGGTGTTCTTCTGCCGCACCGGCGCCGAGACCGGCGACAGCTGGCTCGGCGACTTCACGGAGACCTCGCCTGCCGGCGCGGGCGCCGGGGTGACCGGGATCGACCACCTGGCCCTGACCCAGCCGTTCGACCACTTCGACGAGGCGGCGCTGTTCTACCGAGCGGTGCTCGGCCTCGAGCCCGAGCCCGTGACGGAGTTCGCCGCACCGTTCGGCCTGGTGCGCAGCCGGACGGTGGCCGACCCGTCCGGCCGGGTCCGCATCGCGCTCGAATCGGCCCTGCTCCGGCGGGGTGAGTGGGCGCCGGGGGTGCGTGAGCCGCAGCGCATCGCGTTGACCACCGGCGACGCACTCGCGTCCGCGCGCAGGATGCGCGAGCGCGGGGCGCCGCTGCTCGAGATCCCCGGCAACTACTACGACGACCTCGACGCGCGGCTGGCCCCGGACCCCGAGCTGCTGACGGCGTTGCGGCAGCAGTCGGTGCTCTACGACCGGGACGAGCACGGCGAGCTGCTGCACTTCTTCACAGTGGTCCTCGGTGGCCGCGTGTTCTTCGAGGTGGTGCAACGAATCGGCGGCTACGCCGGCGACGGCGCGGCGAACTCACCGGTCCGGATGGCCGCCCATCGGCGGCAGCGTGCGGCCAAGAGCATCTAGATGCATGAGGCCGTGACATTGGTGACGCCGGTGTGGAGCCGGGATGCCGCCGCCCGGCCGGTGCTCGGTGGCCTCCTGGTTCGCCGCGCACGCGTCACCGGGTCGCCCGCACTGTGCGTGCCTGCCTCGCCGAGGTGGCCGCCCGGGGGACGCTGCCCGAAGCATCCTGATCCCGTGGACAGGAGCCTCGCTCAGGTGGCGGGCATGTCCGGCGTATCGCGAGCGCGTTCCGACATGGCCGGCCAACCAGGTGTGACCGTCACCGCCAGTCGGGGGCACCTGGTGCCAGCAGCGTCTCGATCTTCAGTCGGATCTCGCGCATGACGGTCACGATGCGGGCTTCGTGGTCCGCGGTGAGCCTGGCCGTCGGGACCGAGCAGCTGATCGCGTCGATGGCGGGGGTGTCGTAGCGCAGGGCGAATCCGAAGCCGGCTATCCCCGGCACGGTTTCCTCGTGTTCGATCGAGTACCCGCGCTCGCGCACCTGGGCCAGGTCGGCCAGCAGCGACGCGCGGTCGGTGTGCGTGTTCCCGGTCAGCGCGGTGAGCGGCTCGGCGAGGTGCGCGACTTCGGGCCAGATCGGCGACACGATGCTCACCATCGGCCTCGGCGCCATGGTCGGCCGGGTGATGGGCGATTCCGGAGCTGCGCAACGGATCGCCGGGAAGCTGCTCGACGCGTTCGGCCCGCGATGGGTCCAGGTGGCCATGGTCGTCACGTCCATGCTCATCGGCGTGACCATGTTCTACGAGGTCGCCTTCGTCATCATCGTGCCCATCGCCTTCACCCTCGTCCGGGTCACCGGCGCGAAGCTGCTCTGGGTCGGGCTGCCGATGTCCATCGCCCTGTCCACCATGCACAGCTTCCTGCCGCCCCACCCCGGGCCGACCGCCGTCGCCGCGACCTTCCACGCCTCGGTCGGGTTGACGCTGTTCTACGGCCTGTTCATCGCCGTTCCGGCCGGCGCGCTCATCGCCCTGGGGTGGCCGCGGCTGCCGTTCGTCAAGCGGATGGACCCCGCGGTGCCCACGGGCCTGATCGGCGAACGCGAGTTCACCGACGAGGAAATGCCTGGCCTCGGCTGGTCTCTGGGCGTGGCGCTGTTCCCCGTGGTGCTGATCGCCGGCGCCGCGGTGACCGAACTGGCCGTGCCCGGCGACAGCCACTTCCTGCACCTGATCGCCTTCATCGGCTCGGCCCCGATCGCACTGCTGCTCACCCTGCTCCTGGCGATCTGGGTGTTCGGCCCGCGCATCGGCCGGAGCCTGGAAGAGGTCGGCGGCTCGTGCGCGTCGGCGGCCAAGGCGATGGCCATGATCCTGCTGGTCATCGGAGCCGGCGGCGCCTTCAAGAACGTCCTCGTCGAAGGCGGGATCTCCGACTACATCAAGGACGTCACGCACAGCTGGCCCATCTCGCCGCTCGTCCTCGCGTGGCTCATCGCGGTCATCCTGCGCGTGGCACTCGGCTCGGCCACGGTCGCCGTCGTCACCGCGTCCGGCATCGTGCTGCCGCTGGTGGCCGGCAGCGGGATCCACCCGGAGATGATGGTGCTGGCCGTCTCCTGCGGCTCGATCGCCTTCTCCCACGTCAACGACCCGGGATTCTGGCTGTTCAAGGAATATTTCAACCTCTCGGTCGTCGAAGCGGTCAAGGTCCGGACCAGCTACACCGCGGTCCTCGCGGTCCTCGGTCTCGGCGGCGTCCTCGCCGCCGAGGGCATTCTCAACGCCCTCAACCTCTGATCACCCGGCACAGGAAGACATCCATGAGCGTCAAGCAGCCGATCGTCACCGCCTTTTCCGTCTTCCCGGTCGCCGGCCGGGACTGCATGGAGCTGAACCTTTCCGGCGCCCACGGCCCCTACTCGACCTGCTGGGGCAGCACCTCGACGTGCCGGTCGCGGCCCTGCTCGGTGACGGGCAGCAACGCGACTCCGTCCGGGTCCTCGGCTACCTGTTCTACGTCGGTGACCCCGACCGCACCGACCTCGAATACGTCCGCGAACCCGGCGCGGCTGCCGACTGGTACCGGATCCGGCACGAAGAAGCCCTGACGCCTGAGGCGATCGTCCGCCAGGCCGAGGCCACCCACGAGCTGTACGGCTTCCGTGACTTCAAGCTCAAAGGCGGCGTCTTGGCCGGCGCAGAAGAGGTCGACGCGATCCTCGCCCTCAAAGAACGCTTTCCCGAGGCCCGGATCACGCTCGACCCGAACGGCGCCTGGTCCCTGCGCGAAGCGATCGAGCTCTGCCGGCCCCTGGTCGGCACCCTCGCCTACGCCGAAGACCCGTGCGGCGCCGAGGACGGTTACTCCGGACGCGAGATCCTCGCCGAGTTCCGGCGCGCGACCGGTCTGCCCACCGCGACCAACATGATCGCCACCGACTGGCGGCAGCTGACCCACGCCCTGGCCCTGAACTCGATCTCCATCCCCCTGGCCGACCCGCACTTCTGGACCATGCAAGGCTCGGTCCGCGTGGCTCAGCTGTGCCACGCGATGGGCCTGACCTGGGGGTGTCACTCCAACAACCACTTCGACATCTCCCTGGCCATGGTCACCCACTGCGGCGCCGCCGCCCCCGGCGAGTACAACGCCCTGGACACGCACTGGATCTGGCAGGAAGGCCTGGAACGGCTCACCGTGGCTCCGCCCCGCATCGTCGACGGCGAGATCGCGGTTCCCCGTGCTCCCGGCCTCGGTATCGACCTCGACCGGGACCGGCTCCTCGCCGCCCACGAGCTGTACCAGCAGAAGGCGCTGGGGGCCCGGGACGACGCGGTCGGGATGCGCTACCTGGTTCCCGGCTGGGAGTTCGACGGCAAACGTCCCTGCCTCGTGCGGTGATCGCGTCGCCGACGACCGCGCCCGGGCGAGGGGATGCACGCCGGGGGAGGCCACGGCGTCAGCTGAGCGGGTAGTGGATCATCTCCACGCCGCCGGTGGCGTAGTTCGGCACATCCGCCGCGACCGCCTTGCCCGCCTCCGAGTCGAGCGCGGCGGCCATTGCCTCGGCGGACTCGAAGTCGGCGTGGAAAACGGCGAAGTACCTGCTCTCCCCGCCGAGCGAGGCCACTTCGAAGGAGTACTGCGACTGCACGAGGCCGGGGAGCTTCGCCGCGAGCGGCAGGTGAGTGGCCACGTAGTAGTCGCGGAAGTGGGCTTCGTCGGCGGGTGGCGGGTAGAGCACGGTGAGCCGGTGCATCGGGGTCCTCTCTTTGCCGGTCTTCTCGGCACTACTGTAAACCGATCGGTTTTCATTTCGTCGGAACCGGGTTAACGTCGCAGTATGACCACCGAAGTGAAACCGAACTCCCGGGAACGCCTGTTGGAGGCGGCGGCCACGCTCACCTACCGGGACGGCGTCGGCATCGGAGTCGACGCGCTCTGCAAAGCGGCGGGCGTGTCGAAGAAGTCCCTGTACCAGCTGTTCGCAAGCAAGGACGCACTGCTGGCCGCGAGCCTGAAGGAGGGCGCCGGCGCCTACGTGGCCGGCCTGCTGCCCCCGGCGGACGACGGCCGTTCGCCCCGCGAGCGGATCCTGCACGTCTTCGAGCGGCTGGAACTCCAAGCCGGCGCACCAGGGTTCCAGGGCTGCCGCTACCTGTCCGTGCAGATCGAACTCAAGGACCAGCGCCACCCCGCGAGCCAGGTGGCCCGCAGGATCAAGCGGAACCTGACGACCTTCTTCCGCGCCGAAGCCGAACGAGGCGGGGCGAAGGACCCGGACCTGCTGGCCCGGCAGCTCATCCTGGTCTTCGACGGTGCCAGCGCCCGGGCCGGGATCGGAGCCGACAACCTGAACGGGCTCGTCGCGCCCACCGTGGCCACCCTGCTGGACGTCGCCGGCCTGCGCTGAATCCGGCCGGGCGAAGGTCCACTTGCGACTGGAAACTGATCGGTTTACACTCGTGGAAACCGATCAGTTTCCCGCAGTGTCACCCACCAGGAGCAGGCGAAATGCCCGACCAGACGTTACGTCCCACCATCGACGTTCCCGGGACCACCAGCCACACCCTCGCCGCCCGGGGGCGGCACGAGGGGACGTTGCGCTACCTCAAGGCGGGTACCGGCGCGCCTCTGGTCCTGCTGCACACCGTGCGCACGCAGGCCGAGCACTTCCGCAAGCTCATTCCCCTGGTCTCGGACCGGTACACCGTCTACGCCCTCGACCTTCCGGGGATGGGCTACTCCGAGATCGTGCCCGGCGCGTCCTACGAAGAACCGGCGATGCGCGCGGGGGTCGAACGGCTCCTCGCCGACCTCGACCTCGACGACGTGACACTGCTGGGCGAGTCCATGGGCGCCGTGCTCGCCCTGACCACCGCGGCCGACCTGCCGGACCGGGTCCGGCGCGTCATCGCGGTGAACACCTACGACTTCCGCGGCGGCATCGCCCGGTCCAGCCTGCTGGCCCGGGTGGTGCTCGCCGGCGTCCTCGCGCCGGGCGTCGGCCCCGTGGTCGCAGCGGTCGAGCCCAAGGCTGCTCTCCGGAGGATCCTGCAGGGTGGCCTGGGCGACAAGAGCGCCCTGCGCCCGGACTACGTCGACGAGCTCCTCCAAGTGGGCAGCCGCCCCGGCTACCCCGCCGTGGCCCGTGGCGTGTACCAGAACCTGCCCAGCCTGATCGCGGCCCGCTCGCGCTACCCCGAAGTCAAGGCCCCCATCCACCTCGTCTACGGCGAGAAGGACTGGTCCCGGCCCTCGGACCGGACCGCCAACAAGGACCTGCTGCCCGACGCCGAATTCACCCAGGTGCCGGGAGCGGGTCACTTCATCGCCCTGGAACGGCCCGAGGTACTGGCCGCGGTGCTGAACGCGGGGGACTGACCACCGCTGAGCCACCCGGTGGTCGAGGTGCCCCAACTCGAAGGGGCCAGTGGTGGCTGAGCACGACCTCGTTCTCGTCACCGGCGCCGGCCGTCGCGTCACCCATTCCGGTCGACATCGCGGCCCGCATCAACAAGAAAGGCAGCACACTCCGGGGTATCTTCGGCCGCCGCCTCTGGGACACGTGGGAGCAGACGTTGTTGCTGGTCGACTCCGGCCGCCTCGAACTCGACTGGCTGGTCACCCACGGATGCGCCTGTCCGAAACCGCGGACGCGATCGGCCTGCTCAGCGGCGACGCGGCGAAGATCCTCCTGGAGCCCGGGCTCGGCTAGCGAGTCACTGGCCCGGCGTGCCAGCGCCTCCGGCGTTCTCCGGCGGGTTTGCGGCCCGCGTTGGATCGATCCGTGGTTGACACGTAGGTGGTCCTCCGTTAACTTTTTCTGCAACCGATCTCAGCAACCGATCTCATGGGGGGTTCGTGACCACTGGCCCTGGCGATCTGCATGCCGGCTGCGTACGTCGCGACGCGCTGCCCGGGCCATCGCACGTAGACGCAGATGACCGGGCTCTTGGTGTCGTCGATGACCCCGGTGATCGTGCGTTGGCCAGGCGCCGCCAAGCCCTGCGGGCCGGCCAGTTCCCCGATGGGATATTCGGCCGCAGTGGTGCGCAGACATGAAGAAGGCCAAGACGATCATCCTCGGTGCGTCGCACTGGCATGTGCCCCTGTGCGCGGACCGGATGGCCGAGCAGCACGACGTCGTGGGGGTCAGCGATCCCGACCCGTCGCGCGCGGAGCACCTTGCGCGTCTCTGGGGCGCGCCTCTCTACCAGTCCTGGGAGGAAGTGCTCGCGGCTCATGGGGATGCCGAGCTGGCGTACGTCTTCGTCCCGCACGACGTGATGCGCGAGGTCTGCCTCGCTCTCGTCGCCCGGCGCATCCCGCTCGTCGTGGAGAAGCCGGCCGGGGTGTCGTTGCAGGAGCTGGTCGACGTCCGCGCGGCCGCGGAGGCTGCCGGGGTACCGATCGCCGTGCCTCTCGTGCAGCGGGGAGGCCCGGCCGACCGCTGGCTGGCGAGAGCCGGCCGCTCGGTGTACGAGAGCGTGCAGTTCATCGCGGGCCCGCCCGACCGCTACCTCGTCGGCGGCAGTCCGTGGATGGTCGACGTCGAGCGCGCCGGCGGCGGGTGCATGGTCAACCTCGCTCCGCACTTCGTGGATCTCTTCCTCCGCTCGGCCGGTGCGGAGGAAGTAGCGGTGACGGCGGCCCTGTCGTCGACGCTGCACCGCCGCGGCGTCGAGGACTACGCCTCGATGACGCTGACCACGGCCGACGGGCGGATCGCCACCATCGAGGTGGGGTATGCGTTCCCCGGGTCGCCGCTCAAGCGGCACTGCTCCTTCATGCGGATCGGCGCCGCGGGCACCGCGACCATCTGGTCCGACGGGAACGCGTCGTTCACTTCCGTCGACGGCGTCACGGAGACCGCACTCATCGACGTGGACAGCGACCCGTTGTACGGATTGTTCGTCGACCAGGTGGCCGAGCAGCTGAGACGTGATTTCGTGGAGCTCCCGCGGATCAGCGATCTCGAGAGCACGATGGCTGTCATCTGGGACGCGTACGCGCACGGCCGACAGGAGAGAACCGGTGTCCACACCCAGCATTGACGAGGTAGCGGCGGCCGCCGGGGTCCACAAGTCGACGGTCTCGCGGGCGTTCTCCCGCCCCGAGGCCGTCAAGCGGGAGACCCTCGACCACGTCCGCCAGGTGGCGGCCTCCATGGGCTACCGGATGAGCCCGCTCGCCCAGGCGCTCCGAACCAAGGTCAGCACCCTCGTGCCGCTGGTCGTCCCCGACATCACCAACCCGTACTTCGCCGAGCTCGCGAAGGCCATGACGGCCGCCGCGGGGGAGCGTGGCTACCAGCTGGTGCTGTGCGTGACGGAGAACGAGGCGGACGCCACGGCCCGGTACCTCGACGCCATGCAGGCGATGTACGCGCCTTTCGCGGTGATCGCGCCCTACACCCGGGTCTTTCCCGCCGAGTTCGAGTCCTCGGGCTTCGGAAAGCGGCTGGTCGTCATCGACCGGGTCGAGTCCGGCGATCAGACGTCCACGGTGACCGTCGACAGCGCGACCGGGATCGCGCTCGCGTTGGACCACTTGTTCGAGCTCGGGCACACCTCCATCGCCTACGTCTCGGGGATCGCGGGGACGCACACCGCCGCGGACCGGCGCCAGGCTTACCGGACGCTGGCGGAGAAGCACGGGATGACGCCGATCGAGCTGGACAGCAGCGGGATCGGCGTCGACGCCGGCGAACGTGCCGCAGAAGAGCTCGTGAGCCTGCGTGAACGGCCGACAGCCGTCATCGCGGGCAACGACCTGGTCGCTTTCGGGCTCATCAGCTCGCTCGGCTCGCGCGGGATGTCGGTTCCCGGCGACGTCTCGGTGGTGGGCTTCGACGGTCTGGCGCTCGGTGCCCGCAGCAACCCGCCGCTGACCTCGGTGCAGCAACCCATCGCCGAGATGGGCCGCATCGCGATCCGGCTCGCCGAGCAGGCGGCGAACGGCGGCCCGGTCGAGCACGTGGTGCTCCAGCCGCAGCTCCTCGTCCGCTCCTCGACCAGGCCGGTCCGGTGACCGGCCGGCTGCTGCCCGGGCTCCGTCACGTGGACCATGCCGCGTACACGGTCCCGGACCTGGACGAGGCGGTGCGCTTCTTCGTCGAGGTCCTCGGGGCGGAGGAACTCTACCGCTCCCAGCGCGGTCCCGATCCGTCTTTCATGCCGGCGAACTTCGACGTCCCGCCGGACGCTGCCCTCGAACTCGCCATGCTGCGGCTCCCGCCGAACCTGAACGTCGAGCTGTTCGAGTGGCAGTCGGCGGACCAGCGGACCCAGCACCCCCGGCACAGCGACCGGGGCGGTCATCACCTGTGCTTCGTCGTCGACGACGTCGACGCGGCGATCGCCCACCTCGGCACGATCCCGGACGTCCGGGTCCTCGGCGGACGTAAGGAAGTCGGTCCCGACAGCCCCCTCGTGGCCGGCAACCGGTGGACGTACTTCGTCACCCCGTGGGGCTTGCTGATGGAGCTCGTGGACCGGTCCCGAGTGCAGAACCCCCCGAACCTCGTCGGCCCGGCGGACTGGAACCGCCCGCCAAGAAGGAGCACGCCCCTCTCATGATCATCGCCGGACACACGCTGGGAACCCCGGGCCGTGACCTCGCCGAAGCGTTGCGTCTCTTCGGCACGGCAGGTCTCGACGCCGCCGAGGTCATCTACCAGGACGACTACCCGGCGGCCATCAGCCCCTCGGACCCGCGGTCCGCGCGGCAGGCCGCCGCGATCGCCGACGCCGAAGGTGTCCCGATCATCGCGCTCACCCCGTACACGACCTCCATCAACAGCGTCGACGCGGCGAGCCGGCAGCAGGGGATCGACGAACTCCGCGCATGCCTCGAGGCCGCGCACACTGTCGGTGCAACCCGCGTCCGGGTGTACGCCGGCGCCTGGCACCCGGGGGACACCGATCACGCCCGGCACTGGGAGCAGCTGCGGAGCGCGCTGACCGTCCTCGCGCCCGAGGCCGCGGACGCGGGCGTCGTGCTCTGCGTCGAGAACCACTTCGGCACCATGACGCAGACCGCGGCCGATACCGCCCGTCTCGTCAGCGAGGTCGGCCTCCCCTCCGTCCGCGTCCTGTACGACCAGGCCAACCTGACCTTCACCCATGACGAGACCTGGCAGGAGGCTTTTGCCGTCCAGGGCGAGCTCGTCGGCCACGTGCACGTGAAGGACCTGGTCTTCAAGGACCCGGAGGCGCCCTTCCGGGCCTCGGACACCGCCCGGGTCAAGGCCGAGGAACGCGCCGTCCGGTCCCGGGTCGTCGGTACGGGCGTCGTGCCGTGGCCCGACATCCTCCAGGAGCTCGTGCGCCGCGGCTACGACGACGTGCTCTCCCTCGAGTACGAGTACCGGTGGCACCCTCAGGACCTGCCCGACCCCGCGATCGGCTTCAAGGAATCCGCGCTCGCGCTCCGCAAGATGCTCGCCACGGTGGTGCCCGCGTGACGAGTCCGGATGTGCTGCGCATCGGTGTGGCGGGCGCCGGCAACATCGCGAGCATCGCCCAGCTCCCGACCCTCGTCGCGCGCGACGACGTGGAGCTGCGGGGCCTGGTCACCCGCAAGGATGACCCGCAGCCCCTGATGCGGCGCTGGGGCTTCCGCCGTGCCTATCCGACGGTCGAGGCGTTGCTCGAGGCGGAGGAACTGGACGCGTTGTTCGTCCTCACGCCCCGGTCGGAGCACGTTCACGCGACGCGACTCGCGCTGGAGGCCGGCGTCGACGTCTTCTGCGAAAAGCCGCTGGCGACGAGCGCGTCCGACGCGCAGTCCCTCGCCGAGCTGGCCGCCGTACGAGAACGGGTGCTCATGGTCGGGTTCAACCGCCGCTTCGCTCCGGTGTACGAAGCCGGTCGCGCGGCTTTCGGGGAGAGCGGCGCGAGCTTCTGCGTCGCCCAGAAGAACCGGGCAGGCTCCGAGTACCGCGCCACCTTCGAGAACGCGATCCACATGGTCGACCTGCTGCGCTGGTACTGCGGGGGCGAGCCCGTCGACGCCAGCGCGCACGCGGCCGGCGAGGACCGCTGGCAAGAGGACGGCGTGGCCGCGCTCGTCCGGTTCGACAACGGTCACACCGGCGTGCTCGTGGGGGCCCGCGACGCCGGCGGCTGGAGCGAGAAACTCGACGCCTACGGAGACGGGGCGAGCGCGAACGTCACCGCGCCCGACCGGATCTCGATCAGCCGGCCCGAAGGGACGACCGTGCGCGAGATGTCGCCCGAGGCCTTCGGCTGGGCGACGGCGACGCAGACGTTCGGCTTCGCCGGAGCGGTTCACCACTTCCTGGACCGCGTCCGGGACCGCGGTGAGCCCTTGACGTCGGGAGCTGACGCGGTGAAGACCCAGCTCCTCCTCGATCGCATCCTCGCCGCCGCCGGGCTCCCCACCGAAGAGCAACCCGGACGGGCCTGGAGCAGCCACGCCAAGAAGTGAGGGGTGTTTCGACGTGATCATCAACACGTTTTCGTATCTATGGTCGGCTACGGCGATCGATGCCATTGCGGAACTGGTCGAGAACGGGTACTCGACGTTCGAAGTCATGAGAGTCTGGGCGATCTGATTCCACTGGCCAAGCAGGCCGGCACGCGGCTCCTGCTGGAAAACACTCCCTATTGTTTCACGCCTACCGTCCAGGATCTGGCGGGTATCGTCAGTACCGTCAACGATGATGCGCTTAAGACCGTGTACGACGTCGCCAATGCTGCTTACATAGAAGAGGATCCCGTAGTGGGTTTGCTCTCGTATCAGGAATCTATTGCAACATGTGGAGTAAGCAATGTTGTTCTCGAGGTAATTCGCGAAGAAAACACGCTACATGAGTTCAATCAAGCAATGCGCAACCTTGGAAATAAAGGATGAAAATTGGGAAACTAACTCAAGTGTGAGAGATATGAACTACACCGGCGGCATTCGAGGCCACCGTTTTCGGCCGGGTGCCGTTCCGCACGTTCGTTGACTCACGATCCGGGTCGGCCCGGTTCTCCTCCGGGCTGGTCAGTGCCAGCCCCTGCGCCTTCGCCTCGGCCACCATTGCCGTCCGGGGGTTCTGAGCTTGCCCAGGGCGCGGGCTGCGCGACCGTGGTGCTTGCGGAGGGCGGGCTGGGCCCGCCGGGGGCAGGGTCGATGGCTTGCGCGCTCGCGGCCGGGGTCGCGGGATCGGAAACTGACCTGGCCCGCCTACAGTGCGGCGGTGTGCGCGAGGCGTTGACCGCCGATGACGTTGCCGTAGTGGCGCACTCACCGATCCCGCGAGACCGCGCTGGAGCTTGGCCGACCGGGAATATGGCTGAGAATAGATTTGGAGAAGCCGCCGTCGACGCAGATGTCTTGCCCCGTGACATAGCCCGACAATGCAACTACCAGAAACTCGATCACATTCGCGATGTCCGCGGGTTCCCCGATTCGCGACAGCGGAATGATGTCTTCCCTTTTCTTCTTGAGGGATTGACAGGGACGAACTCGACAACGGACACCGTCCGCGTGCCGTGGTCGTCACGCTCGCTGCGCAGCCGCGCGCAGCGCCTCGGGTGTGGCGTCGTCGAAACCGAAGAACTCCAGGTAGGCGGGAATCAGCTCGAACAACATGTCGCTGCCGACCTGGATCGTGCAGCCCTTGTCCTCGGCTGCCTGCAGGAACGGGGTGATGTCGGTCTTGAGCACGACATCTCCGACATACGAACCGGGGGCGACGCGGTCGACGTCGACAGGCAGTGGATCGCCGTCGTTCATTCCGATGGGGGTGGCGTTCACGATCAGGTCGTAGCCCTCGGGATCCCTCGACCCGATCACGACCTTCACGTCCGCGTAGTGCAGGCCGATGCGCTGGGAGAGCGCTTCAGAGGCGGCCGCGTCGGGATCGAACAAGCCGATCTCGGCCAGGCCGAGGCCGGCCAGCGACGCGGCGATCGAAGAACCGACCCCGCCGTTGCCGACGACCAGCGCGCGTTTCCCGGACGGGTTGAACCCCTTGCGCAGCATGCCGCGGACGAAGCCGGCGCCGTCGAACTGGTCGGCGAGGAGCGACCCGTCCTCCCGCCGCAGGACGGCGTTCGTCGCGCCGGCGATCGCGGCGGTCGGGCTGATCTCGTCCACCAGCTCCATGGTGGTGACCTTGTGCGGCATGGTGACCAGCGCACCGCGGATGTTGGTGAGGGTGAAGATCGATCGGAAGAAGCCCGGGTAGTCCTCGGCCTTGATCCCCATCGGGACGACGACGGCGTCGATGCCGTTCTTCTCGAACCAGGGGTTGCAGATCAGCGACGACTTGAACGTGTGCGTGGGGTAGCCCAGGTGCGCGACGAGGGTGGTCGTTCCACTGATCATCGGACCTCCTGAGCGTCGTTGGAGAGCTCCGACAGCCGTACGCCGGTCCACGCGCACCGGAGCCCGCCGTGCGCGGCCCAGTACTCGTCCCAATGGGCGAGCTTGGCCTGGTCGCGTTCGAGGCCACGCTTGCGCAGCCGGTCCTGCAGCGTCCTCGGGGAGACGCGGACCCGTACCACCTCCACGTCGATCGGCGGCCAGTCGAAGCGCTCCGCGGCCGCGGTGATGAAGGTGGGGTCGGACAGGTAGGGGCTGAAGGGTGCGTCGACCACCACGGGGCGACCGAGGCGGAGGTTGGCCCCGGCGACGTCGAGCAGCGAGTCGTACTCGAGGGGCAGGATGTGGTCGCGGTAGAACGGGTTGGCCTCGCGGTCGCCGGGGTCGTACCCGGCCGACACCAGGGCGGCCTCGACGAACCGCGCGCTCATCGCGTCCTTGTCGAGGTACGCGGCGCCGTACTGCCGGGCGAGGCGCCGGGCGATCGTCGACTTGCCGGAGCCCGCCGTGCCGATGACGATGTGCAGGGTCGGCGCGTTCATCGGCGCGCGTCCCGCACCGCCATCAGGAAGTCGCGGGCGGCGGCGGTCACCCGGGTGAAGTCGCCGTCAGGCTGCCACGCCTTGGTGACGGCGCTGCCCACGCCGACGCCCGCCACTCCTGCCGCGAACCACTCCTTGACGTTCTCGGCAGTCACCCCGCCGGCGGGCATGATCGGCAGGTGCGCCAGCGGCGCGAGCACGGCCTTGGCGTAGGGGATACCCGCGTTCTCGGTCGGGAACATCTTGACGATGTCCGCACCCGCCTCGGCCGTCTCGAGGATCTCGGTCGGGGTGAAGGCCCCGCTGATCGTCGGCACCTGGTAGCGGTTGGCGACGCGGATCATCTCGGCGTTGAGCTGTGGGCTGACCAGGAAGGCCGCACCGGCTCGGATGCACTCGTACGCGGCGTAGCCGTCGAGGACGGTTCCCGCCCCCACGGCGACACCGTCCGGTGCGTACCGGGTGGCCAACCGTCGGATGAGCTCGACGGCGCCGGGGATGGAGAGCGTGATCTCCAGGGCGCGGAACCCGCCTTCGATCGCGGCGTGCGCGACGCGCTCCGCGCTGTCCGCGTCGGGCAGCCGAACGATGAGCACAGCGCCCGACTCGTCGATCGTGCGGAGTGTCGCAAGCTTGGTGAACACCGATGTCCCCTCTGATCTAGGGCGTGATTGACAAATGGTCGCATGCTTCTTACTGTCTCTGCAACCGATCTCAGCAACCGATCTCATTGTGGAGACGATCATGGAGTTCGCGGAGCTTCGGCCCCTGCGATCCCCCTCGCCGGGTGGCGCGCCCCCGGAACGGGTCCCGCATCGGATCGGCACCAGGCGGCACGTGCTGACGGGAACGGCGACGTCCTCGACGAGCAGGTCGTGACGATGCCCAGCACGGCACCACACCCACCAAGGAGCTCTCAATGACGACGAACTCACCAGATGCCGCCGGGACTTCAAGCCCTCCGGAGCTCTCCGAAGTGCTGGATCGCCCTCGCCGCCCGGTCAACATGGTGGCGGGCACGATCGGCCATTTCGTCGAGTGGTACGACTGGTACATCTACGGGTTGCTGGCCGCGGTGTTCGCCCCGCAGATCTTTCCGAGCCACTCCGCGTTCGCCTCGCTCATCGCGGCGCTGCTCACGTACGCGATCGGGTTCGTGGTCCGCCCCTTCAGCGGGATCATCGTTTCGCCGCTGGCCGATCGCTACGGCCGGCGGGCCGTCCTCACCTTGTCCGTGTCCGGGATGGCGCTCGGCGCCCTGATCATCGCGCTCACCCCCGGGTACGACGTGATCGGCTACGCGGCGCCCATCCTCTTCGTGGTGGCCCGGATCCTGCAGGGCATCTCGGCCGGCAGCGAGCAGCAGAGCGCCATCTCGTTCATGGTCGAGCACGCCCCGCCGACCAGGAGAGGCCTGTTCGGGTCCTTCTCGAACATGGCGAGCGGCTTGGCGACCCTCGCCGCGACCGGGAGCGCCGCGATCGTCACCTCAGCCTTCGCTCCGCACGAGCTCGCGGTCTGGGGCTGGCGCGTCCCCTTCCTCGTGGGCGGCCTCCTGGGTGTGGTCGGCCTCGTCCTGCGGGCCCGTGCCGACGAGACCTCCGAGTTCGAGGCCAGCTCCCTCGTCGACAAGAAGTCGGCACCCGCACGGCTGCTGGCTCTGCTCCGTGAGCATCCGAAGGCCCTGCTGCAGACGGCGGCGCTGTCCGCGCCGGCCGTGGCCTACTACACCTGGGCGACCTTCCTGCCCACCTACGCCCAGCTCACCAGCGGACGGGACAAGGGCTCCACCCTGGTCGGCAGCGTCATCGGGCTCACCCTGCTGGTCATCGTCGTGCCGATCTGCGGCGCGCTGTCGGACCGGCTCGGTCGGCGCAAGATCTTCCCCATCGTGGGTGCGGTCGGCATGATCGTGCTCTTCTACCCGCTGCTGCTGCTCCTCGACCGGCCGGGCTTCTGGGTCTACGTCGTGGTGGCCGCATCAGGATGGATCGTCCTGGGCATCTGGCAGGCGGTGTACCCGACCATTCAGGCGGAGCTGTTCCCGGCGTCGGTCCGGGTGGCCGGCATCGGCTTCTCCCACCAGCTGGTGATCGCCATCTTCGGCGGCACCGCCCCCCTGATCGCCGCCGCGTTCGTCGGCGCCGGGCACCCCAAGTACGTCGCTCTCTACATGATCGTGATCATCGCTGTCTGCCTCGCCGTCTACTTCACGCTCCCGGAGACGGGCAGCAAGACGCTGCGAGCGACCGTCGCGCTGAAGGACCCGGAGGTCGTGGAAGGCGGGCTGGAGGAGGCCACTGCGCGCACCCGGACGAGGCGTTCCCATTGACCCACGGCGCGGCTCATGATCGTCTTCGCTGGTCGATCAAGAGGCTCGGGCCGAGTACCGCTACGGAAAGCCGCCGGGTGCGGGGGAGCCTCGGTCCAGCCGGGCGAAGGCGGCAACCGTCGGCCGGTCCGACGCTGCCCGCCTGCGGCCTTGCGCGGCACGCACTTCGGTGACCGGTGCGTGCCGCACCTTCCCTCGGCTTCGGACGGATCAGCGTGTCGCCGTGCGGTTGTCCATGGCGACGAGACCGGGAGCGGTGTTCGAAACGGGCATGTGGTCGGCTCCTCCCGGGCCAACGCGCTGGGTTCACGAGGGCCGGGCAAATGCGCTACGGCTACTACTCATCGCATTCGCGGTTGTTCTGGGGCCTGCGCCTGGTCTGCACCCCGGCCGGACTCCCGATCACCTGGGCTCTGGTCAGCCCGAAAATCGACCTCGAGCTACACAACGGCACATTTCGTGAAGCAACTCCAGGAGTATCTCAAGTTAAGCTCGGTGCATGGTGGTCGATGAGCTCGCGGCTTCGTTGCTGTACCAGGTGATGGCCCTGGCCGGAGAGGTTGCCGGCCGGATGCACGACGGCTTGGAGCGGCTGGAGCTCACCGGACCGACGGCGAACCTGCTGTGGATCCTCGACCCGGACGCCGAGCCGCAACCGCTGCGCAAGCTGGCCGCCCTCATGCGTTGCGACCCCTCCAACATCAGTCTGCTCAGCGCGCAGTTGGAGGAACGGGGGCTCGCCGAGCGGCGCCCACATCCCCGGGACGGGCGCGTCCGGACGCTGGTGCTGACCGCCGAAGGCCGGAATGTGCGCGAGCGACTTCTCACCGTCGTCGCCAGGCACTCCCCCTTCGCTCACCTCGGCGACGACGAACAGCTGCTTCTGCAGTCCCTGCTCGCCAAGGCGCTCACCGACCTGTAGCGGAGACGACCACAACTCATTGATTATTTCCTTGAGATTCTCATGTAACCTTCGGGCATGACCACTGAGGCAGGCGCGAGACGGGTACGACTGACCTCCACGGGAGGTCCTGAGGTGCTCCGGGTGGAGGCCATGCCGGTGCCGGAACCGGGCCCGGGACAGATCCTGATCACGACGGAGGCCGCGGGCGTGGCGTTCCACGACATCTCGACTCGCCGGGGGCTCACCCCCGGCGCCCTCCCGGAGGTCCAGGGGTTCGACGTCGTCGGGCACGTCGCGCGGGTGGGCGCCGGCGTCGAGGAATTCACCGTCGGCCGGCGCGTCGGCGCTCTGATCGGCGCCGGCGGGTACGCGACGCACGTGCTGGCACCGGCGTTGCGGACCACCCCGCTACCCGAGGAACCTCCCGCCGAACACCTCGACGCACTGATGCTCAACTACCTCACGGCCTGGCAGATGTTCCACCGGGTGGCCAGGCCGGCGCCCGGCGAGGCCGTGCTGGTGCTCGGGGCGGCCGGCGGAGTGGGATCGGCGTTGTCCCAGATCGCCAGGGCGGCGGGGGTCGAGGTCTACGGCACCTCCAGCCCGGGCAGACGAAGCCGGGTCCAGGCAGGCGGCGCCACCTGGGTCGCGGACCAGGCCGCAGTGCCCGTGCCCGTCGTGGCCGCGTTCGACCCGGTGGGCGGCCCTTCGCTGGCGCGCTCCCGGCGTGCCACGAAACCGTCGGGTGTGGTCGTGTCGTACGGGTTCAGCTTCGCCACCGGAGCCGGCTACTCCAGAGCCGGCGCCATGGCGCGCACCGTCGGCGCCCTCCTGCGGGCGAAGCTCACGCCGGGTCCCCGTGTGGTCGTGCACACCGTGGCGCGCGCGGTCGACAAGGATCCCGCCGGGTTCCGGGCCGACATCGCGGCACTGGTCGAGCAACTGGCAGCCGGCGCCATCAAGCCCGAGGTCGTCACCCTGCCGCTGGAGCAGGCCGCCGAAGCCCACCGCCGCCTGGAGAACCGCGAGGTCGAAGGCAAACTGGTCCTGGTTCCGTGACCACCACCTGCGCATGCCTCAGGGACGGAACCAGTCGGTCGGCTCGAACCAGGTGATCTCGTGGTCTTCGGCTCGAGCGCAACCCATGTCACTCACGTCGGTCTCACTCTGTCCGCGACGAAGATGATCAATGCTCCGGACTTCGGGGAACCCGTCGGCATCGACCAGATAGGCACAAGGATTGTCGGTGCTTCGCGTCCGGTACCGTAGTCAGGTGATGGTTGACCTCAGCCGAGGTCGCTGTTCCAATCGAGCATTCCTTCGTCGTCGACGGCGGCCGCACCGGGTCCGGTACCACCGAGGCGTCCGGCGACGTCGTTGAGCATGTGGGTCACGCTGTGCCACTCTGCTGCGTAGGCGCCTTCGCTGGCGTACCAGTCCATGAGGCAGCCGTACTGCGCACCAGGCCGGGTGTCGACACACAGCATTCCGCCGTCGATGGAGCGACAGACGGGGATCAGCGCTGTGCAGTACGGGAAGACGGATTCACCTGCGGGCTTGTCGTGGCGGTTGTCGTCGGTGCAGCAGGTGGGATCGCGATATTCCCGCTGCCGAAGATATTCTTCCCGGACCCGTTGCACGGCAAGAGGCACGAAGTGGTGAGGGATCAGGGCCCCCGCCCGGTAGTCCTGCTCGTCATCGATGCCGTCCATGGCCGCCCACCACGCGAGAAGGTCGGCGGGCGGTTCGGCGGGGAGCACGCTCAGCACCCGCTGCACTTCCGTGGCCGGCGCTGGGGGCCTGATCACCCGTGCCGTAGCGGGTGCGAAGTCCTGGAGCAGAGTGACGATCTGCTGCCACGTCGGTGTCACCGGCGCCGTCATCCCGGATCACCCTTCCCGGTTCCGAGTGCGTGCTGTGGGTGTGCCCGACGGCCCGTCGGGCACACCCACAGCCTATCCATCATCGCAACGAACCCGGCCTGCCGGTTCGTTCTCGCCGATGCCGGTTTCGCCGCGATCCCGCCACCACCATTGCCGTGATCCGCCCTGACCGCGGAGCGAGGTGAGTTCGACAGCCTGCCGAGGCACCCGCCGCATCGAACATCGGAACAGTGCGTCGGCGTACCGAATTCAACGGTGCCGGGGGCAAGCCACGGGTGCTGGGGGACCGCAACGACGGAGCGAACCAAGAATGCTGTGGAGAGTAACGCCTGCATGGTGCGCGCCGCAAAAAGCGGCGCTGTGCGCCGATGCCGGGTGAACGGTCGCGAGAACCCCGTCTGCGACGTTCTCCCGATCGCACGGAGGATCCACGTGCCGTAGATGATTCTGCGAAGGAAGCAAGCAACGTTCTTGTCCGGTAGTTTGTCCACCTGCGCCCCTCGCACCGTTGTACGATGTGTCATATATCAGATCGCCCACCCTCTCTCGATCTGTCTCTGGGCGCGTCGGCGGACTTCACCTCCCAGTCTTTCGGAGGCACAGTGGAATTCAATCGTCGCACGGCGTTGATCATCAGCACGGTGGGTGGGGCCACCGCGGGACTGTCCGCGCTCAGCGTCTCGTCAACGGGCGAAGCCGGCGCGGCGCTCGCCGATCCGGCAACCAAAACCATGCTCCTGACCGGTGCCGACGCCGACCACACCGTCGACTGGGAGTTCCAGGTGACGGCCGGACGGCGCGCGGGGGAGTGGGGCACGATCCCGACGCCGTCGAACTGGGAGTGCCACGGCTTCGGCAGCTACCACTACGGCGGGGATCTCGTCCCGGAGGAGAAGGGCAACTACCGCCACCGGTTCACGCCGCCCGCGTCCTGGGCAGGGCGCCGGATCTTCCTGGTGTTCGAAGCCGCCATGACCGACGCCGACGTGCGAGTCAACGGCGTTTCGGCCGGGCCCGCGCACCAAGGCGGCTTCTACCGCTTCCGCTACGACGTGACGGCCCTGCTGCGGCTCGGCCAGGAGAACCTGCTCGAGGCGACCGTCAGCAAGGAATCAGCGGACGCTTCGGTGAACGACGCCGAGCGCCGCGGCGACTTCTGGAACTTCGGTGGGCTCTTCCGGCCGGTGTCGCTGCAGGCGTACCCCGCGGCCCGGATCGACCGCGTCGCGATCGACGCCCGCGCGGACGGGACCTTCGCCGCCCACGTCACGCTCGCCGGAGTGACGGTGGCGGCCCGGCTGACCGCGCAGCTGCGCGGGCTCGACGGCACGGCCGTCGGCGGAGCGTTCTCGGTCGCCGTCGCGAGTGGAGCCACCGGCGCGACCCTGACCACCAACGCGGCCCATCCTCCACTGTGGACAGCCGAGACACCGAACCTCCACCAAGTCGAATTGACCCTCGTGAGCTCCACCGGAGTTCCGCTGCACACCACCGTCGAGCGCTTCGGCTTCCGCACGATCGAGGTCCGGGCGGGTGACGGCATCTACGTGAACGGCAAGCGGATCGTCCTCAAGGGAGCGAACCGGCACACCTTCTGGCCGACCTCCGGCCGGGCGTCCAGTCCCCGGCTCGCTCGGCTGGACATCGGGCTGATGAAGGACATGAACATGAACGCCGTCCGGATGTCGCACTACCCGCCGGACGCGTTCTTCCTCGATCTTTGCGACGAGCTGGGGCTCTACGTCCTGGACGAGCTGACCGGCTGGCAGCGCCACTACGACGAGGGTGCCGGGGCTCCGCTGGTCGAGGCGATGGTGGAGCGGGACGTCAACCACCCGTCGATCTTGTTCTGGGACAACGGCAACGAGGGTGGCTGGAACACCGCGCTGGACGACGACTTCGGCCGGTACGACCCGCAGCGGCGGCCGGTGCTGCACCCGTGGACTACGTTCAGCGGTGTCGACACCAGCCACTACCAGACCTACAGCAGCACCGCGAGCAAGGCCGCGGGCACCACGGTCTTCATGCCGACCGAGTTCCTGCACGGGCTCTACGACGGCGGCGCCGGGGCCGGCTTGAACGATTACTGGAAGCTCATGGGCGGGGCCCAGCGCTCGGCGGGCGGGTTCATCTGGGCGCTCGTCGACGAAAGCGTCGTGCGGGACGACCGCGGCGGGGCCCTCGACACCCACGGCAGCCGCGCTCCCGACGGCATCCTCGGCCCGTACCGGGAAAAGGAAGGCAGCTTCTTCACGATCAAGGACATCTGGTCGCCGGTCCAGCTGGCCAGCCCGGCCTACTACGACTCGGTTTTCCCGGCGTCGTTCGACAAGACGGTGAAGCTGGTCAACCGGTACGACTTCACGAACCTCCGGATGTGCCGATTCAGCTGGCAGCTGCTGGCGTTCCCCGCACCCGGCGGGGGATCCGGGCACCGGATCCTGGCCCAAGGACAGGCGGAGGCGCCGGCCGTCGCGCCGGGGGACACCGGCGCGGTGACGCTCGGCCTGCCCGCCGACTGGACCGGAGCCGACGCCCTGCGGCTGAGCGTGACCGACGCGACCGGCCGGGACGTCAGCTGTTGGACGTGGCGCATCCGCAAGGCGCCGGACTTCGCGGCAAACCTGGTCAAGCCGGCGACCATGGGAAGCGTCACCGCCGTCGAGACCGCCGCCGGCGTCACGCTCGTCGCCGGAGCCACCCGGGTCACCATCGGCAAGGCCGACGGACGGCTGACCGGCGTACGCCGCGGCAGTACGCCGGTGTCGCTGGCCAACGGCCCCGTCCCGGCCGGGGGAGCGGCCACGCTCACCGGGTTCGGCCACTTCCGCGACGGCACCGGCTGGGTTGTGCAGGCGGATTACGCCGGTGATCTGACGTCGGTGCGCTGGCGCCTGGACGCCAACGGCTGGCTGCGGCTGGAGTACCGCTACCGCGCCACCGGCGACCACGACCACCTCGGCGTGAACTTCGACTACCCCGAGGCGAACGTCCGGGGCCTGACGTGGCTCGGGGACGGGCCGTACCGCGTCTACAAGAACCGGCTGCGCGGTGTGCAGCCCGACGTCTGGCACAAGCCGTTCGACGACACCGCGACGGGGGCGAGCGGGTTCGCGTACCCGGAGTTCAAGGGCTACCACGCGCGGACCTGCTGGGCGGTGCTGGACACCACCGAAGGCGCGGTCACGGTGGTCGCCGCGGAGGAGGGTCTGTACCTGCGGTTGTTCACCCCGGCGGTGGGCCCCGACCCGCAGAACGCAGTGGTGACCTACCCGGCCGGCGGCGTCTCGTTCCTCGACGGCATCGCGCCGATCGGCAACAAGTTCCACGGCGTCGCGGCGCTGGGCCCGGAGAGCCGCCCGAACGCCGCCACCGGCGACTACCACCGCACCGTGTACTTCCGTTTCGGCGCGTGAGACACACCCACTGGAAGCTCACCCACAGTGAGAGGTCAAGAGAATGTTCTCCCCGAGCTCCCGTAGGCGGTCGCGCCTACGAGTCCTGACCGCGGTGATCGCCGCCGTCGCCGCGGTGCCGGCGGTCGTGCCCGCAGCCACCGCGGCGGCTTCCGGTGCCACGGTGACCGGCGTGGCGTCCGGACGGTGCCTCGACGTCGTCGGCAACAGCACCGCAGCGAAGACGCGCGTCAACATCTACGACTGCAACGGGCAAGCCAACCAGGCGTGGACGTTCACGGCGGCGGGCGAACTGCGGGTCTACGACGGCGCGATGTGCCTCGACGTCGCCGGCGCGAGCACCACGTCCCCGGCCGACGCCCAGATCTACCCCTGCAACGGCGGCGCCAACCAGAAGTGGCGGATCGGCGCCGACGGCACCATCACCGGTGTGCAGTCGGGTCTCTGCCTCGACGTCACCGGGGCGGGCACCGCGAACAGCACCCTCGTCGGGCTGTACACCTGCACCGGGGGAGGCAACCAGAAGTGGCGGACCTCCCTCGGTGACACCCAGCCCCCGAGCGTGCCGGGCAATCCCCGGGTGAGCGACCTGGTCTGCGACGCCGTCACCTTCGCGTGGAACGCCGCCACCGACAACGTGGGCGTGGCGTTCTACGACGTCTACCACGACGGCCAGTCGATGAAGTCGGTGAGCGGGAGCACCCTGTCGACGAGCCTCACCGTGGTCGCCGGCGCGACCTGGGGCCTGTACGTCAACGCGCGCGACGCCGCGGGCAATGTCTCCCAGGCCAGCGCCACGGTCTCGATCAAGCCCCCGCCGTGCCAGCCGGACGATCAGGCGCCGAGCGCGCCCACGAAGCTGACCGCCGCCGCCTCCGGCACGACGGTGACCCTGGACTGGGCCGCGGCCACGGACAACATCGGCGTCCGGGCCTACGACATCTACCGCGGCGGCGCCAAGGTCGGCGCCGTCACCGGGACCGCCACCGCGCCGCCCGCGACCACCTTCGTCGACAGCGGGCTGGCGGCGAACACGAGCTACTCCTACTACGTCGTCGCGCGGGACGCCCAGGCGAACGTCTCGGCGCCCAGCGCGGCCACGACGGTGACGACCGGCGCGGCCTGCGGCGACTCGGTGTGCGCGGTGACGCAGATCGCCACCGACACGGACATCCCGTGGGGCCTGGTGACGTTGCCGGATGGCACGATCCTCTACACCCGGCGCGACGCCCACGACATCGTCCACCTGAACCCGGCCACCGGCGCCAAGACCAGCGTCGGCACGGTTCCCGGCGTCGACAACACCGACGGGGAAGGCGGCCTGCTCGGCCTCGCCATTTCGCCCGGGTTCGCCGGTGACCACTGGCTCTACATCATGCACACCTCGCCGTCCGACAACCGGATCGTGCGGATCAAGCTGGAGAACGACCAGCTCAGCACGGCCACGGAACAGGTCTTGGTCAGCGGGTTGCTGCGCAACAAGTACCACAACGGCGGGCGGCTGCGCTTCGGGCCGGACGGCAAGCTTTACGCCAGCACCGGTGACGCCCAGAACGGCGACAACGCGCAGAACAAGGCCAGCCTCAACGGCAAGGTCCTGCGCCTGAACCCGGACGGCAGCGTGCCCTCGGACAACCCCTTCGGCACCTACGTGTGGAGCTACGGCCACCGCAACCCCCAGGGACTCGCGTTCGACTCCCAGGGCCGGTTGTGGGAACAGGAGTTCGGCGACGGAACCATGGACGAGACCAACCTGATCACCAAGGGCGGCAACTACGGCTGGCCGGCGTGTGAAGGCACCTCCGGGACGTGCGGCACCGCTGGCTTCATCGCACCCAAGCGGACCTACCCCACGGCGGACGGTTCCTGCTCCGGCATCGCCATCGTCCGCGACGTGCTCTACGTCGCCTGCGAACGCGGGACCCGGATGTACCGCGAGGTGATCAGCGGCAGCGACCTGACCGATGTCCAGGCGTACTTCAACGGCACCTACGGGCGGCTGCGCACGGTGGAACCCGCGCCCGGTGGCGGGCTGTGGCTGACGACCACCAACAACGGTGACAAGGACAGCATCCCCGACAACAGCAACGAGAAGATCTTCCACGTCGCACTGGGCGGGTAGCCCGCGCGACCCCAGCAGCGGGAGCGCCGCAGGAGACTCACCTCCTTCCTGCAGCGCGTCCTCGCGGTTCCCGCTGCGCCACCGGACCTGAGGCGGTTCGGTGGCCTGCCGATCCGGTTTGTGCCGGACAAGCCGCGCAGGAGCGCGTCCTACGCGACCTCAGGTGCCTCGCCCGATGAGTTCCGAAGGAGACCTCCCATGCGTCCGCAACGCCGCGACTCGACGGTCCATCGGCTTTTCCTCCTGCTCTTGTCCGCTTTGCTCGCCACCGCGGCACTGGCGGTGACCGCAGTGCCCGCCGGCGCGGCCACCACCACGATCGCCGTCAACGGCGGCAGTACCGGCCGGACTTTCGACGGTGTCGGCGCGATCAGCGGCGGTGGCGGGAACTCCCGGCTGCTGATCGACTACCCACCCGCGCAACGCGCCCAGATCCTCGACTACCTGTTCAAACCGGGCTACGGGGCCGCCGTGCAACTGCTGAAACTGGAGATCGGCGGGGACGCGAACTCCACCGACGGCTCGGAACCGAGCCACCGGCACGTGCGCGGCGAGACCAACTGCAACGCCGGCTACGAGTTCTGGCTCGGCGAGCAGGCCGTCGCACGCAATCCGGGGATCAAGCTGGTGGCGCTGCCCTGGGCGGCGCCGGGTTGGGTCGGTGGCGGGAACTTCTGGTCCCAGGACATGATCGATTACGACATCTCCTGGCTGGACTGCGCGAAGCAGCACGGCCTGACCGTCAGTTACCTCGGCGGCTGGAACGAACGCGGCCACGACAAGACCTGGTACGTGAACCTGCGCTCGGCACTGAACGCCCGCGGCTACGGCGCCGTGCAGATCGTCGGCGACGACACCGGCTGGAACACCGCCGACGACATGCTGTCCGACAGCAGGTTCAACGCGGCCGTCGGCGTCGTCGGTGCCCACTACCCGTGCGGCTACCTGTCGGAGGCGACCACGTGCGCCTCGTCCGCGAACGCCGTCGCCACCGGGAAACCGCTGTGGGCCGGCGAATTCGGGTCGCAGGACTTCAACACCGGCGCGGCCGCCTACATCCGGACCATCACCCGGGGCTACCTCGACGGCCAGATGACCGGCTTCATGAACTGGCCGCTGGTGGCCGCGTTGTACTCGAACCTGCCCTACAGCACGGTGGGCCTCGCCACCGCGAACACGCCGTGGTCCGGTGCCTACCAGCTGGGTAAGAATCTGTGGGCCAATGCGCAGGTGGCCCAGTTCACCCAGCCCGGCTGGAAGTTCCTCACTGGCTCGGCGAGCGGCTACCTGGGCGGCAACCGCGCGAACGGCAGCTACATCTCGCTGAAATCCACCATCGGCGCCGACTACTCGACCATTTACGAAACCACCGGTGCGACGGCTGCTCAGACGGTCGACGTGACCACTTCGGGCGGGCTGAACAGTGGCACCGTGCACGTCTGGTCCACCGACCTCGCATCATCCAACGCCGCCGACTACTTCGTGCGGCAGGCCGACGTCACCCCTTCGTCGGGGAAGTACTCGCTGACCCTGCAGCCGAACCGGATCTACACGGTCACCACGACGACCGGCCAGGGCAAGGGCACCGCGACCAGTCCCACGGCCGGGACGCTGAGCCTGCCCTACTCCGACAGCTTCGACAGCTACGCCGCGCGCAGTGCCGCGAAGTACTTCTCCGACATGCAGGGCTCGTTCGAGGTTCGCCCGTGCGCCGCCGGCCGCGGCGGGCAGTGCCTGCAGCAGGTCGCTCCGGTCCGGCCGATCAACTGGCAGGACGACAGCGACGCCTTCACCCTCGTCGGCGATCCGCACTGGAGCAACTACACCGTCAGCGCCGACATCGACATGCAGCAGGCCGGCACGGTGACCTTGCTCGGCCGGGCCGGCACGCAGAACCGGCCGCAGAGCCACCAGGCCGCCTACCAGCTGCGCATCGCCGACACCGGCTCGTGGTCGATCGCCAAGAACAGCAGCGGTGGCGTACTCACCACGCTCACCTCCGGTCCCGCGCGGCGCTGGGCTTGAACACCTGGCACACGGTCAAGCTCGGCTTCAGCGGCAACCGGATCACCGCGAGCCTCGACGGCGCCGCGCTCGGCACCGTCACCGACGCGGCGTTCACCGCTGGGCTCGTCGGCGTGGGTGTCGTCGGCTACCAGACGAACCTCTTCGACAACGTCTCCGTCACCCCGAACGCCGACGGCAACTTCGGCGGCATCCTCAAGGGTCAGGAGTCGGGCCTGTGCGCCGATGTCCCCGCGGCGAGCCAGGTCGACGGCACCGCCGTCGCCTTGTGGGACTGCACCGGGGGCGCCAACCAGAGCTGGACCGCGACCCCGGCCAAGCAGCTGATGGTCTACGGAACCAAGTGCCTGGCCACCAGGGCCGGCGGCACGGCCAACGGGACACCGGTCCAGATCGACGGTTGCGACAACACCGCCGCGCAACAGTGGACCGTCAACGCCGACGGCTCGGCCGTCAACTCCGGATCGGGCAGGTGCCTCGACGCGGCCGGACACGGTACGGCCAACGGCACCGCTTTGGTGCTCTGGGACTGCAACGAGGGCGCGAACCAGAAGTGGGCGCGCGGGGACACCGTCGGCATCCTCAAGTCCCAGGAGTCGGGGAAGTGCGCTGACGTCCCGGGGGCGAGCCAGGCCAACGGTACGGTGCCGGCGCTGTGGGGCTGCAACAACGGCAGCAACCAGGCGTGGACCTCGACCACGACGAATCAGCTCAAGGTCTTCGACACCAAGTGCCTCGAGACCGCCGACGGCGGAACGGCCGACGGAACCGCGGTGCAGATCCACGACTGCGCCGGGGCCGCCACGCAGCAGTGGCGGGTCCAGTCCGGTGGCGCGGTCGTCAACGTCGGGTCCGGCAAGTGCCTCGACGTGAAAGGCCACGGCACCGCCGACGGCACGCCGTTCGTCATCTGGCCCTGCGACGGTGCGGCGAACCAGCGGTGGGCACGCAGCTGACATGCGAGTCCAGCACGAGGCCCTGCCGGCAGGTCGCCTTGGCCGGCGAGCCGGACGTGGGTCCGATGGACGAGACGGCGTCGGCCCTGCCGCCGCGGAGTGCTGGCGCCGGGGCGGGCCGCATCCGTCGCGTCGTCAGAAGGTGCGGGCGGTGAACATGAGGCACTCGCCGTCCGGGCCGGCGTGTTCCGCCGTGCCGTCCGCCCTGTTGTCGCACAGCACGGCGTAGCCCTCGAGTTCTTGGTAAGGGCTGTCTCGTAACCCAGTGTCGGGCCGGCGAGGCTGGTAGTCGATCATGTTGGTGTGGTGCAGGTGATCACAGCGTCGCGGCCGGAGTGGATTGCCCCGTTCACCGGGCTGGAGCCGGGCCAGTTCCGCAAGCTGGTGCGGCTGGTCGCGAAGCGCGGCGGCGATGAGATCGCGGACGGCCGCCCGGGTCGGCAGTGGGCGTTGCCGCGATGACCTCGCCGCGTGCGGGTTCACCGCCTCGGAGAACCGGGTCTGGCGGATCTGTTCGATGCAACAGATCTTCTCGGTGCGCGCCAAGAAGAAGGGGCTGTCCCGGAAGTCGGGGCCACCGGTGCATGACGACCTGGTGCGCCGCGATTTCACCGCCGACGCACCGAATACCAAGTGGTTGACCGACATCACCGAACATCCCACGAACGAAGGGAAACTCTACCTGTGTGCGATCAAGGACTGCTACTCCGGCAGGATCGTCGGATACGCCATCGACTCGCATACGCGGGCCTCACTCGCGGTCAGGGCGCTGCGTAACGCGATCGCACTGCGCGACCCGTCCGGTACCGTCGTCCACTCCGATCGCGGCGCCCAGTTCCGGTCGGGGGCCTACCGGCGTCTGCTGGGCAAGCTCACCCCGGTCGAGTTTGAGACCATCTACACGACCGCACCAGCGGCCTGAAAACAGTCAGCCTTGGTGTCAACCGAAGTCTGGGCAGACCATCACCGGCTTTGAAGCACTGTCCTGCCCGCCTGTGGCGAACCCATCGGAAAAGCCATCAGCAAAGAGCATCACCTATGAGCATCTGCCGGCCGAGGCGCGGTTGGTGGCCCAGCGTCTGGCGACACCCCGAACGCCGCTGTGGGGGCACCGGAGGTCCTCACAGTGGCGGCCGGGGCATTCGGCTCTACAGACCGTACCGGTTTTTCATGTGCCGCCAGAAGTCGCGGAACATCCATTTGTCGAACTCGGTGATCTGGGTCGCGCTTCCCGCCTTCATCAGGAAGCAGCAGACGCCTGTCGGTGTCCAGTCGTAGAAGTCGTCCAGGCCGAACGTATGGCCCATCTCATGCAGCAGGATATGGATATTGTCGTTGTTGAGAGAGTTGACGTAGTACTCACTGCCGATGCGCTGACCCCAGTCGCCGCCGGCGCCACCGCCGAAGCCGGCGGTCAGCCACAGCGACATGTCGTAGTGACGCGCGATCCCGCCCGGGCAACGGGGATAGCTGCCACCTTGGTTGAAGAAGCGGCCGCATTCCGGAGCGCACTGTGGCGCGTTCTCGTTGATGTTGCCCGTATAGATGTCGACGGAGTTGTCGGACCACTGCAGCGTGTTGCGATTGCGCACCGCCCACCCGACGACCTTCAACGGGACGTCCCGGTAGGGCCAGTTGTCGTAGCCTTGGCCGTTCTCCAGTTGGGCGTCCATCCATTTCTTGAATTGCCGGGCCAGTGCTGTGTGGATCTGGTCGCGCAAGGCGGCGGACACGGGCTGGTCGGAGTCCCAACGTACGCAGTAGTTGACGTAACCTCGGTTGGCCATGAGCTGGTCCCAGCCGTAGTTCCGGAATCCGTACAGATTGGTGTACGTGGTTTCGACATGTTGCCAGACCTCGTCGATCGGTCGCACGAGGTTCGCCGGCGGGTTCCACTGGTCCGCGGCGACCGCCGGTGCCGCTGGTGCCGACAACATGCACGCCGTGGTCGCGATCGCGGCCAGCAGGGCGGTACTCCATCGTGGTTTCATCGTTGACCTCCTCTTGCGGAGTGGAATCTCCAAACGCGTTGGGACGTGGCTGACTTCGGTCGGCGACCTCCTCTGCTTGGCGTGTTAGCGCTAACATTATGCTGTTCGGAAGAAGGGATATCCGTGCCGAGGAAAACGTCGGCTGATTACCCTGGAGTTCAAGGAGGAGGCGGAGAATGGTGAATTCGCCCAGTGGCACCGGTGCTGCACCGCGGATACCGGCCCAAGCGGAAACGAGCCGGTGTTATCGGTACTGGCGGGCGGTGGTGAAGCAGGCGGATCTGGCCGGTTCCGTCGTGGCCGGTGCGGTGCTCAGGCATCGGGTCTCGGATGTGCGCTTCATCGCGAACCTTCCTGCTGGTGGGTCGAAACGGTGGGACCCACCCCCGGTTGAGCAAGGTAGCCGGGCGCCGAGGGCCGCGCAATGCCCCTGATGTCGTATCTTCGGCGGACTGCCGGGCCGGTCGATGGGGCTTCAAGTTCGGCCACAAAGGCGATAGAATCGGAACTGGGAGCGCTTCCAGACCTCTGGAACCCACCGGTGAGGAAGCGTTTACAGCTCCGCCGAACCCGCGCCCACGATGCACTCCGACCTGAGCAGCGGAAGACCGCAGACCGCCGTGCCCGTGCCTCACCCGTCCTCGGAGGAACGCAGATGCACCCCTTCCGTCGCGGAAGCCGGCCGGCGGTCATCGCCGGCGTCGTCACCGTCGTGGCCGCCGCTGCCACCCTCGCCACCGTCTCCACCGCCCAGGCCGCGGCGGGCTGCCGGGTGACCTATCAGGTCGCCAGCCAGTGGCAGGGCGGCTTCACCGCGAACGCCGACGTCACCAATCTCGGCGACCCGGTCACGAGCTGGCAGCTGACCTGGTCGTTCGCCGCCGGCCAGCGAGTCACCCAACTGTGGAACGGCACCGTCGCCCAGTCCGGCGCCCAGGTGGCGGTCGACAACGCCGCCTGGAACGGCTCCCTCGGCACCGGCGCGAGTGCCGGGTTCGGGTTCACCGGCTCGTGGAACGACTCAGCCAACCTCATACCCACCGACTTCGCCCTCAACGGCACCCGGTGCAACGGCCCCGTCCCCCCGACGACCACCTCCCCTCCGCCATCGGACGCGCTGACTCGAACGCACACGGTGGGCCGGGTCAAACTCACCGGGGATGTCGCGCAGTACACCTGGCCAGGTATCTACTTCGAGGGCCGCTTCCGCGGCACCGGCGTGGACATCGTGCTCAACGACTCCAACAACGACTACGACGTCCAGATCGACGGCGCCACCGTCGCCACTCTGGTCACCCCGGGCCGCACCACCCACCAGGTCCGCGGCCTGACCGACGCCGAGCACAGCGTGCGGCTGGTCAAGCGCACCGAAAGCCCGTGGGCCGCGGGCGAGTTCGACGGCTTCGTCGCGGCACCCGGCGGCGAAATCCTCGCGAAGCCCGCCGCCCGCACCCGGCAGATCGAATTCATCGGCGACTCTCTGACCGCCGGCTACGGCGACCTCTCCACCACCCGCGACTGCTCGGCCAACGGCGGGATCGACCGCAACACCAACACCGACCTCGGCTTCGGCGCGCTCACCGCCCGACGTCTGAACGCCGACTACCAGGTCAACGCCCAATCCGGCCGCGGCATGGTCCGCAACTACAACGGCAGCGAC
Organism: Amycolatopsis sp. NPDC051045; assembly: GCF_040682955.1. NCBI lineage: Bacteria > Bacillati > Actinomycetota > Actinomycetes > Pseudonocardiales > Pseudonocardiaceae > Amycolatopsis > Amycolatopsis sp. NPDC051045. The sequence continues at coordinate 120,557 of NZ_JBFBCC010000020.1, forward strand.
CCCGGGACCGACTTCCGCACCGCCTACGACCGCACTCTGCAGAACGTCTCCGGCGACGTGTGGCACAACCCCGCCACGTGGCGGCCGCAGCTGGTCGTGGTCGGCCTGGGCACCAACGACTTCAGCACCGCCATCAACCCTGGCGAACCATGGACCGCCGGCAGCCTGGTCGCCGCCTACCAGAGCGCCTACCAGGGCTTCCTCGACAAGCTCCGCGCTCAGTACGGCTCCGACGCGGTCATCGTGGTGGGCGCCACGAACCTGTTCGCCCAGCCGGCCCAGCAGGTCGTCTCCGACCGCAACGCCCGCGGCGACAGCCGTGTCCGGTTCTGGAATTTCGACGACCCGAGGCTGGACCACCTCGGCTGCGACTGGCACTTCTCCCTCAACGACCACCGGCTCATCTCCGGACTGCTCACCGACTACATCGCCACCCTCCCGCTCGCCTGGTGACCACTCGGTGTCCGCTCATCGACCTGGAAGCCTTTCAGCAGCTGATGTACGGAGACAACCATGGGAATCGTGATATCGCTCGAGTTTCCGCTCGGCGGCGTCTCCCCGACAACTTCCCTCTGCTGATCCTCGACATCGTGGCCTTGGCCGCCGTCGCCGTGTGCTGCCGGAACTGCCGGGCGGAACGCTGTCACCATCACGATCAACGGCAACTGCCCGCTGTTCCCCGCGCTGATTGACACCGACGAACACTGGAACGGCGCCGCGATCCCGCGCTTCCGGCGTGAGGTCGCCGGATACGTCGTCGACTGGGTGAACGCGACTCATTGCGCCGCTGGGTCCGGCCGAGCCGTTCCGACGGGCCGGAAGAGGTAGTTGTTGGCGTGCAGGCAGATCCTGTGCACGGCGTGCCATCCGTTGCGCCAGGCGTACATGGTGTAGCCGCGGGAGGTGAGCCACTCGACGACGTCGTCCGGGGAGTAGGCGTAGCGGTCGGTGTGCCGGGCTTCGATCTCGACGAGCAAGACCGGCCGGAACTTCTCGATGGTCCGCCTGCCGCCTTCGAGGACGTGCAGTTCTGCTCCTTCGACGTCGATCTTGACGAAGTCGAGGCGGGTCAGATCGGCGCAGAGCCGGTCCAAGGTGCCGGTTTCGACGAGCACGTCGACGTGGTAGCGGTATCCGGCGGTGGAACCGAGGCCGGTGCTCCCCGAGGCGAGGAAGGATCGGCTGGTGGCCGGACCGTAGGCGCCGAACGGCACCCGCATCACGGCCCGGCCCGGCTCGGCACCCAGCGCCATCGTGTGGTGGACGACGTTGCGGCGCTCGCGCGCGCCCAGGACCCGCGACCACACCGGGTGCGAGAACGGCAGCGGTTCGACGCTGTGCACCAGGCCCGCGTCGCCGACCAGGTGGGACAAGGCCTGGCTGTACAGGCCGGCGGCCGACCCGACGTCCACGCACACGTCGCCGGGCCGGACCAGGCCGCGGAGCGTCGGCAGTTCGGGGTCCAGGTAGGGCGTCCAGCGGGCGATCAGGTTCGCTGTCGTGGCGGTCAGGGCCGGGCGGTCGAGACGGGGCATCGGGGTTCCTCAGCGTTAGATCGGGAAGGGCACGCCTACCCTGCCGTCGCCGGAAGCCGGGGACATCGGCCCGCCGATCACACCTGCGGTGGCCGGGGTCCGCCCGTGGGCGTACGTCCGCAGGCGGTCACCGGGGCGGCTCGACCAGGCCCATCTCGTAGGCGATGATCACGAGGTGGACGCGGTCGCGCGCGTCCAGTTTGGTGAACAGGCGCGCCACATGCGCCTTGGCGGTGGCCACGCTGATGAACAGCTCGGCGGCGATCTCGTGGTTGGACCGCCCGAGGCCCACCAGGGTCAGGACCTCGCGCTCCCGCTCGGTGATGCCGTCGGCGGGCCGGCGGGCCCGTGCCGGTTCGGGGCGGTCGGCGAAGTGTGCGATCAGGCGGCGGGTGACGCCGGGGGCGATGAGGCCGTCCCCGGCCGCGACGACGCGGATCGCGGCGAGGATGTCTTCCAGCGCCATGTCCTTGACCAGGAAGCCGCCGGCGCCCGCGCGCAGCGCGCCGTAGACGTATTCGTCCTCGTCGAAGGTGGTGAGGATCAGCACGTGCGGTGGTTCGGTGCCGGTGGTGAGCCGCCGGGTGGCCTCGATGCCGTCCATGCCGGGCATGCGGATGTCCATCACCACCACGTCCGGCCGTGTTTCGTGAGCGAGTTCGACCGCCTCCGCGCCCGTGCCGGCTTCGCCGACGACGAGGAGATCGTCGTGGTCGGCGATGAGGACGCGCAGGCCGTTGCGGATCAGCGGCTGATCGTCGGCCAGCAGCACCCGGATCGTCACCGGACACCGACCGGGACCGGGATCCGGGCACTGACCCGGAAACCGCCGTCGGGGCGCGGCCCGGCGGTGAAGTCGCCGTGCAGCAGCGCGACCCGTTCGCGCATCCCGGGAATCCCGTATCCGGCGCCCTCGGGTCCGCCGCGCCCGTCGTCGGTCACCTCGATGAGCAACTCGTCGTCCCGCTGGTCGACCAGCACCTCGCACCGGTCGGTCCCGGCGTGCCGGGTCACGTTGGTGACTGCTTCCTGGATGATCCGGAAGGCCGCCAGGTCGATGTCCGGGGGAAGCGGACGCCGCTCGCCGCGCCACTGGAGGTCCACATGCACTCCGGCGTCCGCCGAGCGCGCGATCAGGGCGTCGAGGTCGTCCAGGCCCAGTGGCGCGGCGGCCGGCTCGCCGGATTCGCGGAGTGCGCCGAGCATCCGGCGCAGCCCGGCCAGGGTGTCCCGGCCGGCGGCCTCGATGGCGTGCAGGGCGTTGCGGGCCTCCGCCGGCTGGGTGTCGATCACCCGGCTGCCCACGCCGGCCTGGATGGCGATGACGCCCATGCTGTGCGCGACCATGTCGTGCAGCTCCCGGGCGATCCGCAGCCGTTCGGCCTGGATCGCCTCGGTCGCGGTGTGCGACCGTCGTGCCTCGATGTTCTGCTGCCGCAGGCGAAGCGTCAGTCCGATCAGCCAGACCAGGGTCATGGCGATGCCGGCCTGGAGGGAAACGGTTTCGACGTAGTCGGGCCAGAGCGGGAAGCCGGCGATCACGGCGAGCTGCACGACGAGTGCCAAGGCCGCGGCGCCGATCGAGGCCGCCGGGCGGCGGGTGGCCGCGAGGTAACCGACGACGACGTCGATGCCCGCGACCTGCACGAACCGGAGGGTGGAGCGGAAGTCGGGCAGCGGGATCACCTCCATCAGCACCAGCTCGAAGAGCAGCAGGCCCACCACGGCCCACGGCCGGCGGCGCAGGACCCCGGCGGTCAGCGCCATCGCCAGGAGCGGCAGGACATCGGGCGAGTGACCGAGAACAGCCCAGCCCAGGAGGACCACCGGCGACAGGGCGAACGCCCCCCACGCCAGGGCGGTCCGGAGCTTGGCCGGTACCCGGTCGCGCACGGGATGGAGGAGGTCAGCAGGCATGCGGTGATCGTAATCAGCCGATCGCCGGGCCGGCATCGGCTCGTGGGCGTACGCCCACGAGCTACCGGCGGCCGCGGGGATTGCGATCGGCGGGCCGATGCCGCGGAACCCGCGAATCGGCAGCGTTGACCCGGTGATCGACTACGACCTGACACTGAAGCGGCGGAACCGATGAGCCGCCGGACAGCGGACCGGCTGACAGCCGTCCTCACGACCCTCGCGGTGACCGTGACCCCGGCCGCCGCGACACTTCTGGCTCCCGCCGGCACGGTAGCGCTGACGCCCCAGGCCGGCACCGCCGCCTGGCTGGCCGATCACCGCCGGCTCCCGAACCCTGTCACCAGCGACCCCGCCGGCGTGCACCGCTTCCTGACCTCGGCCGGCGAGGTCGAGAGACGCGACCTGCTCGCCCGCTACCCCGGTGTCGTGGGTGCCTTGGACGGCGCACCGCCGGAGCTGCGATATGCGGCGAACCGGCTCGCCATGCGCGCGGCCGGGCCACCGTACCGGGACCGGGACGGGCAGTTCCTGCTGTTCGACCCGCGCGGCGACGGCCGGGTGGCGCAGGTGTTCGGCGACCTGGCGACCGCCGGCCGGATCGCCGTCCTCGTGCCCGGGGTGGCCACCCGGGCGGACAACTTCTGGACCGGCGTCGGCGGCCGGAGCTACCGGGCACCGGCGGTGCAAGCGGCCGACCTGTACCGGTCGGCCACCGCGCAGGGCCCCGGCAACCTCGCGGTGATCGCCTGGCTCGGCTACGACGCCCCCGACGGCGTCACCATCTCCTCGGCGCGCGAGGACCTGGCACAGGCCGGCGCCGTCGCGCTGCAGCGATTCGTGGCCGGGCTCGTCGCCGTCCGTCCACAAGCGACGATCGCGCTGCTCGGGCACAGCTACGGGTCGACGGTGCTCGGCCTCGCCGCACCCGGCCTGCCCCGGCAGGTGACCGACATCGCCGCCTTCGGCAGTCCCGGCATGGGCGTCGACGACGTCACCCAGCTCCACACCACCGCGCGCGTCTGGGCCGGCCAGTCCCGCGGCGACTGGATCCGCTGGATCCCCGGCGTCCGGCTGCTCGGACTCGGCCACGGCACCAAACCCGCCGACCCCGCCTTCGGTGCCCGCGTCTTCACCACCGCAGACGTCGCCGACCACGACCACTACCTCAGTCCCGGCACCGACTCCCTCACCAACTTGACCCGCATCGCCACCTCCGGCACCGATTCGGATCCCCGTCCATGACCGAGGCGACCGGGTGGGCGGCACGGATCGCGGCAGGCACCCCGGAGAACCGGGACCGGACGGCGGACGGTCTCCGAGCCGCCGCGATCATCGGCGTGATCCTCGGACACTGGCTGGTGACGGCCGTCGTCAGCGATCCGCACGAGCCGGCGGCCCTGCACATCGAGAGCCCGCTGACGCACCTGCCCGGGCTCATTCCGGTGACGTGGGTCCTGCAAACGCTTGGGCCCTTCTTCTTCGCCGGCGGCTATGCGGCGGCACGCAGCATGAATGGTCATAGAACCCGGCCGTGGCCGGCTTCCCGGCTGCGCCGAGCGAGTGGATCGGTGCTGGCGCTCGCGCTGGTCTGGCTACCGGCCATGCTGCTGCTGACCGCCGTCGACACGCCGAGCAGCACCCGGCAGGTCGTCTGGACACTGGTGACCCAGCCGCTGTGGTTCCTGCTGGTGTACCTGGTGCTGACGGCGTTCGCGCCGCTGTTGCGCAAAGCCGTCGTCCGCTGGGGTGCCTGGCCGACGCTGCCCGCCGCGGCCCTGGTCGCGGTCGTCGACACGATCCGGCCGCACGGCCTGCCTGCCTGGCTGGCACTGCCCGCCGTACCGATCGGCTGGGCGGTGCCGTACCTGCTGGGCATCGCGCTCGCCGAAGGACGGCTGCCTCGCCGGGCCGGAGCGGTACTGCTGCCCCTCGGGGCAGGCGGTGGCACCGCCCTGGTCCTGCTCGCCGGATATCCGGCCAGTGCGGTCGGCGTGCCGGGGAACCGCTGGTCGAACCTCGCGCCACCGTCGCTGTTCGCCCTGGCCCTCACCGCCGCACAACTGGGCGCGTTCCTGCTGCTGCGGCCAACGCTGGTCCGCACGCTCCAGCGCCCCTCGGTCTGGGCGCCGGTCGCCGCGCTCAACCGGACCGCAATGACCCTCTACTGCTGGCACCAGCCCGCACTGCTGCTGGTCACCTTCACCGGCCTCCTCACCGGCCGCCCACCCGGCCTGCTCGACACCCCCACCACCACCGCCTGGCCCTGGTCCCGGCTGCTCTGGCTGCCCGGGTTCACCCTCGCCCTGATCGTCCTGGCCCGCCAATTCCGCGGTCTCGCGAAACCGCGGCGACGACCCGCCGATTTCGATTACCGCGGCCGGCGATCAAGCAAAAAGGGCCGAACAGACCGACGCAAGGTCAGATCCGCAGCGACAACGCACCTGGCCCGCGGTCACTCGAGGTGGCCCTCAGGGTGGCACGCGGTCAAACGACCAGTCCGTCGGGAAAGGTACGGGTCACAGCAGGTCTCCTTCGAGTTCGTTCTGCGGGCTCACTTGACGCTGCGGATCCGCCACGCCGCGAAACCGGCGCCGATCGACATCGGTGCCGGGCCGCCTCCGGCTCCGGCCACCCCAGCGGCCCGGGCACGTCAGTGGACCATGGTCGCCACTGGACGAACCGGCCGTCACGGCGGCGATTGTCCACCTGCCCGTTGTTCTCCCTGTACCGTGCCAAAACGCGGTGTCGGCTCGATGTCGGGATATGTGGGGTGGTTGTCCTTGAGGTCCTCTCGTCTTCCGGCGAGACTTCCGTTGTGGCAGATGGGGACCGGCGGGATGTCGTCGTTGTGGTGTGTGAGGGTGTGGTGCTGCTCGACCTCGCTGGGCCGGTACAGGTTCTGACCGGTGCGGACGGCTACCGGATACGCCTCGCTTCGCTCGACGGTGGTGCGGTGCGTTCGGACACGGGTGTGGTGTTGAGCGTCGACTGTGCGTTGTCGGATGTCGCTGGACGAGTGGACACGGTGGTCGTTCCGGGGCCGCCGCCAGGCCAGCTGGACCGGTTCTCGTCGGCGCTGATCGCCGAGATCCGGCGGCTCGGCGGCGTCGCGCGCCGCGTGACCTCGGTGTGTACCGGTGCGTTTCTCCTGGCGGAGGCCGGGTTGCTGGCGGGAAGGCAGGCCACAACGCACTGGTTCATGTGCGCCGAACTGGCCGCCCGGTTCCCTGACGTGGTCGTGCGGCCGGACTCCATCTACGTGCACGACGGCCGAGTGGTGACCTCGGCGGGCGTGTCCGCCGGTATCGATTTGGCTCTCGCTCTTGTCGAGGAGGACTGGGGCGCGGAGGTCGCCAGAACCGTCGCCCGGCAGTTGGTGGTGTTCCTGCGGCGTCCGGGCGGCCAGTCGCAGTTCAGCGTGTGGGGTGATGTTCCGCCGCCTCGCAGTCCCGTGCTGCGTGGCGTGCTCGACGCGGTCGTGGCCGACCCGGCGGCCGACCACACCCTGATCGGGATGGCCGCCCGTGCGATGGTCAGCGAGCGTCACCTGACCCGCTTGTTCAAGCGTGACCTGGGGGTCACCCCGGGTCAGTACGTCGTGCGGGTCCGTGTCGAGGCGGCCCGCGCGCTGCTCGAGTCCTGCGACACCGGCGTGGAGGCGGTGGCCCGCCGTTGCGGCTTCGGTTCCGGCGAGACCATGCGCCGCGCGTTCCTCCAGGTTCTCGGCATCGCCCCCACCGCCTACCGACAACGTTTCACCCACTCGTAGAGGAGACCTGATGTTCCATCCCGTTCCCCGCCGTGCCGTGCTGGGTGGCGTCGTTGCCGGCGCGGCCGCAGCCGTGATCGGCGCGCCGGCAGCCGACGCGAACACGACCGGCCTGTCCTTTCCCGCCACCCCGCTGGCCGGGCGCGCCCACACACTCGTCACCGCCACACAGGTGCCGTTCCTGCGCAACCACAGCCTGCGCAGTTTCCTGTTCGCCCGCGCGGCCGCCGAGCCGCTGGGCAGGCGAGGAGGCGAGGACTACGACGCCGAGTTGGTGTTCCTCATCTGCGTACTCCACGACATGGGGTTGACCGAGGAGGGAAACACCGACCAGCGGTTCGAAGTCGCCGGCGCCGACCTCGCCGCGGGATTCCTCGAAAAGCATGGCGTGACCGACCGCCGGGTGGACACCGTGTGGGAGGCCATCGCGCTGCACACCTCCCCACATCTACACGAGTCACCGGTGTTCCGACGCCGCCGTCCCGCCGAGATCGGCATAGCGCAGACCGGGATCGGCATCGACATCGGCGGCCCCGACCGCCCCGACCAGCTCCCGCCCGGCTTCGCCGACCGTGTCCACGCCCGCTATCCACGCCTCGGCGGCAGCCGCGCCCTCACCGACGTCATCGTCGCCCAGACGCTCGCCAACCCGCTCAAGGCTCCTCCGACGACCCTTCCCGGCGAGATCCTCCACCAGCGCCACCCAGAGCTGCCCTACCTGACCTGGGACATGATCCTCGACGCGAACACCTGGGCAGACTGAACGTCAGGAGGCGCAGTGGACGTCCGCGAAATGGTGGTGCTGGGCACGCTGGCGGTGGCGATGTTCAACGTCGGGGTCATCTGGCTCACGCAGCGCGTGGTCTACCCCGTGTGGACACTGGTCGGCGAGCGCGAATGGGGTGCCTACCACGACGCCCACAAGCGACGACTTCCCGGCACGGTCTTCGTGCCACACGGCTTGGGCATCGTGGGCTCGGCGCTGATGGTCGGCTGGCCACCGGACCGGATACCGGTGTGGCTGGTGTGCCTGGCGTTGGCCCTCCCGCTCACCATGGCCGCCGCGACCGCGGTGTACTGGGCGCCGCAACAGACCCGCCTGTCCACACAGTTGGATCGCCTGCTGCTACAGCGTCTGCTGGCCACCCACTGGATCCGAGTCGCCCTGATCAGCGCGCACGGCGCGGTGATGTGGTGGATAGCCGCGGCGACCTTCGCATAGCGAACGCCGACACAGCACTCACGCTCAGGATCAGGCCGAAGGTCATCACCGCGCCCACGATGTCGCGCACTGCGCGATTCTAGGAAGCCCGCTACTGCTGGAGTCAATATCGATCACGGCTTGGTCCTCCTGTCGGCGTGCGGACGTGGCTCGTCCGACAGACAGGTGCACCGACCGAGCCCGTCCGCGACCGCAGACGGCGACCCCAGCGGGACGGGGCGATGCGACGGAGGTCGGGAATGGCCGCGACGTGCAATCGCGGTGAGGGCGAAGCGCCGGGCCGAGATTCCGGCACCGGTGTGAGGGAGGGGTCAGGATGTTCGGTTCGAAGAAGAAGCTCAACGATCTGATGGCGCAGCTCAGGCCCGACCTGAGTCGGGAATCGCTCGGAGTCGGGCCCGACTGCCCGGGCGTCGCTCCGAACCCGCTCCTGAGCAGTGATGCATGGAAGCGCAATGCGGAACTGCGTACGGGGGCGCTTGCGCTCGGCGTTCTCGTCGACTGGCGGGAGGCTGGGGAATCGTCACCAGCACCATCACGGTGGACGAACGGTTCGGCGACGACTGCCTGCTCGGCCTGGCCGACTTCTCCCACGTCGACGTCCTGTTCCTCTTCGACCAGACCACCGAACGGCCGGACTACCGGTCCCGCCGGCCACGGGGCCGGACGGACCTGCCGGAGGTGGACGTCTTCGCCGACCGCGGCCGCCGCCGACCCAACCGCAATTCCAACCCACTGACATTCGGCAGCCGGAATGGGCCGGTCGGCTCATGACCGACTACTTCCTCCCGTGATCAGCAAGAACACAGGGCCCACAGGGAGGCCGTGGAGCGCTGAGCGTGAGCTGGTCTCGACTCGACCAGCCACGCCAACGCGCGGGCCGCGACCACCGCTGACCGCCGAGCGGATCGTGGCCGCCGCCGTCGCCGGCAGAGAGGGTGCGAAGCGGTCGTCACGCGCCGGTCGCCGCCGAACTCGACAGCGCCACCATGTCGCTCTGCCGCCACGTCCGCACCAAGGACGAGCTGTACGGCCTGATGGTCGACGCGGCGATCGGCAGCCCGCCACCCGCGCAGTCCAGCGGAGACTGGCGCGCGGAGCTCACCGCGCTCGCCCACACCCAACGCGAGGCCGCACGACGCCACCCCTGGCTACCCCGGCTGGCCGCGACCTGCCCCACCCTTCGCCCTCACGCCATGGCCGCGACGGAGTTCGCCCTCGCCACCATGGACCGGCTCGGCCTGCCCACACCGACCACAGTCGGCACGATCAACACCGTGCTGTCGTTCGTGCACGGCTTCACCCCAGCACCGACACCGAGTTCGCCTGGCAGCTCGACCGAGTCCTCGACGGACCAGCCGCCGCCCTCCCGGCCGCTACGGCAAACCCGTCATCGGCGTGACCTGGTAGCGGCACACATTGCTGACCGGGCTACCAGAGTCGATCGGAAGGTTCCACAACAACGCCCGCAGCGGTAAGGGCCGGACACAGGTATTCCGACGGTTCCAATATCTGACGTCACCATTCGGCACCTCCGAATCCGGCTTCCGCGCCGAGCGTCGACCACCACCCGGACATCGACATCCGATGGCGAACGCTCACCTTCCGGCTGAGCATCCCTCCGAAGGCGGCCTCACTGCCGAAGACGTCTCGATGGCCGGACATATCGACGAGGTCGTCGCCGATATGTGAGTCAGACACCGTGGTCGTGCTGGGAATGGTCCCCAACATGCCCGCGCGCGATACTTGGCCACCACGCGGAGGATCCGTGCTAGCCTCGCCGCATGATCATGAGTACGAGGATTCCCTCGGCTACCACGATCCGCGGCTTTTCTGTCGTGCGTCATGCGGGAAGTTTCGTCATTGCCTGTTTGGATTCGATGGACGCGGTGTGGACGTGGTCCGAGTCGACCGGGGAATGGTTGGCGCGGCCGTTGCCCTACGCGCACGCGGGGGATCCGATCGTGGCACAGTTCCCCGACGCCGAGAACACCCTCGACATGCTGGCGGCATCATCCGTCGACGGCAAGCTCCTCTTAGCCGCCGGTGGCTCCGAGCAGGAACCGGCCGTGTGGGACCTCGACACCGGCGAACTCCTATGGCGGACACCGATCAATGGCGCCTACCTCGCCGACGTGATCACGGCCGGCGGCGCGTTCGTCACCGCTCAGCAGTATTCGGAGGAAGTGCGGTTGTGGTCGCCAGACGGCACGTACACGACGCTTGGTGAAGTGGCCGAGGTGTATTGCCTGGGCGAGGCAAGAGTCGGTGGTCGCTCGCTGATCCTCGCGGGCGGGTCGGAAACCGGGGTGTGGGATGCCGAGACACTGGCCAATATCGCCACTTTCACCCCGGAGCAGGGACGAGTGTGGTCCGTGACAGCGTGCGAGCTCGGCGAGCGCACCGCGATCTTCGGGGGCACCGAGAACGGTGAGCTGTACGCCTGGGCCCTCGGCGAGGAATCATCCGAACCGCTGTACGAACCGATCGCCGTCTCGGACGACTCTCTGGAGAGCGTGGCGGCGGTGACGGTCGCCGGGCGGCCCCTGGTGGTGACTCAGGGCGAGAACTCACTTCGATTGTGGGACGCCGCCGAGGGAACCGAGAACAGCCACGTCGACACGCGCGAGTACGACGTCACGACGATGGAGTCGACCACTGTCGACGGACGTCGGGTACTCGTCACGGCCGGGAGTGACAACATCCTGCGAATCTGGGACGAGTCCGACCTGGCCTAGTGCTTCATCAAGAAACGTTGACGCTGTCATCGTGTCGCGTGGACATCCGGGCTGGTGATCGCGAGGCTGGCCGTGGAGGTGAGGCTGGTGGCGCGTCAGCCGGAGGTGTTCGCGCGGTC
>NZ_JBFBCC010000021.1:0-131774 GCF_040682955.1 Amycolatopsis sp. NPDC051045
TCGACTACGGCAACGCCGAGCGCAACAGCCGCGACAACGGCAACGGCACGATGGAAGCCATCTACTTCGGCAACATCAAGGTCTGGGGCTACGGCGCCGGCAACGGCCCGTGGATCATGGCCGACCTCGAAAACGGCCTGTTCTCCGGGGTCAACCAGCGCTACAACGCCAACGACCCGAGCATCAGCCACCGCTTCCTGACCGCCATCGTCAAGGGCGGCCCGAACCGGTGGGCCATCCGCGGCGGCAACGCCCAGTCCGGTGGCGTGTCGACGTTCTACGACGGAGTGCGCCCCAACGTCGCCGGCTACAACCCGATGAAGAAGGAAGGCGCCATCATCCTGGGCATCGGCGGTGACAACAGCGTCGGCGCCCGCGGCACCTTCTACGAAGGGGTGATGACGTCCGGTTATCCGTCGGACGCCACCGAAAACGCGGTGCAGGCCAACATCACCGCGGCCGGGTACGCCACCGGTTCGACCGGAACCGGCCTGACGCCGGGTACGTCCGTTTCGCTGCGCGCCACCACCGCCTGCTGCACCGACCGCTACCTCCACCACACCGGATCCACAGTGGACACCGCGGTCGTCGGCAGCGGCAGCTCCGCCACCGAGAAGGGCAACGCGTCCTGGACCGTCCGGACCGGACTCGGCAGCGGTTCGTGCGTTTCGTTCGAGTCGAAGAACGTCGCCGGGCAGTACCTGCGGCACCAGAACTACCGGCTTTACCTGCAGGCCAACGACGGGAGCTCGCTGTTCGCCCAGGACGCGACCTTCTGCCCGGAAGCCGGCCGCAACGGCCAAGGTGCCTCGCTCCGGTCCCTCAACTTCTCCGACCGGTACGTCCGCCACTACGACAACATCGGCTACATCGCCGCCAACGGCGGTTCGAACACCTTCGACAGCGCCACCGCCTACAGCGACGACGTGAGCTGGCTCGTCAGCTCCCCGTGGGCTTCTTGACCGAGTAGCTGTCACGCGCCCTGCCGCCGGCCGGGCCGGGTGCGTGATAGCGCTTTCTCGAACCGTCTTGTCGGGCGGTAACCCCTGCGTTACGCTCGGCTGGGAACTTTCCCAGCCGTATTTTGCCGATGACGTTTTGTTGATAGCGTCTTTTTGATAGCGCAGTGTCATCGAGAGCATGACTGCCAACGGAGGCACCATGTCGGCCGCTCGAGCACCGTTCACCGCCGTCTTCCTTTGCCTGACAGCGTTGCTGGCCGCGCCGGCCGGCGCGCTCCCGGCGGCCGCCGCGGCCGCGTATCCCGCTCCCGGGCGCGTCACCGGCGACATCGGCGTGCACGACCCGAGTGTGGTCAAACGCCCGGACGGCAGCTACCTGGTGGCGCACACGGGGGACAACATCGCGCTGAAGACGTCCACCGACCGCATCGCCTTCTCGGGCGCCGGTTCGGCCTTCCCGAACGGTGCGTCGTGGACCACCCCCTACACCAACGGCAGCCGCAGCCTCTGGGCTCCGGACATCTCCTACCGCAACGGCCAGTACCACCTGTACTACGCGGCCTCGACGTTCGGCTCCAACCGGTCGGCGATCTTCCTGGCCACCAGTCCCTCCGGCAACTCCGGCACCTGGACCCACCGCGGTCTCGTCGTCGAGTCGCGCACCGGCGACACCTTCAACGCCATCGACCCGAACCTGATCGTGGACGACCAGGGCCGGTGGTGGCTGGACTTCGGCTCGTTCTGGTCGGGCATCAAGCTGATCCAGCTGGATCCCGCGACGGGCCTGCGCCTCGGCAGCGGCATGACCGCCGTCGCCGGGCGCGGCGGGGGTGCGATCGAGGCGCCCTTCATCGTCAAGCGTGGCCAGTACTACTACCAGTACGTGTCGTTCGACCTGTGCTGCCGCGGCGCGTCGAGCACCTACCGGGTGATGGTCGGCCGCTCCACCAGCCTCACCGGCCCCTACACCGACCGCAACAGCGGGTCGATGACCTCCGGCGGCGGCACCGAAATCCTCGCCGGCCACGGCAGCATCCACGGGCCGGGCCATGAGGCCGTGCTCGCCGACAGCGACGGCGACCTGCTCGTCTACCACTACTACGGCGACAACGGCGCGGCACGCCTCGGCATCAACCGCCTGACCTACGACTCGGCCGGCTGGCCGGTCGTCACCTGATCCTCGCCTGATCCCGAACCCCACCAACGACTCGACGAGAGGACGGCCGGATGCGCATCCGCCGAACCGCTGTTGTCCTGGCCGTCTCCGCGTCCCTGCTGAGCCCGGCGGTCGCGGAGGCCGCGTCCCCGGGCGGTGCGCTGCCGGGGACGGTCACCCTGACGGAGTCCGCCCTCCAAGGGGTGCACGGCACCGCGCCCGACGTCACGATCCGCAACGTGCTCACCGTGACGGCGAGCGGGGCGGCGCTGCGGGTGCGGCTGAGCAACCCGTTCGGTGCCACCGCCATGACCGTGCGGTCGGTGTGTGTCGGCCGGCAGCCGTCGACGGATTCGCCGGCGCTGGTGCCGGGGTCGAACCGCCGCGCCACGTTCGGCTTCCGGCACGCGGTGACGATCCCGCCGGGCGCGAGCGCGTGGACCGACCCGCTGCCGCTGTCCGTCCGCCGCGGCGACCACGTCGCGGTGAGCGTGTACGCGCCGGGTTCGCCGGTCAACGACCACACCTTCCCGCCGCCCCAGACCGCCACGCCGGGGTCGTTCACCTCGGCCGGAGCGGGTGACGCGGGAGCCGACGAGTCGGGAAGCGCTTATGGTCCCTTCGCACCCGGCGTCCTGTGGTGGGCGGACGCGATCAGCGCCGTGTCCCCGACCCGCGGCACGATCGTCGCCCTCGGCGACTCGATCACCGACGGCTACAACGCCTTCGGCGGCGGCCCGCGCTGGACCGACGTGCTCGCCGAGCGCATCGGGACGCTGCCACCGCCGCGGCGGCTGTCGGTGGCCAACGCGGGGATCAGCGGCAACACCGTCAGCGTGCAGCCGAACCCGTACGACCCCACCGGCCAGTGCTGCGGCCCGCCGGCGCCGGCCCGGCTCGACCGTGACGTGCTTTCCCTGCCGGGGGTCCGGTACGTCCTGCTCCTGGAGGGAACGAACGACATCGGCGGCGGCGACTACGCACCACCCGCCCCGGCCGGGCAGGTCATCGACGCGATGCGAACCATCGTCCGGCGGGTCCACGCCACGGGCCGCAAGATCGTCGGCGCGACGATCCTGCCGATGTGCAACGCGGCCGGCAGTCCGAAGGAGCAGGCCCGCCTGGCGGTCAACGCGTGGATCCGCACCTCCGGAACGTTCGACGCGGTCCTCGACTTCGACGCGGTGCTGCGCGACCCGGCGGACCCGACGGTGATCCGCGCGGACTGGCGCAGCGACTGCTACCACCCGAACGCGGCCGGCGACCGGCTCCTGGGCGATTCGATCGACCTCGGGGTGTTCGCCCGCTGAAGCCGGCCGGCCGGGTTTCGAGCTGCCCACGGCGCTCGAAACCCGGCGGGGCCTGGCTTCCGGTCAGCGGTGACCGGGCTCAGCCGGCCGCGAGCGGCGCGACCGAGACGTAGTCGATGTTCGGGGCGTACTTCGAGCGCTGACCGAACGGGTTGTAGGTCTTCCCGTCCCAGTCCGGCAGTTCCTGGGCGGTGAAGGTGAGCGTGTTGGTCCCGGCGCGCAGGTCGACCGGGACGGCGAGGTCCCGGAACTGGTTGAAGTGGAACGTCGTCGGGAACAGCACCCGCCGGGCGGCGGCGCCGTTGACGGCGATGTCGGCGTGCCGCGCGACCGGGTCGGGGTTGTAGTGCGTGGGGATCGATTCCTCCGCGTTGGCGTAGCGGACGACGAGGACGTGCCGGCCCGCCCGCTTCGCCGTCACCTGCAGGGTCAGCGCGTTGCCCGGCCCGTCGCCCACCGCGGTGACGACCTGGCCCGACGCGAACGAGAAGTCGCTGCTCCGCTGGGGCGGCCCCGGTGAGGACGCCGGTTTCGGCTTCGAGCCGGGCCGGGGCGCAGCGACACCGCGCCCGGGCCGGAGGAGCCGCGGACGTCGTACCGGATCGTGGCCTTGGCGAGGTCGGCGTACTCCGCTTCGTAGCCCGTGCGGCCGTCGGTGGCGGGATCGACGCCGTCGGCGGTGAGCGGCACGCGGGTGCCGGTGTGGTCCCAGACCACCCACTCGTAGGAGACCGGCAGGTTCAGCTGCCGCGGGTCCTTGCCGTCGACCCGCAGGAAGACGTTGGTCGGGCCTTGGGCGACGACGCTCGGGTACTTGTTGTAGGTGTTGGAGGAGACGCTGAGGTGGTAGCGGCCGTCCTGGGGCACCTCGACGTCGAAGGACAGCTGGACGTCTGATCCGGTCCGCAGCCCGCCGACGTTGTAGTTGCCGGCGAACTTGCCGACGTTGCCGGGGTTGCCTTCCGGACCGTTGCGGCTCCAGCCGGTGCCGGTGTGCGCGGCGTCTTCCTGCACGGTCACGTGCACGCGGTTGCCGAACAACTTCCGGTCGACGTGGGCGAACCGGACGTCCGCGGCTCCAGAGGAACCGCCGAAGAGCGTGCGCGACTGCCGCTTGGCGCGATCGAGGGTCGCGGCCCTTGATCAGGTCGTAAGCCTGCTTCCACTCGGCGAAGAAGAACTGCGGGCCGGTCAGCCAGCTGACGTTGTCGAAGCTGTACTGGCCGGTGCCGTACATGTTCCCTTCGGGTTCGTTGAAGGGGACGTACACGACGTGGTCGCGGGAGCCCGACGCGAGGACCTGCTTCACCTGGGGGTCAGCTTGGCGCGGTAGTCGTCGATCCCGGCCTGGCCCTGGGCGCGCTGGTAGGGGAAGCCGCGGTAGATGTCGGTCATGTACACGTAGACGTCGCGCCCGCCGGCGGCGTCGCCGAGAGTGCGGCGGGCAGGACAGTTCGCCGTTGAACCACGGGGGACTCCGGGCAGGTCGAGGGGAGGTCGGTGACCATCGAACCGGTTCGATCGCGAAGTGCGCACTACGTCAGCCGCTAGTGGAAAGCCAACGGGCGAGATATCGAACCGGTTCGATGACGGTCGCGGCAGGCCCGGCGGCCTCGGCGGAGCCGGTCAGTCGCGGCGGCGCCGGGCGCCCGTGCTCGACCGCAGCGAAATCGGCGGCTCCAGCAGGGCGTGCCGCGGTGCCGCACCGGCGTCGGCGATCTGGGCCAGGAGCAGGTCCACGGCCAGCCGGCCCAGCTCGACGGCGGGCACGTCCGCCGCGGTGAGCGGGGGGTGGAAGTCCTCGGCCAGCCGTTCGGCGATGACCCCGGTCAGCGAGAAGTCGCGGGGCACCTCCAGTCCGGCCCGGTGCAGCGCGCGCTGGACGCCGGGCAAGGCCGCCTCGTTGATCGTGACCGCCGCGGTCACCGAAGGCCACTGCGTCCGGATCTCCTCGAAGCAGGCCAGGCCGGCCGCGGCGTCGTCCGCGCAGCACACGGTGCGCGCGGTCAGGCCCCGCGCGGCGGTGGCCTCGAGGAACCCGGTCGCCGACCGCAGTGCGGGCCCGTACCCGGCCGCGACGAGCTCGGCCGAGCGGTTGATCAGCACGACTTCGTCGTGGCCGAGATCGGCGAGGTGGTGCACGCAGCGCGTGATCAGGGCGCCGTAGTCGACGTCCACCCACCAGGACGCCCCGGGGTGCTCGACGTGGCCGATGGTCACGAACGGCAGGCTCGCCTGGCTCAGCCGCTCGACCCGCGGGTCTTCGAGGAGGATCTCCATCAGGATCACGCCGTCGACCCGGCGTCCGGTCACGATGCGTTCGAACGAGCGGTCGTGGTCGCCGCCGCTGGGGGAGAGCAGCACGTCGAGGTCGTGGGCGGCGGCCGCGTCGACGACGCTGCCGACGAACCCCAGCTGGACGTCGGTCAGCCGGCGGCTGGCCGGCGGAACGACCAGGCCCAGCGTGCGCGTGCGGCCTTCGGCCAGTGCGCGGGCGCTGGCGTTGGGCCGGTAGCCGAGTTCGGCGATGACGTCGTTGATGCGCTGCACGGTGGCCGCCGACACCGGTCGTTTGCCGCTGAGCGCGTACGACACGGTGCTGCGCGAAACCCCGGCGCGCTGCGCGATCTCCCCGATGTTCATGCCACTCCTGACCGTTGCCGAGAACCGGTTCGATCGTAGTACACGCAGTATTGCGCAGGAGTGCTTGCGAGGTTTACGGTGACGCCGCCATCCACCATCGAACCGGTTCGATGACGGATAGACCGCCTCCAGGTCGTCGCTGGTGCCGACAGGAAGGACCTCTCATGAAGCGTCACCCGATCATCCGGCTGCTGTCGGCGGCCGTCGCCGCGACGACGCTGGCCGCCTGCTCCTCCGGGCCGGCCCCCGCCGCGGGGGCGGGCGGGACGGGCGCCGACGGTGCCTTCACGGTCTGGGACCCCTACCCGCAGTTCGACGCGAGCTCCGCGTGGGCGAAGGTCATCGACAAGTGCGGCGCCGACGCCGGGGTCAAGATCGCGCGGCAGGCGTTCGACACGACCGACCTCACCAACAAGGTGCTGCTCGCCGCCCAGCAGAACACGGCCCCGAACGTCCTGGTGGTGGACAACCCCGTGGTCTCCACGCTGGCCGAGGGCGGGGTGCTGAAAGCCAACGCGGAAACCGGCCTCGACGCCGCGCAGGCCGCCCCGAACCTGCTCGCCGCGGCCGACGTCAAAGGCCAGGTGTACGGCGTGCCGATCGGCGCGAACACGCTCGCCCTCTACTACAACAAGTCCGTGCTGACCGCGGCCGGCGTCGACCCGGCGTCCGTGCGGGACTGGGCCTCGCTCGACGCGGCCTTGGCCAAGGTGCACGCCGCGGGCAAGAAGGGCATCACGTTCTCCGCCATCGGCACCGAGGAAGGCAGCTTCCAGTTCCTGCCGTGGTTCTGGGGCGCGGGCGCGAACCTGACCGACCTGGCTTCGGCCGGCGCCGTCTCGGCCCTCGCGCAGTGGAAGTCCTGGCTGGACCGGGGGTACGCGCCGAACTCGGTGGTCGGCAACACGCAGACGACCAGCTGGCAGGAGTTCGCGACGGGCGAGTACGCCTTCGCCGAGAACGGGACCTGGCAGCTGCAGAACGCGAAGAAGGCCGGCTTCGAGTACGGCGTCCTCCCGATCCCGGCGCGCGCCGGGGGAGCGGCCCCGGCGCCGACCGGCGGCGAGTTCGTCACCGTGCCGGCCCAGAGCAGCCCCGACGCCGAGAAGACCGCGGGCCGGATCGCGTCCTGCCTGACCAGCCCGGCCAACGTCCTCGACTCCGACACGGCGCTGACCTACGTCTCCGCCGTGCCGTCGGTGCAGGAAAAGCAGGTCGGGGCCCAGCCGGAGCTGAAGGTGTGGGTCGACGCGGTCAAGGTCGCGAAGGGCCGCACCGGCGACAACCTCGGCACCCGGTACCCGCGGATCTCGGAGCCTCTCTGGGGCGCGGTGCAGGCCGCGCTCACCGGTGCGAAGGCCCCCGACGCCGCGCTCGCCGCCGCGCAGGCGACCGCGGCGTCGGCGAAGTAGGCCGGCTCGTGCAGGACATCCGCCGGCCGGTCACCGCCCGTCCGGACGCCCCGGCGCCCGGACGGGCGCGGCGCGAGCCGCGCCGGCGGCCGCAGCTGCTCGCCTGGGCGTTCCTCGCGCCGCTCGTCGCCTACCTCGTGCTGTGCTACGGCTATCCGCTGGTCACGAACATCGATCTCAGCCTGCGCAGCTACACGGTCCGCACCTTCGTCCACGGCGGGGCGCCGCTGGTGTGGTTCGACAACTACGCAGCAGTGTTCGCCGATCCGACCTTCCGCACGGCGCTGCTCGACACGGTCGTCTTCACCGCCGCGTCGCTGCTCTTCCAGTACGGCATCGGCCTGGCGATGGCGGTGTTCTTCGCCCGGAACTTCCGCCTGGGCCCGACGCTGCGCGCCCTGTTCCTCGTGCCGTGGCTGCTGCCCCTGATCGTTTCCGGGTCGACCTGGGCGTGGCTGCTCAACAGCGAGTCCGGCGTGGTCAACTCCGTGCTGGGCTGGTTCGGCGCCGGCCGGATCGACTGGCTGACGTCGCCGTCGTGGTCCCTGGTCTCGGTGATCATCGCCAACATCTGGATCGGCGTGCCGTTCAACCTCGTCGTGCTGCACAGCGGCCTGCAGAACATCCCGGCCGAGGTGTACGAGGCGGCGTCGCTCGACGGCGCCGGGGCGTGGCAGCGGTTCCGGCACGTCACCTTCCCGCTCCTGCGGCCGGTTTCGGCGATCACCCTGCTGCTGGGGCTGGTGTACACGCTGAAGGTGTTCGACGTCATCTGGATCATGACCAAGGGCGGCCCCGGCGGATCGTCGACCACCCTCGCCACCTGGTCCTACCAGCTCGGGTTCGGCAGCATGCTGCCGCGGTTCGGGCCCAGCGCGGCCGTGGGCAACGTGCTCATCCTGCTGGCCCTGGTCGCGGGGCTGCTCTACATCCGCGCGCAGCGCAGGCAGGAGGCACCGTGATCCGGCGCTGGCGCACCGCGGTGGGGCTGGTCCTCACCGCCGTGATGCTGTTCCCCGTCTATTGGATGGTCAACGTGTCGCTGACGCCGGCCGGGCGGATGCGCAAGTCGCCGCCCGACTGGTTCCCGGCCGCGCCGACGTTCGAGGGCTACGAGCGGGTCCTGCGCGAGCAGCTCCCGTACTTCGCCACCAGCCTGTTCGTCGCGCTCGGCACCGTGGCGCTGACGCTGGCCCTGGCTGCACCTTCGGCGTACGCGCTGGCCAAGCTGCGCCCGCGCGGGCACCGGGCGCTCGGGTTCGTGCTGCTCGTCGCCCAGATGATCCCCGGCATCATCATGGCGCTCGGCTTCTACGGCAGCTACGTCTCGCTGGGCATCACCAACACCGCGTGGGGGCTGGTCCTCGCCGATTCGACGATCGCGGTGCCGTTCGCCGTGCTCATCCTGACCTCGTTCATGGCTTCGGTGCCGGACGAACTCGTCCAGGCGGCCACGATCGACGGGGCCGGCCCGGTGCGCGCGTTCTGGTCGGTGGTGCTGCCGGCGAGCCGCAACGGAGTCGTGACCGCCGGGCTGTTCTCGTTCCTGTGGGCCTGGTCGGACTTCGTCTTCGCGGCGACGCTCGACGGCGGCGGCTCGATGCGGCCGCTGACCCTGGGCATCTACCGCTACATCGGCAACAACAACCAGGAGTGGAACTCCATCATGGCGACGGCGGTGGTGGCTTCCGTGCCGGCCGCCGTGCTTCTCGTGCTGGCGCAGCGGTTCGTCGCCGCCGGCGTCACCGCGGGCGCCGTCAAGGACTAGCCCCTTCCGGAAAGGACGACCCCTGTGCCCACCGGCGATCAGGAATTTTCGCTGCGGGAGATCCCGTTCAGCTACCCGGGATCGTGGTTCGACGTCTCCCCGGTGGTGGCCGAGGCCACCTACGCCGACGACCTCCACCTCGTCTCCCACCGCCACGGCATGCACGCCGTCCTGGCGCTGGTCCCCGAAAGCGGCGGCGAGCCGGCAGCCACGCCGTCCGCACTCACCTGGGGCACGGCCGACCGGGGGATCACGGCGGCGTTCGCGGCACCGGAGACGCTGAGGATCGCCGGGCGCGGCCTCCAGCTGCGGATCCGCGCGGCCGAAGCCACGCTGACCCCGTTCACCGGCACCTACTTCTTCACCGATCCGGTCGACGGCTCGGCCGTGTTCACCTCCTACGAAACGGGCTGCCGCTACCGGGTCACCGTCCTTTCCGGACACGTGCGGCACGTCGGTGCCGAAGCACTCGGCACGGCCGAGCGGGCCGTCGTCGTGAGCGGCGATGCCTGGGAGGTGGTGATCGAGGAACTCCCCGGTGCCCGAGAGCCGTACTCGACGGCGCCGGCGTTCGACGACGTGGTCGCCGCCGCCCGGGCCGGTTTCGCCACTTTCGCTGATTCGGTGGCGCCTTGGCGCAGCGAACGCACCCCGGCGGCCGAGCTGGCCTGTTACGTGCTCTGGTCGGCCATCGTGGCGCCCGCCGGGTTCGTCGGCCGGCCGGCCGTGCTGATGTCGAAGCACTGGATGGACAAGGTGTGGAGCTGGGACCACTGCTTCAACGCCCTGGCTCTGGCGGGCGGACGGCCCGAGCTGGCCTGGCACCAGTTGCAGGTCGTCTTCGACCACCAGGACGACCGGGGTGCGCTGCCCGACTCGATCACCCACGCCGAGGTGCTGCGCAACTTCGTCAAGCCGCCCATCCACGGCTGGGCACTGAGCCGCCTGCGCGGCCGCCTGCCCGGTGGCCTGCCCGAGACCGAAGGCGGATCGGTCTACCGGCAGCTGGCGGCGTGGACGACGTTCTGGCTCGAGCGCCGCCGCGTGCCCGGCAGCCCGTTCGCCCACTACGAACACGGCAACGACAGCGGCTGGGACAACGCGACCCCGTTCGCCGAACGGCGGCTCGTGCAGACGCCCGATCTGGCCGCGTTCCTGGTCCTGCAGCTGAAGGAGCTGGCGGCCCTGGCCGCCGAGCAGGGTGATGCCGACGCCGCCGCGCGGTGGCACGCCGAAGCGGAGAGCATGCTGGTGTCGCTGCTGGGCGAGCTCTGGGACGGCACGAGGTTCGTCAGCCGCTCGGCCGCGACCGGAGCGGTCCACGCGGGTGCGAGCCTGCTCGAGCTGATGCCGATCGTGCTCGGCGAACACCTGCCGCCGGACGTCCGGGACAAGGTCGTGGCCGGGCTCGAGGAGCACCTCACCGACATCGGGCTGTCGACCGAGTTGCCGACGTCCCCGTTCTACGAGGCGGACGGTTACTGGCGCGGGCCGGTGTGGGCGCCCGTCACCGTGCTGATCGAAGACGGGCTCCGCCGCGCCGGTGCGGTGGCGCTCGCCGACCGGGTCAGCGCGCGCTTCCGCGCGGTGTGCGAAAAGTCGGGGTTCGCCGAAAACTTCGACGCGTTGACGGGCGAAGGCCTGCGCGACCGCGCCTACACCTGGACGGCGAGCGCCTACCTCGTCCTCGCCGGCGATGCTGAGCGCCGGCGCGCGGTGGAGGCGGAGCAGGAAGCGTTTTCCGAGCGGTAGGCCCGGGCAGTCGGCGCCTGACCTGCGAAGCCGCGTGCGGTCGCCGATGGCGGCGCGACGAAGTGCCGGGGGATCCGCGCAGTAGGCTGAGGCGAATGAGCGTGGTACCCACCCCGGAGCACTCGATGGTCGAAACCCGGCACCAGACCCGGTTGCTCACCCTGCTCCGGGACGAGGGCCCGATGTCGCGGGTCGAGCTGGGAGAGCGGCTGGAGCTGCCGCGGGCCCGGGTGGGGGCGGAGGTGGTCCGGCTCGGTGAGGTCGGGCTCGTCGAGAGCGCGGGGCCCTCGGCCAGCCGGGGCGGGCGGCGCTCGACGCTGGTCCGGCTCGCCGGTGAGCTCCGGGTGCTGGCGGTGGACGTCGGTGCGACGTCGGTCGGGGTGGCGGTCACCGACGCATCGTGCGAGGTGCTCGCGCACGCCGTCGAGGACTGTGATGTGCGGCAGGGGCCGCATCCGGTGCTGCGGCGGGTGGCCGAGCTCGCCGCGAAAGTCCGGGACGAGGCGCCCGGCCGGCTGATCGCGGCGGGAATCGGGCTGCCGGGACCGGTCAGCTTCGCCGAAGGGATGGCCGTGGCGCCGCCGATCATGCCCGGCTGGGACCGGTTCAACGTGCGGGACCACCTCGGTGGGCTGTGGGGCTGCCCGGTCGCGGTGGACAACGACGTCAACGCGATGGCGCTCGGGGAGCGGCACGCCGGGGTCGCGCGGTCGACCGACGACCTGGTGTTCGTCAAGATCGGCACCGGGATCGGCTGCGGGATCGTGCTCGGCGGCAAGGTGTACCGCGGGGTCGCGGGCACGGCCGGCGACATCGGGCACATCCGGCTCGACGAGTTCGGCCCGACCTGCGCGTGCGGCGAGGTCGGCTGCCTGGAGGCCTACTTCGGCGGGGCCGCACTCGCCCGCGACGGGCTGGCCCTGGCGCGCAGCGGCCGGTCGGCGTACCTGGCCGAAGCGGCCGCCGAACGCGGAGCGGTCACCGCCCGTGACGTCGGGCAGGCCGCCGCGGCGGGCGACTTCGGCGCGGTCAACCTCATTCGCGACGGCGGGCGCCGGCTCGGCCAGGTCATCGCCTCGCTGGTCTCGTTCATCAACCCGGGGATGGTGGTGATCGGCGGCGGGGTGGCGCAGCTCGGGCACCAGTTGCTCGCCGAGGTGCGCAGCGCGGTGTACCGCCGCTCGCTGCCGCTGGCCACGGGAAACCTCCCGATCGTGCTGTCCGAGCTCGGCGAGACGGCGGGTGTGATCGGAGCGGCTTGGTCGGCGACGGACCGGGCTTTCACGCTCAGCAGCTGAGCCCGTGCAGCACACTGCGTTGCTGAACAACTCTCACGAGTAACGTCGAAATCGGACAGACTTTCGCTTTGAAAATGCAAAAGTCTGTCCGGTTTCGCACGTCTATCCGGGTGAAAAGCACGCCAAACGTCGAGACATCACCTTGACGAGTGATGCCAGTCACCCTACTTTCGCTGCCTGAGCGACAAAGTGCGTTCAGTGGACTGCGCAAGAGGGGGGCACCGTGGCCGTCACCGAAACGAGGCGAGCCGGCTCGGCGAGCCCACGTACGGCGAACCTGGCCGCGGTCCTGCGAGCGCTGCGTACCGGCCCGCTCTCGCGCACGCAGCTGGCGGCCCGCTGCGGGATCGCGAAGTCGGCGGTTCCGGGCCTGCTCACCGATCTCGCCGAGCGCGGCCTGGTCCGGCCCGCCGGCGTCCTCCCCGGCAACGGACGGCCGAGCCGGCTGGTCGAACTGCACGGCGAAGACGCGTATGCGCTGGGCTTGGGCATCGAGGCCGATCGGCTGTCGGCGCTGGTCACCGACCTCTCCGGCCGGGTCGTGACCGAGCTCGCCGCCACCGTCGACGTCGCCGCGCTCGGTCTGCAAAGAGGCATGGACGAACTCGCCTGCCTGGCCCGCCGGGTGCTGCCCGCGCCACCGGTCGGGGTCGCGATCTCCGTGCCCGGGCTGGTCGACCCGGTCGCCGCCGTGCTGCGGCTGGCACCGGCCCTGCGCTGGCGCGACGCCGAAATCGCCGGCCTGATCGCGGCCCGGCTGGATCTGCCCGCGGACGCCATCGCCGTCGACAACGACGCCAACCTCGGTGCGCTCGCCGAGTCGGTCGCGGGCACCGGGACCGAGCTGTTCTACCTCGGTGGCGGGACGGCCGTCGGTGGCGGGTTCGTCTCCGGCGGCACGATCCTGCGCGGCGCGCGCGGTTTCGCGGGCGAGGTCGGGCACATCGCCGTCGACCCGTCCGGCGAACGCTGCCCGTGCGGCCGGACGGGCTGTCTGGAGACGAAGGCGAACCTGGCCGCGGTCCTGCGCGCGGCCGCGGCTCCGGGCGACCCGCTGCACGATCCCGCCCCCGGCGTCGAAGGCCGCGTCGCCCAGCTCAAGCACCGCGTGCGGCGTGGCGACCAGCGCGCGGCCACCGCGGTCCACGAACTCGGCGTCGCCCTGGGGGTCGCACTGTCCACTGTGGTCGACGTGCTCGACCCGGACGTCGTCGTGCTCGGCGGCTACTTCGCGGAACTGGCGGAATGGCTGGTCGAACCGGTCCGCGTCGAACTCGCCACCCGGCCGCTCGGGCAGGCGCGGGTCGTGCCGTCCGAGCTCGGCTTGAAAGCGCCGCTGCGGGGCGCCGCGTACCTGGCCGCCGAGCGGCTGTTCGCGAACCCGACCCTCGTCGAGGAGGTCACGGTATGAGCGAGCTTGCGAGCGAATCATTCAACACTGCGCTTCCGGCTCAGGCGGCACCGAGCGCCAGCGAGGTGTGCGCATGAGCCTGCTTTCCGTCCGCGGGATCGTGAAGACCTTCCCGGGGGTGCGCGCCCTCGACGGCGTCGACCTCGACGTCGAACCCGGGGAGGTGCACTGCCTGCTCGGGCAGAACGGAGCCGGGAAATCGACGCTGATCAAGGTCCTCTCCGGCGCGCACCGGCCGGACGCGGGGGAGCTCACCTGGTCCGGCGAGCGCGTCGAGCTCGCGTCCCCGGTCGACGCCCTGCGCCTGGGTATCGCCACCATGTACCAGGAGCTCGACCTCGTGCCCGGGCTTTCGGTGGCGGACAACATCTTCCTCGGCCACGAACGCGCCCGGTTCGGGTTCACCCGGATTTCCCAGGCCCGCGCCGAGGCCGCCCGCCTGATGGCCCGCCTCGGCCACCCCGGCATCCGGCCGTCCACCGAGGTCGGCAGGCTGTCCGCCGCCGCCCAGCAGCTGGTCTCGATGGCCCGCGCGCTGGCCCACGACGCCCGCCTGCTCGTCATGGACGAACCCACCGCCGCGCTGGCCGGCGAGGAGGTCGACAACCTCTTCCGCATCGTCGGCGAGCTGACCGCCGACGGCGTCGCGGTCGTCTACATCTCGCACCGGCTCGAAGAGCTGCGCCGGATCGGGCACCGGGTGACTGTGCTCAAGGACGGCCGGACCGTCGGCACCGGCCTCGACGCCCGCACCACGCCGACCGCCGACCTGGTCGCGCTGATGGCCGGGCGCAAGGTCGAGACGGTCTTCGGGCCGCGCCACGAGGGGCACGCCAAGACCACCGCCGTGCTCGGCGTCGAGCACCTCTCCCGGAAGGGCGAGTTCGAGGACGTGAGCTTCACCGTCCACGCCGGCGAGGTCGTCGGCATCGCCGGCCTGGTCGGCTCGGGACGCAGTGAGCTGCTGGAGACGATCTTCGGCGCGCGCCCGGCCGACCGCGGAACCGTGACGGTGGAAGGGAAGCCGCTGCGGTCCGGCAGCGTGCCCGCCGCCGTCAAAGCCGGGATCGGCCTCGCGCCGGAGGAACGCAAGAGCCAGGGCCTGCTGCTGGACTCGCCGGTGGTGCACAACGTGACGCTGGCCAGCCTCGGCCGCTACGCGAAGCTCGGCTTCAGCGACCGTGCCAGAGAACTCGACGACGCCGGCGCGAGCCTGCGGCGCCTCGACCTGCGGCCCGCGGACCCACGCCGGATCGTCCGCACGCTCTCCGGCGGCAACCAGCAGAAGGCCGTGCTCGCGCGGTGGCTGGTCCGCGGGTGCCGGGTGCTGCTGCTCGACGAGCCGACGCGCGGCGTCGACGTCGGCGCCCGCGCCGAGTTGTACCGGCTGATCGACGAGCTGGCCGCGAGCGGCGTGGCGATCGTGCTGGTCTCCAGCGAAATCCCCGAGGTGCTCGGGTTGTCCGACCGGGTGCTGGTGCTGCGCGAGGGCCGCGTCCTCGCCGACCGGCGCTCCACCGGGCTGACCGAGGCCGAGGTGCTCGACGTGATTCTCGAGGGGAGCGCGGCATGACCGAAACCCAAGCACCGCCACAGGAAGCGCTTCCCGCCCAGCGGCGGCGGTTCTCCTACTCCGCCGACCCGCGGCTGCTCGGCCTGGCCGGCGTGCTCGTCGTGCTGTGCCTGGTCGGCCAGTTCACCCGGCCCGAGCTGTTCTTCACCGAAAGCAACATCTCCACGATCCTGCGGCTGGCCGCCGCGATCGGCGTGGTCAGCGTCGGGATGACGTTCGTGATCATCAGCGGCGGCATAGACCTGTCCGTCGGCTCGATGGTCGGCCTGGCCGGCGTCTGGCTCACGACGTTGGCCACGCAGTCGTACGGGCCGTGGGTGATGGTCGTCTGCGGCCTGGCGGTCGGGCTCGGCTGCGGACTGATCAACGGCGTGCTCGTCGCCTACGGCAAGGTCGTGCCGTTCATCGCGACGCTGGCGATGTACGTCTCGGCGCGCGGGCTCGCCGAGCGGATCAGCGGCCGCCGCACCCAGGTCGTCGCCGACCAGGACTTCCTCGCCTTCTTCCGCGGGGACTTCCTCGGCATCCCGACGCTGATCTGGCTGTTCGCGCTCGTGTTCGCGGTCGGCTGGGTCGTGCTCAACCGCACCACCTTCGGCCGCCGGACGTACGCGGTCGGCGGCAACGCCGAAGCGTCGCGGCTGGCGGGGATCAACGTCAAGCGCCACCTCGCGCTCGTCTACGGCGTGGCCGGGCTGTGCTGCGGGATCGCCGCGCTCATGGTCGTCGCGCGGACGACGGCCGGCGCGTCGACCAACGGCATGTTCTACGAACTCGACGCGATCGCGGCGGTCGTCATCGGCGGCACGCTGCTGACCGGTGGCCGCGGGTCGCTCATCGGCACCCTCGTCGGCGTGCTGATCTTCACGGTGCTGTCGAACATCTTCACGCTGAACAACCTGGACACCGACATCCAGAACATCGCCAAGGGCGTGATCATCGTGCTCGCCGTGCTCTTGCAGTTCCGGGCCAGGAAAGCCAGGACCGGTAGTTAGATCACCACCGATGGAGGCCGCCATGACCGAACACCCCTTCCTCGGCCGCCGGGGATTCCTGCTGGGCGGGGCCGCCGTCGGCGCCGGCGCGCTGCTGGCCGGCTGCACGGGCAACACGCCGGCGAACCAGGAGTCGAACGCGCCGGTCGCCAACGCGGGCAACAACGCCCAGCCGGGCAAGCCGATCACCATCGGCTTCTCCGCGCCGGCCGCCGACCACGGCTGGATCGCGGCGATCACCAAGAACGCCAAGGCCCAGGCGCAGAAGTTCAGCGAGGTGAAGTTCACCGCCACCGAGGGCACCAACGACGTCAACCAGCAGATCTCCCAGGTGGAGACGCTGATCAACGCCAAGGTCGACGTCCTGGTGATCCTGCCGTTCGACGGCAAGGCGCTCACCGCGGCCGGCCAGCAGGCGATGGACGCCGGCATCCCGGTGATCAACCTCGACCGCGTCTTCGACACGCCGCTGGCGTACAGAACGTGGATCGGCGGCGACAACTACCGGATGGGCGTCAACGCGGGCAACTACATCGCCGCGGAGCTCAAGAAGAAGAACGTCGCGAACCCGATCATCGGCGAGGTCGCCGGGATCGACTCGCTGCCGCTGACCCAGGAACGCAGCAAGGGCTTCAAGGACGCGCTGGGCCGCGCCGGGTTCAAGGTCGGCCCGCGGGTGTCGGCGCAGTTCACGTCGGAGTCGGGTGAGCAGCAGACGGCGAACCTGCTGCAGGGCGCACCCAAGCTGGACGCCCTGTGGAACCACGACGACGACCAGGGCATCGGCGTCAACGCCGCGATCGACACCGCGGGCCGCAAGGAGTTCATCATGGTCGGCGGCGCGGGCTCGAAGAACATGATGAACCTGATCAAGGCCGACTCGTCGCCGATCAAGGCGACCGTGCTCTACAGCCCGTCGATGGCGTCGACGGCGGTTGCGCTCGCCCGCCTGCTCGGGCAGCGCAAGGGGATCGGCGACTTGGCCGAGCACGACATCCCGGCCGAGATCACCACGTACTCGGCGGTCGTGACCAAGGAGAACGTCGACCAGTACCTCGACGTCGGCTTCGACTCCTGACCGGTTTTCCAGCAAGAAGAAGGAGGGGTATGAGCCCGGGACGCGAAACGATCGGGATCGGCATGGTGGGCCACGCGTTCATGGGCGCGGTGCACTCCCACGCCTGGCGCAGCGTGCACCGGTTCTTCGACCCGCCGCTGGTGCCGAGGCTCGCGGTGCTCGGCGGCCGTGACGAGACCCGGGCCAAGGCGGCGGCCGACCGGTTCGGCTGGGAAGACGTCGAGACCGACTGGCGCAAGCTGGTCGCCCGGGACGACGTCGGCCTGGTCGACGTCTGCACGCCCGGCGACAGCCACGCGGAGATCGCGATCGCCGCGCTGGAGGCCGGGAAGCACGTGCTGTGCGAGAAGCCACTGGCCAACTCGGTCGCGGAGGCCGAGGCGATGGCGGAGGCGGCGCGGCGGGCCCGTGAACGCGGGGTACGGGCCATGGTCGCGTTCAACTACCGCCGGGTGCCCGCGCTCGCGCACGCCAGGAAACTCGTGGCGAGCGGGGCGCTCGGCGAGCTCCGGCACGTGCGGTCGGTGTACCTGCAGGACTGGCTCTCCGACCCGCAGGCGCCGATGACCTGGCGGCTGCGGCGCGAATCCGCCGGTTCGGGCGCGCTGGGCGACCTGGGTGCGCACATCGTCGACGCCGCCCAGTTCGTCACCGGTGACCTGATCACCGGCGTCTCGGCACTGACGAACACTTTTGTGAAGCAGCGGCCGGCCGAAAACGGCGGCACCGACGAGGTGACCGTCGACGACACCGCTATGTTCCTGGCGAGGCTGTCCGGGGGAGCGGTGGCGACCTTCGAAGCGACCCGGTTCGCGCTGGGCCGGAAGAACGCGATGCGGCTGGAGATCAACGGGTCGAAGGCGAGCCTGGCGTTCGACTTCGAGGCGATGAACGAGCTGCAGCTCTACGACGGCACCGGGACCGAGGCCGGCTTCCGGCGCATCCTCGTCACCGAACCGCAGCACCCGTACGTCGGCGCGTGGTGGCCGCCGGGGCACCTCCTCGGTTACGAGCACACGTTCACCCACGAGGTCGCCGACTTCCTGGACGCCATCGGCGCGGGCACCGACCCCGCGCCGAGCTTCGACGACGGCCTGCGCGTCCAGCGGGTGCTGGACGCCGTCGAAAAGAGCGCCGCCGGAGAAGCGAAATGGACCGCGGTGGAGGAAGCAAAATGAGCCGTCCCGTCACGTTGTTCACCGGCCAGTGGGCGGATCTGCCGTTCACCGAGGTCTGCAAGCTCGCCGAGGAGTGGGGTTACGACGGGCTGGAAATCGCTTGCTCGGGCGACCACTTCGAGGTCGACCGCGCACTGTCCGAAGAGGACTACGTGCCGGGGCGGCTGCGGCTGCTCGCCGAGCACGGCCTCAAGGTGTGGGCGATCTCGAACCACCTCGTCGGCCAGGCCGTCTGCGACGACCCGATCGACCACCGGCACCAGGCCATCCTGCCGTCCCGCATCTGGGGTGACGGCGAACCCGAGGGCGTCCGGCAGCGGGCGGCGGCCGAGATGGCCGACACCGCGCGGGCGGCGGCGAAGCTCGGCGTGAACACGGTGATCGGCTTCACCGGGTCGAAGATCTGGAAGTACGTCGCGATGTTTCCGCCGGTCACGCGCGATGACATCGATGACGGTTACGCCGACTTCGCCCGTCGGTGGCACCCGATCCTGGACGTCTTCGACGAGGTGGGGGTCCGGTTCGCGCACGAGGTCCACCCGTCGGAGATCGCGTACGACTACTGGACGACCAAGCGCGCCTTGGAAGCCGTCGACCACCGGCCGGCGTTCGGGCTGAACTGGGACCCGTCGCACTTCGTGTGGCAGGACCTCGACCCGGTCGGGTTCATCCTCGACTTCGCCGACCGGATCTACCACGTCGACTGCAAGGACACCCGCAAGCGCTTCGACGGCCGCAACGGACGGCTCGGCTCGCACCTGGCCTGGGCGGATCCGCGGCGGGGCTGGGACTTCGTGTCCGTCGGCCACGGCGACGTGCCGTGGGAGGACTGCTTCCGGGCGCTGAACTCGATCGGGTACAGCGGCCCGATCTCCGTGGAGTGGGAGGACGCCGGGATGGACCGGCTCCGGGGCGCGGCGGAGGCGGTGAAGTACCTGCGCGAGCACCTGTTCGACCAGCCGTCGGCGGCTTTCGACGCGGCTTTCAGCAACCAGAAGTGAGGGAGTTCCATGTGCACCGAAAACACAGCGGCGCGGAGCGCTTCCGTTGAGGGTGGCGGCGGGGGCATGGACGGAGTAACTGAGCAATACTCCCGACGGACCATCCTGGGCGTGGCCACGGCCGCGCTCGCGACGGTCGCCCTCCCCGGCGTCGCGGGCGCCGCCACGGCCCGGCGCCGGATCCCGCTCGACCGGATCAGCATCCAGCTCTACTCCCTGCGTTCCCTCCTGCAGAACGACCCCGAAGGCACGCTCTCCGCGCTGGCCGACATCGGCTACCGGAAGGTCGAGCTGGCCGGGACGTACGGCCGCAGCGCGACGGAGTTCCGCGCCATCCTCGACCGGTGCCACCTGAAGGCGTCGTCGACCCACGTGGGCATCGACGGCGACCTGAACCAGCTCATCGCCGACGCGAAGATCTTGGGGAACTCCCTCGCCAACGTGCCGTTCGCGCAGTTCGCCACCATCGCGGAGTGGGAGGCCTTCGCGGGCCGCCTGAACACCGCGGCGGCCGCCTTCCGGACGGCCGGGATCAAGCTCGGCTACCACAACCACGCCCACGAGTTCGCGCCGATCGACGGCGTGCTCCCGTACGACGTGCTCACCGCGAAGACGAACAAGCGGGACGTGCACCTGGAAGTCGACCTGTTCTGGGCGGTGACCGGCGGCGCGGACCCGGTGGAGCTGTTCCGGCGGCACTTCCCGCGCGTGACGCAGTACCACGTCAAGGACATGACCGCCGACGGGCAGATGACCGACCCCGGCACCGGCGTCATCGACTTCCCGCGCATCTTCGCCGCTTCCTGCCACAACATCGCCGAGTACATCGTCGAACACGACCAGCCCACCGACCCGCTCAACACCGCCAAGGTCGGGTTCGAGTACCTCCGCACCGTGCGCTTCTGACCCCGGGGGAATCCACATGCGAGTGTCACGTCGGTCGATGCTGGCCGGAACCGCGGCGGGCGTGCTCGCGCCCGCCGTCGGAGTCGCCGGGACGGCGTCGGCCGCGGGCCTGACCCGCCAGATCACCATCTACGCCGAAGCCCTGCCCGGCGGCCTCTACGGCTACGGCCTCGAGCCGGGCAAGGCCACGATTCCGGGGCCGCTGCTGGAGGTCTACGAGGGCGACACCCTCGAGATCGAACTGGTCAACCGGACCACCCAGCGGCTGTCGATCCACCCACACGGCGTCACCTACGACACCGCGTCCGACGGCGCTCCGCTCAACGCGTCGTTCAACAAGCCGGGCGAGACGCGGACCTACACCTGGCGCACGCGGACCCGGTACGACGCCGGCGGCGGGTTCTGGATGCCGGGCAGCGCCGGCTACTGGCACTACCACGACCACGCGATGGGCACCGACCACGGCACCGGCGGCCTCGCGCGCGGGCTCTACGGCGGGCTGATCGTGCGCAAGCGCGGCGACCTGCTGCCCAGCAAGCAGTACACCGTCGTGTTCAACGAGATGATGATCAACCACCAGATGGCGCCCGACACGCCGATGTTCGAGGCGCGGCTCGGCGAGCGCGTCGAGTGGGTCTGCATCGGGTACGGCAGCCTGCCGCACACGTTCCACCTGCACGGGCACCGCTGGGCCGACACCCGCACCGGGATGCTCGGCAGCGCCGCTGACAACGCTGCCATCGTCGACAACAAGAACCTCGACCCCGGCAGCTCGTTCGGTTTCCAGGTGCTCGCCGGCGAAGGCGCCGGGCCCGGGGTGTGGATGTACCACTGCCACGTCCAGACCCACTCCGACGGCGGGATGGTGGGCCTCTTCCTGGTCCGCAACGCCGACGGCAGCCTGCCCGACGGGGCCCAGGACGCGATCGACCGGTTCAAGCAGCACGAACATGCCGGGCACGACACGAATTCCGACGCCCGCACGCACGCACGAGGAGGGGAGCTATGACGAAGCTTTTGGGGGGTCCAGGGGGGCTTGCCCACCTGGCGGGGTCTGGGGCTCGGCCCCAGAAGACACAGAGAACTTGGTTCGGAAGGCGCGCCGCGGTCGTGCTCGCCATCGGGTCGGTCCTGGCGGCCGGGGCTCCGCTGATGGTGATGCCCGTGGCCCAGGCCGCGCCCGCCGCGGTGAACGTGCCGGTGAACGTGCTGGTCTTCCACGGCGCGGCCGCCGGTCAGAAGGACCCGGTGCTGCGCGCGGCGGACGCGATCGCGCGGCTGGGCACGGACAACGGCATCACGGTCACGGCGTCCTCGGACCCCGCCGTGTTCAGCACCGCCAACCTGGCCCGTTACCGCGGGGTGGTGTTCCTGTCCGCGCAAGGGGTGACGCTCGGCCGGGAGCAGGAAGCCGCGCTGCAGGCCTACATGAAGGCGGGCGGCGGATTCCTGGGCATCTCCGACGCCGCCCGCGCGCAGGACTCGTCGGCGTGGTTCACCGGCTTGATCGGGGCCCGTCCGGTCGGGGCCCGGCCCACGCCCGAGGCGGTGGCCGCGGTGACCGCGAGCGGTGAGAACCCGCCGAACGAAACCAAGGAGAAGCTGGCCGACAACAACGAGAACACGAAGTGGCTGACGTTCGCGACGACCGGCTGGGCCGCCTACAAGCTGACCACGCCGGTCGCCGTCAGCAGCTACGCGCTGGTGTCGGCGAACGACTTCCCGGGCCGGAACCCGAAGAGCTGGACCCTGCAGGGCTCCGCGGACGGAACCACCTGGACGGATCTGGACACGCGCACGAACGAGGCGTTCACCGATCCGTTCCAGACCAGGACGTTCACCTTCGCCAACACCACGGTCTACCCGAACTACCGGCTCAACATCACCGCCAACGCCGGTGAACCGATCATCCAGCTCGCGGACTTCAAGCTGTTCAAGGACACCTCGACGACCCCGCCGCCGCCCGAGCCGGCGCCGCAGCAGGCCGTCGTCGACGTCCTCGACGCCCACCACCCGGCCACCGCCGGGCTGCCGCAGAACTGGACGCGCACCGACCGGTGGCTCAACTGGGAGACCAATCCCGTCGGCACCGTCCACACCGTCGCCCAAGTCGAGGAAAAGGGGTACAACCCGGGCGTCGGCGCGAACGGCGCGTTCCACCCGATCTCGTGGTGCCGCGACTACGACGGCGGCCGCTCCTTCTACACCGGCATGGGCCGCACCGAGGCGTCGTACGGGGAAGGGCAGTTCCGCGACCACCTGCTCGGCGCCCTGCGCTGGACGACCGGCATGGTGCGCGGCGACTGCCAGGCCGGGATCGCCGCGAACTACAAGATCGAGCGGCTGACCGGCAAGAACGCCGCCGGGCAGCTGGACCAGATCGGCGAGCCGCACGGGCTCACCATCGCGCCGGACGGCAAGGTGTTCTACATCGGCAAGGCGGCCTGCCCGACCGGGCCGGTGGTCAGCTGGGACGACCCGAACGTCGGCCTCGGCTGCGGCACGATCCACCAGTGGGACCCCACGACCAAGAAGCCCAAGCTGCTCACGACGTTGCGGGTGATGGGCAACCGCGGCAGCGGCGACGAGCTCGTCAAGAACGAAGAGGGCCTGCTCGGGCTGACGCTGGACCCGAAGTTCGCCGAGAACGGTCACCTGTACGCCTACTGGATGCCGCACGAGTCGATCGACCGCGACAAGCGGATCGGCAAGCGCACGGTCTCGCGGTTCACCTACGACTCGGCGAAGCAGACCCTCGACCAGGCCACGCGCAAGGACCTGCTGTCCTGGGACGTGCAGATCCACAGCTGCTGCCACGCCGGCGGCGGCATGGCGTTCGACAAGGACGGGAACCTCTACATCGGGTCCGGGGACAACAACTCCTCGGGCGGCTCCAACGGCTACTCGGGCAACAACTGGACGCTCGACTACAAGGGCATCTCGTTCCAGGACGCGCGCCGCACCGCGGGCAACACCAACGACCTCGGCGGCAAGATCCTGCGCATCCACCCGGAGGCGAACGGCACGTACACGATCCCGCCGGGCAACCTCTTCCCGAACGGGCCGGCGGACAAGACGCGCCCGGAGATCTACGTGATGGGCGTCCGCAACATCTCGCGCCTGCAGATCGATCCGGTGCACAACTGGATGACCGCGGGCTGGGTCGGCCCCGACGCGACGTCGCCGAGTCCCGAGCTCGGGCCGGCGAAGTACGAAACGGCGACGATCATCACCGAGGCGGGCAACCACGGCTGGCCGTACTGCATGGGCAACCGGCAGCCCTACCGCGACCGCAGCAGCACCAACGCCGCGGAGCTGACCGGCTGGTACGACTGCGACAACCCGGTGAACACCTCGCCGCGCAACACCGGCCTGGTGAACCTGCCGCCGATCAAGGACAACATGATCTGGTACTCGCCGGACGGCGGCGGGCCGGTGTTCCCGAAGCGTCCCGGCACGTCGATCCCGACGTACAACGCGGCGGACGCCACCTACACCCAGCCGTACCTGCGCGGTGGCGGCCAGGCCGTCATGTCCGGGCCGACGTACCACCGCTCGCTGGTCAACACGAACAGCGGCGTCGCGTGGCCGGAGTACTGGGACAACAAGTGGTTCATCGGCGACGAGTCCAACGCGCAGAACCGGGTCGCGGTGACCGTCGACCCGGCGGGCGTGCCGACGCACCAGCCGCCGGTGTTCGCCGAAACGTTCCGGCAGATCATCCCCGGCGGCGCGGGTGACGCCCGGGTGCAGAGCTGGATGGACGCCAAGTTCGGGCCGGACGGTGCGCTGTACGTGCTCGACTACGGCAACGGGTTCTTTTCCCTGGACGCCAACCAGAAGCTGCTGAAGATCAGCTACACCGGCGGCGCCCCGACGCCCGCGCCGGCGGCGTCGTCGACGATGGTGCAGAACAAGGCCCTGACGGCCGCGTTCACCGGGTCGAAGTCCGGTGGCGTGTCCTACCGGTGGGAGTTCGGCGACGGTTCGGTGTCCACCCAGGCCGATCCGCGGCACACCTACCCCCGCACCGGGATCTTCACCGCCAAGCTGACCGTGACCTACGCGAACGGCGAGGCGGTGACCACCCGGACCGCGGTGAACGTCGGCTGCGCGGTGGCCGACCCGAGTCCGGTGGTGACGCTGGGCGACACCCTCACGAAGGTGGTCAACCGCAACGCGGGCGGTGGCTGCACGGTGGACGACTTCCTCGACGACGAAAGCACGTGGAGCACGCACGCGGCGTTCGTCAACCACGTCGAGCAGGCCACCGAGACGCTCTCCGACCTCGGGGTGCTGAACGACGCCGAGGTGGCCGAGCTCAACGCGGCGGCGGAGGCGTCACCGATCGGGAAGCCGGGCACCACCGGCTACGACGCGCTCTTCGACGGCACGGCCGCGTCGCTGCGCGGGTGGGAGCAGGCCCCTTCGGGGCAGTTCACGCTGCAGCCCGACGGATCCCTGCGTGCGGGCGGTGGGCTGGGCATGCTGTGGTACGCCCAGCGGCAGTTCGGCGACTTCTCGGTGAAGGTGCAGTTCAAGGACATCGCCCCGGATGCGTACCGGGCCAACAGCGGCGTCTTCGTCCGGTTCCCCGATCCGCGGACACCGCTGGACCAGCGGCCGCCGGGCAGCTGCGGCACGGTCGGGTCGGCCAGGACGTCACCGGCTTGGGTCGCGATCTACTGCGGTCACGAGATCCAGATCTACGACGGCGACACCGGTGAACCGCAGAAGACCGGGTCGGTCTACAACTTCGACCCGCGCCCGCTCGACCAGGCGGGAGCCCGGCCGAAGGGCACGTGGAACGAGTACGAGATCAAAGTCGTCGGGCAGCACTACACGATGATCCGCAACGGCGTGGTGATCAACGAGTTCGACAACACGCCGGGTCAGCAGTCCTCGCGCGCCGGCGATCCGCCGACCGAGCTGCGGCAGTTCGTCAGCGGGTTCATCGGGCTGCAGAACCACAGCGACAACGACCTGATCGAGTTCCGCAACATCCGGGTGCGGCAGCTGTAGCGCGACGGGGGCCGGGTGCACCCCCGGCCCCCGTTCCTCCCAGGAAGGTTTCCCGCGATGTCCCCACGACCGATCGCCGTGCTGCTGGCCGCTTTCCTGGCCTTGCTCGGGCTCGCCCCCCCCCGCGGTGGCGGCGCCGGTCCAGACGCTCACCTGGACCGGGAACAACAGCACGACCGAATACGCGTCCGCGCCCACCGGCGCGCTACCCGGCGAGACCACCATCGTCTTCGAGAACAGCGAAGCCACCGGCAACACGACCGGGATGTCGCACACCCTGACGTTCGACACTTCGACGCCGGGCTACAACCACGACGTCTCGCTGAACATCCTGGCCAACCCGTTCGACCCCACCGACGGGCGGCACGAGGCGGTCGTGACGCTGACGCCCGGCAAGTACCGGTACTACTGCACCATCCCCGGCCACACGACGATGGCGGGGGAGTTCGTCGTGTCCGACGGCGGCGGCGACACGACCCCGCCGGCCGTGACCGCGGCGGTGGCGGGCGACCGGGATCCGTCCGGCAGCTACCTCGGATCCGCCACGGTGACGCTGTCCGCGACGGACGCGGGATCCGGCGTGGCTTCGGTCGAGTACCAGCTCGACGGCGGCACGTGGATCGCCTACACCGCACCCGTGGTCGTGTCCACCGTGGGCGCGCACATGCTGCACCACCGCGCCACCGACGTCGCCGGGAACACGTCCGCGGAAGGGATGACGCACTTCACGGTCGTCGAGCGGCCGGGGGACCCGGCCCCGCCCACGGTGACCGCTTCGATCACCGGTACCCAGGACCCGGCGGGCAACTACCTCGACGTCGCGACGGCCCGGATCACGGCTTCCGACGCGGGTTCCGGGGTGGCGTCCGTGGAGTACCAGCTGGACGGCGGCGCCTGGACGCCGTACACCGCCCCGGTCGCGGTGACCGCGGCGGGGGCGCACATGCTCCACTACCGGGCCACCGACGTCGCGGGGAACGTCTCGCCGGAGGGCATGGCCCACTTCACGGTGGTGAAGAGCGACACGACGGCGCCGGTCGTCTCGGCTTCCGTGGCCGGCACGCAGGACGCCGACGGCCACTACGTCGGCAAGGCGGTCGTCACGGTCACGGCTTCGGACGCGGGCTCCGGGGTCGCCTCGGTGGAGTACCGGGTGGACGGCGGCGCGTGGACCGCCTACGCGGCCCCGGTTCCCGTGGCGGTGGCAGGAGCGCACACCGTGGAGTTCCGCGCTTCCGACGTCGCCGGGAACACATCACCGGTGGGGACCGTGGCCTTCACGGTGGTCGCCGGCGGGGACACCGCGGCGCCGGCCGTGTCGATGCAGGTGAGCGGCAAGCAGGACGGCGGCTGGAACTACGTGGGCCAGGCGACCGTGGCACTGACCGCGACCGACACCGAGTCCGGGGTGGACTTCGTCGAGTACAAAATGGACAGCGGAGCGTGGACGCGGTACCCGGCACCGGTGGTGGTGTCCGCGCTGGGCGCGCACACCGTGCGGGCCCGGGCCACGGACGTCGCCGGGAACGTCTCGGCGGAGCTGACGGGGGCGTTCACGGTGGTCGCGGCCCCGCCGCCGCCGGACGCCTGCCCGGGCTCGGACACCCGCGAGACGGTGGTGATCGGCGGGATCGACAGCCAGGTCGAGAACATCGACACCGGCAACGGCTGCACGATCAACGACGTCATCGACGAGCAGGCGGAGTACGCGTCCCACGACCGGTTCGTGAAGCACGTGAAGGCGGTGACCCTCGAACTGGTGGGCAACGGCGTGCTGTCCACGGGCGACCGCAACCGCATCGTGACGGCCGCGATCGAGTCCGGCGTCGGTGGCGCGCCCGCCGGTAACGCTCAAGGTCGGCTGTTGCGGTCGTCACATCAGGGCATCAGCTGAGCCTGACTGACGTTAAACGCCACATTGATGAGGCGTTTAACCGAAGAAGGAGCCCCCTGATGAGCAAGACCTGGTTGATCACCGGAGCGTCCCGTGGCTTCGGGCGCAGTCTCACCGAGGCTGTGCTGGAGGCGGGCGGCTTCGTCCTCGCCACGGCCCGGCGGCCCGAGCAACTGGACGACCTGGTGGCCCGGTACGGCGCGCGGGTGTGTCCGTTCGCCCTCGACGTCACCGACGCCGGTGCGGCCGTCCGCGCGGTGCGCGAGGCCATCGACGCCTTCGGCCGCCTCGACGTGGTGGTGAACAACGCCGGCTACGCGAACAGTGCGCCGATCGAGGAGATGGCGGAGGAGGACTTCCGCACGCAGATCGAGACCAACCTGTTCGGCGTCGTGAACGTGACCCGGGCCGCGCTGCCGGTCCTGCGTGCGCAGCGGTCCGGCACTTTCGTGCAGTTCTCATCGATCGGCGGCCGCGTCGGCGGGACACCGGGAATGGGCGCGTACCAGACGGCGAAGTTCGCGGTCGAGGGCTTCTCCGAGGTCCTCGCGAGCGAGGTGGCCCCGTTCGGGGTGAAGGTGATCATCGTCGAGCCGGGCGCCTTCCGGACCGAATGGCAGGGCGCCTCGATGACCCGGCACCCGGTCGGCCCGGACTACGAGGCCACGGTCGGTGCGATCCACCGCTACCGCGACGAGAGCGACGGCAACCAGCCGGGCGACCCGGTCCGCGGCGCCAAGGCCGTCGTCAAGGTGGTCGAAGAGCCCAACCCACCCCGGCGGCTCATCCTCGGCGGCGACGCGGTGGCGGCCGCCCAGAAGGCGGCGCAGGAGCGAGCGGCCGAGACCCAGCAGTGGGCCGAGGTCAGTCGCTCGGCCGACTTCCCCGTCGGCGAACGCGGACCGGTAAATCCATAGTAGACAGTCCGCTGTCGACGCCACGCGCTGGGAACGCCGTCCTCGGCGAACCAGAGCAGGGATCCCGGAACCACCGCGCCCTTCTCGTCCGACCGAGCGAAGTCCCTGTGTCGTCTTGCTTTTGCCGCTACCCTGGCCCGATGACTCGACTCGCCCGGCTGACCGGTGCGGCCGTTGCGCTCGTGCTCGCGGGAACGCTCTCCGCCTGTGGAGACGAGCCACCCGCCCGCGAAGCCTTCATCGCGAAGCTCAAGTCCGACCCCAGGACCGAGGGAACGCCGGATCAGGCTGTCGAATGTCTCGCTGACTGGTATGTGACCTACGCGACCGAGGAACAGCGTAACGCTTTCCTGAACGGCCAGGTCGTGGCGCCGGCCGCCGGCGAACAGGCCCGGACCGCCATGGTGGACTGCCTGAAGGCCGCCGCTGATCCGCGGTGACGAAATAGCCTGTTTGGCCCTGTGGTGCGGAATGCGCGATTCGCTAGGCTCGTCCCGGGGAGATCGGTAAGCCTTCTTCGCCTTGGGGGAGGGTGGCCACCGGTCCATGATTTGGGGGGATCGGTGC
Organism: Amycolatopsis sp. NPDC051045; assembly: GCF_040682955.1. NCBI lineage: Bacteria > Bacillati > Actinomycetota > Actinomycetes > Pseudonocardiales > Pseudonocardiaceae > Amycolatopsis > Amycolatopsis sp. NPDC051045. Next base: position 28,844 of record NZ_JBFBCC010000021.1, read on the forward strand.
GCGAGCCGCGTCGCTTTTTCGTGCTGTCAAAAGTCTTTCTCCTGGTCCTGGTGCTCGCGGTCGTGTCCGTCGGGCTGCCGGCTTCTTCACCTTTCGGTACCCACGGCCCCGGCCAGGTTGCAGCGGCCGGGAAGGACGCCGGACCGCCGAAACGCGTGCGCGAGCTGCCTGACCGGCGTACCGGAGGGGCGCGGGTCTTCGAACTGTCCAACGGGCAATACGAGGCGGAGATTTCCGCGCGTGCCCAGAACTACCGGGACGGGCAAGGCGACTGGCGGCCGATCGACACGACGGTGCGCGAGGACGCGCGTGACGGTTACGCCTTCGCCAATGACACCAACGCTTTCGCCAGCCGGTTCGGCAACCGGACCGACCGGCTGACGAGCTTCGCACTCGGGGACACCCGCGTCGAACTGGGGATCGACGGGCCGTCCCGCGGTATCCAGCCCCGAGTCGGGCGGAACTCGGTCAGCTACCCCGGTGCCTTCGACGGTGCCGAGGTGACTTACCAGGTGACCCCGGAAGCGCTCAAGGAGGACATCGTCCTCGCCGCGCCGCCGAAGGACGCGACGTACCGGTTCACCCTGCGGCTCGGCGGGGTGATCGCACGGGCTCAGCCGGACGGGTCGATCGGCTTCTTCCCCGCGGCATCCGACGGGCCGCCGCTGTACGTGATGCCCAAGCCGTTCATGACCGACTCCACCCCCGGTTCGAAGTCGGTGCACGGGAAGTCCCGCAGTGATGCGGTGTCCCAGCGCGTGGAGCAGCAGGGCGACCGGATCACCGTGGTGGTCGAGGCCGACCGCGGGTGGCTGGCCGCGCGGGAGCGCACCTATCCCGTGGTGATCGACCCGACCATCAAGATCGAGACGTCGTCGAACGGTGGCCAGGACGTCCAGTTGTGGTCGGACGTCCCCAACGGCAACGACGCCGGGTCGTACCAACTGTCCGTCGGGACCGACGACTCCGGCGTGGCCCGCAGTCTGGTCAGGTTCGATACGACCGTCGTGCCCGCGGGCACCAGCATCGCGTCGGCGAAATTGCGCGCCTACTACGACAACGAGCTCTACACCGACGCCAACGACGTCACGATCGAAGCGCGCCGGGTCACCGCCGCCTGGGACGCGAGCACCGCCACCTGGAACAACGCCGCCGGCGCGTTCGCCGAGGCCGCCCTGTCCACCGCGGTCAGGCGCAAGGGCGTGACGCACACCTGGTCCGAGTGGGATGTCCGCAACATCGCGCAGTCGTGGGTCTCCGGCACCAACCAGAACCAGGGCCTGCTGCTCAAGTCCGCCGACGAGACGCTGGGCCGCGGCGGGGCGATCTACCTGGCCGGCGACTTCGTCTACAACGGCGACACCGAGACGTTCCCGAAGCTGCTCCTGACCTACGGGCGCCCCGGCGCCGTGCTGGAGCCGATCACCAAGACCTACGCCACCGGCGCCGAACTGGCCTGGTCGCCCTACCCCGATCCCGACCCGGGCAACGCGGCCGACGACATCGTCGAGTACCAGGTGCACCGGTCGGTTTCGCAGGTGTACACGCCGTCCGCGTCCACTTTGGTCACTTCGCTGGCGCCCCAGGCGAGCCGGTTCGTCGACACCACCGCGCCGGTCACCCCGGACAGCGCCCCCGACCTGGGCTGGAACACCGCCTACTACATGATCGCCGTCAAGACCCGGGACGGCCAGGTCATCCCGGGCCCGACGCAGCTGACCCGGACGCCGAAGGCCGGCCAGGTCCGGCAGATCTTCCGCGCCAGCGCGGACACCACGCTCTCGGCCACCCAGCCGAACACCAACCTGAACGCCCTGAACGGCCAGCCGTGGCTGCAGGTCGGCAACAACGGCGCCACCTTCGGCAAGACCAGGACGCTCGTCAGGTTCGACGGCGTCTCGGCGATCCCGGCCGGCACCACGGTCGTGGACGCCGACCTGTCGCTGTGGGGGTTCTACTCCAACGGCTCGGGCGCGACCTTCGACGGGTACCCCCTCACCAAGCCGTTCGTGGAGGACCAGGCCACCTGGAACCGGGCTTCGACGGCGACCGCGTGGACCACGCCCGGTGGTGACGTCGGCGCCCGCGCCGACTTCGCCTCCGGCATTCCCGACCGGCCGACCTGGCACATCTGGGAAAACGCCGGAATGGTGCAGAACTGGGTGAACAGCCCGTCGGCCAACCACGGTTTCGAGGTCAGGCTCCGCGACGAGGCGACGGTCCAGCAGCGCGTGCTGTTCCTGTCCGACGAGGCGGCGGAACCGATGCTCCGCCCGTCGCTGGGCGTCTCCTACCTCGGCTCGCCGCCCGCGCAGCCCGCCGCGCCCGTGGTGTCCTCTGTGGACTACCCGGCCGACGGACGGCCGCACGGCGCGGCCGGGCGGCCCGGCACCTTCACCCTGAAGCCGGGCAACGGCGTGGCGATCAGCAAGTTCGTCTACCAGCTCGACTCCGACGCGCAGCCGACGGAGGTGCCGGCCACCGGGCAGATCGACCTGACCTTGACGCCCGCCGCGTCCGGCACTCGCAAGCTGACCGTCCGTGCGCTCACCGCCACCGGCTACTCCTCGTCGGCGACCACCTACACGTTCGTGGTCGCCGACGCGCCGCGGCACAAGAAGGTCAAGAGCGACTTCAACGGCGACGGCAAGGACGACGTCGTCACCTTCACCCGCGGTGACGTCGCGGACGTCTACGTCTCGCTGTCCGACGGCACGAAGTTCGTCCAGGATAGCGTGCGGTGGCACGAGCAGTTCGCCGCGCAGAACGAGATCCCGCTGACCGGCGACTTCGACGGCGACGGCAAGGCGGACATCGCGTCGTTCACCCGCGGCACGGACGCCGCGGTCTGGGTCGCGCTGTCCGACGGCACGAAGTTCGCGCTCACCCCGGTGAAGTGGCAAAGCCATTTCGCCACCGGCGAAGAGATCCCGCTGGTCGGCGACTTCGACGGCGATGGCCGCGACGACATCGCGTCCTTCACCCGCGGCGCGGACGCCGGTGTCTGGGTCGCTCTCTCGGACGGCACGAAGTTCGCGGCGAACCCGGTCAAGTGGCACGCATCCTTCGCCGCCGGCACGGCCATGCCCGCGGCCGGCGACGTGAACGGCGACGGCAAGGACGACATAGTCGCCTTCACCGGCGGCGACGCGGCCGACGTGTTCGTCGCGCTGTCCGACGGCACCAAGTTCGCGCCGTCCGCCGCCAAGTGGCACGACAACTTCGCGCCGGACGCGGCTCGCGGCGCGGTCGCCGACGTCGACGGGGACGGCAAGGACGACGTCCTGTCCTTCACCGGCGGCCAGGTGACGGTCGCGGCGTCGACGGGATCGGCGTTCGGCACCGCCCGGCAGTGGCACGCCGGGTTCGCCCCGGGCGACGAGCTGCCCGGCGTCGGCGACTTCACCGGCGACGGCAAGTTCGACATCGTGTCCTTCACCCGCGGCACGACGTCGAAGGTCTTCGTCGCACCGTCGGACGGTGCCCGCTTCGGCACCGGCGTTCAGTGGCACGGCCACTTCGCGGTCGGCACCGAGGTGCCGCGGCCGAGCGTCTTCGCGGCTGGGCCCGGCACGCCGGCGCCGGTGCCGCCCGCCGCGCCGGCGGTGACCTCCGCCGACTACCCGAACGACGGTCAGCCGCACGGCGGTGCCGGCCGGCCGGGCACGTTCGTCCTGCGGCCCGGTGACACCGTGCCGATCGCGAAGTTCGTGTACCAGCTCGACACCGACGCGCAGCCGACCGAGACCCCGGCCACCGGCCAGCTCTCGGTCAGCCTCACGCCGGGTTCGGCGGGCACCCGGACGCTGACCGTCCGCGCGGTCACCCCCGGTGGCCTGGTTTCGCCGCCGTCGACCTACACCTTCGTCGTCGCCCAGCCGGCGCAGCCGCCCGCCGCGCCCGTCGTGTCGTCGGCGGACTACCCGGCCGACGGGCAGCCGCACGGCGCGCCGGGCCGCGAAGGCACGTTCCTCCTCAAGCCGGGCAGCGCGGTGCCGGTGACCGGCTACCGCTGGCAGCTCGACGACGGCGGCCCGGCCGACGTCACGGGCACCGGCGAGGTGGCGGTCAAGGCCACCCCGGCGACCCCGGGCCAGCACCGGCTGACGGTGCGGGCGCTCGGCGCCGAGAACACGGTGTCCCCGGCGACGACGTACACCTTCGTCGTCGCGGACCCGCCGGGCGGACCCGGAGCGCCCCAGGTGGTTTCCGCCGACTACCCGTCCGGTGGTGCTCCCTACGGCGCTCCCGGCCGGGAAGGCACCTTCACCTTCCGCCCGACCGGCTCGACCGCCGTCGCCGGCTACCGCTGGCAGCTCGACGGCGGCCCGGTGACGGAGGTGGCCGGCGCCGGCAAGGTGCTGGTCAAGATCACGCCGGCCACCGCGGGCACGCAGACGCTGACCGTGCGCACGTTCACCGCGGCGGGCGCGGTGTCGGCGCCGACGAACTACGTCTTCGAGGTGGCCCAGGCGGCCGCCCCGGCCGCCCCCGCGGTGTCCTCTGTGGACTACCCGAACGACGGCCGTCCGCACGGTGACGCGGGCCGGGAAGGCACGTTCACCTTCCGGCCGTCCGGGACGACGCCCGTTTCCGGGTTCCGCTGGAAGCTCGACGACGGCGCGACCACCGATGTGCCGGGCACCGGCGAGGTCACCGCGCGCGTCACCCCGCCGACCGGCGGCACGCACACGCTGACCGTGTGGGCCCTCGGCGGCGCGGGCGCCGCGTCGGCTCCGGCGGTCTACACGTTCCTGGTGGCGGGCGCGGCCCCGACCCCGGACGTGCCCACCGTGAGCTCCACCGACTACCCCGCGGACGGGCAGCTGCACGGCAGCCTCGCCCAGGCCGGCTCGTTCACCCTGCGCTCGCAGGGAACCGTCGCGGCCGACGCGTTCCGGTACCAGCTCGACACCGACGCCGCCCCCACGGAGGTCGCGGCGGGCACCGGCACGGCGACGCTGTCGCTCACCCCGGTCCGGTCCGGCCGGCGCACGCTGACCGTGTGGGCCAAGGTCACCTCGTCCGGCGTGCTTTCCGCACCCGCGAAGTACACCTTCGCGGTGGGCGCGCCGGCCGGACCACGCGACTACTTCTACGACGCCGCGGGCCAGCTCGCCGGGGTCACCAACAACTCCGGCGAAGCCGCCGCCTACCGCTACGACGCGGCGGGCAACCTCGAGGCGACCGACCGGTACCGCGCGGACACCGCGTCGATCTTCGCGCTGGTCCCCGCGCGCGGCCCGATCGGGAGCACGATCGAGATCAGCGGCACGGGCTTCGCCGTGCAGGCCGCCGACAACAAGGTGACCTTCGACGGCGTTCCCGCGCAGGTCACCATGGCCGGCGCCAACCGGCTGTCGGTCGTCGTACCGCCGGGCACCGGCGCGGGCGCGGTGAAGGTCACCGCGGGCGGCCGGTCGGCCACGAGCCGCAGCCCGTTCACGGTCACCCGGGGTGTCCCGGCGCCGGCCATCTCGGGCGTCTCGGCCGATCGCGCCGACTCCGGTGACACGGTCACCATCACCGGGACCGGGTTCGACCCGGACCCGGCGCGCAACGTCGTGCTGTTCCACCAGACGACCGCCCGCGTCAAGCAGGCCGATCCGGGCAAGCTGGTCGTGGAGGTCCCGGCCGCGGCGAGCTCCGGCCGGATCTCCGTGCGCACGCCCGGCGGCCAGGCCACGAGCACCGGCGATTTCCTGATCGCCCCGCGCGGGTTCGTCATCGACCAGCTCGTGTACGGCGGCCACATCGAGCTCGGCCGGCCGCTCGACCTCGACATCCCGGCGGGCAAGGCGGCGGTCGTCCTGGTCGAGGGCAAGGTCGGCGAGCGGCTGCACCTGAACTTGGAGAACAACACCGTCCCGGTCCGCTCGGCCATGTGGATGTTCACCCCGTACGGCGGCGACTTCGCCCGCCGCACCATGGGCGACCCGCTCGACCTGTGGGCGGGCAGCACGCTGCGCCAGGACATCCCGGTGTTCGGCGCGAACGGCACTTACACCATCGTGGTGGCGCCGGACGACAACGCGGCCGGCAAGGTGCGGATCACCGCGTCGCACGAGCTGACCGGCGACAAGCTGACCCGAGACGGCACCGGGGTGCCGTTCACCGTGTCGGTCGCCGGCCAGCGCGCGGAGATCCCGTTCACCGCCACCGCGGGCGAATGGCTCAGCTTCGGCCTGACCGACATGAGCATGCCCGCCAACACCTTCGACGTGCTGGTCACCGAGCCGGACGGCAAGGACTTCCACACCTGGAAGGCCTCGCTCACCCAATACACCCCGACCATGGTGTTCAAGGCCAAGCAGACCGGCACCTTCAAGGTGGGGGTCACCTTCGGCGCCGGCGAACTCGGCGCGGGCAAGGTGTGGCTGTCCGGCGTCATCGAGGCGGGCAGGCTCGCCGTCGACGGGCCCGGCACGCAGATGAAGATCAACCGGCCCGGCCAGTCCGTGCGGATGCCCTTCACCGGCGTGAAGGACAAGCCGCTGCGCTTCGCCATCACCGAGAACACGCTGCGCGAGAACGGCCGCCCCGGTTACCCGGGCGGGATCATGGTGGAGCCGGACGGCAACCAGGTCGAGCTGCGCAACGGCACCTTGGAGATCAAGCCGCTGCCGGTCCGCAAGGACGGCGAACACAACCTGTTCATGAGCGGCTGGGAGGCGGTCGGCGCCGGCAAGGGCTGGCTGACCTCGGGGATCGAAGGCGGCACCCTGGCGGCCAACGCCCAGACCAAAGTCACCTTCGACCGGCCGGGCCGCGAGTACTGGTTCGACTACGACGGGGTCAAGGACGAGCCGCTGCGGCTGTTCGCCCGGGCCAAGAGCCTGCCGGGCAACCTGACCATGCGGGTGTACCAGCCGACCGGCGGGAAGCTGGTGGGCAGCACCTTCCAGAACACGCTCGACATCGCGGCGCTGCCGGAGACCGGCAGGTACCGGATCCACCTCGATCCGAGCTTCGCCACCACCGGCGACGTGACCATCGCCGCGTCCGAACCGCAGGACCTCGGCACGATCGCGGTCGACGCGCCCGCCCGCCCGGTTTCGGTCACCGTGCCGGGGCAGACGATCGCCGCGAAGTTCACCGGCCAGGCCGGGCAGCGGCTCACCCTCGGCCTGGCCTCGGCGAACATCCCGTTCTCGAAGCTGAAGATCCTCAAGCCGGACGGCAACCAGCTCGACTTCTACTCCGCGCAGTACCTGGGCGGCGGCGCCACCGGGCTCGACCTGATCGCGCTGCCGGCGACGGGCGACTACCGGGTCCTGCTGGAGCCGATCGACGACGGCAGCAACCCGGTCGCCGGTGACCTTTCGGTCGCGCTGTTCGGCGAGGCCGACGGCGGCAAGGTCGACATCGGCGGTGCGGCCCGGACGATCACCGTCGCGCGGCCGGGCCAGAACGGGAAGCTGACGTTCGACGGCACGGCCAACGACGTGCTGCAGCTGGACATCACCCGCACGTTCCCGAACAACACGGGCGCCTACTACAGCCTGATCGCCCCGGACGGGACGGTCTCGCCGCGGCACTCGTTCATGTCGTTCGACCGGTTCAAGATGGCGGCGCTCAAGCAGACCGGTACCTACACGCTGGTGTTCGACCCGGCGGGCAGCGTCACCGGCACGATGACCGTGGCGATCTCGAAGCCCGCCGCCGCGGCCGCCGCCGTGGCCTCGGGGCAGGCCCCGGCCGAGCCGCCGAAGGCGGTCACCCCCAAGTGCACCCCGGCCGATCCGCCGCCCCCGGTGGGCAAGCCGTCGCCGGGCCTGGGCGGCGCGCCGGCGCCGCCCCTGGAGAAGCCGGCTCCCGCGCCGTCGAACTGCACGCCGTCCGGCGGCTGGCAGCCCGACAGCGTCAACCTCGGTGGCGCCGACTGGAGCACCCGGTACGACCCGCAGCCCGTCCGGGACCGGCCGCTGCAGTTCCCGGTCGGCTTCACCGGAGTGGTCGGGCAGGTCAAGTCCACCACCGGGCAGGCGCTGACCGGCGTCACGGTCAGCGCGGCCGGCCGCCACGTCCCCACCGACGAGCAGGGCAAGTTCGCGCTGACCGACCTGGCCGGCGGCCACGTCGTGCTCCGCGTGGACGGCCGCACGGCGGTCAACACCGGCGGGCGCCCGTTCGGCGCGTTCGACATCGGCGTGGACCTGCGGGACGGCCAGGTGCTGGTGCTGCCGTACACGGTGTTCCTGCCGGAGATCGACGCCGCCGCCACCGTGCGGATCCCGAGCCCGACGACCGCGGAAACCGTCCTGACCACGAAGGCCATTCCCGGCCTCGAGGTGCGGCTCCCGGCGGGCACGGTGGTCCGCGACGCCGACGGCAACGTGGCCACCGAATTGAGCCTCACCCCGATCCCGATCGACCGGCCACCGTTCCCGCTGCCGCCGACGAAGGTGCCGGTGTACTTCACGGTCCAGCCGGGTGGCGGCTACCTCTTCCCCGAGGGCGCCACGATCATCTACCCGAACTACACGAAGGAGCCGCCGGGCACCCGCACGCAGTTCTGGAACTACGACCCGGACGGCCAGGGCTGGCACATCTACGGCTACGGCACGGTGTCGGCCGACGGCAAGCAGATCGTGCCCGACCCGAGCGTGCGCTTCTACCGGCTGACCGGCGCGATGACCGCGGTCCCCGGCATGAACCCGCCGCGGTTCGCGCCCCGGCCCAACAGCGCCCGGGTCGGAGATCCGGTGGACCCGTCGACCGGCCTCCTGGTCGACGAGACGGTCGACATGGTCGTCGACGACATCGCGCCGATCGAGATCAAGCGCACCTACCAGCAGGGCGATACCGACATCCGCGCGTTCGGCGTCGGGGCGAGCTTCAACTACGGGCTCTATCCCTGGTCGCCGGGGATCATCGGGCAGTTCACGTTCCAGGAGTTCGACCTGGTGCAGCCCGACGGCAGCAAGATCCACTACCGCCGGACGTCACCGGGCAAGGACTACGCGGGCGCGGTGTTCAAGGCCGACCCGACGCCGACCCGGTTCGACGGCTCGATCGTGCGCTGGGTCGACAGCGGCTGGGACGTCACCCTGCGCGACGGCACCGTGATGGTGATCGGCGAAGAGGCGCCGCTGCAGGAAATCCGCGACAAGTTCGGCAACACCACGACCCTGACCAGGGCGACCGCGCCGCCGGGCACCGACGGCAAGGTCCGTGCCAACGGGCCGGTCACCCAGATCACCTCGCCGAGCGGCCGCTGGGTGCGGTTCACCTACGACGAGGCGAACCCGCCGCGGGTGGCCTCGATCGAGGACAACCTCGGCCGGCGCGTCTCCTACACCTACGACGCGACCGGCCACCTGGAGTCGGTCACCGGGCTCGGCGGCGGAACCACCCGCTACACGTGGGAAAACGGGCTGCTCAAGACCATCACCGACGGTCGCGGCATCCGGTTCCTGCTCAACGAGTACGACGCCAAGGGCCGGGTGAAGCAGCAGACCGCCGCCGACAACGGGGTCACGAAGTTCGAGTACGTCGAGTCGGGCGACGCGATCACCGAAACCCGGGTCACCGACCCGCGCGGCCACGTCCGCCGGTTCACCTTCAACGCGGCGGGCGCGGTGCTCACCGACACGAAGGCCTTCGGCACCGCGCTCGCGGCGACGACGACGAACGAGTACGAGACCGACGGCGTCCGGCTCAAGTCGAGCACGGATCCCCTGCAGCGCAAGACTTCCTTCGTCTACGACGCCAACGGTCAGGTCAAGGAAAAGACCGTGCTGGCCGGTACCGCGGACGCGCGCACCGAGAAGTTCGAGCGCAACGGCCCGCACGGGGAGCTGACCAAGCACACCGACTCCTACGGCAAGGACACGATCTACGGGCTGGACGCGCGCGGCGCGGTCCAGACGGTGACCGATCCGCTGAACCGCAAGACCACCTACGTGACCAACGAGAAGGGACTGGTCACCAAGGTCACCGATCCGGCGGACAAGTCGGCGACGACGGACTACGCCGGCTCGGACCCGGTGCGCAGCACCGACCAGCTCGGCCGGGTCTCGACCACCGGGTTCGACTCGGCCGGCCGGTCGGTCCTGACCACCGACCCGCGCGGCGCGGTCACGGAAACCGGCTACACGGCGGCGGACCAGGCCGCCGCGGTGACCGATCCGCTCGGCCGCACGACGTCTTACCAGTACGACCCGAACGGCAACCGCACCAAGGTCACCGACGCCCGCGACGGGCAGACGGTCTTCGGCTACGACCTCATGGACCGGGTCGAGAAGATCACCGATCCGCTCGGCGGCCTCGAAGAGGTCAAGTACGACGAGAACGGCAACGAAAAGAAGCGGACGGCGCCCCGTGGCGTGGTCACCGAGCACGACTACGACGAACTCGACCGGCGCCAGGAGAGCCGGTACGGCACGGAGAGCACCACGAAGTTCGGTTACGACCTCGCCGGCCGTCTCAAGCGGACCGAGGACTCGGTGGCCGGCGTCGCCACGACCGAGTACGACGGCTTCGACCGCATCAAGGCCGAGACGACCGCGTCGGGCAGTGTTTCCTACGACTACAGCCCGACCGTGCGGGACCGGACGATGACGATCCCGGGCCGGGCCCCGGTGCGGCACGTCTACGACGCGGTGGGCGACCTGGCCGAGGTGCAGCAGAACGGCGTCACGGTCAGCACCGTCGGCCGTGACCGGAACGGGCGGCCGGAACGGGTCGGCGCGCCGGGCGGTGGGATCTCCCAGACCTACGCCTACGACGACGCCGGCCAGACCAAGTCGATCACCTACCGGGCCGGCACCACGGTGCTCGGCGACCTGGCCTACGGCTACGACGCGGCGGGCCAGCCGATCAGGACCAGCGGCAGCTACTCCCGTTCGGTGCTGCCGGAGCAGTTCGGTCAGGCCGTCTACGACAAGGCCAACCGGATCCGCGCGATCGGCGCCACGCCGGTCAGCTACGACCCGGACGGCAACCTGCTCTCGGACGGGACCGCCTCGTTCACCTGGAACGCGCGCGGCCAGCTGGCGACGCAGACCGCGCCGGGCCTGACGGCGTCCTTCACCTACGGGGCGGACGGCCGCCGGCAGGCCCGCACGGTCAACGGCGTCACCACCAGCTACCTCTACGACGGGGTCAACCCCGTGCAGGAGAAGGGGGCAGGCGGCGCCACCGCGACCGTGACCAGCACCGGGGTGGACGGGTTCCAGCTGCGGGAGTCCGGTGGGGTCACCCGCCGGTACCTCAGCGACGGGCTGGGCAGCACGCTGGGCCTGGTCGACGACGCCGGCGCGGGTGCCACGTACAGCTACGAGCCGTTCGGGCGCACCTACGTCTCGGGCGACGACGGCGGGAACCCGTTCCGCTACACCGGCCGCGAGGACGACGGCACCGGGTTGTACTACCAGCGCGCCCGGTACTACAGCCCCGGCCTGCAGCGGTTCCTGAGCGAGGACCCGATCGGGTTCGACGGCGGGACCAACCTGTACGGCTACGTCGGCAACCAGCCCAACGCGCTGGTCGACCCGATGGGGACGAAGCCGGCCAACAGCTGCCCGATGAACAGCTTCACCCCTGAGACGCCGGTGCGGCTGGGCGACGGGACCAGCAAGCCGATCGCCGAGGTGAAGATCGGCGACAAGGTGCTGGCCACCGACCCGGTCACCGGGCACACCGAGGAGCGCGTGGTCACCGCGACCATCGTCGGCGAGGGGCAGAAGCACCTGGTGGACCTCTCGATCGACACCGACCGGGACGGCACGGCCGACAGCGCGCTCACCGCGACCGACGGCCACCCGTTCTGGGTGGTGGAAGCCGGGGAGTGGCGGGAAGCGCGCGACCTGCGGCCCGGCGACCTGCTGCGCACCTCCGCGGGCACGTTCGTCATGGTCACCGCGGTGGCCCGGCGCACGGCCGCGCAGCGGGTGCACAACCTGACGGTCGACGGCCTGCACACCTACTACGTGGTGGCCGGGCGGACACCGGTCCTCGTCCACAACACCAACAGCCCGAACCCGAACGCCTGCGGCCCGAACGGCGAACCGGTCTACGACATCCCGGGCGGGTCCAGCGGCGGCACGGGCGCCTACAACAGCATCCCGAAGTCGATGCGCAAGGACTACAACATCGGCGCGCAGGCTGATCCGAGCAAGGACATCCCCCTGTGCTCCTACTGCCGGACGAACAACGCCAACGCCGTCGACCACGTCCAGCCGCGCAGCAAGGGCGGTGACCTGACCGACGCGAACACGACCCCGATCTGCACCTTCTGCAACAGCTCCAAGCGCGACCGGGTCGCTCCGCTGAACCCGCCGGCAGGCTATTCCGGCTGGTGGCCGCCGCCGTGGTGGCCGGCGAACATGAAGGCGACCGTGGGGACGCCGGTATGGATTCCGTAGCTAGGGTGCGAACCATGGTGAACGAGATCGTCTACGTGACACACGAGGATCCGGTGTGGCGGCCGGAGCCCGCCTACATCGCGCTGGTCGACCTGGCCCCGTTCGGGCTGGACGGGCAGCAGGAGCAGGTGTGGCTCAAGCCGTCGGCCGACGGCGGCCTCGAGGTCGCCTGCATTCCCTTCTGCGCCTACGGAATGGCGCTGGGGGACCGGGTGGCGCTGGCGGACGAGCGGTTCGTCGCCCGCGTGGTCGCCCGGTCCGGCCGACGCGTGTTCCGGGTCTTCTTCACGGAGCCGCGGCCGCCGGGTGACGCGCGCGAAGCCCTGCGGACCGCCATCGCCGAGGGCGGGTTCCTGGCCGAGTGGCAGGGAGACCGGCACGTCGCGATCGACGTGCCCGAGGGCGCCGCCACCTCTGCGGTGTGGATGGCGGTCCGGGAAGAGATCGAAAACCAGACGGCGTACTGGGAATGGGCGGACGGGGAACCGTTCCGGACGACGGCCGACGCCTGATCCGCGGCTGAAGCGAGAAACTGGGGGAGCAATGCAAGCGTTCGCGAGCTGGAGACGGCTGCTCGTGGCAGGCGTCGCCGCGTCGGTGTTCGCCGGCCTCTTCGCCGGGGAGGCCCAAGCCCAGGAAGGGCAGGTGCACGAACCCGCGGGCGCGCAGGTCGTCGACGGCAGCTACATCGTCACGCTGAAACCCGGCACGGCCGCGGCTTCGGGTTCCGGCGCGCTCACCCGGAAGCACGGCGGCAAGGTCAGCCGGACCTTCGGCAAGGCGCTGAGCGGGTTCGCGGTGCACGCCTCCGAGGCGGAGGCGAAGCGGCTGGCCGGCGACCCGCGCGTGGAGCGCGTCGAGGCCGACACGGTCGTGCGCGGGACCGGAACCCAGACGACACCGCCCTGGAACCTCGACCGGGTGGACCAGCACAGCACCGTCCTGGACGACAAGTACACCTACGCCGAAGCCGCCGGCGCCGGGGTGTCGGTGTACATCATGGACACCGGCGTGCGTGTCACGCACGCGGACTTCGGCGGCCGCGCGAGCGTCGGCTTCGACGCCATCGGCGACGGCTGGAACGGGCAGGACTGCAACACCGCCGGGCACGGCACGCACGTGGCCGGCACGGTCGGCGGGGCCACCTACGGCGTGGCGAAGAAGGCCAGGCTGATCTCCGTGCGGGTGCTCAGCTGCGAAAACCTCGGCACGGTCAGCGAGATCATCGCCGGCGTCGACTGGGTGACCCAGCACGCGCAGCGCCCGGCCGTGGTCAACATGAGCCTCGGCGGCGGCAAGTCGGACGCCGAGGAACTGGCGATCAAGAACTCCATCGCCTCGGGCATCACCTATGTCGTGGCCGCGGGCAACGACAACCGGGACGCCTGCCAGGCCAGCCCGGCCGCGCTGCGCGAGGCGATCACCGTCGGGGCCAGCAACCCGGTCGACGAGCGGGCCCGGGACTGGAAGGACACCCCCGGCGGCGTCACCAGCGGGTCGAACTACGGGACCTGTCTCGACCTGTTCGCGCCGGGCGAGTCGATCAAGTCCTCGCACAACGCCACCGACACCGCGACGGTGACGTTGCGCGGCACGTCGATGGCCAGCCCGCACGTGGCGGGCGCCGCCGCGCTCCTGCTTTCCCAGGCACCGAACCTGACCCCGGCCGAGGTGACCACCACCCTGCTCGGCCAGGCCAGCTCCGGCGTGCTGAAACCGGCCGACCTCGGCACGGGTTCGCCGAACAAGCTGCTCTACACCGGCGTGCCACCGCGGGCGGTCTGCGCGCTGGCCGACGACACCCGCCGTCCCGTGCCCGACCAGGGTTCGGTCACGAGCACGATCGACGTCACCACCTGCCCGCGCAAGGTCGCGGCCACCGCGCGGGTGCGCGTGCGGGCCGAACACCCGTTCCGGGGCGACCTGTCGGTGAAGATCACCGCGCCCAACGGGCTGGAGAAGGTCCTCAAGGAGGCCGACGGGAACGACTCGGCGGCGGACCTCGACGCGACCTACCCGCTCACCGGAATGACCTCTGTGGACGCCAACGGGCCGTGGAAGCTGGTCGTGACCGACAACTTCGGCTTCGACGAAGGCACGCTGACCCATTGGGACCTGGTGCTGGCCGAGCCGCCGGTCGGCCTGCCGGTGGTCACGTCGGCGACCTACCCCTCCGACGGCCTGCCGCACGGCGGCACCGGCGTGGCGGGCACGTTCTCGTTCGCGCCGGGTGACGCCGTGCCGGTCGCGAAGTACTCCTACCGCCTCGACGGTGAGGCGACGCCGAAGGAGGTGACCGCCACCGACAGCCGTGCGACGGTCACCGTCACCCCGCCCGCGGCCGGGCACCGGACACTCACCGTGCGCGCCTTCAACGGCGTCGGCGAGCCATCCGATGTGTTCGTGTACGACTTCCTCGTCGCCGACCGGCCGCCGCCCGGGGCGCCGGTGGTGACCTCGTTCGACTACCCGGCCGAAGCGCAGGCCAACGGCGGCGTCGGCCTGCCCGGCACCTTCACCTTCAAGCCCGGTGGGTCCGCGGCGGTCACGAAGTACGTCTACCAGCTCGACACCGACGCGTCGCCGTCCGAAGTGGCCGCCACGGGCCAGGTTTCGGTCGGGATCACGCCGTCGGCGGCCGGGGCGCGGACGCTGACCGTGCGGGCGGCCAACGGCGGAGTGCTGTCGGCGCCGACGACCTACACCTTCACCGTCGCCGGGGCGTCCGACACGGTCGACGGCGGAACGCTTGCCGTCGAAGGCGCGGCGGTCAGCGCGGCCATCCCGGCCGGCAAGGTGCTGCGGTTCGGCTTCGACGGCACGGCGGGCGACAAGCTCGGTTTCGGTCTGACGGCGAACTCGGTCGGCACCAACGCGCGGTTCTGGCTGACCGACCCGTCCGGGCGAGCGGTCACGGTGGAGCCGAACAACGGGCCGGGCGTCATCACGGCGGGCAGCGGCCGTTCGGCGCCGTTGCCGACGCTGGCGGTGACCGGCCGGTACTCGTTGTTCGTCGACCCGAACGGCGCCGGCTCGGGCAGCGTCACCGCGCAGCTGGCCCGCAAGCTGGTCGGCAGCACCGACACCGCGGCGCAGGGCTATCCGTTCACCCTGGCTAAGGCCGGCCAGCTCGCCGAAGTCGGCTTCGACGCCACGGCGGGCACCTGGTACGACCTCGGGTTCACCGAGCAGCCCGAGTTCCAGCTGTTCTCGATCGACGTGTTCGACCAGGACAACGCGAAGGTCGGCGGTACCCAGCTCGTCTTCAGCGACTATCCGGGCCGCTTCCGGGCCACCACCACCGGCCGGTACCGGCTCGTCGTCGGCTTCTACTTCGGCGACGCGGGCAGCGGCAAGCTGTGGCTCTCGTCCGAACTGGACGGTGGCAGCGTCACCACGACCGGCGCGGGGAAGGCCCTCACGCTGTCCCGGCCGGGCCAGAGCGCGCGGCTGCGGTTCGACGGGACGGCGGGGCAGCGGCTGGGCCTCGGGTACACCGACACCAGCCTGCACCCGAACGCGACCGTGACGGGACCGGACGGCTCGCTGGTTTCGGTGACCGCCCACACCGGCGGCGCGTCCATCGCCGCGTTGACCGGAACGGGCAGCCACGAGCTGCTGCTCGGCGGTGGCACCGGTCCGGTCACCGTGTGGCTGTCCGAAGACCTGGCGGCCGGCGCCCTCACTACCACCGGCCCGGCCAAGCCGGTCACCCTCACCCGGCCCGGGCAGCACGCGCGGCTCACCGTCGACGGCGCCGCTGGGCAGCGGCTCGGCCTCGCGACGACCGGCGGGACCGCGGGCTTCGGCGAGTTCCACGCCGCGGCGATCAACCCGGACGGCACGCAGCTGGACTCCTACGGGGGGCTGACCAGCCCGGACAGCTACACGTTCGCCCCGCTGCCGTCGACCGGCAGGTACGAGCTGGTGGTCAGCTCCAGGCGGAGCGCGACGGGGACGGTGACGCTGACCTTGTCCGAGCCCGTCGTCGCGGGCACGATCACGGTCGGCGGCGCGGCGGCGACGGTGACGGTGGGCCGGGCCGGGCAGGACGGCCAGCTCTCCTTCACCGGCGCGAGCGGCGACCGACTGCGGCTGACGTTCGGCAGTAGCACGATGACGCCGCAAACGGCCTTCAACGTGACCGTGTTCCGGCCGGACGGCACCAGGCTGGTGGACCGGGCACCTCGGACGAACCTGACGCCGTACGACCTGCCCGCACTGTCCGCGGCCGGGACCTACGTGGTGCTGGTGGAGCCCTGGTCGGCCTCGACCGGCTCGATGGCCGTGGGCCTGGCGAGGCAGCCGTGACGGTCGGCAGGCGGGCGTTCCTGGCCGCGGTCGGCGCCTTCGGCCTGGCCGGGTGCGCCCCCACGGCGGAGCCGCCACGCCGGGCCGCCGGTCCGCGGCAGCCCGGCGTGGTGACCCCGGCTCCGCCGCGGATCGAGCTGGCGGCGTTCGACGTGACCGCGCGCGACCGCGAAGGGCTGGCTGCGATCCTGCGGGCGCTGAGCGAACCGGCACCGGGGGTCACGCTGACGGTCGCGGTGGGGGCGTCGTTGTTCGACGGGCGCTTCGGGATCGAACGGCCCCGCTTGCTGACGCCGATGCCACCGTTCCGCAGCGACGTGCTGGACCCCGAGTGGTGCCACGGGGACCTGCTGGTCCAGGCAGGCGCCGCGACGGCCGAGCCGATCGAACGCGCGCTGGGTGCGAAGATTCCCGGCTTGGTGCCGCGCTGGCGCCAAGCCGGGTTCCACCCGGACGGTCCGGTCCGCAACTTGTTCGGGTTCCGCGAGGGCGCGGGCAACCCGGACGCGTCGGACACCGCACTGATGGACCGGCTCGTGTGGGTCCAGCCGGGCGACGACGAGCCCGCGTGGTGCGCGGGCGGCACCTACCAGGTGGTTCGGCTCATCCGCCTGGCCACGCCGACGTGGAACTCGAAACCCGTGCCGGACCAGGAACGGGTGTTCGGCCGCGCCAAGGAAAGCGGGGCCCCGCTCGGCCGGCAGCGGGAACAGGAGATCCCGGACTACGCGGGCGACCCACGGGGCGAGGTGATCGCCCTGGACGCCCACATCCGGCGGGCGAACCCGCGGACGCCGGAAAGCGAGGCCCACCGGATCCTGCGACGCGGTTACTCGTCCGGCGACGGCGAGGGCCGTGCGGGCCACCTCTTCATCTGCTTCCAGCGCGACGTGGAGCGGGGTTTCGCGACCATCCAGAAGCGGTTGGCGGGAGAGTCGCTGGAGCGCTACATCCTGCCCTTCGGCGGCGGGTACTACTTCGTGCTGCCGGGCGGCACCGGCGGGGGCGACCACATCGGCAAGACCATGCTGGGGTGACACCGCAACAGCGGTGGTGGGCCCTGCCCGCCGTAGCACAGCGAACCCCCCACCAGCGTGCGGTCGGCCGGAACGGTCCTCGACGGACGTACGCGGGCCGGCGGGACGTCGGCGAGCTTGGTGCGTACGGCGTGCCGGTGCCGCGGGCCTGCGGCCACTCCGCGGCCGGATAGGTGGCCGGGAAGTCGAGCGCGCCTTCGTGCATGTGGCCGGGGAACACGTCGATCGGTCCTGCCCGGCCGCAGAGGAGCGGGTGCGGCCGGTACCGCTGCACCCACCACGGCCACGACCAGCCCAGCGAGTACTTCGTCAGCAGCAGCCGCTGCGGAACTGGTCGTCCTGCAGCGTCAGGTCGTCGAGCGGGTGCGTGCCCGCGTCATACCGGCACGGTCGCGACTTCGTATTGCGCTTCGGCGCTGATGCGGCGACAGCCGCGATCCGGCCGTTGATCGTGGACGGCTTGCTGACGGTGGCGACGGTTGAGCCGGGTTGCCCCCTGCGCCCTGGGGACGCCTGATCGGCCGTCGGCTCGGCAAGAAGTCTTCTCGATTAACCTCTTTGGCTCAACGGATTAATCGTCCGGGCTCCTAAGCTGAAAGACTTGACCAGTAGTCGCCGTCTGGACCCCGCGGCCGCGTAACAGGCTCGTGATAAGGCCAGGGCGAAGGTGAATCATGGTGACGCTTGGTGGGGTGCTACGTGACGGCAGGAGCGCGACCGGTTCAGTCCGGTTGACGCTTACTGGCGAGTTTGAGTTGTTCGTTGGAGGAGAACGGCGGACGGTTCCCCATAGCGTTGAACGGGTCTTGGCTTATCTGGCGTTGACGGAGCGTCCGGTGAGCCGGACGAAGTTGGCGGGAATTCTTTGGTTCGGTGCGACTGAAAAGCGTGCCGCCAACAACCTGCGGACGACATTGTGGCGGCTCGGCCGAACATGCGGCCAGCTGGTGTCAGCTGGCCCTGATCGTCTGGTGCTGTCGTCAGCGGTGAAGGTCGATGCGGCCGAGTTGTCAGGCCTTGCCCAACGGCTCATCCATGACCCGGCTCCTGACGACTTGGGCGACCTGCCGTCCCTCGTCGCTTGCGCTGACCTGTTACCCGACTGGGACGACAGGTGGGTCGCCGCAGACCGTGAGCGTCTTCGGCTGTTGCGGCTGGAGGCGCTTGAGCGCGCGGCGTCGGCCTTGATCGAGCGACATTGCCTGGGTGACGCCCTTGTTGCCGCTCTGGCATCGGTTCAGTCCGAGCCTCTTCGCGAAAGCTGCCGGCGCCTGGTGGTGGAGGTGCATGTGACCGAGGGCAATGTCGCCGAGGCGCTTCGTTCGTACAACGAATATCGGGCGCTACTGCGTGATGAGCTCGGCATCGAGCCCTCTGATCTCATGCAGCGGCTGATCGAGCCGTTGGGCTTGTGGTCCCGTGGTGACGGTGGCGTGCCGGGCTCGTGACAGGACCGGACCAGACTCTGCACGATGGGCCCTCCAACCGGCGTTCGCCATGAGGTGGCGGTGGTGCGCGTCGAGGTTCGTGCTGCCGGAAACACGCAGTTACTGATTGAGTTTCTTGAAGTCGGTCGTGAACGTGGCCAGGACCGACTGCTCGGCCGGGCGACCAATGCGGCGGCCGCGGGCCGCCTGCTCGAGGATTGGCTCGTCACGCTCATAGGTGCTGGCGGAGCGTAGCCGCAGGCAGACGACGGTGTGGAGCCGGGCCGGTGACGCAGCGGAGACGGCGAGGAGCCGCGACGGCGTCATCCTGGCTGGCGACTGCACGGTCTCCGGGCTCACGGGAGTGAATGACCATGTCGACAAGCCATCTGTCAGCAGGAAATGGGCTCCAGACGCCGTTTGGTGAGTCTCTGGTGGTGGGGGCGACCGAGCCGGCGCAGAGTGCTGTTCTTGCCGGCACCTCGCCGTTCGTTGGCGAGTACTACAGCGACGGTCGGACGGACGAGGACAATCCGCGCGCCGCGGAGATGGTCGAGCTGCTCGACGAGCTCCATGACCCCGAGTTCGATGAGGCGTTGTATGAGCTGGTCGACGATGTGCGCCAGGCATATGAACAGCAATTCGACGTTGGTCTGCAAGATCGGTCGGCACACGAAGCAGCGGCGGAGCGTTTCGTCGCGAGCTATCTCTCCGGCTTGCAGGAGGAAGCCGAGCGGGGCCTTGACGCCATGGCGCACGCCGCGGAGGGTCTCGACCCAGCTGGCGTGACACAGCGAGAGCTCGACGGATTGCTCGGCGAAGTCGCAACCGGAGCAGCGGCTTTGTCACCGGTTTTCGAGGATTTCCTCGGGGGTTTCTTCAACAAGGTCAAGAAGGTCGTCAGCAAGGGCGTGAAATTGATCGGTAAGTTTCACCCCATCGCCATCATCTTGCGCAAGCTCAAGAAACTCGTACGACCGCTGCTCAACCGGGTTCTGCGCATGGCACTCGACAAGCTGCCTCCGGCCCTTCGCCCAGCGGCGTCCCAACTGGCTACCCGCCTGCTGGGTCTCAAGGCCGAGGCGGCGGAGGCAATGGCTCCCAACACCCAGCTCACCACCGTCGACCCCGGGCAGGTCCAGCAGGAGCTCGATCTCGGCCTGGCATCGTTGCTGTTGGCGGCTGACGCCACCCAAGGTGACGTCGCGCTGGCCGAGGTGATGTCGGAGATGCGCAGCGCCGACGGCCAAGGAGCGGCCGAGTTGCCGGACGCACGGGAACGGTTCATCAACGAGATCACCGAACTTGGCGACGGCGAGGACCCCAGTCCGGTTATCCAGAACTTCCTCCCCGCGATCCTGCCGGCGCTCCGGCTGGGCATCCAGCTCGCGGGACGGCCGAAGGTCGTGAACTTCCTGGCGGGCTATCTCGCCAAGATGATCCAGCGGTTCGTCGGTCCTGCACTGCGCCGGCCACTGTCCCAGGCCATCGTGGATGCCGGACTGCGGCTCATGACCCTCGAGGTCACGGAAGCGACGCAGACACGAGCCGCAGGCGCGGCGGTGGCCGGGACCGTCGAGGACACCGTCCGTCAGGTTGCCGAGCTGGATGAGGCCGTTCTGGACAGTCAGCCCCTGCTGGAAGCGGCGCTCGCTGAGGCCTTCGACGGCGCTGCCGCCGCCAATTTCCCGACTCAGCTGCTGCTCCCCGAACTGCGGGAGACCGACGTCAACGGCGCCTGGGTGCTGCTCCCGCTGCGCGGCAGGCCGCGGTACAAGCGCTTCAGCCAGATCTTCGATGCCCGGATCACACCTCGGACCGCACGACACGTCAAGACATTCGGGGGCGTCAGTCTCGATGTGGTGCTCCGCGACCGCTACGGCGTCACTGGACCCGTCACCGCCAGGGCGCGACTCTATGAAGCGATTCCGGGCTCCTCTCTGGCTCGGGTGGCTGCTTACGAACAGGAGCTGCCCGAGGCGAACACGGCAGCTTGGTCGGAGATGCAGCCGTTGACGCCCGAGGCCGCTGGGTTGCTCTTCGGCGAACCAGGCCTCGGCCGGGAGATCCCCACCGAGTTCATGGCGACTCCGCGCACGGTCGCCGCTGGTCAGCGCTTCTACCAGCTGGCGATTCCCGGCACTGGGGCCGCACCTACGCGGAGCACCGTCCGTGGGCGGCAGCTTCGCCGGTCGACCCGGCTGAGCGTCAGTTTCCGGTTCAAGGCCGACGAGATCCGTGTTCGCTTGTACTTGAGCGAGGCGGACGCACAGGCCATCGCGGCCAAAGTCGCGCGAGGATCGAGCGAGGCAGCGGCCCTTGCCCGGATGCTCTTCGTCAGGGTTCAGGCTGGTGTACAGGAAGCGATGTCCGGTCGGTTCCCACGGCGGATTCGGTTCGTCCACGAGTCGGTGCCCCAGGACTACCAGCAGGGGACAACGGCGTCCCGGCTTCCCGAGCCATTACGCCGCTGGCTCTGCCGAACGCTGCTGCGCTGGCTCCACGCGACCCTCACCGCCGGATTCCTCGAACAGCACGGTCGTCGTCTGGCGGATGCCGCGGCCAACGCGGCGGACGGCGTGACCATCCTGATCACCTTCGCGCACCCGCCGGGTATGAAACTCATCGACCAGGCGCTACGCGGGCGCCTGCCCTCGTTGGCTGAGCTCGTGCTCGGAACGGGTGCTGCTCCAACCGCGACGACGGTGATCACACCGGGGCACCGGCGATGATCGACCTATCGGCCGAGCGAAGCGAACTCGCTGCCCAGTTGGCGCATTGGCGGGCGGCCACACTGGCGTTCGACGACCTCGAGAGCTTCGCGGCGGAGTGGGCTTGGTCCAGTCTCGAGCAGTACCTGGGGATGACTCTGCGGTCCTACCTCGCGGGTGTGGTCGACCGGCTTCGCGAGGCCGCGGACACGCTGGCCGCGGATGTGGCGAAAGCCCAGGACGAGCAGCAGCTTGCGATGCTGCGTCGCCGGGTGCTCGCCTTCAAACAGCGGGTGCTGCAGAGCGAGACCGTGCTCGATTTCTACGGCGACGCGGTCAACACCCGGACATCGCCACGTCAGGCTGCCCTGCTGACCGCATGCGACCTGCTGGCCGCGCAGAGCATGACGGCCGCGCTCAGGCCACTGGGGCATGCAGCTCCCCCGGTGTTGACCTACGTGGACAAAGGCGCCGGCGCGAGCGTGCTCAGGGCTGGGCTGCGGCTGTGGGACGCCGGCGCCCCGAGCCCGGTCGCCGCGATCAAAGTCGTTCGGCACAGTCTGCTGCTCCCGACGTCACTACTGCACGAATCCGGCCACCAGGTCGCCCACATCACCGGGTGGACGGCCGAGTTGGGGCAGGCATTGACGGCGGAACTCGGTGCGACAGGTCCGGCCAGCGCCTGGACGGAATGGGTATCGGAGGTCGCCGCCGACGTATTCGCCTTCGCCCACATCGGCTACGCGGCGGTCGCCGGCCTGCAGCAGGTCATTTCCGGCGGTTCCGCGGCAGTGTTCCGTTACCCCGTTGGCGATCCCCATCCCATCCCGTACCTGCGCATCCTGTTCGGGACGACCCTGTGCCGCACCACGTACGGCGCCGGACCGTGGGACGACCTGACCGCTACCTGGGTCCGGAACTACCCCCTCGATCACGCACCTGATGCGGTCCGCGAGGTCGTCGAGGCGTCAATGCCGCTGCTGCCCAGGTTGGCCGAGCTTTGCTTGCTGGCTCCGCAGCGGGCCTTCGGCGGGCGCTCCCTGGTCGCGTTGGTAGACCCCACGACCGTGCGGCCCGAGGCGCTCACCGCGCTTGAGTTCGAAGTCCAGCAGGGTAAGGACCGTTCCGTGCACTGGTCCTGGTTGGAATGTGTGCGCCTGCTCGCACTCGCCGGCTGGCGCGTCGCCACTACTCCGCGTCGGGCCCAAGACTACGCCGCAAAGCACGAGGACTGGATGCTTCGCATCGGCGGCAGCGCGCGGCAAAGCGCGTGAACATACACCGAAAGGACTACCGATGACGCCGGAGGAGATCATCAGCCAATATCGGGAGGTGGCCACGACAGTGGTCGGCCCAGTTCGGAAGCTCGAGGAGCCGGCCAGAATCCCCGTTCGACCGCGCCCACAGATCACCAAGGTCGAACCGCTCGTGGGCGGGGTCGGGGACGAGGTGCGGATCACGGGTGTCGAATTGGGAGGCAATCCGAAGATTTTCTTCGGTGCGAAGCAAACTGCGACCCCCAGTCCGAATGCGGACGGATTTACCACCACAGTTCCCGCGGGTCTCGCGCTCGGCGACAAGGTGAAGGTTGTCGTCTCGACCTCGTTGGGCACAGCGGTCGGCGCTGTTCTCTTCACTGTGGCGGAGAAGTCGCGAAATGAATCGACATCGTCCGCCGCAACGACAAAGGAAGCGTGACCAAAGTGTACCGACAACTGGCAAGTTGGCTGCAAGAGCAGGCGGGGATCAAGAAAACGCCGACGCTCGACGCTGGAGCACGGAAGATGTTCTTGCTCCACCCGCTCCAGCTTTCCTATTTTCTTGAGGAGGCTTGGTACGTGCGGAATAACTCGTATTCCGCGCGGCCGAGCTTCAGTCTTGATGACCCCACGATACCGGGGCCGGACCCCGGCTATGCGACGCGAACTGCTAGGCGTTCGAGTTCCATGCTGGCCTCGCGCGGCTCGTTCGTCGAGGATTGGGTTCTGGATTCCACCAATTCGATCTACCCTCTTGGCAAACGGGTGCAGACAGGACTTTGGGACCATCTCATATACGCATATTTGATTGAGAACACTCGTATTTACGAGATCTTCCGGCGGGTGATCCACGAGTATGCGCACGGCGAGCGCTTGGATGTGCCGTCGGTCGACGGTCAGCATTGGCTGCGAGCCACTGAGGACCTGTTCTTCAAGGACGCACCCCCTGGTTCGATCCAATCTCTCACGAGCTACGTGCGTTCTGATATCTGCGCGTCTCGACGTAATGCCTACTGGCGGATGTTCGGCATGGACCTGAATCACGGTACCAAGGATGGCGGCCGGTATCCCTATGAGCAAGCTGAGGCATACAACCGCGACTTCGTGCCGACGTTCGAGAAACTTCTGACGGAAGTTTGGCGAGGGATCGAGAACTTCACCAATACCACCGGTCCGCGGGCAACCGACGACAGTGCGATCGCAAATCTCGCTCAGCATCTGTTCAACATGCTCTCGGCGAGGCGCCGGTCTGGAAACCTGTCGCGTGAGGAGTTCTTCTACGTGGCGACGATGTCGTGGCTGCACCTCACGGTGGAGTTCGACTCGCCAATCGTCGCCGACCTCAAGGCGACTGCGCCAAGCCCCGAAGAAAGACTGCGGAAGATCGGCGAACGTGTCGGCGTGCCGGCGCACGCCAAGTCGGAGAGTCATTTCCGAATGGCGCAACCAGCCGCGTCCGTACTCGCCGCCCTCGAGACTGGTGTCTTCAACGACCCTGCGGGGGCTCAGGCGCTCTACATCCTGCCGACCGCGGGAAATCCGATCAGGAACGACATGCAGACAATCATCACGCATTGGTCGCTCGCGACCGGACGTGACGTCAAAGCCATGCCCGTCCGCGGCGGCGTTTCTCCGTCACCAAATGGTCACGTCCAGCCCGCAGTGACAGGCGTTCTCTGAGGAGGAAATCCGGTGAGCACATCCCCGTTTCTTGGCGAAGAGAGCGTGTCCGAGCCGTCATCGCGTTGGCGGGGGCACGAAATCCCGTTCGACCGGTATTCGGACACCGCGGCTCCTGAGTCGGTGCTGCTGGGAAGAGCCGACGAAGTAGCTGAATCTGAGGAACTGTTCGAGTCCGAGGAGTTCGCCCGTCACGCTGTCGACGAGGCTATCTCTGCCTTGGACTCCCGCGGAGATATGGAAATCGACGCTCAAGAATCAGGGAGGGACGACGTTCGTCCACGGATCTTGTTGACTGCGCAACTACGAAAAGCCTGGCGTTCCTATGAATGTGCGACGCATCGCATGGTCGATCTCCGTCTGTTCGGTAAATGGAACACTCCGGTAAACCCGGAGACGGTCGATGCATGGCGAGCGCTTGAGCAAGCACTCGTCGGTGCGGGCTACAGACCCCACCGGGCCTGGGTGTACGTCTGCCGTCAGATCGGAGGGCAGAAGACTCAGTCGTTGCACGCATATGGGCTGGCTATCGATATCGACCACAGGCAACCGAAATGTAACGTAAACCGGGCAACGCCCGACCAGAGAGTTGTCAAGTTTTCGCGGGCCAGTACCAAAGATGAGCGGTGCGAAGACGTCCGTTCTGAACGCGCGGATACCAGCTTCACGGAAGACCAGGTCGCCGCTGTCGAAGCTATTCGAACGGTTGACGGCCACCAGGTCTTCGCTTGGGGAGGGCGGTGGAAAACCTGCAAGGACACCATGCACTTCCAGATCAGCGTCACGCCTGCGGAGCTTGCCAATGGGATCCGCCCTGTGAAGGGTGGTCGTCTGTCCGACGGCGATGGCGAAGGGGTCCACTGAAATGGCAACGGTCCTTGCTGTCGACGAATTCGGGTGCGTACCGGACGGGCGCTTCCTGGAGCGAGTGTCGATTACCGCAGACACCGCCGCGCTGAAAGACGGCGATGGCGAGGTACGTGCGGCGGACGTGGGAAAGAACATCGCAATACCCGGTGCTGCGGATCTCGATGGTACGATCAGCCGCTTGATAAGGCGAACCGATGTCGACGGGACAATGGTCGCTGGTGAGAAAACCTTGGACGCGACGTTCGCGCCGGAACACCACGGGCGTTTCCTGGCCAGGATTCACGCAGGTCAGCGCATCACCGTGGCGGGTGCTGGGGTTGGCGGCTCAACGCTGGTCACTGACGTGGTGAAGGTGGTCGGCCCGACGAACCTCGAATTGGCCGACGCGTCTGCTACTTCGGTTTCGGCCGTGAAGACCATCCTGAATGATCCGGGCAGCGTCGCTTTGAGCGACTATGCACGAATCAGAGTCGCTGGCGTCACGGTCGATCTCGGTGACCGCACGATCGGCGACGGTGCCATGATGGTGGGAAGCTCGGCGCTGGCGAGTGAGACTGCCAAGTTCTCCTCCGTCGATCTTGACAAGCCCGTGGTGATCCGGGCGGCGGGGCGGCACGTGACGACCATCGAGTCGTTCCAAAGCAGCACTCAGGTGACATTGGCTGCGCCGGCGCAACGGACGGTCGTCGATGGTCTGGCCGACGTGTGGCGCACCGACTCCCGAATCGGGTTCGAGGCACTGCTGGCCGGCCTCGGCGGTCTGGAGGGCGAGTCCGCGGAGATCAGGTTCAGCCCTGGTGTCTACGATTTCACGCGAGTCCCGATCTCGAGCCGGATGCAGGGCGCGATTTCGCTGAGTGGGCTGAAGAACCTGACCTTGCGAGGCGCGGGCCTTGGGGTCACGATTCTACGCCTGATGCCGGACCAGAAGCTGGATCGCAACGCGCACGTGGTGCAGATGCGCAACTGCACTCGCCTGACGCTGCGCGACCTTTCGGTCCACGGTTCTTACCTGACGCTAGGCAGTGTCAACGAACAGATGCACGGCATCGTCATCGATGATGGCTCCGAGGAGATCGCCGTCGATCAGGTGCGTGTCCATCAGTCAGCGGGAGATGGCGTCCGGCTGCTCAGCAGCGCGGACGGCAAGGTGCGGCAGGTACGGGTCGACCGTTGCCAAATCGTTCAGAATAAGCGGTCTGGCGTGGCCTTCCAGCGAGCCGTGGAGCAGGTCTGGGTGCGCGGCTGCTACATCGAGATGACCCCGCCGAGCACCGACTCCTGCCTGGACTTCGAGCCCACCGGACCGGTGCCGACCAATGACAACGCGCCCAGAGACATCATCATCGATTCGAACCTCATGGTGCACGGAACCCAGACCGTCGCCGTGTCGCTGTCCGGCATCTCCGGGCTCGACCGCCTCACCCGTGTGCAGTTCACGAACAACCTGGTGATCGGCGGCTCGATCTTCAGCACCGACATCGACCGGTTGACGATCCAAGGCAACACCGTCATTGTGCCCGAGAGTGGCCCGGCGCGGATCCCCCTTCACGTCCAACGGGGCGGCCGCGAGTCGGTGATCACCGGCAATCTGCTGGTCAACGCTCACGCTGAGATCGAGTCCGCGCTACGACTCAGTGGAGCAGCGCACCGTCCGGCGACTCGGACATTGGTCTCCGGCAACCTTTGCGTCACCCGCTCCGGGGCCGGTATCGACGTGATTTCCGCAAATGACATCGCCATCCAAGGGAACATGGTGATCTCGACGGGTTCCTGCACCGGGGGAGTCTTCGTCTACGCCGAAAGCTCGGACACGGACAGGATCTCCATCCACGACAACCACATCACGGCTGAGGGTCTAGGCACATGGAAAACTGGCGTCCGCGTCGCGACCGGTAGCCACAGCATCGACGACTTGTCGATCGTCAGCAATGCGATCGGAGGTGCGGCCGTCGGCGTCGAGTTCGATGGGAAAGGCATTCGTCACACCCCCGTCTGCGCGCTCAACCGTGTGAGCGCCGACGCCACGAAGCCCATCGTAGGACTGAGTAACCTTCCCGAACATGCGGTGATCGTCGGCGGCGCGGCCAGCCGAGGTGGCTCAGAACCGAACTCGGGCGGTGGGCGCCATTTGACGGGAATCGGTGATCCTACGGAGTCGGCCCTTCCCGGGGACTCGGTGCTTGTGGCCGGAAACATCGGTGACATCTACCAACGCCTTGACGGCGGGCTGGGAAGCACCCTCTACGTCAAGGAATTCGGCAACGGCACCACTGCCGGTTGGATCGCCAAGTAGGCAGGCAAACCGGTCGTCTCAGTATGTGGAGTGCCAAAACACCGATCTTGGATCAGTCCCGTCGTCGAACCAACCCGATTATACGCTGCTGAGATCACCCCCATAACCGCTGATGAGCCCGCGCTGGCGGTGCGCGCGTAGCGGGTGGATGTGAAGGGGCAACTTTCTGTCCAGGTTCTGCCCTGCTGATCCGGGTCGACGTGCTGCTGGCGATGGAGCGTCGGCCGCGGGGGAGCGTGCGGTGAGCAAGGTGCGCGGATTCGGCGGGCCCAGGCCACCCGCTCACGAGCCGAGCACCAGGTCGGCGACTCGAGCCGCCGCGGCGACTCGCGGGCGAACTGATCGTCGTCGGGAGCAGGCGGGTACGTCCCCCGTTTCCGCAGCCGGGCGGCGTCCCGGTCACCATCGGCGGAGACGGTGGCCGGCGTCGCCCCACAGTGAAGTGAGCCGGACTCCGTCTTCGGTCAAGAAGAACATGGCTCCCACGACCGCCGCGCCGAGACCGAGCACGTTGGTGAGCATCGGCAGCACGTACGGCAACGAGGCCGGCTCGTCGAGCGCGTCCAAGGCGATCAGGCGGAGGGTCGACGGCGTGGCGATCAACGCCCCGAGCAGGAACAAGCCGAACCAGGCCAGCTTCCACCGCCGGCGCTTGGCCGGGCTGAACACCCGCACGGGCAATCGGCTTTCACACGAACCGCAGGCCACCGTGGCTTCGACGAGGCCGGTGGCGGGCCGCGAAACCGGGATGTCGCTCAGCGAGTACCGGACGGTGGTCGTGGCCACGACGACGTACTCGCGGTGCCGCTCGCCGTGGATGCAGGCCAGCCGCACCCGCGGATACTCGCCCGTCTCGGCCACTGCTGCCTCACCACTTCCCGTGCTGCGTGCTGCGTCGGCAGTATCGGGCGGAGTCGCGGGGACGGGTCCCGGGACACCTGATCCGGGACCCGTCCCCGGCCACGCCCCCCACGCTCGGCGCATGCAGCTGAAGGCGGCCACCACCGAGCGGAACAGGATCGGCTTCGGAGCCGCGCTGGCTCGGGCGGTGCGGCTGAGTTTCCGGTTCCGGGGCCGGGCCTCGCGACCGGAGTTCTGGTACTTCTTCCTGGCCTACGTGCCGCTGGTCCTGGCGCTCGGGGTCGTCGAGAACGCCGCGGACGAAGAATGGCTCTACACGGTCGGCACCGTGCTCTACCTGCCGTGGGTGGTGCCGTTCGTCAGCGTCGGGGTCCGGCGGCTGCACGACGTCGGGCGTTCCGGCTGGTGGTGCGTCGGCATCATCTCGTGCTTCGGCTGGCTCTTCCTGCTCTCGTTCTGGAGCGGGCGGGGCCAGCTGGGGGAGAACCGGTTCGGCCCGCCGCCGCGGTGACGCGGGGTCAGCGAGCCGATACCGGATTTCGTAGACTGCTCGCGTGACCAAGGGACGAGTCGTGGCCAGCCGATATCGGCTGGAGGAGGAGCTCGGCCGGGGTGGTATGGGCGTCGTCTGGCGGGCGGTCGATCTCGAGCTCGGCAGGCAGGTGACGCTGAAGCGGGCGCTGGGCGAGGACGCCGGGCAGATCCGGCGTGAGGCGCGGATCGGAGCCGGGTTGTTGCACTCGAACGTCGTCACGGTGTTCGACACGGTCGTCGACGGGGACGCCCGGTGGCTGGTCACGGAGTACCTGGCCGCCCGGAGCCTGGAGGAGCTCGTCGACGACGGGGGGCCGCTGCCCGAGGAGCGAGTCCGGCGGATCGGAGCGCAGCTCGCCGGGGCGCTCGCGGACATGCACTCCCGCGGAATCGTCCACCGCGACGTCAAGCCGGGCAACGTCCTGGTGACCGCGGACGACGTCGCCAAGCTGACCGACCTGGGCATCGCCCGCTGGACCGAGGTCACCCGCACCGGCGGCGCCCAGCTCACCGGCACCCTCGGGTACGTCGCGCCGGAGGTGGCCGACGGCGCCGAAGCCGGGCCCGCATCGGACGTCTTCTCGCTGGGGGCCACCCTCTACGCCGCGATCGAGGGCCGGTCGCCGTGGGGCCCGGGCGAGGACGGTCCGTTTGCGCAGATGCGCCGCGCCGCCGCTGGGCGGCCCGCACCCGCCGAGCGCGCGGGGCGGTTCGCGCCGGTGCTCGACGCGCTGATGGCCCGGCACCCGGCCGACCGGCCCGGCGCCGCCGAGGCGGTCACGCTGCTCACGGCGGACGCGCCCGTGCCTTTACGTCGACCCGGTCGCCACCTGCGCCGCCGGTTGCTCGCCGGGGCCGCGGTGGCGGCGGTGGCCGCGCTGGTGGCGGGGTTCGTCCTCGGCCGGCCGCTGTGGACCACCACCGGCGGCGCACCGGCCGGGGCGACCACCCCGAGCCCACCGGCCGGGGCGAACACCCTCGGCGCCGACCCGGCTGCGACGGATCCGTGTGCGGCGATCTCGATCAACTCGCTGACCTCGTTCGGGGAGCCGTTCGTGGACCCCGAGGTGCTGAACTTCGGCAGCTGCGTGGTCACGACCACGCTGACCGGCAAGACCGGGCAGATGCAGACGCGGCTCGATCTGACCGGCCCGCTGCGGTACCCGCCCCGGCCGCCGGTGCCGGGCAAGATGGGCGAAATCGAGTATCCCGAGGCCCGCGACGGCTCCTGCGAGCGCGCCATCTCGCTGGCCGACGCCAACCGGATCGTCGTCACCTCACACCCGCTGGACGACGGCGCGAAGGAGGCGCCGGTGTGCTCCTTCTCGGAGTCGGTGCTGTCCGGCGTGCTGACCACGCTCGCCAACGGGCCGCTGCCGCGGCGCGCGCAGCTCCCGGAGTGGTCGCTGGCGCACGTCGACGCCTGCGGCCTGCTCGACGACGCCACGACGTCGGGCGTGCTGGGCCAGGCCAAGAAACCGGACCGCGGGTTCGGCGGCTGGGGCTGCACCTGGGAGCACGATCCACGCACGATCAGCGTGGAGTTCAGCCGGGAATGGCCGATCGAGGCGGACAAGGACGTCCCGGGCGACCGGATCCGCCTGGGGAACCGCAAGGCCGTCGTCGCGCCGGTGGCGGGCGGGCACCCGGAGTGCGCCGTCATGGTCGTGCACCGCCTCTACACCCCGGCGCTGCCGGTGCTGAACGGTACCCCTCCGGACCGGGAGGAGGTCGCCAAGGTCTCCGTCGAAGACACCGCGGCAGCCGATGGGCAAGCGCTCTGCGCGACCGCTCGCTCGCTGGCGGAGGTCCTCGTCCGGCGGCTGCCGTGAACCGGGGACCGGTCCCCGGCGCCCCCGGCTAGAAAGAGCGGGGGCCGGAAACGGCCGGAGGAGACGGGACGAGAAGTGTCGATACGGGTACTGGCCGGCGTGGCGCTCCTGGTGGCGGCCGCCGCCGGTCCGACGGCCGAGGGGGCCGCCGGACCGGGACCGCGCACCCGGCATGTCGGGCCGCACGGGACGTACCCCAGCGTCCAAGCCGCGGCCGACGCGGCCCGGCCGGGGGACACCGTCGCGATCGAGGCGGGCAGCCACCCAGGCGGGCTGACCGTCCACCGCGGCGGCTCCCCCGGCCACCCCATCCGGTTCCGCGGCGAAGGCGGCACCGCGGTGCTGACCGGCGCCGGCGGCCTGGTGGTGGGCGGACACGGCTGGCTGGAGTTCACCGACGTGACCGTGTCCGGTTCGACCGGCTTCGGCGTGTACGCCGAGGGCGCGCACGACCTCGTGTTCGACCGGTTCGGGGTCGACGGCTCCCGCGACGGCGGGCTCGTCCTGGTCGGTACCCGGCGGGTGCGTGTCGCGCATTGCGACATCCACGGCACCAACGCCCGCGGCACCGCGGCCGACCACGAAGCGCTGAGCATCGCCTCGGGCTCGTCGGACGTCGAGGTGTCCGGCTGCCACGTGCACGACAACGGCGAGGAAGGCATCGACGTCAAGTACGACGACGCTGCCCGGGTGAAGATCCACCACAACGTCGTGACCGGCAACCGCGGCCCGGACATCTACGTCGACTCATCGTCCACTGTGGACATATATGCCAACGTCGTCGGCGGTACCCGCGAGGCCACCAAGGCCGGGATCGGGCTCGCCGTCGAGGACTACTCGGAAAGCCGGCTGCTGTCGAAGGTCCGGGTCTTCGACAACCTGTCCACCGGCAACGCGCAGGCCGGCCTGAGCCTGTGGGTCGAGTCGACCGGCACGATGCGGGACCTGACGATCGTCAACAACACCTTCGCCGGCAACGCCCGCGGCTCCCTGCTGATCGACGCCGACCGGTTCACCGGAACGAACACCTTGCGGAACAACGTGTTCGGTGACGGGCCGGTCGACGCCGGGCCGTTCGCCGCCGACCACAACCTCGTCGGCAATCCGGGGTTCGCCGATCCGGCTCGCGGCGACTACCACCTCGCCGCGCGCTCGGCCGCCGTCGATGCCGGCAGCCCCGAGCACGCCCCCGGGTTCGACCTCGACGGCGTCGTCCGGCCCGCCGGCGCGGGCTTCGACATCGGCGCTTACGAACGGAGGTGGCCGTGACCACCGAACGCCTCGACGCGCACCACCAGCGCAGCCTGCGGCACGGCGTCGCCGGCACCGTGCCGGGCATGTTGAGCGCACTCACCGTCACCGGCGGCGTCGCGGTGCCGCCGTCGCCC
The DNA here is from genome assembly GCF_040682955.1 of Amycolatopsis sp. NPDC051045. Taxonomy (NCBI): domain Bacteria; kingdom Bacillati; phylum Actinomycetota; class Actinomycetes; order Pseudonocardiales; family Pseudonocardiaceae; genus Amycolatopsis; species Amycolatopsis sp. NPDC051045. The sequence continues at coordinate 61,418 of NZ_JBFBCC010000021.1, forward strand.
GGCAGCCGGGTGACCTTCGGGCGCAACCGGCTGGAGGCCGACGTCTGTGTCGGCGAGGAGGACGTGCGGATCAGCCGGGTCCACGGGCTGCTCGTGCGCGAGCGGGACCGCTGGTGGCTGAGCAACACCGGCCGCTCGCCGATCCGCCTGTCCGACAGCGTCCTGCTGCACCGCGACAGCGAACCGCTGCCGCTGGCCGACGGCTACACCGCGCTGTTCCTGCGCGGCACCCGCGAGCACGTGCTGGAGCTGCTCGTCTCCGACGGCGAGGCCGGTGTCGCCACGCGCCGCCCGACGCACCCGACGGCGCCGCCGAAACGCTGGCGGCTGTCGCCGGAGGAGCACCTCGTACTGGCGGTGCTCGGGCAGCGGTACCTCGGCTACGACCCCCACCCGCTGCCGCTGTCCCGTCAGCAGGCGGCCGCCGAGCTCGCCGAACGACGGCCTCGCGAGAACTGGACGGTCAAACGCGTCGAACACCTCGTTTTCCGGGTCCGGCAACGGCTTTCCGACGCCGGCGTGCACGGGCTCCGGCGGGAGGAGGTGGGGGAGCCGGTGGGGCTGACCCTGACCGTGAACCTGCTGCGCGAGCTGGTGCTCTCGACGACCCTGGTGCCGATGGACCTCGAATGGCTCGAGCTCCCCGACCCCCCGCTTGCCCCCGGATGAGGGTGGGCGAGCCGGACCGGCCCGGAGACCTGGCGACCGCACTGGTCCGGGTCCGGGTCGGCGAGGATTCCCGCGCCGGATTCCTGATCTCGGATCGGCTCGTGGTCACCGGCGGGGCGGGGCGCACCGCGGACGCCGTCGTCACCACCGGAGGGGGCACCCGCGGTGTGGGCCGGATCCACCGGCCGGAGGTGCCGGAGCACGACGTGGCCGTGCTCCGGCTGGCCGAGCCGGTCGGAACCGACCCGCCGCCGCTCGGGTATCCCGGGCACGTGCGTGTCGGTGACCAGGTGCGGACTCCCGGCGGCGGCACCGGCCTGATCGAGCGGTTCGGCACGGCGGCCGGCGTCCGGCTGTTCCACGTCGGGCCGCAGGTTCCGCCGGTCCCGCCGGTCGAGGTGGGCAGTCCGGTGCTGGACGAACTCGGCGAGGTGGTCGGCATCGTCGTGTCCACCGGGGCCGGCGGGGTGAGCGTGCTCGGCATCGACGCCCTCGGCTCCCTGCCGGCGGAGGCGGGCTGGGACCGGTCCCCGCCGTGGTGAACTAGAAATCAGGCATGCAGCGGTCCAAGAAGCGGAAGCCGAAGAAGGCACGGCACCGCATTCCGCCGAAAGAGCCGAAGCGGCCTCCTGCCGCACCGGTGGAACCGGCCGGGGAGTCGGTGGTCCACCCACGGCCGGGGTTCCGCGACCCCGCCGGGCTCCCCGAGCTGTGCCGAAGCTTGATCAGCGCGGTGCACCTGCTGAGGACCGAACACGACGCGGCGTTGCTGCGAGCCTTCCTGGAGGGCCGCCGGGTGGCCTTCGGCCTCCTCACGCCGTGGTGGCGCCGGATGTTCAGAGGCTCGCGGGCCTCGTACCTCCGAGCGTTGCCGCCGGCATCGGCCGCACTGGACCGGGAACTGGCGCGCCGGCGAGCAGCCGACCAGCACCGGCGAGCAGCCGACCAGCGCCGGCGAGCAGCCGACCAGCGCCGGCGAGCGAACGACAAGCTCTGGCGAGCGAGCGACGTCCCCAAGGTCGAGTGGCCGGCCGTCCGGGAGCCGATTCCCGCTCCCAATCCCTGCCTGACCGCAGACAAGTGCGAGAACTGCTCGTCTCGCCCCGGACGTCTGCACGTCATCGTCGAGGACTGTGCGATCGGCGTTCCGATGGGCTTGCGCCTGGCATGCGCGGTCCTGTGCCGGGAATGCAAAGCCCTGCCGTTCGGGCAGATGTTCGGCCCGGCGGAAATATCCCGGCGCGTCATGCAGCACAGAACCCACTGATCGCCAATGGGACAGAACGGCGATGAGGAGGCCGGGATGCCAGGAGGTGCCCCGCAGGACGACGGAGGTGGCTTCGGCCGGCTCGCCGATCAGCGCGCGGACACTTCGGCCGTGCTTGCCGCGCTAGCCGTTCCCCCGGGCTTGGCCGAGCAGGTAACCGGTGCCGCGGACCGTGTGGATCACCCTTGGCTCGCCGAGTTTGCCCCGCAGCTGGGCGATCAGGACGTCCAGGACGTTGGTGGCCGGGGGAACGAGCTCGTCCCAGGCGGCGGCCAGCAGGTCGGCGCGGCGGACTGGTTCGCCGGGCGTGGCGAGCAGGCGGTGCAGGACGGCGAATTCCTTGCCGGTCAGCGTGAGCAGGACGCCGCCGCGGCGGGCCTCGTGGCGGCCGGTGTCCAGCTCGAGGTCGGAGAACCGCAGGACGGGGGCCGGGCCGGGGTCGCTGCGCCGGCACAGGCTCCGCACGCGAGCCAGGAACTCGGCCATCGCGAAGGGCTTGACCAGGTAGTCGTCGCCCCAGGTCAGTCCGGCGATGCGGTCGTCCACCGTGTCCCGCGCGGTGAGGAACAGGACCGGCACGTCCCAGCCGCTCCGGCGGCGGCCCGCCACGTAGGTCAGCGAGTCGCCGGCGGGCAGCATCCGGTCGAACACCGCGCAGTCATAGGCGTTGACGCTCACCGCTTCGTCGGCCTCGGGCAGGTCGGCGACGACGTCCACCGCGAATCCGGCACCCCGCAGGGAGGCCTCCACGGCTACCCGGAGATCCTCGTCGTCTTCGGTGACCAGCACGCGCATGGACGAAAGCGTAACGTGATCGGCCGTTCAGCCCACGTCGAGGAGCCAACCACGATCGGCCGCCCTCACACCGGCCTGGAACCGGCTTCGCGCGCCGAGCCGGTCCATGAGGCCCGAGACCAGCCGGCGGACGGTGCGTACCGAGATGCCCAGCCGGACCGCCGCCGACTCGTCGGTGTAGCCGGCCGTGAGCAACGTGAGCAGCATGCGTTCCCGGTCGTTCAACCCCTCGTCGATGCGCATGGCTCAGGCGGCTTTCCCGGGTTCGCGCTGCCCGGTGGTCCACAGTGGATGGACCACGGGAGTCGCCGCCGCTTCGCGCAGCCCACCCGGAAGGCCGCGACAGCGCCGTACGGTCGCTTCGACGGCCGGCTCGTCCACGGCGGAACCGCGTTCCCCGGCCGCCGCGCGGAACAGCGCTCTTGCCTCACGCGGGGACATCGGCCCGAGCCGGACGCGGACCGCGCCGTCGATGTGCAGACTCCCGGCCCGGCCGGTGATCAGCGCCGCGCTCGAGCCGGTCGCGGGCAGCAGCGGCTCGACCTGCGCGGGGTCCGCGACGTCGTCGAAGACCAGCAGCACCCGCCGGAACGCGAGTTCGGATCGCCACAGCGCGGCCCGTTCGCCCACGTCGGCCGGGACGAGCGCGGGCGGGATGCCGATGCTGTGCAGCAGCCTGGCCAGTACCGTCGCGGCCGGCACCGGCGAGCCTGCCGCACGCAGACCGACGTAGAGCTGGCCGTCGGGGAACCGCCCAGCCAGCCGGTGCGCCGCGTGCACCGCGAGAGCCGTCTTGCCGACCCCGGCCGGGCCGGTCACGACGGCGACGCGCGGGTTGCCGGTGCACGCGTCGGCCAGGACCTCGAGCTCCCGGGTGCGGCCGGTGAACAACGGTGTGTCGCGGGGCAGCTCGCGCCGGGGCGGCCGCTCGGCGGGGCGGGCGCCGCTGTGCAGCGCCCGGAGCGCATCCGCCAGCTCCAGCCCCGGCCGGACGCCCAGCTCGGCGGCCAGGACGCGGCGTGCCTCGTGGTACGCGGCGAGCGCCTGGGCCGGCCGCCCCATCGCGTGCCACGCACGGACCAGCCGCGCCCACGCGTCTTCACGCAGCGGATCGTCCGAGGTGAGCGAACGCAGGCTCGTGACGGCGTCGGCCGGGCGGCCGAGCTCCAGCTGCGCCTCGGCGAGGCAGGCCCACAGCTCACGACGCAGGTCGTCCAGCCTCGCCACGGTGTCGCCGAGGTCGAGCCCCAGTCCTTCGTACGGGCGCCCGCACCAGCGGCCCAGTGCTTCGGTGGCCAGTTCGACCGCCGTCGCCGCCGCACCTTCGGTCAGCGCGTGCCGGGCGGCGTCAGCCGCTTCGGCGGCGCACTGGGCGTCGAGCTCGCCCGGGGCGACCCGCAGCAGGTAGGCGCCGGGCCTGCTCTCGATGCGCGCGCCGCCGTCGTCGTGACAGGGCAGCAGCCGCCGCAGGCGCCACAGGTAGGTCTTGAGGTTGGCCTCGGCCGACGCCGGCGCGTCCTGTTCCGGCCAGGTGGCCTCGATCAGCCGGTCCACCGCGACCCACGCGTTGGGCTGCACGAGAAGTGCGGCCAGCACCGCGACCGGTTTCCCACCGCCGAGCCGGCACGCGAGACCGTCGTGGCCATGTACCTCGAGCGGCCCCAGGACCTGGAAGAGCACCATGCTCACACCCCCGTTCCGGATGGCTCCCACGATCGCGCCGCGCACATGAGGTTCCGATGACAGCCGCGCGGGTGCTGGTGGTGGAGGACGACGAGGACCTGCGGGTGGCGGTGACCACCGAGCTGGCCGCGTCCGGCCTGCGGGTCGGCCAAGCGGGTGACCTCGCCGGCGCGCACGTCGAGCTGGCGAACGCGGACTACCAATGCGCTGTCTTCGACCGCATGCTGCCCGACGGCGACTCGATCGGCTACGTCCACCGGCGCCGCCTGGAGGGCTGGGCGGTGCCGGTGCTGTTCCTCACGGCCCGCGACAGCCTCGACGACCGGGTGGCCGGCTTCGAGCACGGTGGCGACGATTACCTGGTGAAACCGTTTGCCGTGGCCGAAATGACCGCGCGGGTGAAGGCGCTTTGCCGCCGCTCCGGCTCGGGACGGCCCTCCGTACTGCGGCACGACGACCTGGAAATGGACTGCGCCCGCCGTGAAGTCCGCCGATCCGGGACGCTGCTCACTTTGAGCGACAAGGAGTTCGCCGTCCTCGAGTTCTTGCTGGCCCGACCCGAGCAAGCTGTCGGGCGGGACGAGCTGATCGAGCATTGCTGGGACAGCCGGACCGATCCGATGTCCAACGTGGTCGACGTCGTGGTCCGGAGGCTGCGCCTGAAGCTGCGTGAACCCGAGCTGATCCACACCGTGCGCGGGCGCGGGTACCGGCTGGCCGTCCGGTGAGGCGATCGGCGGCCGACCGGCTGCGCCGCCTGCGCCGGCTGCTCACCTGGCTGTTCACCGGGCTCAACGCGGCGGGCCTCATCGTGTTCGCCTGGCTCGCGGTCCAGGCCGACACGCAGCAGCGCGAAGTGCGCCTCGACGGCCGGACCAGCCGGGTCACCGCGGCGGTCACCCGCCTGGTCAAGGAAGGCGACGAGGTCGTCACCGGACTGGTCGGCCAGGACCCGGTGGGCGACCAGTGCCCTCAATTCGTGGTCCTGCCCGTCGGTGCGGGCCGGTTCGCGGACTTCACCAGCACGCGGACGTGCGTCCCGATGGACCCCGCCAAGCTGCGTGCTTGGGCGACTCAGGCGGTCCGCAGTGAAGCCGTCCTCAACGGCTACGGCAGCGGTACCGGCGGAGAGCTGGTCAGGATCGGCGCGGAACCCTTCCGCAACACCGCCGGCCAGTACGCCGGCGCGGTGGTCGTCGTCGCCGACGCCCGGGGCGCGGAGACGGACCACGATCGGCTGGTGCTGTTCGTCGCCGGCGGTTGCGTGCTGCTCGTCGCGGTGCTGGCGGTCGCGGGGCACGTCCTGTCCGGGCGCGCGATCCGGCCCGCGACGGCCGCGCTGGAACAGCAGGAGACCCTGCTCGCGGAAACCGCGCACGACCTGCGCACGCCGGTGGCGGCGCTGCGCGCGCTGGCCGAAACAGCCTTGCGGAACCCGGCCGAACGCGCCGACCTGCTGCCGCGCACGGTCCGGCTGGCCGGGCGGATGGGCAGCATCATCGACGGCCTGCTCGTGCGCGCCCGGCTCGCGGCGGGAGTCGAGTCACTGGCCATCCAGCCGGTCTGGCTCGATCAGCTGGTCACCGGCGTGGTCGACGAGACGCCGAAGGAAGATGCTCAGGTGACGGTGACGGCGGCACCGACGAAGGTGCTCGCGGACCCCGCGCTGGTTCAGCGGGCCATCGGGAACCTGCTGGACAACGCCATGCGCCACGGGCGACGTCCCGGGTCCGAGGCGATCGTGCACATCACCGTGGCCGGCGGCCGGGTGACGGTGGCGGACCACGGGCCCGGCATCGACGCGGCGGTCGCCGAGGAGACGTTCGACCGGTTCACCAGCGGCGCCGGGTCGAGCGGGCTCGGGCTGTCCATCGTCCGGTGGGTCGCCCAGGCCCACAGCGGCGTCCTGCGGGTGTACAACGCCGAAGAGGGCGGCGCGATCTTCGAACTCAGCTTGCCGGAGGCATGAATGTCACGTGCGGTGCGGACCCGAGCAGGGAATGTATTCGAAAGGGCCGGTTCGTGTACCAGGACCTTCTACGCTCGCCGGGTGGGTAAGAGGGGACTCCGCCGGCTTCCGATGACCGCGCTCGTCAGCGTCTGCGCGGTGCTCATCGGCGTGGCCGTGTCCGGCGGCGCTTCGCCGTTGCCAGGGCTGGAGCTCTCGCAGGCCGGGCATTGGATCGCCAGCCCGGCGCTCAACCTCGTGCTGTTCGTCAACGGTTCGGCCAAGAGTGTGGACGCCCAGGTGCCCGTCGCCGGGCTCGAACCGGGCAGCCAGGTGGTGCAGGGCCCGACCAGCGGGTACGTGATCGGCAAGTCCACCATCGTCGAATTCGGCAAGTCGAACCTGTCGGTCGACCGCACGCTGCCCTCGCCATCGGGCGAGCGGCCGGCTCTCGTGGAAGCCTCCGGCGGCCCGTACCTGGTGTACCGGGAAGCAGGCCGGGTCGTCCGGCTCGGCAGCGGGTTCACCACGCTGCCCGCGGGCGGTCCGCTCGGTACCCCGGTGGCCACCCCGGACGGCACGCTCTGGCTCAACCGCACCGACTCCGGCGCGCTGTGCCGGCTGGCGAAGGACGCCGACACGGTGGCCTGCCGGGACAACCTCGGCGCGGGGCACACCGGCGCGCTCAGCATCGCGGGTGACCGCGCGGTGTTCGTCGACACGACGACCGACACGATCCGGCAGGTGTCCGGGGACAGGCCGGGTGAACCGGTCGCGATCGGTAAGGACCTTTCGCCCGCGGCACAGATCGCTCCGGCCGACGCCGACGGCCGGATCGCCGTGCTGGAGCAGGAAAAGCGGCAGCTGTCCCTGCTCGACGCCGGCGTGCTCGAAGCCGGGCGCGCGCCCGGGCAGCCGATCAAGGTCGACCTGCCCGACGGGATCTATTCGAAGCCGACGGCGAGTGCGTCCTCGGTCGTGCTCCTCGATCTGACCCGCCACCACGTGGTCACCTACGGTGCGGACGGCAACCGGCGTCAGACCACGGCGATCCCGCCGGAATCGGGCACCCCGCAGCTGGTGCGCGGCGACGACAAGCGCGTCTACGTTGACGGTGGCGAGGGCAAGCACGTCCTGGTCGTCGACCCGGACGGCAAGGTCAGCCAGGTGCCGGTCGCCGCCGACAAGGCCCCGGCCCCGGCCACCTCACCGCAGCCGCCGCCGACCCAGCCGCCGCCGGCTCAGCAACCGCCGAAGGCCAAGCCCGACGTACGGGCGGACGGTCCGAAGCAGCAGCCTCCGCCGGCGCGGAAGGCGGACCCGCCGGTGACGCAGCAGCAGAAGCCCCTCCCGCCGAGCCCACCGGGCATCCCGGCCCGGCTCACCGCGCGGTTGCAGGGCAGTGATGCGCGGGTCACCTGGGGCGCGGCGGCCGACAACCGAGCCGCGGTCACGGCTTACCACGTGACGTGGAAGCCGTCGTCCGGCGCCGGAGCGGGGTTCGCCGATTTGGCGGGCACCGCGCGGTCCACGGTGATCCCCGGGCTGCGCGCGGGCATCACCTACACGGTCACCGTGGTCGCGGAGAACAGTGCCGGGCGCGGCACACCGGCCACGGCGAAGGTGACCGGCCCGGCGATCCCGAAACCGACGATCACCGTGACCCGGGGGAAGACCGGGACCTACGAGCCGGACCCGGCGGAGTGTTCGGCACCGGATTGCGCCAAGATGCACGTGGTGGTGCGCGGGTTCGCGCCCAACACCGAGTACCACTTCACACCGCACTGCGGATGTACCTACTCGAACGAGGGCCGCTCGTTCACCACCGATGCGAACGGTGCTGTCACCTTCGAGGCGTTCGACTTCGGCGCGGTCGGCAAGCAGGCTTGGGTGACCGCGGACAACGGCGTCTCGTCCCCCAAGTACACCTGGCCGCCTGACTGAGTGCGGCCTACTGCGTGCAGTGTGCGCCCCGGATGCCCTGCGGTGCACTTTGGACGGTCAGCAAGCTGTTCGTGCCCTGGATGACGAAGCAGTACTTCAGCGACGGCTCCACGTCCACGCGGTGACTCGTCTCGCGCCGCACGTACTCGATGTGGTTCGGCTTGCCCTCGGGGGCGACGACGACGGCGTAGTCGAGGTCGGGTGTGCTGCTGCGCCAGCTGAGGTCCACATAGGTGTCGTGGTCGGCCGGTGTCGCGAGTTCGACCTGTGCGGCCACCGGCGACGGCGTCGGCCGGGCGGTCGTGGGTGCCGGCTCCGGGGGAACGCTCAGTTCCTCCGGCCGGTTCGTCAAGACGACCACCGCGACGACGGCGAGCGCGGCCGCGCCTGCGGCGGCCGCGGCGGTCAGCGCGGTGCGGCGCTTTCGCGGCGTGCCGGTGGTGGGTCCGTACTCGACCACCAGCTCGCCGAGCGGTCGCGCCGGAAGCACGGCTCCGGAAGTGCTCGGTGCGGGGTGGTTCCCGGGGACGGCGGGGCCGATCATCGCGCCGATCCGGGTGACGACGAGGGCGGCGTCGATCGGCCGCGCGTCCGGGTTGCCGGCGAGCAGTGACGACACCAGATGAGCGAGGCCGGCGGGCAGATCGGGCCGGTCCAGTGGAGTGACGTCGCCGTTGAGGACCCGGAGGGTCACCGCGTCCGCGGGTTCGCCGGGCCGGCCCTGGTGCGGAGGCCGCCCGGACAGCGCGAGGTACAGGACAGCACCGAGGCCGTACAGGTCGGTGCGTTCGTCGATGGTCCCGTCGCGCACGGTTTCGGGCGCGAGGTATTCGACGCCGCTTTCCGGGTCGCGGGGGAAGATCTGCCGCAGGGTCAAGCCGAAGTCGGCCAGTACCGGGGCGCCGGACGGCCGGAACAGCACGTTGCCCGGCGTGACACCGCCGTGGACGAGCCCGGCTTGGTGCGCCTCGGCGAGTGTCGAGGCGAGGGCTTCGCCGAGCGCCAGGGTGTCGGTGATCGACAGCGGCCCGAACGCGGCGACCAGTTCCGGCAACGACTGCGCGCACAGGTCCATCCGGATCCCACAGCGTCCGTCGGGGAGTTCCCAGACCTCGTCCGGCACGAGCGCGGTACCCAGATCGCGCAACCCGGCGAGCGCGCTCAGTTCCTTGTCGAGCTCGTTGCGGGTCCGGCGATCCAGCTTTCCCGGGTACACCTTGAGCGCGAACGCTTCGCCGGTCGTGCCGTGCACCCCGGCCAGCACTTGAGCGACCGGGCCCTCGCCAAGTGGCACCAGTTCGCCGTGTTCCGTGTCCGCCATGGTCCTGCTCGTCCTCGCGCTCGTGCCGATGCCCGGCTTCGCGCGGGCGTGAACTCCCATTCTAGGAACGCATCCGCCGCGGCGCGCCCGGCGTGGCAGGTTGCTGTCATTGCGGCCCGATTTCGGCGTTGAATCCGCCCGGATGTATCGCTGATGTATTCGTGCTGGACCCCTTCGGGAGATTGTTGCGGCGTGGCGGCGACCGGTCGCCGATGACCAGCGAGGTGAGGGAATGAAGCGGAATCTCAAGCGGGCGGCCGTTTACGGGGTGGCGGGGCTGGCCACCGCGGCGATCGGGGCATCGACGGCGAGCGCGCTCGCCGAAGACGGCCAGGAAAACCACGACGTGAAGCCTGCTCAGGCCGCCGCACCTCAGACCGCACCTCAGGTCGTTCCGGTTCCGCAGCAGGCTCCTCCCGCCGTCGCTGCTCCGCAGGCCGGGATCGCCAAGCCGCAGCACACGGTCGACGGGCCGAAGAAGCCGGAGCCGCAGCACGTGGCGCCCGCGGCGGCGCACCGTCCGGCCATCGCGGCGACGCGGCCGATCCTGCCCAAGCAGACGACCGCGAAACACGCCAAGTCGTCGTCGCGGACCCGCTCGTCGGCGGTGCAGAAGAAGGTCGACGCTTCGACCACGCGGTACGTCGTGCGGGCCGCGGTCCAGGCCGCCGCGCCGGTCGTCAAGAAGCAGGAGGTCCGGCCGACCGTCGCCGGCAATCAAGCTCTCGACGACGCCGTCAAGGCGGTCGGCGACGCGCACCAGGCCGTCCGGGACGCGGAAAAGACCTTCGACGAGGCGGGCAAGGCGCTCCACAAGGCCAAGGACACGCTCGGCAAGACGAAGACGGATCTCAAGAAGATCCGCGACGGCCTCAAGACCAAGAAGGAACCGTGCGACGACGCGCCCGTGCGGGAGACCGAGCACGTGAAGCGGACTCACAGCAAGCACGGCAAGGTGGTCACGAAGACCGCGTCCGCCTCATCCGGCGGCGCGTGGTCGACGTCGACCGCGACGGCGACCAACGGCACTGTCTCCGCGGACGCGTGGTGACGTCGTGAGCGCGGCATTGGCGCTCGAAGACGCTTACTACATCGTGATCCCGCACCAGGTGTGGTTCGGCCAGAAGGCGCCTGTCGAGGTGCCGGAACGCAGCGAGGAGTTCTCCGAAACGTATTACCTGCCGCCGCTCGAGCCAAGGGCACCGCTCAGCCTCGGCGCGGTAACGGGAATCGGTGGTGTCTCGGGCTCCGTCGTATTCGGCGTTGTCGCCGGCGCGCTCGCCACGTCGCCGGTCGGTCTGGTCATCGGCGTCGCCGCGGGGATTTTCGGCGGCCTGATGGGCAGTTCGCTGGCTGAAGAGATCCACGACCGTTCAAGGGAAAGTGTATGAACCGGGTGATATCGCCGTGCACCGCGGCTGCAGCGAGAACCGACTGCCGGCGAGGTGCTCGGTCCGGGGATCGATCTGCGCCGCGCGGTGCTGTACTCGCTTTCGGGTGGTTTGCTGGCCGTGGCCTTCGGCGTGTTCGGCTGCGAAGCAGCAGAGGCTGCGCCGATGCCCGTGGACACCGATGTGCCGGTGACAGTGGTAAGCAGCAGAAGGCGACGCCAAGTGGCAACTCCGGCGATCAGAAGAGCTCGAAGAACAAGGGCAACGATCCGGATACCTCGAAGGCTCGGGAGGTGGCCGCGAAGGCGGCGTCCGCTGTTCCGGTGGCCGGGGTGTTCGTCAAGTCCGCCAACGCGGCGAAGGGCGCTGCGGAAAAAGGGAAAGCGGCGCAGCCGAAGTCGCAGGGTTCGGGGGAGAGCGCGAAGCAGAGAGCGGAAGATCGGCAGGCGCAGGTCTCGGAAAGGGCCAGTGGCAAGGCAACCGCGGTGGTGCAGCCGAAGAGCCTCCGCGAGTGGATCGGCGCGGCGCTGGAAGAGGCGGATGAATTCATCGATTCGGGGTTGAGGAGTTCCCGGCAGTTGGCGCAGGAGCAGATCGACGAAGAGAAGAACGATCCGAACAAGGCTCCCGATGTGGGCACCACAGCCCGGAGGCTGGCCGCCGGCGCTTATGCGGCCGTGCACGACAACGTGACGTCGACCGCGGAACTCGTTGGTACGCTCGACAAAGCCGTTCAGGGTGACGAAGAGGCTTCGCGCAAGGTCGAGCAGACCGCCGGCGACCTCGTGGGTGGGGTGGCGAACACCGTGAACGACCCCAAGGGGCGCCGCAAGGCATCGCTGCGCAGCGTGCGCCGCAAGCTGTTCAAGGATCGGGACGAGTGGCCACGGGCGGTGTTCAAGGAGGGCGGCAAGGGGGCCAGCGTCCGGCACATCGGTCGTTCGGACAACAGGGGTTCGGGCGCTGCGCTGGGCAATCAGCTGCGCGGCAACAAAGCGGGCGACTACCGGATCGACGATGGCACCAGGATCCGGGTCTTCGTCAAGCCGCCGACGGCACCAACACCCTGACGAGTGAGTCCGACGCCGGCAGCGGTCCGGCAGGCCGACGAACGGTCCTTTCGCGTTCTGACGCGAAGGGACCGTTCGTCGGCTACGCGTGGCTCAGGACTGCTCCACCGTGGTTTCGAAGCTGAGCCAGCCGAGCAACGCCAAGGTGCCGAAGGTTCCGCACAGCCCGGCCTCGTTCTTGCCGGGCCGTTTGCCCGGTTCGCCCAGGCCGTAGCAGTTCATCTGCTTCAGCAGGTCGATCGATTTCGTGAGCTGGTCCATGGCCTCCCGGATCTTCGGGAAGTCCTTGCCGGGAATCGCCTTGGCGAGCGTGACCGGGAACCCGGCCGCGGTCCGGCGAATTGCGTCGAGCTGCTGCCCGCACGCGGTGTCGGTCGGCGCAGGGTGGCCCGAGCAGGCCGTGCCCATGGTCGCGGACAGCGAGCGGACGCGGTAAAGCCGGAAGATGTCGATCGGACGGGTTGGCACCGGCGTTGTCGAAGGAGCGGGAACCGGCGCGCGCGACGCGACGGCGTGAGCCGCCGGGGACTCCTCGCCCCCGCATCCGGCCAGCGCCAGACCGGCGAGCAGAGTCGCCGCAACCGCGCTGCGAATCCTGGTCTTCTTCTCGTTGCTGTGTAGGGACATCTGTGCCCGCCAATCCGACGATCCGGTCGTTGCGCAGTCACCGTCACATCCGGGACCTGAGGTTTCGATGACAAGCGGTGTCCCGGGACCGGTCCCGGGACACCGGGATTACGGTCGGTGGGATCCGTACCTCGCAGAAAGAGGGCTGGTGCGTGAGGTTCGACGAGGTGGGGAGTCACCATGGGTGAGTCGAGGGCCGGTGAGGCCTACGCGCTGATCGCACGGAACATCCAGGGGGTGATCCGCGGCAAGCCGGAGGTGGTCCGGCTCGCCGTCGCCGCCCTGTTCGCCGAGGGGCACCTGCTGCTCGAGGACGTCCCCGGCCTCGGTAAGACGACGCTTGCACGGTGCCTGGCGCGCAGCATCGGTGGCAGCTGGAGCCGGATCCAGTTCACTCCGGACCTGCTTCCCGGCGACATCACCGGCGTGACCGTCTACCACCAGAAGGACGAGCGCTTCACCTTCCACCCCGGTGGGGTGTTTTCGAACATCGTCGTGGCCGACGAAATCAACCGCGGCACGCCCAAAACGCAGTCCGCGCTGCTGGAGGTGATGTCCGAACGACGGGTCACCGTCGACGCCGTCTCCCATGACGTACCGCGGCCTTTCCTCGTCATCGCCACTCAGAACCCGATCGAGATGGAGGGCACCTACCGGCTGCCCGAGGCTCAGCTCGACCGGTTTCTGATGCGCTTGTCCGTCGGTTACCCCGATCTCGACGCCGAGGTCATGGTGATCATGAGCGACTGCGCGGGCGTATCACCCGACGACCTCCCGGCCGTGGTCGACGTCCCGATGTTGCTCGACGCGATCGCCGAGGTGCGTGCCTCACACCTCGACCGCGCGGTCGTCGAGTACGCCGCACGTCTCGCCGGAGCGACCCGCGAACACGCGGCGGTGCGGTTCGGGGTGAGCCCGCGCGGGAGCATCGCGCTGGTGCGCGCCGCCCAGGCCATGGCTGCGACCGAAGGGCGCGGGTTCGTCACGCCGGACGACCTCAAGGACGTGGCCGTGCCGGTCTTCACGCACCGGCTGGTGCTCACCGCCGAGGCCGAGCTCGGCCGGCTCGGCGCGGCCGACGTCGTGGCCGAGGTCTTGGCCACAACGCCGGCTCCGGCGATGAACCACGCGGGCCGCTGACCATGCGGCTGACCCCGCGCGGTGTCGCCGTCCTCGTGGTGTCCGTGGTGCTGGTCGCGACAGCGGAGTGGGCGGGGTACCCGCTGTTTCGCGTGCTCGGCGCGATCGGGCTCGGCGCCCTGCCGGCTGCCGTCGCCGTCACCGCCCGCGGCATGCGGGTCGCGGTGACCCGGGTCGTCTACCCGGACCGGGTCGAGCGAGGCCGTCCGGCCTTGGCGAAGCTGCGGGTCCGCAATCTCGCCGGCAGGCCCCAGGCCGGCTTCGCCGCGTGGGACCACGCCGGCGGGAGTACCCGGACGGTCCAGGTGCGTGCGCTGGCCGAGGGCGCGGAGGCGACGTACCAGTACGAGCTGCCGACCGCTGCCCGCGGGCTGATGGCCGTCGGGCCGCTGACGCTGCAGCGCGCCGATCCCTTCGGCCTCGCCCGCAACCGGCATCCGGCGGGCGAGACCGGCACGTTGTGGGTGCACCCGCGCAAATACCCGGCGCGCGCCCTGATCGGCGGCTTCCCCCGGCACCACCACGACGGCGCCACCACTGACGACTCGTTGAGGGGCTCACTCGACCTGCGCGACGTCCGCGAGTACCAGCCCGGCGACGAAGTCCGGCACCTGCACTGGAAAGCGACCGCGCGGACCGGCCGGATGATGGTCCGCGACTACGCCGACCCGGAGCAGCCGCGCTTCACCCTGCTGCTCGACACTCGAGGTGATGCGTTGTCGCCGGCCCTTTTCGAGGAGGCCGTCGATCTTGCGGCATCACTGCTCGCCGCGTCCGCCACTGCCGGGCACCACAGCAGGCTGGTCACCTCGGGCGGCGTCGACCTCGCGACGTCCGGCGGCCTGCTCGCGGTCAGGCAACTGCTCGACGAGCTGTGCCAGGTACGCCAGGACTCCGGCGCCGAGCAGGCACTCGTGCCGGGCGTGCTGTCCGCCGTCCGGCATCAGGGTGGCTGCCTGACAGTGGTGACGTCGGGAGCGGGCGGGCTCGGCACACTCGGTGGTCTTGCCGGGCTGCGGGCACGATATTCGTCGTTCTTCGTACTGGCTCTGGGTTCCGGCGGTGTCCCGCCAGTGATTCCGGGCGCGCGGGTGCTGAGCGCCGACAGCGCCGCGAACGCCGTGCGCCGGTGGAACGAGGTGGTGTGATGCCCGGCCGGTTCAGCGTGCTGTGCGTGGTGCTCGCGGCTGTCGTCGCGGGCTTGTTCTTCGTGCCGGTGTTCGGGGTGGCGGCGTTGCTCGCACCGCTCCTGGTACCCGCGGCGGTGCTGTTCGGGGTCGCCCAGCTGTGTGCGCGTACTGAGGTGCTTGCCGCGTGGCGTCCGCTGCTGCTCCTCGTGGCCGGGCTGCTCGCTGTCGTCGAGACCGTGCCCTTTCCGACGACGGCAGCCGGGCTGCCGACCGGTGAGACGTTCTCCGCGCTGGCGTCCGGGATCACCGAGTCCTGGCGGCTGACCCTGCAATCGACCTGGCCCGCGCGGCCGTCGCCGGACCAGCTGCTGTTCGTCCCGTTGCTGGCATGGCCGGCCGGGGTGCTCGGAATCGAACTGCTGCTGCGTTCCCGGAAGCCGCTGGTGGCGCTGATCCCGAGTTTCGCGGTGGTCGTCGTGAGCCAGCTTTACGTCGCGCTGTCGGGACTCGCGGCCGTCGCCGCCGGGCTCGGTTACGCGGCTGTCGTGGGTGCGTTGTTCGCCCTGACCCGTCCCGGCGAGGAGAAGCCGGCGCGCCGTGCTCGCCGAACAGCGTCGGCGTTCTCCTCCGGTGTGCCGGTGGTGGTCCTCGGGCTCGCCGCGGCGGTCGCGGCGGGGCTGCTGCTTCCCGGTCCGGGCCGGGCGTATTCGCTGAAGCAGGACCAGCCGGCGCCGGTGAGCGGGCGCGTGGCCGGGCCATTGGACGACATCGCCAACCGGCTGGAGCATCCCGACGTGCCGATGTTCTCCGTCCGCGGCGACGCGCGTCCCGACCGGTGGCCGCTGGTCGTGCTCGACACCTTCGACGGCGTCAACTGGACGCCAGGCAGCCGCTACCGGCGGCTCGGCGCGGAGTTGCCGCAGAGTCCGTTGGTGACGGTGCCCTCCCGGGAACGGACGGCGACGATCCGGCTTGGCGACCTCGGCGGGCCGTGGCTGCCGAGCCAGACCTGGCCCGCTGCCGTCAGCGGAGCCGATCCGCTGGTCGAGGAGTCGCAGGGCTCGCTGTGGCTGCCGCGCCCCACCGGCGAGTACCGGCTGAGCTGGTGGGAACCGCAGGTCCCGGTCGCCGACCTCTCGGCCGCCGCGATCGACCAGCGGGCACCGGGTGGGCTCGGCATGATCGGCGAGCCACCCGCGGAAGCCGAGGCGATGGCGCGGGCCGCCGTCGGCGGCTTGCGCCCCAGTTTCCAGGCGGCGCTCACGCTGGAGCGGTTCTTTCGCGAGGGCTACCACACCGCGGCGAGCACCGGCCTGCCGAGCGGCAACGGCTGGCCGCAGCTGCGGAAGTTCCTGTTCGAGACCCGGCGTGGGACGAGTGAGCAGTTCGCGGCCGCGTACGTCGCGCTCGCCCGCATCGTCGGCATCCCGGCTCGCCTGGTCGTCGGCTTCCGCAGCCCGGCCGTGCCGGACGCCGGCGGCGGCTACACCGTCCGCAACGGCGATGTCCTGGCCTGGCCCGAGGTGGCGGTCGCCGGTGCCGGCTGGGTGCCGCTGGATCCGACCGGCACCACCCGCCTCGGTGGTGCCGGTGGCCCCGCGGGTCTTTCCGAGGTCACCGCTCAGGCTCGTGCCCAGCTGCCTCCGGCGACGCAGTTGCACGACGCGCCGGTCGCACCGGTCAAGGGCCCCGGCGGTGCGGGCGACGCGGGCAACGGAGATCGGTCGTTCCCGGTGCTCTGGGTGCTCGCCGGGCCGGCGGCGTTGTTCCTGGCCGGGCTCGTCGGTGTCCCGGTGGCCAAGTTCGTCCGTTCACGGCGACGGCGGCGCCGGACGGGTGCGGGCGCGGTGCTCGGCGCGTGGCTCGAGGTCCGCGACCGCCTTCGTGACCACAGTGTTCCGTGGACGGCCGGGATGACGGCTCGCGACCTGGCTGCAGCCGCCCACGGTATCGGCACTCCATCCATAGTGGACGGAATACGGGAGCTGGGCGTCACCGTGGATCAAGTCCTGTGGTCCGGCAACGCTCCCGGCGCGCAAGCGGGTCACCAGGCCTGGGCCGCGGTCCTCACCGTCCAGCGCGGTCTGGCCGGTCGCGGCCTGCGCCTCCGCCTGCGCGCGGCCCTCGACCCCCGCACGCTCCTGACCGGAGTTCAAGCCCGCTCCAGCACCATGCGGTGCGCGCCGACGAGCTCGGCACCCGGCTCGATGCCGAGGTCACGCACGATCGCCGAGCGCGCACGGCGGTAGGTGGCGAGCGCCGCGCCGCGCCGTCCGGTCTCGTGCAGCAGCGTCACCAGCCGCGCCCAGACGTTCTCGCGCAGCGGGTCATCGCAGGTCATGGCGCTGAGCAGACCGATGGCGTCGGCGGACCGGCCGAGGGCGCGGTAGGACTCGGCCAGCAGTTCCCGCAGCTCCCAGCGCACTTCGTCGAGGCGGGCGGTCTCCGGCGCGCGGACCTCCTCGGCCAGGTCCTGGAACGGCGTGCCGCGCCAGAGGGCCAGCGTCTCGGTGAGCAGCGAGACGGCGCGCCCGGGCTCGTTGTGAGCGAGGGCGATCCGGGCATCGACGGCGCTCTCGGCGACGTGATCGGCGTCGACCTCGGCGAGGCCGGCGCGAATCCGATACGCGCCTGCACGGCTGTCGATGCAGGCCTCGGGCAGTGCGTGGCGCATGCCGCAGACGTAGGACTTCACGTTGCCCGCCGCCGATGCCGGCACCGTCCGATCGTGCCACAGCACGTCGATCAACCGGTCCATGCTCACCCACGTGTTGCGGTGCAGCAGCAACGTTGCCAGCAGCTTCGTCGGCTTACCCGGCTTGATCCGGAGCAGGGCGCCGTTCGAGCGGACCTCGATCGGGCCGAGAACATGGAAGAGCATTTCCGACACCTTCGCTGTATCCGTGGTTCTGTGCCGCCCACCTTGCCGGGTGGTTCCTGAGGTTTTGATGACGATGAACCGGTGCTGAACCGGTTTGTCCCAGGCTGTGCCGGCGGCGGTTCCGTCGCGGCGGGCACGGCAGAGGGGAGTCATCGATGGACGACGAGACCGGGGCACCGGTGGGGAATGCGCTCAAGTACGCCATGTCGGGCGGGTTCCTGGCGGTGGCGTTCGGGGTGCTGGCCGCGGCGCCGGCGCAAGCCAAGCCGATCGCCGTGGATGCTGACGGCAATCAGGCGCCTGCCAAGCCGTCGCCGAAC
The DNA here is from genome assembly GCF_040682955.1 of Amycolatopsis sp. NPDC051045. Lineage (NCBI taxonomy): Bacteria > Bacillati > Actinomycetota > Actinomycetes > Pseudonocardiales > Pseudonocardiaceae > Amycolatopsis > Amycolatopsis sp. NPDC051045. Next base: position 79,604 of record NZ_JBFBCC010000021.1, read on the forward strand.
GTCGTGGAGGCCGCGAAGCTGGTCCCCGGCGGCGGATTCCTCAAAATCGCGGATTCGGCCAAGAAGCTCGCGGATTCGGCGAGGTCGAACAACGACAAGAAGGAAGACAAGCAGAAAGACGGGAATTCGCCACCGGATCAGGCGGACGAAGGGAAACCGCAGCGCGAGAAGAAGTCGCAGGAGCGAGGTGACGAGACCGGCTCGCACGACGAGAAGGACAAGTCGCCGGGCCGGGAAGAACCGGCCGGGCAGCCGGCGGTCGCGGCCGCGAAGACGGGGGAGCAGGCGAATCGTGCGAAGCCCGATGACGGTGGTGTCGGAGCCATGCTCCAGCCGCTCCTGCAAGCCACCCCCGGCCCGGAGGTCGAGCAGGATCCCCTGCTGACGATGCCACAGCCGAAGGTCGATCGGTCCGCAGCAGCGCGCGACGTGGCCGCACGCAACGCCGCGGCGACCAGAAGCAAGGCCTACGAGTACGCAGCGCACCGCAACGAAGGAGCCACCGGGTCAGTGACCGCGTGGGAGACCACCAACCGGTTTGCCGACGAATACAACGCGGAAGCGACCGGGTGGGAGCGGATTCGTGACGCCGGAGTCGAGCCTTCCTCGGCGCCACCGAAAGTGAACTACACGGTGCCGGTCAACGCCCAGACGGCTGTCCCGCTGTCCGCGCCTGCCACCGTCGAGGTGAGCAAGTGGGAAAACCTGCCGGGGGAATCCGGCGGCGTCCCGGTCGGTGTGGACAGTGCCGGCCGGCGGGTGGCGCTGTCCAAGGAGCGGCTGTCGCCGGAGCTGCAGGCCTTGTTGGAGGAGGGCGGTACCTCGACTTGGTCGCCCACCGAGGACGGTCGGATCCTCACCGTGTTCACGCCCGAGACTCAGCTCGACCGGAATCGCCGGGACCTGAAGCGCCAGTGGAGTGAAGCGGGCAGCAGTCCGCTGGACGCGGCGCAGGCGGCGGCCGGGACGGCAGCGTTGATTTCGGACGTGGCTTCTTTCGGGGCAGGCAACTCCTACGGCACGGGTGCGGACTGCCTCGGTTCGAGGGAGAACTGCGACGGATTCGCCCTGGAGGGAGGGGCTGCGGCGCTCACCTTCGTGCCGGGTGGGCGGTTGCCGGGGGCAGTGAAAGGTGCGGTGGCGGCGGCCGGCGCAGCCGCGAAAGGCGGCAGAGCACTCGGGCAGGTCGCCGATGCCACCAACCTGATCAGCCGGGCCAACGCGGCCCGGCAAGGCGCCGCCGGGGTAACGGAAGGCGCGAGGGCTCCGGTGGCAGCAGGCGCCCGTGCGGTCCCGGGACCGGGGATCACGTCGGCGCCGTCGGCGTTCGCGGGTGTCGAGGAAGTGGCGGCGACCGCAGCGAAGGGCCTGCCCGCCGGTGGCGCCGATGTGCTGCCCAGGGCCGTACCGGGCGGAGCGGGGCCGGCGGGCCGGACTCTGCGCGGCGGGGGGATGGGCGGCCGGGCCGGAAGCAGCGGTCCGGCCCGGTCCGGCAGCGGCCCGGCATACGGAAAGGCGGCTCCGCTGGTGGCCGGTGTCGCCGGCACCGGGGTGATCGCCGAGGTGATGGGGGATCGCAGGGGCGACGCGCAACCGTCGCCGGAGCCGGGGGATGCGCCGCCGTCCCGGGGCCCGGCTGAGCCGCGGACACCCCCGCTTCCGGACCGGTACCCCGCACCGGGTCAGGGCGGACGTCGAGCGGAACCGGACCCCGGTGCCGGGCGCGGACTGGATCCGCGGCTTGTGCCGTGGGCCGTGCCGAGCGGGCCGCGGGGCCCGGGAGATCCGGTCCCGGACAACTGGGGTCGTCCCGATCCGCGGTTCACGCCGCTGGGCGTGCCGACCGAACCCGTTGCCCCGGGAAGCCCGGTCCCCGGTGACTGGGACCTGCCTGATCCGCGGCTCACGCCGTGGGGGGTGCCGACCGAGCCGGCCTGGCCGGGCTTGCCCGCTCCCGTCGTGCGGTCGGAATCGAAGGATCTTGCGACCGAGGAGGCGATCGCCCGGCCGGCACCGGTGCCAATGCCCGCTCTCCTCGGGCCCTCGATCACCGACATTCCTCGAGCCCGGTTCGCTTCGCCGGTCTGGTCTCATGGCGCTCCTGAACCGGCTGGTGGCGGACTGCCCGAGATCGATCCGGAGAGGGGGGCCTACCTTGCCGAGAACCAGGCGCAGAACACGAAGACACGGCGGAATCGCGGCCGGGCGGCCGAAGCGGTACCGGTCCTTTGGCAGATTCTGCCGGAACTCCAGAAACGCGCGGACGACACGGAGGTGCAGTACGCGAACGGCCCCGGCTTCACCGCCGGCCAGCTTGCGAACCAAGCCAGGATCCTGGCGGAGGCGGAAGCCTTGATCCCCCTGCGCCGAGCGGAAACGGCCAGGGTCAAGGCCGGAAATGGTGACCCGGAAAGACTGCAATCGCTGGAAGACGAGGAAGAGCGTCTGTACAAGGAGCTGTGGAGCATCCGCATGGCCAATGCGGGAACACAGAAGCACCTCATCTTCGAGGAGTCGGTGATGCGGGACGCGGCGGAAATCCTCGGCGAATACGCTGATGAATACCGCTTTCGTGTTGAAGTTCCCTTCAATATCAATGGCGAGGCAGTGCCTGGCGGTTCAGCGGGTAAGGAGGTCCGCAAAACCATCCCGGATCTCGTGCTGGAGCGGCGTGCTCCTGATGGGACGTGGTACCGGGTTCAGGACTTCGACCTGAAGACCGGCAAGAAAGGGATCGCGTCGGGCTGGGACTTCCGCAACCAGCGCAACGCTCGCAGCCTGTTCAAGGTCATAACTCTCAGGCCCAGCGCGAAGTGATCATCGCCAGTGCGGCGCCGGAGGGCTCGTTCCTCCGGCGCCGGTGGGCCCGCTCACACGGGTAGCGCCGCTCTCCGGCGGGGTTCGCCAGGAGCAGCCGTGGGGCCGACGCCCGGGGCGCGGAGGGAGGCCGATTCGAACTTGCGCGGCTTGACCTGGGCAAACGCGTCCACGGAGTCGCCGTTTTGGCGGAGAAAGTCGCCCTGACCTGGGAAAATGCCGTGCCCCCGGTGAGATTCGAACTCACACTGGACGGGTTTTGAATCCGTTGCCTCTGCCAGTTGGGCTACGGGGGCGTGACGTCGTGACTCTACGGGATCACCGGACCCCGCCCGTGCCCGGGTCCGGGGTCTCCGGAGCCGGTGTCACGCTGGCCACTACGTGGTGAACGCCATCTCTTCGACTGGATCGTTCCCGGTAGGCTTCGGGTTCGCGGAAAGCCGCGAAAGGGTTCGCGGAACGCCGCGAAACCGAACGCCCGCCGAGCCTTCAGGAGGACCCCGGTGACCGACCAGGCTACCGAGGCCAACGGTGCCGCCACCGTGCCGCAGCGTCGGGTGCTCGTCGCCGAGGACGAGGCGCTCATCCGGCTTGACCTCGTCGAAATGCTGCGGGAAGAGGGCTATGAAGTCGTCGGTGAGGCCGGTGATGGCGAGCAGGCCATCGCGCTGGCCACCGACCTGAAGCCCGATCTCGTGATCCTCGACGTCAAGATGCCCAAACTGGACGGCATCGAGGCCGCTTCCAAGATCACCGGTGACCGGATCGCGCCCGTCGTCATCCTCACCGCCTTCAGCCAGCGGGATCTCGTCGAACGCGCGCGGGATGCCGGCACCATGGCCTACCTCGTCAAGCCCTTCGCGAAGCGTGACCTCGTGCCGGCGATCGAGCTGGCCGTCAGCCGGTTCTCCGAGCTGCAGGCCCTCGAGGCCGAGGTGGCCGGGCTCACCGACCGGCTCGAGACGCGGAAGGTCATCGACCGCGCCAAGGGTCTGCTGATGAGCCGGCAAGGCCTCACCGAGCCCGACGCCTTCCGGTGGATCCAGCGCACCGCGATGGACCGCCGGACCACGATGAAGGCCGTTGCCGAGGCCGTCGTGGAGAGCATCGGCAGCTGAACCACCCGAAAAGGGGGTGGCCACCGCGGTGGCCACCCCCTTTTTCCTTCCTTCGGTCACGCTCCGGGTGCCCGAAAGGGCGTACTTGGTACCTTTGCGAGCCTTCCCGGCGTGGCCGGGCGCAGTGATCGACATGAGGGTCCGTAGACTCTGCACACCTTGAACCAGGCGTCAAGGGGCAGTCTGCAGGCTGTTGTGCACCGAGAGTCACCACCCGCTGGTCTCATTACGACGAGCGGGTGTAAACCATACGTTAATACTCGTGACGACCGTCACGATGTGGCTACAAGAGCACGTGTGACTCTGTGCAACGGCCGCCGGGGCGGCTACTTTCAGCGGCCAGTCAGGTCCCACGCCGGGACAGCCGCCCGACCGGGCGGCCAGGTGGCATTTGGAGGAACGAGTGCAGAAAGCACGACTTACGAGGGTCATCGTGCTGGCCGCTGTCGGGGCCCTTTCCCTCGGCGCGTGTGCGGCACGGAACGACAGCGGCTCGGGCAACAACAGCGCGAGCTCGCAGTCCCAGGCCGCGGCCCCGTCCGCCGCAGCCGACGCGGCCGACCCGGCCGGCGACGGCAAGGCTCAGTGTGCCCCCACCTCCATCGCGTACGCGGGCACCATCAACGGTGGCAACGCCGCGCTGGGCCAGAACATCTTGAACGGCGCGAAGCTCGCCGTGGACCAGCACAACAAGGCCAACCCGGGCTGCCAGGTCAAGCTGGAGCAGTTCGACACCGAGGGCACCCCGGACAAGGCGCCCGGCATCGTGACCCAGGTCGTCAACACGCCGGCCATCATCGGTGTCGTCGGCCTGCCGTTCTCGGGCGAGTCGAAGGCCGCGGGCAACATCTTCAACGGTGCGGGCCTGGTCACGGTGACGCCGTCGGCCACCAACCCGACGCTGAGCCAGAACGGCTGGAAGACCTTCTTCCGCGGTCTGGGCAACGACAACACCCAGGGCCCGGCCGCCGCGAAGTTCATGACCGGTGACCTCGCCGCCAAGAAGGTCTGCGTCATCCAGGACGACTCCGACTACGGCACCGGCCTCGCCGCCTCGACCATCAAGGCGCTCGGCGACAAGGGCACCTGCCAGGACAAGGTCAAGACGAAGCAGACCGACTTCTCGGCCGTGGTGAACAAGATCAAGAGCGAGAAGCCGGACGCGGTCTTCTACGCCGGGTACTACCAGGAAGCCGCTCCCTTCGCGCAGCAGCTGAACGACGCGCGGGTCGAGGCCAAGTTCGTCGGCCCGGACGGCGTGAAGGACGACGAGTTCGTCAAGGGCGCCGGCGAGGCGGCCGCGAGCGCGTACTTCACCTGCCCCTGCGTCCCGGCGGACCAGTTCACCAAGTTCACCGACGCCTACAAGGCCGCGGTCGGCAAGGACCCGGGCACCTACTCGCCCGAGGCCTACGACCTGGCGACGATCCTGCTGAAGGGCATCGACTCGGGCAAGAAGGACCGCGCGGGTCTGCTCGACTTCGTCAAGAACTACGACGGCCAGGGCATCACCAAGCACTTCAAGTGGGACGACAAGGGCGAGCTCGCCAGCACGACCGTGTGGACCTACAAGGTCGAGGGCGGGAAGATCGTCCGCAACACCGAGATCAAGTAGCGCAAGCGCTTCCGTTCTGATCACCGGGGTGCACGTCCGGCGGCTCGATCCCGCCGGGCGCGCACCCCGGTCCCACATGGAGAACTAGTGTGTCGATGACTCATGACCTGAGCTCGCTCGTCCTGGCCCAGGGCGGCAGCTGGATCACCTTCGACGTGAAGGCGTTCCTGGACCAGTTCTGGAACAACACGTTCGACGGACTCGCCTACGGCAGCATCTACGCGCTCGTGGCGCTGGGCTACACCCTCGTCTACGGCGTCTTGAAGCTCATCAACTTCGCCCATTCCGAGGTGTTCATCTACGGCGTCTACGCGACGTGGTTCACCTTCTACTTCCTCGGGTTCCGGCCCGGGATCACGCCGACGCTGTCGGTGGTGGAGCTGGTCGGCTTCCTGTTCCTCGCCATGCTGGCGTCGATGGCGATCTCCGGCGGCACGGCGGTGGTCCTCGAACGGGTGGCCTACCGTCCACTGAGGAAACGCGGAGCGCCGAAGCTGGTCTTCCTGATCACCGCGATCGGTGCGTCGTTCGTCCTGCAGCAGCTCATCTTCATCTGGCGCGGCGGCAACCCCGAACTCGGCATCCGCCTGATGCGCAACGAAGAGGTCTTCACCCTCTTCGGCGGCAGCATCACCAACGTCACGATCATCACGGTGGTCGCTTCGATCGTGCTGATGCTGGCGGCCAACTACTTCGTCAACAAGACCAAGTTCGGGCGCGGCATCCGCGCGGTGGCGCAGGACCCCGACACGGCGACGCTGATGGGTGTCAACAAGGAACGCGTGATCACGCTGACCTTCCTCATCGGCGGCCTGCTCGCGGGCGCGGCGGCGCTGTTCTACATGATGAAGATCCCGCAGGGCGCGTGGTACCAGGGTGGTTTCCTGCTCGGCATCAAGGCGTTCACCGCGGCGGTGCTGGGCGGTATCGGCAACCTGCGCGGCGCGCTGCTCGGCGGGCTGCTGCTCGGGGTGGCCGAGAACTACGGCCAGTCGCTGTTCGGCGGCGGCTGGCGCGACATCGTCGCGTTCGCCCTGCTGGTGCTGGTCCTGATGATCCGTCCCACCGGCATCCTCGGTGAGTCGCTCGGAAAGGCCCGGGTATGACGACGACCACGACTCCTGCCACCAAGGCGCCCGGGAAGCGGCGCGTGATCAGCGAATGGTGGAACAACCTCAGCCGCGTGCAGCAGTGGGGCGTGCTCGTCCCCCTGGTGGTGCTCATCTACTTCCTGCCGGTGCTGAACCCGCCGATCATCACCACCCAGCCCGGGTACGACTTCCCGATCGCGATGTTCGAGGTGGCCCGCTACGCGCTGGTCGCCATCGGCCTCAACGTCGTGGTCGGCCAGGCCGGCCTGCTGGACCTCGGTTACGTCGGGTTCTTCGCCATCGGCGCGTACGTGATGGCGCTGTTCACCAGCCCCGACTCCTCGCTGTCGCACCTGCCGTTCCTCGTCGTGCTGCCGATGGCGATGGTGGTCACGATGATCTTCGGCGTGATCCTCGGGACACCGACGCTGCGGTTGCGCGGGGACTACCTGGCGATCGTGACGCTCGGGTTCGGTGAGATCGTCCGGCTGCTCGCCGACAACGTCGATCCGTTGCGCGGCAACAGCGGCTTCAAGGAGGTCGGGCACCCGCCGGGCGCGAACGCCGACGGGTCGCCGCTGTTCAACAACTCGAACGGCATCCCCTGGTACTGGCTCTGCGTCACGCTCATCATCGCGATCCTGTTCCTGGTCGGAAACCTGGAGCGCAGCCGCGTCGGCCGCGCCTGGGTCGCCATCCGGGACGACGAGGACGCGGCGGAGATCATGGGTGTGCCGACGTTCAAGTTCAAGATCTGGGCGTTCATCAGCGGTGCGGCGATCGGCGGCCTCTCGGGGGCGCTCTACGCCGGCCAGCTCGGCTTCGTGAACAACCAGAAGTTCGACGTCGTCACGTCGATGCTGTTCCTCGCCGCGGTGATCCTCGGCGGGTCGGGCAACAAGGTCGGCGTCATCCTCGGCGCCTGCGTGGTGGCCTACATCCCGCTGCGGTTCCAGGCGATCGCCGAGTACAAGTACCTGATCTTCGGTGTGGCGCTGATCGTGCTGATGATCTTCCGCCCGCAGGGCCTGCTCGGCGCGCGCCAGCGGCTGCTCGCCTACGGCAGGCAGGCCTACCAGCGGCTGCTGGGCCGCGGCGAGCAGATCAGCAGTGACGGCGCGCTGCAGACCGAACCGACTCCGGGGAGCAAGCTATGACCGACCCCCAGAACGGCGGGCCGGAGGTCGCCGCCGAGGGTGGCCTCGTCGCCGAACTGCAGCACATGACGGCCGAGGAGCGGGCCGAGCACGCGGCCGAGGTCGCCGACGTCGTCGCGCCGGACCGCGACATCGACGTCGAGGTCGGGCAGACGCTGCTCGAGGTCGACGACGTGACGATGCGCTTCGGCGGTCTCGTCGCGCTCGACCAGATCTCCTTCGGCATCCGCCGCGGTGAGATCCTCGGCCTGATCGGGCCGAACGGCGCGGGCAAGACGACGTGCTTCAACGCCATGACCGGCGTCTACCGGCCGACCTCGGGCGAGGTCCGGCTGGAGGGCAAGGCGCTGGGCAAGACGTCGCGGCACGGCATCACCCAGCTCGGCATCGCCCGGACGTTCCAGAACATCCGGCTCTTCGGCGAGATGACGGCCCTGGAGAACGTCGTCGTCGGCACCGACGCGCGGCACAAGACCAGCCTGCTCGGCGCGCTGGTGCGGTCACCGCGGCACCACCGCGAGGAGAAGGCCGCCGTCGAGAAGGCGATGGCCCTGCTGGAGTTCGTCGGCATCGCCGACCGCGCGGCCGACCGGGCGAAGAACCTGCCCTACGGCTACCAGCGGCGCCTGGAGATCGCGCGAGCGCTGGCCACCGAGCCGAAGCTGCTCTGCCTGGACGAGCCCGCGGCGGGCTTCAACCCGGCGGAGAAGGAAGACCTCATGGGTCTGATCCGGACGATCCGGGACGACGGCTACACCGTCCTGCTCATCGAACACGACATGAAGCTCGTCATGGGCGTGACCGACCGGATCGTGGTGCTGGAGTTCGGCAAGAAGATCGCCGAAGGACTGCCGGCCGACATCCGCGAGAACCCCGCGGTGATCGCGGCCTACCTGGGGGTGCCTGACGATGACGTTGCTTGAGCTGGCGGACGTGTCCGTCCACTACGGACGGATCCAGGCGGTCACCGGGCTGTCCATCACGGTGAACGAAGGCGAGATCGTCACGCTCATCGGCGCGAACGGCGCCGGCAAGTCGACGACGATGCGGGCCATCTCCGGGATCCGGTCGATCTCCACCGGGAAGATCACCTTCGCCGGCGAGGACATCTCCAAGCTGCGTGGCGACCTGCGCGTGGTCCGCGGGATCTCCCAGGCGCCGGAAGGCCGGGGCATCTTCCCCGGCATGACGGTGATGGAGAACCTCGACATGGGCGCGTACGCGCGCAAGGACCGCAAGGATCTCAGCGAAGACCTCGACCGGGTCTTCGAGCTGTTCCCGCGGCTGGCGGAGCGCAAGACGCAGATGGGCGGCACGATGTCCGGCGGCGAGCAGCAGATGCTCGCCATCGGGCGCGCCCTGATGGCGAAGCCGAAGCTGCTGCTGCTGGACGAGCCGTCGATGGGGCTCGCGCCGCAGTTCATCCAGCAGATCTTCCGGATCATCACGGAGATCAACAAGCAGGGCACCACGGTGCTGCTGGTGGAGCAGAACGCGCAGCAGGCGCTGTCCCGCGCCCACCGGGCGTACGTGCTCGAGACCGGCCGGATCACCAAGACCGGCACCGGTCAGGAGCTGCTGGCGGACAACAGCATCAAGGAGGCCTACCTGGGCGTCGGCTGACGTCCGGGTGGTCGGAGCACCGGCCCCGTGCGCTTCGGCGCGCGGGGCCGGTTTTCGTTTTCCACCACAACCGATGGTTGTCGCCGGTGCCGGAAAGGCTGTTGGACCCGCCCCGCTCCGCGGCGGTTTGCTTGGGGGGAACCGAAAACGAAGGAGAGCGGGATGGCTGAGATGGTCGAGGGTGTCGCGGCGGGCGTGCCGTTCGTGGCGGTACCGCCGGTGGACCCGGCCGCGCCGGCGGCGCTGCTGGCGGGCTGGCACCTGATGGATGCGCCGGCCGGTGAACGGGCGATGGCCGAAGCCGTGCCGATGGCGGACCTCCAGGCGTGGCGCGTGTACTTCGGGCTGCCGCTCTCCGGGGCGCGGCTGCCCGAAGGCGGGTACGACGAGGTCTTCCGGCGTGCGAGCGAGGACGCCGTGCTGAACGTGTTCGAGCCGGTGACCGAGCAGGCGGCGGGCGAGTTCCCCGCGGCGCTGGCCGAACTGCGCGACCGGCTGCCGGGCGTGGCCGGACCGCTCGGGGTGTTCGGCGGCTCGGCCGGGTCGATCGTGGCGCTGGAGGTGCTGGCGCGCGGGGACGTCGAGATCGCGGCCGGTGCGGTGGCGAGCCCGGTCGTCCAGCTCGCGCCGATGATCGCCGCCAACGAGCGGCGTTTCGGGCTGACCTATGCGTGGACCGAGCGGTCCCGCGCGGTCGCGGCGCGCTACGACTACGTGAACCGGGCCGGCGAGCTGACCGCGCCGCTGCTGCTGGTCGCCGGGGCGGACGACGACATCGCGGTGCGCGAGCCGGCGGCGGCGCTGCGCGAGAAGCTGGGGGCCGAGCTGGTGACGGTCGACGGGATGGCGCACGAGTTCCCGCCGGGCACGCCGCAAGCGGCCCGCGTCGACGCGGCGTTCACGGAGTGGTTCGCGCGGCGGCTGCGAGGCTGACGTCGTCGCCCGGCAGCCAGGCGTGGCCGGGGTCGTAGGCGCACCAGTCCTCTTCGCGGCTGGTGCGCCCGGCGAGGGCGACCAGACGGCGCAGGGCCGGGCTCGCTTTGCCGCGCCGCCACACCAGCGACCACGGGAACAACGGCGACGGCTCGAACGGCAGCACCTTCAGGTTGAGGTCCGGCGCGAGTTCCATGTCGGCGCCGGCGAGGGTGACGCGCCGCTTGCCGTACCGCGTCTGCTCGAGGGTGTGCCGGAGGTCGTAGCTGACGCCGGAGTCGTCGATCGGCACGCTGAACTCTTCGCACAGTTCCCGCAGGTAGGACAGCCATTCGGCGGGCCCGCCGAGCCCGGGGAGCCAGATCCCGTCGGCGCGCAGCTCGTCGAGCCGCAGCACGTCCTGCACGGCCAGGGGGTGCTCCGGCGCGAGCAGGGCGACCAGCGGCTCGAGCCGGACCGGCCGGTGCTCCAGCTCGTCCGGCAGCGGCCTGCCGCAGCCGCTCACCCGGCCGAAGGCGGCGTCGAGCTCGCCGGACAGCAGCGGCTCGATCGCGTTCGCGAAACCGCGGCCGGCGACCCGGTCGATGCGCAGCCCCGGCTCGCGCTCGGCGAGCCGGCGGAGCAGGAACATGGGGGAGAGCCGGTGGTCGACGAGGTCGAGGCGCAGCGGCCGGTCGTCGGCGCCCATGGCGGCCACCGCGGCGTCGGCCGCCCGCACCAGCTCGCGCGCGTGCGGGAGGAAGCGTTCGCCGTCGGCGGTCAGCTCGACCGAGCGGGGCGTGCGCAGGAACAACGGCGTCGCGAGGGCGTCTTCGAGCTTCCGGATCCGCTTCGACAGCGCCTGCTGGGTGAGGAACAGCGCCTGGGCGGCCCGCCCGAAGTGCCGCTGCTCCGCCGTCACCACGAACGCCCGGACCTGGGCGACGTCGAGGTCCACCGGCTCAGGCGCCCGGCGGCCGGTCCCGGACCACGCAGGTGAGCCGGGCGGTGCAGGTGCGGCGGCCGTCGTCGTCGGTCAGCACGATCTCCGCGGTGATCGTGCCGCGGCCGACGTGCAGCGGCGTCGCCACGCCGGTGACGGTGCCCGAGCGGACGGCCCGGTGGTGCGTGCAGGACAGTTCCAGCCCCATCGCCGCGCGGTCCGGGCCCGCGTTCAGCGCGGCGACCGTGGAGCCCAGCGCCTCGGCGAGGACGGCGTTGGCGCCGCCGTGCAGCAGGCCGTACGGCTGCAGGTTGCCCTCGACCGGGATCGTGCCGACCACGCGCTCGGCCGTCGCCTCCAGCAGTTTCATCCCGACCTTGTCGTTCAGCTGCTGGTCCGCCGCCGCCGGGTCGATGCCCGACAGCCGCTCCACGTCGATGGGGGCGGCACTGTCCGTCACACAAAGCTCCTGTTCCTATGCGACACGTAAGAGTGTCGGACCCTCAGCCTAGACTCGGGCCCGTGAGCCCGAGTGAGAAGACGACCGTTGCCAACGCCACAGGAAAGACCAGCGTCACCGAGCGGCCGAAGCTGCTGCTGATCGACGGTCATTCGATGGCCTACCGCGCGTTCTTCGCCCTGCCCGCGGAGAACTTCAAGACGAAGACCGGCCAGGTCACGAACGCCGTCTTCGGCTTCACCTCGATGCTCATCAACCTGTTGCGCGACGAAGCACCCACCCACCTGGCGGTGGCGTTCGACCTCTCGCGCAAGACGTTCCGCTCGGAGACCTACGCCGAGTACAAGGCCAACCGCAGCGCGACGCCGGACGAGTTCCGCGGCCAGGTGGACCTGGTCAGGGAGGTCCTCGACGTGCTCGGCATCCCGTCGCTGGTGAAGGAGAACTTCGAGGCCGACGACATCATCGCCACGCTCACGACGCAGGCGACGGCGGACGGCTTCGACGTGCTCATCTGTACCGGCGACCGCGACGCGCTGCAGCTGGTCACCGAGCACGTCACCGTGCTCTACCCGAAGCGCGGTGTCTCGGAAATGACCCGGTTCACGCCGGACGCCGTCGAGGAGAAGTACGGGCTCACCCCGCGGCAGTACCCGGATTTCGCCGCGCTGCGCGGCGACCCGTCGGACAACCTGCCGAGCATCCCGGGCGTCGGCGAGAAGACCGCGGCCAAGTGGATCCGGCAGTTCGGCTCGCTCGACGACCTGATCGACCGCGTGGACGAGGTGAAGGGCAAGGTCGGGGACGCCCTCCGGGCGCACCTCAGTGCCGTGACGCTCAACCGCCAGCTCACCGAGCTGATCCGCGACGTCGAGCTGGACATCGCCCCGGCCGGGCTGGAGCTGCGCCCGTGGGACCGCGAGGCGGTGCACGCGCTGTTCGACGAGCTGGAGTTCCGCGTGCTGCGGGACAGGCTGTTCGCGACGCTGCAGAGCGCCGAGCCGGAGGCCGACGAAGGCTTCGAGGTCTCGGGTTCCGCGCTCGCGCCCGGTGCGCTGGGCGCGTGGCTGGCGGAGCACGCGGGCGGGGGGGAGCCGGTGGCGCTGGCGTTCCGCGCCGTGGGCACCTCGGTCCGTTCCGACCTGCGCGCGATCGCGTTCGCGACGGCCGACGGCGAAGGCGCGTATGTCGACGTCACGGCCATGGACCAGGCCGACGACGCGGCGCTCGCCGCCTGGCTCGCCGACCCGGCGATCCGCAAGACCGGCCACGACCTCAAGGTCCCGCTGCACGCGATCCGCGGCCGCGGCTGGGCACTGGCCGGGCTCGCCATGGACACCGCGCTGGCCGCCTACCTGGTGCGGCCCGGGCAGCGCACCTTCGAGCTGGACGACCTCGCGCTGCGCTACCTGCACCGCGAGCTGCGCTCGGAGACCGACGGCGGCGACGGGCAGCTGTCGCTGCTCGACGGTGGCGCGGAAGGCTTGGAGCAGAAGGAGATCCAGGACGAGCTGGTCAGGGCCCGGGCGATCTTCGAGCTGGCCGGCGCGCTCGACAAGGAGCTCGAGCAGATCGGCGGCGCGAAGCTGCTCGCCGAGCTGGAGCTGCCGCTGCTGGAAGTGATCACCGAACTGGAGATCGCCGGGGTCGCCGTCGACCTCGAGCAGCTCACTTCGCTGGAGGCGCACTACCTTTCGCGGGTCACCCAGGCCGCCGAAGCGGCGTACGAGGTGATCGGCAAGCAGATCAACCTGGGTTCGCCCAAGCAGCTGCAGGTCGTGCTGTTCGACGAGCTCGGCATGCCGAAGACCAAGCGCACCAAGACCGGCTACACCACCGACGCCGAGGCGCTGCAGGGTCTGTTCGAGAAGACCGAACACCCGTTCCTGCAGCACATGCTGGAGCACCGCGACGCGACGAAGCTGCGCACCACGGTCGAGGGGCTGATCAAGTCCGTCGCCGACGACGGGCGCATCCACACCACGCTGCTCCAGACGATCGCGGCCACCGGACGGCTGTCCTCGACCGAGCCGAACCTGCAGAACATCCCGGTCCGCACCGAAGAAGGCCGCCGCATCCGCGACGCCTTCGTCGTCGGCGAGGGTTACACGGAACTCATGACCGCGGACTACAGCCAGATCGAAATGCGGATCATGGCGCACCTCTCGAAGGACGAGGGCCTCATCGAGGCGTTCAACAGCGGCGAGGACCTGCACACGTTCGTCGCGTCGCGGGCGTTCTCGATGCCGCCGGAGGAGATCACGCCGGAGCTGCGCTACCGCGTCAAGGCGATGTCGTACGGCCTCGCGTACGGGCTGTCGGCGTACGGGCTCTCGCAGCAGCTGCGGATCTCCACCGAAGAAGCCAAGTCCCAGATGGAGGCGTACTTCGCCCGCTTCGGCGGCGTCCGCGACTACCTCCACTCGGTGGTCGGCGAAGCGGCCAAGTGCGGCTACACGGAGACGATCTTCGGGCGCCGCCGCTACCTGCCGGACCTCAACAGCGACAACCGCCAGCGCCGTGAGATGGCCGAGCGCATGGCGTTGAACGCCCCGATCCAGGGCAGCGCGGCCGACATCATCAAGGTCGCGATGCTCAACGTCCACCGCGAGCTGGTCGAGGCGAAGCTGAAGAGCCGGATCCTGCTGCAGGTCCACGACGAACTGGTGCTCGAGGTCGCGGACGGGGAGCAGGAACAGCTGGAGAAGCTCGTGCGCGAGGGCATGGGCTCGGCGTACGACCTGGCGGTGCCGCTCGAGGTGTCGGTCGGCTACGGCCGGTCGTGGAACGAAGCCGCGCACTGATCGGGTCTCCACTCTGCGTCACGGCCCGGATCACCGGGTTGTGACGCGGGAGCACCCGGGCGGACGGCGCCGCGCGTCGCACGCGGCGGCGATGCTGGTGGTCCGAGCCGGAAGGACCACGACATGGCCAGCGAGTTCCAGCGGCGCAAGCTCTCCGGCGTCTTCGGCGCCATGGACGCCGACCGCGACGGCTACCTCACCGAGGCCGACTTCCGGGCCCTGACGGCGAGATGGCTCGAGCTGCGCGGCACCGACGCCGGCACGCCCGAGGGGAAGAAGCTCGCCGGCATCATGATGGGCTGGTGGGGCACCCTGGACGACGCCGCCGGCCGCGGCGGCCAGGTCACCCTCGACCAGGTGCTGCAGGTCGTCGACGAACTCCCGCGGATGCCGGGCGCCGTCACCGGCACGGCCGCGGCGATGTTCGAAGCCGTCGACGAAAACGGCGACGGGGTCATCTCCGCCGCCGAGTACCACCGCCTCATCGCGGCCTGGAACGGCGTCGACACCCCGACCGACGACGTCTTCGCCCTCCTCGATTCCGACGGCGACGGCGGCCTTTCCCGCGACGAATTCACGCGGCACTGGTTCGAGTTCTGGGCCGGTGACGACCCGGCCGCGCCCGGCAGCCGGGTGTTCGGCCGCGTCTGATCGCGCGTTGTGCCGAACGCAGGACTCCGTTCGGGTGAGCGCTTACCCCTGGGTAGGGAGGTCGGCGGCGGCGCGTGGCGATCACGGCGTAGGGTCCGCCGAATGGGGTTCGAGCGTGAGCGACGACGCTGGCGGGTCCGGTTGCACGACGAACTCGGCCGGGTGTGCGGTGCGGGCACGGTATTGGACGAGTACCACGTGCTCACGAGCGCGCACGTCGTCGAGACCGCCGGTGGCCCACGATCCGCGTTGAGCGTCGACTTCGTCGGGTTGGCCGAGGCGTTGCCCGGTACCGCGACCGTCGTCGAAGGCTGCTGGGTGCCCTCCGACGGCGGCGGCCACGGCGATCTCGCCCTGCTGCGCCTGGAACGCCCCGAGTCCCGCGTGTTCCGCGCTCCGCTGCACCGCATGCCCCTCGGTGAGCACCAGCTCGTCCGCGCCTTCGGGTTCCCGCCGGGTTCGGTCGGCCGCTGGACGCACGCCCGGCTCGGCGGCCCGGAACAGACCGGCGGCGAGTGGGTCCGCCTCTTCCGCACCGCCGAAGCCGAACCGCTCGGCCCCGGCTTCGGTGGCACGGCGGTGCTCGACGAGGCGACCGGCCACGTCGTCGGCATGGTCGTCGGCAAGGACACCGGCACCTGGATGGTGCCGGTCGAGACCATGCTCGGTCACCTGCCCCAGCTGAGCATCTGGGCTTCCGGCAGCCCGGCCGTCGACGCGAGCTTCTCGCGTCCGGTCGGCGAGGCCGTCGACGTCTCCTTCGTGCAGCGCGTCGCCGATTGGTTCGCCAAGGCCGAGCCGGGCACCGTCTGGGTCGTCGACACCGGCGAGGCCGGCTCGCCCGTCGCCGCGGCGTTGCGGTTCGGCATCGTGCTCGCCGACCGGGAACGGTCCCTCGGCGTGCCGGGCCTGCCGCCCGCGCTCGGCGAGATGCCGCCGGCGGGCAGCGTCGACCTCGCCGTCGACGCCACCGGCCGCACCGCCGACGCCGTCCGGCACCGCATCGCCGACCGCCTCACGAACGGCGTCGCCGGCTGCACGCTCGTCGTCGACGCGATCGACGACTCCGCCGAACCCGACCGGCTCGTCGGCGAGGTGCTCGCACCGCTCGCGGGCCGCGCGGCCGAACTCGGTCTCCGCCTGCTGCTCGGCTTCCGGGAGGAGTCCTCGCCCGGGGTCGCGGCGGTGCGGGCGAGCACGGGCCAGGCCCGCCCGGCCCCGGACGACCTGGCCGGCCGGCTGGAGGTGCTCACCCAGGCGGTGGCGGAGCTCGCCGAGATCGAGGCGTACCAGTTGCGCGTGGCGACGCGCTTCACCGGCGTCGCGATGCTCCCGGCACGGGCGCAGCGGCTGCGCGGCGCGCTCAAGCAGCTCCGGTCGGCCGAAGTGGACGGCGACGCCGAGTGGGTCGAGCGCCACATCGACGGCCACGAGCACGCGGTCGCCCCGGCGGTCGAGGACGGCCGCCGCCAGCGGGCGGTCCTCGACGGTCTGGTCGCCCGCCGCGAGGAGTTGCGCGCCCGCCTGGCGGGCGACCACGAGCTGGCCCGCGAGCACGGCTTGGTGGGCGACCCGGAGATCGAGCAGGCGTACATCCCGGCGAAGAGGTTGCTGATCGACGGCCCCTGCGAGCTGACGGCGGCGGCCACGGCGGTCGACAGCTACGCGGCCGCGGTCCGGGCCCGCATCGAGGACCGCGGCTGAGCAGGCTTCCGGCGGCACGACTCGCGGCGCCGGAACTGTCGGTGCTGAACACTGTCGGTGCCCGAAACCGTCGGTGCCAAAACTGTCGGTGCCGTCCGGTAGCGTGGAAAACGGGGGCGCCCCCGCGAGCCGGGAAGCGTTCCTGCGCCCCCAGGCCGCCTCGGGTGCGTCTCACGCCCCAAGGCCACATCGGGGCGCCGGCGGCCCGAAAGCGCAGGCCGCGGCTAGCGGCGACCCAAGCCGCGGATCAGCACCATCACCGCGTCCCGCACTTCCGCCCGCGTCCGGTGGGGCCCGAACACCTGCCAGTCCAGCGCCACCACCAGCATCGTCCCGAACAGCCCCGCCGCCGCCGTCGGGATCTCCACCCCGTCCGGCAGCCGCCCCGCCGATGCCAACCGCGTCAGCTGCTGCTTCACGATCGAGATGATCTCCTCGCGCAGCAACGACAGCGTGCCGTGCCACTGGCCGGGCGTCCGCCACAGCTCGCTCACCAGGATCTGCGAGAACCCCGGGTACTGCGCGATGAACTCCAGCGTCGTGTCGACCTGGGCTTCGATCACCTCCAGCGGGTCCGCGTCGGTCACCGCCGCGCGCAGGCGCCCGGCCAGCATGTCGACGCCGTACCGCAGGAGCGCGTCGACCAGCCCGTCCTTGGACCCGAAGTTGTAGTACACCGTGCCCTTCGCGACGCCCGCCGCCGCGGCGATGTCGTCGACCGTCAGGCCCACCAGGCCCCGGCTCTTCGAGAGCTCCAGGGTGGCCTCGAAGAGCTTCTGCTTCGTCCCGCCGCTCACAGGCTCAGCTCGGGCTTGAGCGCGGACACCGTCCAAACGCGACGCTTGCGCGCGGCCAGGGTGGACACCAGGATCCCGCCCACCAGGTACGCCAGCAGCACCCCGATGTCGCCCAGGATCTGCACCGTCGCCCCGCTGTAGAACAGGTGGCGGAAGCCGTCGATCGCGTAGCCCATCGGCAGCACCACGTGCAGCGGGTACAGCGCGTCCGGGATCGTCTGCCACGGGAACGTGCCGCCCGCGCTCACCAGCTGCAGCACCAGCAGCACCAGGCCGAGGAACTTGCCGACCGCGCCGAAGAAGGCGTTGAGCGCGTGCACCACCGCGGTGAACGTCAGCGACACCAGCACGGCGAAGCCGATCGCACCCAGCGGGTGGGCGATGTGGATGCCGACCAGCCAGGTCACCGCGCCGAACAGGACGATCACCTGCGCGACGCCCAGCAGCGCCGACGACAGCCAGCCGCCGACCGCGACCCGGAACGGCGCCGCGCCCGCGGTCAGCGCGCGCGTCGAGAGCGGGCGCAGGATCAGGAACAGCACGAACGCGCCGATCCAGGTGGCCAGCGAGATGAAGAACGGGGCCAGGCCGGCGCCGTACGTCCCCGCCGACGCCTCGCCGTTGGCGTTCACCGCCACCGGGTCCGCGATCGTGCTGGCGGTCGCGGTGCGGGTCGGGTCGTCGGGGTTCGGGATCTGCTTGAGCCCGGCCGCGAGCCCGTCACGCAGCTTCACCGAGCCGTCCGCGAGCTGGTTCGTGCCGTTCACCGCCGTCTTCTCGCCGTCGCTGAGCTGGGACGCCCCGTCCCGCAGCTGGTTCGCGCCGTCGGACGCCTGGGCGATGCCGCTGGCCAGCTGCGGGGACGCCGCGGCGAGCTTGGCCGCGCCGTCGGACACCTGGCGGGCGCCGTCGGCCAGCTTCGCGAGGTCGCCGTTGGCCTGCTGGACCTTGCTGTTCGCCTGGTCGACGGGGGAGCGCAGCTGGTCGGCCTTGGCCAGGATCGCCTGCACCTGGGCGTCGGGCACACCCGCGTCGCGCAGGTCGGTCTGCAGCTGGCTGCGGTAGGAGTCGAGCTTGCCCTGGATGTCGGACGACGCCGTCGCGGCGATCGAAGCCGCGTCGGCGACCTTCTGGTCCCCGGCGGCCACCTGCGAAGCGCCGCTGGCCAGCTTCTGCGTCTGCGAAGGCAGCTCCGCGGTGGCGCTCTTGAGTGTGCCCAGTCCGGTCGCCAAGGTCGACGAGCCGTCCGCGAGCTTCGCCGCGCCGTCGGCCAGCTTCTGCTGGCCCGTCTTGAGCTGCGTGGCGCCGTCGGCGAGCTGCGAGGCGCCGGTCGACGCCTCCTGGATCTTGGCGTAGATGGTGGAGAACCCGACCAGGAACCGGTCCGCGGCCTCGCTGCCGACCTTCTCCGCGATCGTCTTGCGGACCTGCTCGGCGACCTGCTTCGCGATGGTGCCGGAGAGGTAGTTGTTGGCGTCGTTGGTGGTCAGCGTGATCGTCGCCTGCTGCGGCTGGAAGGTGCCCACCCCCAGCAACGCGGCGGAGAAGCCCCTGGGGATGCCGATCGCGAACGAGTACTTGTCGTCGCGGACGCCGTCGCGCGCCTCCTGCTCGGACACCTCGTGCCACTGGAAGGTGCCGGACTTGACCAGCTCGTCGGTCACTTCGCGGCCGACGTTGCGCTGCTGGCCACTGGCGTCCTTCGCGCCGGCGTCGCTGGTGAAGACCGCGGCGGGCAGCTTGTCGAGCCGGCCGTACGGGTCGTAGTTCGCGTAGAGGTAGAAGGACGCGTAGAGCAGCGGCACCAGCACGAGCGCGACCAGCGCGAGCTTCGGCAGCGTGCCGGTGGAGAGGCGGCGCAGCTCGTTGCGCGCGATCCGGAAGGCGTTCATGCGGGGTCTCCGTCAGTGCTCGTGGTGAGCTCTTCGGTGGGTTCGGTGGGTTCGGTGGGTTCGGTGGGTTCGGTGGGTTCGGGGGCGAGGTGCTGCGGCGCGGGCTGCTCGGCCGAGCCGAGGCGCGCGGGCGGGACGGGCAGCGCGGACAGCGGCGTCGTCGCGGTCAGCACGACCACGGCCAGGCCGCGTCCGGCCAGCTCGCGCGCCAGCCCGGCCCAGCTGTCGACGTCGCTGGTGTGCCGGTCGGGGGTGTCGAGCACGAGCAGGCGCACGCCCTTGCGCTCCGCGGCCAGCTCGGCGAGCAGCCGCGTGCGCAGCTGCGGGGCCAGGTTCTCGAAGCGCGCGTCGGCGAACGGCGCGGCGTCGTGCTTCGCGAGCCAGCGGGCGACGTCTTCCTTGCCCGCCGGGCGGTGGGCCAGCGCCAGTTCCTCGCCGGCGACCACCCGCAGCGGCAGCGCGTCGTCGGGCTCGCTGACGGCCGGGGCGTCGACGACCGCGACGAGTTCGGTCAGCGCGGCGTCGACGCCCTCGGCGTGCACCGTGCCGGTGGTCGGCTTCAGCCGGCCCGCCAGCGCCAGGCCGAACGCCGTGACGCCGACACCGGGTTCGCCGTGCACGATGGCCAGGTCGCCCTCGCCGACGGTCAGCGAGGTGGGCGGTAACAAGGTGCCGTGGGGCCCTTCGAGGGCCACCCGATCGGCTCGGACCTGCACGGTTTCTCCCACTTCGAGAACTTTTGAACTGACCAGTCAGTTCAAAAACTAGTCCTCGCCGGTGCTCGCGGCAAGATCACCGGACGCACGTCACACTTGTGGGTGGTTCACCGGAGCGCCGACGCCGGGCGCACCTCCCACGTCGTCCACAGTGGACGGTAACCCTGCCGGTGCCAGAACACCGAGGACAGCGGGTTGGTCGGGTTGTAGTAGAGGTACGTCCGGGTGGCGCCGCCCCGGTGCAGCTCGCGGTGCACGTGGGCCATCAGCGCCCGGCCGAGCCCGCTGCCGCGTTCGCCGGGGGCGGTCACGACGTTGTTCACGTACCCCCAGCGCCCCGGCGGGAGCAGCTCGCCCGCTTCGCTGCCCGGCACCGCGTCGACCCACGCGCCGTGCGCGAACGCGCGGACCTCGCCGTCCACCTCGGCCAGCCAGACGGCCGGCTCGTCCGCGGCGAGGGCCTCCCGCAGGGACGGCGCCAGCAGCTCGGCGGTGTTGTCCCGGCGCGGCGCGGCGACGAGCCCGGTGTAGTCGAACGTCGCCGTGGCCAGCGCCAGCGCCGCGGCGAAGTCGGCGGGCCCGGCGCGGCGGACGGTGGCCCCCGGCTCGGCTCCGGCCGGGGGTGCGGTGCGCACGCCGACCGCCGACAGCGGGACGAGGCCGTGGTCGAGGAAGGCGCGGGTCGCCTCGGCGTCCCGGCTGGGCCAGACCACCACGCACGCCGAGTCGGCGTCGGTCTCCTCGGTCTCGAGCCGTCCTTTCAGGGCCCGCAGCAGGAGGTCCGCGCCTTCGGTGCCGGTGCCGCCGAAGTACGGGAACAGCTGCCAGGTGTCGGCGGCCGACCACAGCATCGGGACGTCGCCGGGTCCGAACCGGTGCCGCTGCAGCACCCCGGTGACCTGCGTGCCGTCCGCGGTCGCCGCGTCCAGCCGCTCGCCTTCGGCCGGTGGCGCGGCGGGCGGCAGCAGCGCGTCGACGGCGGCGAAGCGCGCCCGGTGCGCCGCGAGCAACGGCTCGGCGATGTCCATGGTCTGCCCCTCGGGTGTCCGGTCAGGACCAGGCGGGACGCCGGATCCACATGGTCCACAGTGGACGATAACCCTGCCGGTGCCAGAACACCGGCGAGAGCGGGTTCGCCGGGTGGTAGAACAGGAACGTCCCGCGCGTCCCCGGCCGGATCAGTTCCCGGTGCGCCACGGCCATCAGCGCCCGGCCGACCCCGCCGCCGCGGGCCGCGGGGGCGACCGACAGCGTGTCGACGTAGCCCCAGCGGCCCGGCAGCAGCCGCCCGTGGATGCTGTCGCCCGGCGCGGGCGAGGTCAATGCGCAGGCGGCCATGCCCGCCGGCACGCCGTCTTCCTCCGCGAGCCAGACCAGCCCGCTGAAGCGCAGGGCGCGGACGACCTCGGCGCGCAGCAGCGCCCGGGCGCCCGGGCGCGGCACCGCGGTGCCGACCAGCGACGTGTAGCGCCACTCCGCCAGCCGCAGTTCGGTCAGCGCCTCGACGTCACCCTCTCCGGCGCGGCGGACGGTCACCCGCGCCGGGCCGCGGGGGCCAGGCGGGTCCGGGGCGCGCACGGCCAGGCACGTCATCGGCGCGAACCCGTGCGCCAGGAGCACCGCGGAAGCCTCGGCGTCGCGGCTCGGCCAGGTCAGCGTGCAGGCCGAGTCCGGGCCGGCCGGCGTCCCGCGCAGCCGGTCGCGCCACGCGCCGAGCAGCGCGGCGAGGCCCGTCGCGCCGCTGTCGCCCGGCACCGCGGTCAGGTCGCGGATGTCCGACGGCCCCCAGAGCGTGGGCCAGGACCCCGGCGCGTGCACGACGTGCGTCAGCAGGCCGCCGGCCTTCCGCCCGCCCGCGGTCACCACCAGCGGCTCGCTCGACGGCGACGGCGGGGCCGCGATCGGCGGGAGCAGCGGGTCGAGCGCGGCGAACCGGGCGTTCTGCTCCGCTTCGAGGGGGTTCACGAGCGGTGCGTGCGGAAGATCGCGGTGCCCGGGAAGAGCTTGCCGCGCAGCGGGCTCCACTGGCCCCACACCCGCGTGTGCCCCGCCGGCCACTCGGGTTCGACCAGGTCGGTGAGGGTGAACCCGGCCGCGGCCAGCGCGCGCACGTAGTCGCCGAGGGTGTGGTGGTACTCGACGTAGGTGGCGGTGCCTTCGTCGTCGACTTCGACGTACGGCGTGCGATCGAAGTACGGCTGGGTGACGGTGAGCCCCTGCGGGCCCGGGTCGTCGGGGAAGATCCACCGCATCGGGTGAGTCACGGAGAACACCCACGGCGCGCCCGGCCGCAGCACCCGGTGCACCTCGGCGAAGACGGCGTCCACCGACGCCACGAACGGGATCGCGCCGAACGCCGAGCAGGCCGCGTCGAAGCTGCCGGACGCCAGCGGCAGGTGCTCGGCGTTCGCCTGCACCAGGGGCACGGCGAGGCCGGTGCGCTCGTTGCCGGCCCGCGCGTGGCGCAGCATGCCCGCGGAGAGGTCGGTCGCGACGGCGTGCGCGCCCTCGGCCGCCAGCCAGCGCGAACAGGCGGCCTGCCCGCAGCCGACCTCGAGCACGCGCTTGCCGCGGACGTCGCCGAGCAGCCGCGCGTCCGCCTCTCGGACGCCCTCCGGGCACCAGACGAACTCGGCGTCGCCGAGGAACCCGCCGTGCTCGGCCTGGTAGTCGTCGGCGTCGGCGTCCCACCAGGCGAGGTTGGCGGCCGCGGCCTCCGCCCCGCCGACCTCGCGGTAGGCGACCGCCGTGGTGCCCAGCCGGTGCTCGGCGGCGTCGTGGCGCCCCGGCGCGGGCGCCTGCTCCGGTGGCATGATGGTGTCTCCGGTCCCGGTGGCCGCTACCCGCTCCACCTGCGTCCTCGTGCGTGCGATTTGCTTCCGCGAGGACCTTAGCGAGCGAGGGGGACCCTGATTGTGCCGCCTAGCGGCTGCCGCGTAGGATAAGTGTTAGCGCAGTGGGTTCGCGCTGCCTTCCGCTCAGCTTCTGGTTGGGACTCGGGTCGCGCACCGTTTGCGGGTCATGCCGCGGTCGTTCACTGGTGGACGTTTGCTCGCAGGGTCGTCGCATGCTCTCAACACCCCATCGCGCCGACAACTGCCAACCCTCGATTCCCATCCACCGGAGCAACCCGCCTAATGACCATCGACACCGCCACCGCCCCGACCGCCCCGAACGCGGCCCCGCAGGTCGCCATCAACGACATCGGGTCGGAGGAAGACTTCCTCGCGGCTATCGACAAGACGATCAAGTACTTCAACGATGGCGACATCGTCGAAGGCACCATCGTCAAGGTCGACCGCGACGAGGTCCTGCTCGACATCGGCTACAAGACCGAGGGTGTCATCCCCTCGCGTGAGCTCTCCATCAAGCACGATGTCGACCCGGCTGAGGTTGTCACCGTCGGCGATGAGGTCGAAGCCCTGGTCCTCCAGAAGGAGGACAAGGAAGGCCGTCTGATCCTGTCCAAGAAGCGCGCGCAGTACGAGCGCGCCTGGGGCACGATCGAGGAGCTCAAGGAGAAGGACGAGCCCGTCAAGGGCACCGTCATCGAGGTCGTCAAGGGCGGCCTCATCCTGGACATCGGCCTGCGCGGCTTCCTCCCCGCGTCCCTGGTCGAGATGCGCCGTGTGCGCGATCTGCAGCCGTACGTCGGCCGCGAACTCGAGGCGAAGATCATCGAGCTGGACAAGAACCGCAACAACGTGGTCCTGTCCCGCCGCGCCTACCTCGAGCAGACCCAGTCCGAGGTGCGCAGCGAGTTCCTCAACGCGCTCGCCAAGGGCCAGGTCCGCAAGGGCGTCGTGTCGTCCATCGTCAACTTCGGTGCCTTCGTGGACCTGGGTGGCGTCGACGGCCTGGTGCACGTTTCCGAGCTGTCCTGGAAGCACATCGACCACCCGTCCGAGGTCGTCGAGGTCGGCCAGGAGGTCACGGTCGAGGTCCTGGACGTCGACATGGACCGCGAGCGCGTCTCGCTGTCGCTGAAGGCGACCCAGGAAGACCCGTGGCGCCAGTTCGCCCGCACCCACGCGATCGGCCAGATCGTGCCGGGCAAGGTCACCAAGCTGGTTCCGTTCGGTGCGTTCGTCCGCGTCGAAGAGGGCATCGAGGGCCTGGTCCACATCTCCGAGCTGGCCGAGCGCCACGTGGAGATCCCGGAGCAGGTCGTCCAGGTCAACGGCGACGTCATGGTCAAGGTCATCGACATCGACCTCGAGCGCCGTCGCATCTCGCTGTCGCTGAAGCAGGCGAACGAGGGTGTCACGCCGGACACCGAGTTCGACCCGACGCAGTACGGCATGGCCGCCGAGTACGACGCCGAGGGCAACTACATCTACCCCGAAGGCTTCGACCCGGACACCCAGGAGTGGCAGGAAGGCTTCGACAAGCAGCGTGAGGAGTGGGAGCGCCAGTACGCCGAGGCGCACACTCGTTACGAGGCCCACATGAAGCAGGTCCAGAAGGCTGTCGAGGCGGACGCGGAAGCGGCTGCCGACGCGGCGACCGGCATCGAGGGTGGCGCGGAAAGCTACACCTCGGGCTCGGCCCCGGCCGACACGAAGAGCAGCGGTGGCACCCTCGCCTCCGACGAGCAGCTCGCGGCGCTCCGCGAGAAGCTCTCCGGCGGTGCGTGAGCACTAGCGCTCTGAGCTGAACAGCGAACCCCCGGTCTCCAGCGGACCGGGGGTTCGCTGCTTTCCAGGTCCAGGTGGGTCAGCGGTTGCGCAGACCCAAGCCGGCCATCATCGCGTTGACGCCCTGGCGGTACATCTCCTCGTTCGCCTCTTCGGTCGGCGGGATGAACCAGTCCGGCAACGGCCGCCGCGAGGCCAGCATCAGTTCCGCGCCGACCAGGCCGTGCATGGTCGTCCAGAGCTGGTAGGCCGCCGACCGGGCGTCCGCTCCCGGCGGGCAGACCCGCTGGACCCGGGCGATGAACAGGGTGAACGTCGTCCGCAGCACCGCCGACCGCAGCGCCGGATCCGGGTCGAAGCCGGGGACCGGGCGTTCGAACATCAGCGCGTACCGGGTCGGGCTCTCGCGGGCGAAGTGCCGGTACTCCAGCGCCAGGTGCAGCAGATCCGCGACGCCGTCCTGGCTCGACGGCGGCAGGCCTTCCAGCAACTCCCGCAGCGAATCGAAAGTGCGCTCGTACAGGGCGTCGAGGAGGCCGGCGCGCCCGCCGAAGCGGGCGTACACCGAGATCGTCGACGCGCCGGCCGCCTCGGCCACGCCGCGCACGGTCAGCCCCGGGACACCTCGGTTCACGAGCACCGACAACGCGGCGTCGAGGTAGCGCTCGCGGCCGCCCTGGTCGGCCGGGCGCATCGGCAAGTGCCTGGTAGCCACGGCCCACCCCCTTTGCGGCAGCCGGGCGCAGACGGCGTCCGGGTGAGCCACCCGCGACAGAAGATACGATATCCGCGGCGTCTTGGGAATGCGTGGGATGTCCGGATCGGCGGGTTCCGCCGGCGATCTCCCTGGGAGGACTGAAGCGGATGGACCACCCCGAGCCCGGCACGGTCGTCGTCACCGCGAGCGGCGACGGCACCTACACGCAGCAGGTCGTCACGGCGACCCACACGCTGCTCGTCGACGAACCGGTCGCGGTCGGGGGTGCCGACGCCGGCCCGAACCCGTACGAGCTGCTGCTCGCGTCGCTGGGTTCGTGCACGGCGATCACGCTGCGGATGTACGCCGACCGCAAGGGCATCCCGCTGACCCGCGCGACGATCCGGCTGCGGCACGACCGCATCCACGCCCAGGACTGCGAACGGTGCGAAACCGAGCGCGGCATGCTCAGCCGGATCACGCGCGAGATCGAGTTCGAAGGCGATCTCGACGACGATCAGCGCGCCAAGCTCATGCTGATCGCCGACAAGTGCCCGGTGCACCGCACGTTGTCCTCGGAGATCGTGATCGAGACGCGCGAGACGGGCCGCTGAGGAGCGCCGGTCAGGCGGCGCGCACGGTTACCGCGGCCGGGCCGCGCGAGCTGACGGCCGGGACCCAGATGTGCTCGAGCGCCGCGGCGCGGGCCTTGCGGCGGAGACCGGCGAAGCTGTGCTTGGCCGGGACCAGCAGCGCGCTCAGCCAGGTCCGCCGGTAATCCGTCAAGGCGTCGGCCACCGTGCGATGGAGAACGCAGTGCACCAGCCCCGGCGAGCCGAGCCGGTGCTTCCCGGCGTGCTTGCTGTCCGCCATCGTTCCTCCGCGTGGGCGTCTCCGTCGCGGGCACCGTACGCACTCGCGTCGGTCGACGTGGGTAATCAACACGGCGTGTCCGGATATCGGTTGAGTCACGCGTCACGATCAGCTTGCGGATCCTCCGTTCCCGTGGCAGGTGATGGATCCGGACGTGGTGAACGGGATCCACACGGCCTGCACGGTGTACAGCCGGTGCGCGGGCGTGTGCCGGAACGTCCCTTGCACGCTGCGGACGCCGGACAGGCAACGCGCCGGCGGCTCGGCCACGCGCGCCGCCGGCGCGATCGCCGCCTCCGCCGCGGCTTCGGGCACGGCCACGGCGAGCCCGCCCGCGCACAGCATCGCCGCGACCCGCCCGCTGATGTTCGTCATCCTCACGAGTCCCCCTCGATGACGCGGGCCGGCGGCCCGGACGGTCAGGCGAACCAGACCGCCCGCGGACACGGCGGCGCGCTTGCCGGTGAAGTCGACCGAACCAGCTCCGTGTTACGACATTTTCCCACTTGTCACACAAATGGCGCAGGTCTGACCGGAGGTGTCTCCCGGAGGGTGGGGCCGCCCGTGACTAGGGTGATCGGCATGTTGCGCGTGGGGTTGACGGGTGGGATCGGGGCCGGGAAGTCGACCGTGGCGAACCGGTTGGCCGAGCACGGTGCCGTGCTGGTGGACTCCGACCGGATCGCCCGTGAGGTGGTCGAGCCCGGGACCGAGGGGCTCGCCCGGCTGGTGGCGGAGTTCGGTCCCGGGATCCTGGCCGCGGACGGCTCGCTCGACCGGCCCGTGCTCGCCGCGAAGGCGTTCGCCGACGACGAGTCGCGGCGCCGGCTCAACGCGATCGTGCACCCCTTGATCGGTGCCCGCACCGGTGAGCTGATGGCGGCCGCGAAGCCGGACGCGATCATCGTCCACGACATCCCGTTGCTGGTCGAGAACGGTCTCGCGACGGCCTACCACCTGGTCGTGGTCGTCGACGCGCCGGTCGAGGTGCGGGTGCGGCGGCTGGTGTCGGCGCGCGGGATGGCCGAGGAGGACGCGCGGGCGCGGATCCGGGCGCAGGCGAGCACCGAGCAGCGCCGGGCCGTCGCGGACGTCTGGCTGGACAACGGCGGGGCCGAAGACGCCGTGCTGGCCGAGGTCGACGCGCTGTGGGCGGACCGGCTGGTGCCGTTCGAAGCGAACGTCCGGCTGCGCCGGCCGCGGCCGCCGATGTCGCCGAAGATCGCCGGATACGACCTCACCTGGCCCGCCCAGGCCGAGCGGGTGCTCGCCCGGGTCCGCGCGGCGGCGGGGGAGCTCGCCCGCCGCGCCGACCACATCGGGTCGACGGCCGTGCCCGGCCTGCCCGCCAAGGACATCCTGGACCTGCAGCTCACCGTGTCCACTTTGGACGACGCGGACGCGCTGGGGGAGCTGCTGGCCGACGCCGGCTTCCCGCGGCTGGCGGGCGACTGGCGCGACGACGCCCAGGACGGCGACGGGACCTGGCCCAAGCGCCTGCACGTCGGCGCCGACCCGCGGCGTCCGGTGAACCTGCACGTCCGGTCGGTGGAGACACCCGCGTGGCGGCTCGCGCTGCTCTTCCGCGACTTCCTGCGCGCGAACCCGGACGAGCGCGACGACTACCGCGACGTGAAGCTGCGGCTGGCCGCGGCGCACGCCGCCGACGGCACGGTCGAGGCCTACGCCGACGAGAAGCAGGAGTGGGTCAACGGCGTGTTCGCCCGCGCGGAGAAGTGGGCCGCGGCCGGCGGCTGGACGCCCTAGGCACGGGCCAGGTGCCCGCGGTCCCCGCCGCGAGCAGGAGGACGGGGAGCCGGGCGAAGGGGGCTCGTGCCTCGTCGGGCGCCGCCGAGGCTAGGGGTGGCGCCGCCAGGTCAGCGCGATGTCCTGGGTGGCCAGCCAGGCGACGAGGTCGTAGCCGTGCGCGGCCAGCCCTTCCACCGCGGCGTACGTGGTCTTCAGCGCGTACTCGGCCTCTTCGGCGGTCAGCAGGCCCGCGGAGAGGGCTTCCAGGAGCTCGTCGGTGTCGATCACCCGCAGGGACAGCTTGTCCTTGAGCACGAGATCGATGTACAGGTCGGTGGCGATCCAGCGCGGGCCGTCGCGGCGGACCCGGACGACGTCGAGGTAGAAGTCCTGGTCGCGCTCGTGACCGGGGGAGAACCAGAAGTCGGTGAGGCGGAGGCCGAGCCCGGGCACCAGCCACGACTCGAGGTAGTGGAACTGGGCGCGGCCCGGGGTCGGGCGGGCGAGGTACAGGCCGAACGGCTCCTCGCGGAACTCGTCGACCTCCCGCCGGATGCCCTTCGGGTCGATGTTCGCGCGCGCGGAGGGGTCGAAGACCTCGACCTTCGGCGGGTGCAGTGCGGCCATGCCGCCCATCCTGCCGGGACGGCCGCCCAAATCCCGGTCACGAAACGCGCACACCTGCCGCGTGTCCCAGCCGGCCGGGCTAAGGTGCGCCGACCGTCCGGGAGCCGAGGGGAAACTGGGGATGTTCGGGATCATCAGGCCGTGCCGGCACCGGCTGGCCGGCCGCCTGCACGCGGACTGGCTGGCGCACCTGTGCGGCCTTTGCCTCACGCTGCGCGACGAGCACGGCCAGCTCGCCCGCGTCGTCACCAACTACGACGGGCTGATCATCTCGGTGCTGGTCGAAGCCCAGACGCCGCGCGCGGACCGGCGGCGCGAAGCGGGCCCGTGTCCGCTGCGGGGCATGCGGACGGCGTCGGTGGCGCGCGGCGAAGGCGCCCAGCTGGCCGCTGCGGTGTCCCTGGTACTGGCCGCGGCGAAGGTCGGCGACCACGTCGAGGACCGCGACGGCGCCTTCGGGAAGCGCCCGGTGGCGGCGGCCGCGCGCCGGATCGCGGCCCGCTGGACGGCGCAGGGCAGCCGCACCGGCGGCCGCGTCGGGTTCGACACGGCGGTGCTCACCGAGGCGGTCGAGCGGCAGGGGGAGCTGGAGCGTTCGGTGCGTCTCGGCGATTCGGTGCTCCTCGCGACGGAGCCGGCCGAGCTGGCCACGGCGGCGGCGTTCGCGCGGACGGCGGAGCTGGCCGGGAGGCCGGGCAACGCGGCTGCCCTGGCCGAGGCGGGTCGCCTGTTCGGCCGGGTGGCGCACCTGCTGGACGCGGTCGAGGACCACGCGGCCGACGCGGCGGCGGGAGCGTGGAACCCGTTGCCGGCCACGGGAACGGGGCTGCCGGAGGCCCGCCGCCTGTGCGACGACGCGGTGCTGGGGGTGGAGCTGGCGTTGCGCGAAGCCGAGTTCGCCGAGCCGGCGCTGGTGCACGCGTTGCTGGTCCACGAGCTGCGCCAGGCGGTGCGGCGCGCCTTCGGCCACGGTTCCTTCCCGGGCGGTCCGGCCGGGCACCAGCCGCCACCCGGGTGGATCGGGCCGGGGCCCACGCCCCAGCAGCACCCGCACCAAGTGCCGCCGGGCCGGAGCGGCTTTCCGCCGCCGGGGCAGGTTCCGCCGCCGGGCGCTCCCGGTGGCCGTGGTCCGGGAGGTCCCGGTGGTCCGGGAGACCCAGGCGGTCCCACCGGTCCCACCGGCCCAGATGGCCCCACCGGCCCGGAGCCGCTCGACGGCAAAGGCGGCGGCCTCTGGTACCCGAAGTTCGCCGTCCCGCCGAAGAAGCGCAACCTCTTCCTCGGCTGCGCCATCGCGCCGTACATGTGCTGCACGTGCCAGTTCTGCTGCCGCGATCCCTATCCCGGGCCGTGGAGCGGGAAGCCGGTGAGCACGTGCGACGGCTGCGACTGTCCCTGTGACGGTTGCTGTGACTGTTGTTCCTGCTGTGACTGCAGTTGCTGAAGGGAGTCGCGGTCCAGGCGGCGAGCCCGTCCCCCGGCGCGGTCGACGGCGCCGATGTTGCGTCGATCACGGTGTTCCAGCCACGCTGACCAGGGCCGACGGAAATTGTCGGTGGGGCGGCCTACTCTGGTCCACGTGGCTTTCGCAACCGAACACCCCGTGCTCGCCCAGTCCGACTTCCGGCCCGTCTCGGAGATCCCGCGGACCGGCGGCCGGTTCGAGGTGGTCAGTGACTACCAGCCCGCCGGTGACCAGCCGGCGGCCATCGACGAGCTCGAACGCCGGGTCAACGCCGGCGAGAAGCACGTCGTGCTCCTGGGCGCCACCGGCACCGGCAAGTCGGCGACGACGGCGTGGCTGATCGAGCGCGTCCAGCGGCCGACACTGGTCATGGCGCCCAACAAGACGCTGGCCGCGCAGCTGGCGAACGAGCTGCGCGAGCTGTTCCCGCACAACGCAGTGGAGTACTTCGTCAGTTACTACGACTACTACCAGCCCGAGGCGTACATCGCGCAGACGGACACCTACATCGAGAAGGACTCGTCGATCAACGACGACGTGGAGCGGCTGCGGCACTCGGCGACGATGAACCTGCTGTCGCGGCGGGACGTCATCGTGGTCGCCAGTGTCTCGTGCATCTACGGCCTGGGCACGCCGCAGTCCTACCTCGACCGGTCGTCGATGCTCAAGGTCGGCATGCAGCTGGACCGGGACGTGTTCCTGCGGGCGCTGGTCGACGTCCAGTACACGCGCAACGACATCGCCTTCGCGCGCGGCACGTTCCGCGCGCGGGGCGACACGGTCGAGATCATCCCGGCGTACGAGGAACTCGCCATCCGGGTCGAGTTCTTCGGTGACGAGGTCGAGAAGCTCTACTACCTGCACCCGCTGACCGGGGACATCGTCAAGGAGGTCGACGAGGTCCGGATCTTCCCGGCGACGCACTACGTCGCCGGCCCGGAGCGGATGGAAAAGGCCATCCAAGGCATCGAAAAGGAGCTCGAGGAGCGGCTCGCCGAGCTGGAGCGGCAGGGCAAGCTCCTGGAGGCGCAGCGGCTGCGGATGCGCACGGCCTACGACATCGAGATGATGCGCCAGGTCGGGTTCTGCTCCGGCATCGAGAACTACTCGCGCCACATCGACGGCCGCGGCGCCGGCACGGCGCCGGCGACGCTGATCGACTACTTCCCGGACGACTTCCTGCTGGTGATCGACGAGTCGCACCAGACGGTCCCGCAGATCGGCGGCATGTACGAAGGCGACATGTCGCGGAAGCGGAACCTGGTGGAGTTCGGCTTCCGGCTGCCGAGCGCGGTGGACAACCGGCCGTTGACCTGGGAGGAGTTCTCCGACCGGATCGGCCAGACGGTGTACCTGTCGGCGACGCCGGGGCCGTACGAGATGGGTCAGGCGGGCGGCGAGTTCGTCGAGCAGGTGATCCGGCCGACCGGCCTGGTCGACCCGAAGGTGGTCGTGAAGCCGACCGAGGGGCAGATCGACGACCTGGTGCACGAGATCCGGGAGCGGGCGGCCAAGGACGAGCGGGTCCTGGTCACGACGCTGACGAAGAAGATGTCCGAGGACCTGACCGACTACCTGCTGGAGCTGGGCATCCGGGTGCGGTACCTGCACTCGGAGGTCGACACGCTGCGGCGCGTCGAGCTGCTGCGGCAGCTGCGGTCGGGCGACTTCGACGTGCTGGTCGGCATCAACCTGCTGCGCGAGGGTCTCGACCTGCCGGAGGTGTCGCTGGTGGCGATCCTCGACGCGGACAAGGAGGGCTTCCTCCGGAGCGGCACGTCGCTGATCCAGACGATCGGCCGGGCGGCGCGAAACGTCTCGGGTGAGGTCCACATGTACGCGGACAAGATCACCGACTCCATGCGGCACGCGATCGAGGAGACCGACCGCCGCCGCGAGAAGCAGGTCGCCTACAACCTGGAGCGGGGTGTCGATCCGCAGCCGCTGCGGAAGAAGATCGCCGACATCCTCGACCGGGTGTACAGCGAGGCCGAGGACACCGAGCAGGTCTCGGTGGGCGGCTCGGGCCGCAACTCCTCCCGCGGCAAGAAGCCCGAGCAGGGCGACCGGGTGCGCAGCTCCGGGATGCTGGTCGACAAGAACGTCTCGGCCATGCCGCGCGCCCAGCTGGCGGACCTGATCCAGCAGATGACGGACCAGATGATGCAGGCGGCGCGGGACTTGCAGTTCGAGCTGGCGGCCCGGCTGCGCGACGAGATTTCGGACCTGAAGAAGGAGCTGAGGGGGATGGACGCGGCGGGCATCAAGTAGCGGCGGCGGCCGGGGCGGGCAGCGGCTGAGGTGACGTCGTCGGGCGGCGGTAGGGGCTCCGCCGTTCGACCGTCGTGGGCCGAACGGCGCGACGAATCCCGCCGGTGTGGCGTGAGTCGTGCGGAGAGGCTGCCTGGTTGTTCCGCCTCGTCCCGCTCAGCCGGCCGCGGTCCGCGGGCGCCGCGGCGCGTTGCCTGCCGAGCCGCGGCCTCCGCCACCGCGCCATCGGAGCCTCACTCCGGAGCGGGCGCGTTCTCGTCCGGCTGCAGCATCCCGAAGACGTTGCCCTCGGTGTCCTTGCAGTACGCCAGCCACCCCACGCCCGGGACGGGGTTCTTCGGCAGGGCCAGCGTCCCGCCGGCGCGGTTGACCTCGCCCAGTGCGTGGTCGAGGTCGGCGACGTCGATCGTGTTGACGTAGCCGTGCACGGGCGCTGATGCCTCGGGCGCCGGGCCCTGGCGGGGGATGAGCCCGCCGTCGATGCCGTCGCCTTCGCCGGTCGTGATCATCCAGTAGGGGACGTCGCCCCAGCGTTCGAACTTCCAGCCGAACACCGCCGTGTAGAACGCCACCGCGCGTTCGGGGTCACCCGCGTGGATCTCGAAGTGGACGGGACGAGGCATGCGTGCCTCCTCAGGCCGGGCCGTCAAGGTGCCGTGAGACTACGCCCGGCCAGAGGAAAGTCACAGTCGCGGCCGCGCCCGAAGGGTCAGATCCGCGTCGAAGTCCGGGAAGCCGGCCGGAGCGAACCGAGCGGCCGGTGAACCGGTGGGCGGCAAGCCGGCCCAGCGCCGGACCGTCGCGGTGGCCGCGGCGGCGTCGGCCGGGGCCAGCTGGGCGATCTTCGACCCGTGGTTGCCGCCCTGGACGTAGTAGCGGTACGCATCGCGGCTGCCGAAGCCCGGTTCGAACGGCTCCGCGCCCCACGGGTCGTTCGAGCCGTACACGAACAGCAGCCGGGTACCGCGGGACTTCACCCAGAAGTCGATGTCGGGCATCGCCAGGTAGTCGAAGTGCGGCAGGCGGACCGAGCTCGGCACGAACGTCTTCGGCTGGTCGGCGCCGGGGTAGCGCAACAGGTCGCGGAGGTAGCCGTCGTACGCCTCGGGCGAGCCCAGCTGCACCGCCGCCTGGTAGTAGTACGGGATGTAGGGCGCCAGGTCCTGGTCGGAGTAGGTGTTGAGGCTCTCCACCTTCTCGTACCAGGCGTAGACCTCCGCCGCGGGCGCGCCCGGCGCCGGCACCGTCGCGCAGTCCGCCTGCGTCTGGTACTGCCAGAAGGCGAAGTACGAGTCGATCACCGAGATTTCGAGGGACTTGTCGGCCGAGCCGACGATCGAGAACGTCAGCCCGCGCCCGGCCGCGTCCGCCGCGGCGATCGCGCCCAGCTCGGCACGCCGCTTCAGCGCGTCGCGCTGGATCGCCTTCAAAGCGTCGCGGCACGCCGGATCGTTGCCCACGCGCGAGAGGAACCGGTTGTAGACGTCGAGCGGGTCGATGACGTCGTTGGGCGCGACGTACGGGATCGTCGCGTCGACGTCGTCGGGGAAGAAGCGCCGGAAGTACGTCGCGGTCATGCCACCCTTGCTGCCGCCCGTGGCCAGCCACTTGCCCGGGTAGATCGCCTTGAACGCCTGCACCGCGCGGTGCTCGTCCGCCGCCGCCTGCCAGATCGTCAGCTGCTTCGCCCAGTTCTCCGGCTCGGGCCGCGACGGCGTGAAGTAGCGGTACTCCATCGAAAGCTGGTTGCCGTCGACGATCTGCGTCGGTTCCGAGCGGTTCGCTGTGCCGCTGACGTTGTAGCCGCTGGTGAAGGCGACCGTCGGCGCGGCGAAGTCCCGGTGCAGCAAGGTGAACCGCTGCTGGAACGTGCCCCCGTCGGGATGCCGGTGGTCGGCGGGCTGCGTGTACGTCAGCTTGAAGAACCGGAAGCCGGCCGGCGCCGCGTCCTCCGAGACGACCGTCAGCCCCGGGATCCGCTGCAGCGCCGCCTTGATGTCGGGCGCCGCCGCGGCCGCCGGGGCCAGGCCGGCCAGCGCGAGCAGGACCGCACCGGCGGTGAAAAGTCTGCGCATGGAGCACCCTCCCGGCTCACGAACCCTCCGTGGGACCCTCACAGAACCGGCCCGGGTCGGCAATCGGCTGTCCGGGCGCAGAATCGGTCAGGACCCGACTTTCGGCGGGTGGCGCGGCGTCCTCCGGGCTGCGCAACCGCGCGCATCGTGCGAGTTGTCCGCGTGATCGGCGCCACGTTACGGTCCGGATCCGTAGGCACCGGCACCGAGCGAGGGGTCCGCTATGAAGGTTTCCGACTGCCCGACGACCCAGGTCGAGGTCCGCATCGCCGCGCGGCCGGCCGAGGTCTGGTCCTGGCTGCTGGACGTCGACCTGCCGTCCCGGTTCTCCACCGAGTTCCAGGGTGGCGGCTGGGTCGAGGGCGCCGAGCCGGGCCTCGGCGCGCGGTTCCGCGGCCGCAACTCCCACCCGGTCGCCGGGGAGTGGGAGACGGTCTCGACCGTGACCGGCTACGAGCCCGAGCGCCTGTTCGCGTGGGCCGTGATGGACGTGACGAACCCGGCCGCGTCGTGGCGCTTCGAGCTCGTCCCGGACGGCGACGGCACGATCCTGCGCCAGTGGGCGCAGATCGGCCCCGGCCCGTCGAACCTCACCACGATCATCGGCTCGATGCCCGAGCACGAAGAAGAAATCGTCGCGATGCGGCTCGGGGAGCTGCAGGCCAACATGCAGAAGACGGTCGAGGGCATCAAGGCGCTCGCCGAGAGCGGCGTGCGCGCCACCTAACCGCGGCCGCCGAGCACCCGGTCCACGTACGACCGGACGGCGGTCAGCGCCTCGGCGGACTGCCACATCCGCTCCACCCGCGGGTCGTCGGAGTGGCGGTACTCGGCGATCCGCTCGTGGAAGGGCTGCCGGATCTGGGCCTTGGTGTGGGCGAACGGCTCGGCGGGCAGCTCGCCGAGCCGGGCCGCGACGGCGGCGGCCCGCTCGAACAGCTCCTCCGGCGGCGCCTGCTCGTCGGCCAGCCCGCGGGCCAGAGCCTCTTCGCCGCCGTGGGTTTCCCCCGAGTAGGTCAGCGATGGCAACCGCGTCGTCCCGTACGCGCAGCGGAGGATCTCCAGCGCGGCCAGCGGGAACGGCAGCCCGACGAGCAGCTCGGTCACCCCGATCCGGCCGGGCCCGGTGGTGAGCACCCGGTGGTCGCAGGCCGCGGCGAGCACCGCGCCCCCGGCGACGGCGTGCCCGTTGAGCGCGGCGACCACCGGGCGCGGGAAGCCGAACACCGCCAGCAACGCGTCCGACAGCAGCGGCAGGAACTCCGCCACGTACGCCGCGCCACCCGCGTCGATCCGCTTGAGGTCGACGCCCGCGCAGAAGATGCCACCGGTTCCGGTGAGCACCACGGCGCGGGCCTGCTCGGCCTCCTCCAGCCGGAGCACCAGCTCGCGGCAGGAGGCCGTGTCGAGGGTGTTGCCCTTTCCGTGGTCGATCCGGAGCACGGCGATGTCGTGGTGGCTCTCGAGGATGACCGGCACGGCCCGACCGTACCGGCTTCAGCTCGTGATGTCCTTGCGAGCGAACCTCCGCCCGGCGTAGAGGAAGAACACCGTCCCGTAGATCGCCGCCGACAGCATGCCGCTCGCCAGGTTGGTCCAGTCGACGTCGGTGGAGATCAGGTCCATCCACGCGAACGCGTAGTGCGTCGGCAGGTAGTTGCGCAGGCCTTCCAGAGCCGTGATCTGATCGAGGATCTGCGACAGGATCGCCACCAGCACCGCGCCGCCGACCGCGCCGAGCGGGGCGTCGGTCGACACGCTCAGCGCCAGCGCGAGCCCGGCCACCCAGGCGAGCTGGAGGATGATGTACACAGTGGACAGCCCGATGGCGATCAGGCTGTCGCCGAAGGACACCGCGTCGCCGGTCGGGCTGATCGCATCGCCCGCGCCGTACCAGAGCACCCCGACGCCGAGCGAGACCAGCGGCAGCAGTACCAGCGCCGCCGCCGACAGCAGCCCGGACACGATCGCCTTCTGCCGCAGCACGCGCTGCCGCGGCACCGGGGCGGCCAGCAGGTACTTCAGGCTCGACCAGGACGCCTCGCTCGCGATGGTGTCGCCGTAGAACAGCGCGACGATCATCGGCAGCAGGAACGTCCCGGAGACGAACAGCGCCAGCACGACGAAGTTGGGCGCGGACGCCGTGGCCAGGTCGACGAACCCGCCACTGCGCCGGTTCGGGTTCGACTGCCCGGCCTC
This sequence comes from Amycolatopsis sp. NPDC051045, assembly GCF_040682955.1. NCBI lineage: Bacteria > Bacillati > Actinomycetota > Actinomycetes > Pseudonocardiales > Pseudonocardiaceae > Amycolatopsis > Amycolatopsis sp. NPDC051045. Next base: position 116,497 of record NZ_JBFBCC010000021.1, read on the forward strand.
GAACGCGATCACCAGGATGAACGGCAGGAGCGCGACGAACCCGAGCAGGAACTGCGTGCGCCGCCGCTTGAGCTGACGCCGCAGCTCGACGCCGAGCCGCAGGGTCCGCCGCGCGGAGTAGCCCGCGACGGCGCCGTCCGGCCCCACCTCGGTGTGCTCGTGCGAGGCGACGTCGCTCAGTTCGTCCAGCGCGTGCGGGTCGGTGTGGACCCCGGAATTCGCAGTGTTCACGAGTCATCTCCGACCAGTTGCAGGAAGGTGTCTTCCAGCCGGCGCCGGGGCCCGGCCTGCTCCACCGCGACGCCGGCGCGGACCAACGCCGCCACCGCCTCGGCGCGCGGGAGCCCGTCGAGGTCGGCGTGCACGAGGTCGCCGTCGACGTCGACCGAGGTGACCCCGCCGACCGCCTTCAGCGCCGCCGCGGCCGCTGCCGGGTCGCCGACCCGGAACGTCGCCTCGCCGCCGGCCGCGGCCAGCTCGCCGACCTCGCCCGCGGCGACCAGCGAGCCGCGGTGCATGACCACGACGTGCGTGCAGGTCTGCTCGACCTCGGCCAGCAGGTGGCTGGACACCACCACGGTGCGGCCGGTCGCGGCGTACCGCTTCAGCACCTCGCGCATCTGGTGGATCTGGGGCGGGTCGAGCCCGTTGGTCGGCTCGTCGAGCACCATCAGCTCCGGCAGGCCGAGCATTGCCTGCGCGATCGCCAGCCGCTGCCGCATGCCCTGGCTGTAGGTCCGGACCCGGCGGTCGACCGCGGAGCCGAGCCCGGCGATCTCCAGCGCCTCCCCGAAGTGCGCCCTCTCCGGGGGACGCCCGGTGCTCGCCCAGTACAGCTCGAGGTTCGCCCGGCCGGACAGGTGCGGCAGGAACCCGGCCCCCTCGACGAACGAGCCGATGCGCGAGAGCACCGGAGCGCCCGCGGTGATCTTGTGCCCGAAGACCCGGATGTGGCCCTGCGTCGGCGTGATCAGGCCCATCAGCATCCGCAGGGTGGTCGTCTTGCCCGCGCCGTTCGGCCCGAGCAGGCCGAGCACCTGGCCCGGTTCCACGCGGAAGGACAGGTCCTTCACCGCGACGAACCCACCCGGGTACTCCTTGCGCAGTCCCTCGATGACCAGCGGCGTGGTGGCGAGCTCCGGGTCGATGTCGGTGGCCCGGCGGCGGCGCAGCGCGGCGAAGAGGGCCACGGCCACGCCGATGGCGAGCGTGACGCCGATGCCGATGAGCTGGCCGACCGGGGCGGGGGAGCCGACGGAGGTGCCGGGCACGACCGGCACGGCCAGCGCGGTGCCACCGGCGAGCCCGATGCGGAACACCGCGGGCGCGGCCGGGGCGGCGAACGCCTGGTCGGTGGTGCCGACCACCAGCCGCAGCGAGTGCCCGCCCTCGATCGGCCGGACGATGCCGGGCAGCGTCACGGTGACCTCGACCGGGGTGCCGTCGGCGGGCAGCCCGCTCACCCGGAACGGCGCGATCGCGTTGGCCGGCAGCACCCGCGAGCCGTCCTGCCCGACGTCGTAGAGCTTCGCGAACAGCACCGCGTCCGGCTGCGGGTGCGCCGGGTCCGCCGCGACCTGCAGCCGCACGGTCGAGGCGCCGCTGACGACGATCTGCCCGTCGACCGGGGCGGTGGTGAACTGCGCCGCCTGCCCGGGCGGGTCGCTGCTGAACAAAGCGCCGAGCCGGGACGTGCTGCTCGCGACGCCGTTGAGCCCGGGGATCCCGCTCACCGCCGCGGGGTTGGCCCCGGCCGGGCGCACCACCGGCTGTGCGGGACCGGTCAGCGGCAGCAGCCGCCGTTCGCCGGCCGGGCCGGTCAGTCCGGGGTAGGTGCCGGCGCTGACCGTGCGGACCGACGGCGTCCCGTTGGCGCGCAACGTGCCCTGGACGTCGTAGCTGAAGCCGGTGCCCGGGTCGCCGCCGTCCAGCGCCGTCTTCAGGAAGTCGCCGATCTTGGCACGCAGCTGCGGGCCGGGCTTGCCGCCGTCGTGCCCGCCGGTGTACCAGATCGTCCGCACCTTGCCGCCCGCCGCGGTGATCTGCCGGGCGTTCGCGTCGGACTGGTCGAGGCCGAACAGCGTGTCGCTCTCGCCCTGCACCAGCAGCGTCGGCACGGTGATCCTGCTCGTCACCGAAGCGGGGGAGACGCGCCGCAGCAGGTCCACGCTCGCCTGGCTCGCGCGTCCGGTGGTGCCGAGTTCGGTGTAGGCGCGGCAGACCGCGGCGGTGAACCGGCCGCACGGGTCGGCCGGCGCGCTCCGGGGCCCGCCCGCGCCCGGCGGCCCGGCGGGTACGGCGGCCGCCACCGCGGCGGTCCCGCCGGCGCCGGTGGATCCGGTGTCGGTCTCCTGCCCGGCTTCCGGCGCTTCGGCGGACGGCGAGCCGCTCGCCGCGGCACCGGAGCCGGCCGAGAAGAAGATGCCGGCCCAGCTCTTCTTGAACACACCGTCGGCCGCGAACGCGCCGGCGGCCGGGGTGCCCGAGGCCGCAGGCGCGGGCGTGGCGGCGTTCGGGACCAGCCCCTGCGCGAGGTCGTTGTAGGTGATCACCGGCGCGATCGCGTCGACGCGCCGGTCCGTGCCGGCCAGCAGCAGCGAGAGCGCGCCACCGTAGGACGCGCCCGTGACGGCGACCTTCGGGTCGTTCTTCGCGTCGAGGGTCACCTGGTGCTGCGCGACGAGCCGGTCGATCAGGCGGCTCGCGTCGGCGACCTCGCCGTCCGGGTCGTTCAGCCCGATCTTGCCGGTGCTCTTGCCGAAGCCGCGCGCGGACCACGTCATCACGACGAAGCCCTTCCGGGCGAGCTCGCGGGCGTCGTCGGCGACGCTGTTCTTGTCCCCGCCGAAGCCGTGCGCGAGCAGCACCGCGGGTGCGGGCACGGTCGCGGGGAGGTAGGTGGTCGTGTCGATCTTGACCTGCTCCGCCGAGCCGGGCGCGGCGGGCAGGTCGATCAGCGCGTCCTGCGTCGGCACCGGGGGCGGCGCCGCGGGGCGCGTGATCCAGAAGACCGCGCCGGCGGCCAGGACCACGACGACGGCGGCGAGCGCGGTGAGGCGGGCTCCGCGGGTGCGTGGGAGCGGGAGTCGGGGCACGACGTGACCGTAGGTGAAGTTTCCTGAGAGCGTCCTCACGGGCTCACGTCGATCACACCTCAACCGACCACCTGGTGGACCGAAGTGACCGGAATTACACGACCAACCCGGTGACGTGCGCGATCCTGGCTGGCGCTCGGCCGGGGGGAACCGGCAAACTGGACGGGCTGTGAGGGGAGTATTCCTTCGCGGCGGTGTCGTCAGCACGGTGGCCTTGCGCCCCCGGCACCGTCGGCCGGTGGTTCCACCGGCGGAAGAGACCTCCGGTTAGTTGCTGCTGCGCACTATCCGGAGGTTTGGGTTTCATGACTGTCCCCCTGTGGCTGTGGATCGCCACGATCGGTGGCCTGCTCGCGCTCATCGCGCTGGACCTGGTCATCGTCGATCGCAAGCCGCACGAAGTGACCACGGGGGAAGCCGCTCGCTGGGTGATCTTCTACGTCTCGTGCGCGATCCTCTTCGGGATCGGCGTGTGGATCTTCGCCGGGCACGACCCGGGCGTCGAGTTCTTCACCGGGTACATCACGGAGTACTCGCTGAGCGTCGACAACCTGTTCATCTTCATGATCATCATGGGGTCGTTCAAGGTGCCCGCCATCCACCAGCACCGCGTGCTGCTGGTCGGCATCCTGCTCGCGCTCGCCATGCGGAGCGTCTTCATCGCCATCGGCGCCGCGCTGATCGCGCAGTTCGTCTGGGTGTTCTTCCTCTTCGGCGCGATCCTGATCTGGACCGCGATCAGCATGGTGCGCGGCAAGGGCGAGGACGAGGAGTACCACGAGAACGCCGTCACCCGGCAGGTCCGCCGGTTCGCCCCGGTGACCGACGACTACCACGGCCACAAGTACACGGTGAAGATCGACGGCAAGCGGATGATCACCCCGATGCTGCTGGTGATCGTGGCGATCGGCTCGGCGGACCTGCTGTTCGCGGTCGACTCGATCCCGGCGATCTTCGGCATCACCCAGGAGGCGTTCCTCGTCTTCACCGCCAACGCGTTCGCGCTGATGGGCCTGCGGCAGCTGTACTTCCTGCTCGGCGGCCTGGTGACGAAGCTCGTCTACCTCAGCTACGGCCTCGCGGTGATCCTCGCCTTCATCGGGGCGAAGTTGTTCCTGCACGCGCTGCACGAGTACCACGTCGTGCCGGACTGGCTGGACATCAACAACTGGGTCTCCCTCGGCGTGATCATCGTCGTGCTGACGGTGACCACGGTGACCAGCCTGGCGAAGGCCAAGCGCGACGAGCGGAACGAGGTCTCCGCGTGAGTCGTTCGCACCGCTAAGGAATTCGGGTACGGTCGGGACGTGCGTCCTGCCGACATCGAAGACCTCGTCGTCCCCGGCCGTCCCGCCCTGCGCGGGAACCTGCTGCTCACCGCCCTGAAGAAGCCCGATCTGAAGGCGAACGCCACGCACAGCGCGGTGCGGCGCGTGTCGCTCGACGGTGGTGAGACCGCGTGGACCCACGGTCCGCGCGACTCGGCCCCGTCGATCTCCCCGGACGGGCGCTGGGTGGCGTTCCTCCGCGCGGGGGAGGGCAAGGGCGCGGAGGGCAGCCCGCAGCTGCACGTCATGCCGTCGGCCGGTGGAGAGGCCCGCCGGCTGACGGCTCTGCACCTCGGCGCCGGGGAACCGGTGTGGGCGCCCGATTCGCGGCGGATCGCGTTCACCGCCCGCGTGCCCGAGGCCGGCCGTTACGGCACCCCGGACGCCGACGGCGAGACGCCGGAGCCGGCGGCCGAAGCGCCGCGCCGGATCACGCGCATGGACTACCGGATCGACGACGTCGGGTTCCTGCGAGACCGCATGCAGCGGCTGTTCGTCGTCGACGCCGTCGCCGCGCTCGACGAGGACGAGCCCCGGGAGCTCGAGCCGCTGACCGGGGACGGGTTCGACGCGGCCCACCCGGTGTGGACGCCGGACGGCGCCCGCGTGGTCTTCACCGCGCCGCCGGACTGGGACGCGGCCGAAAGCGACTCGCGCGACATCTGCGCGATCTCCGCCGAGGGCGGCGAGCCGGAGGTCGTCGTGCGCGGCGCCGGGTTCTCGGAGCGGCCGGTGTTCGGCGCCGACGGCACGTTGTTCTACTTCGGACAGTCCTTCGACGAGCACCACGAAGCCGCGCCCACCGGGCTCTACGCGGCGACGCCCGAGTTCGGCGCCGGCCCGGTGAAGGCCCGCCGGCTGACCGACGCCGAGACCGTGGACTGCGAGGCCGCGGCGGGCTCACCGGCCCCGCGCGGGGACGACGTCCTCGTGGCCGTCCGCCACCGCGGCGCGGTGGAACTGCGCGCGGTCGCCGTGGACGCCGTCGACGCCCCGCTGACCGACCTCGCGGTGGTCTACGCGGACCACGCCGCGCTCCGGTCGTTCACGCTGGACGGCTCGGTGATCGCGGCGGTGGTCGCGACGCCGTCGACCTCCGGCGAGGTCGTGCTGCTGGGCGACGGCGACCCGCGGGTGCTGACCGACTACTCGAAGCCGGCGCGGGACAAGGGCATCCGGCCGATGATCGAGCTGGAGACCACCGCGCCGGACGGCTACCCGGTGCACGGCTGGCTGGTGCTGCCCGAGGGCGAGGGCCCGCACCCGGTGCTGCGCGTGGTGCACGGCGGCCCGTTCACCCAGCAGGAGTGGGCGCTCTTCGACGAGGCCCAGGTGTACGCGGCGGCGGGGTACGCGGTGGTGGTCGGCAACCCGCGGGGGTCGGCGGGGTACGGGCAGACGCACGGCCACGCGATCACGCACGGCTTCGGCACGGTCGACGTCGACGACGTCCTGGCGCTGCTCGACAAGGCACTGGAACGGCCGGACCTCGACGCCTCCCGCGTCGGCATCATGGGCGGCTCGTACGGCGGGTTCATGACGAGCTGGCTGGCCGCCCACCACGGCGAGCGCTTCAAGGCGGCGTGGAGCGAACGCGCGGTCAACGCGTGGGACTCGATGGTCGGCAGCTCCGACATCGGCTACATGTTCGTCGACGCCTACATCGGCTCTTCGCCCGAAGTGCAGCGCGACCGTTCGCCGCTTTCGTACGCGGCGCAGATCAAGATCCCGTTCGCGGTGGTGCATTCGGAGCAGGACTGGCGCTGCCCGCTGGAGCAGGCCCAGCGGATGTTCGTGGCCCTGCGCCGTGCGGGAGCTCCGGCGGAGCTGCTCGTGTTCCCGGGCGAAGGCCACGAGCTGAGCCGCTCCGGCCGGCCGCGGCACCGCGTCCAGCGCTTCGAAGCGATCCTCGAGTGGTGGGGGCGGCACCTGTAGTGCACGGGCTGGTCTGCTTCGACGTCGACGGCACCCTCGTGCCCGGCACGAGTTCGTGCGCGTGGGTGGCCGCCGCGTTGGGGCACGAGGCCGAGCTCGTCGCGGCCGAAGCGGCGTACGTGGCCGGGCAGATGACCAACCAGGAGGCGTCGGTGATCGACGCCCGGGGGTGGGCCGGGCACACCGAAGCCGAGGTTTCAGCGCGGCTCGAGACGCTGCCGCTGGTGGACGGGATCGCCGAGACGGTGCGGTGGTGCCACGACCACGGCCTGCGCCCGATCCTGACCACGCTCGCGTGGACGCCGGTGGGCCGCATGCTCGCCGATCGGTTCGGCTTCGCCGCGTTCTGCGGGCCGGTGCCCGAAGCCGTCGGCGGCCGCTACACCGGCGAAGTCGCCGAGCACCTGGACGAGTACGGCAAACGCGACTTCGCGCTGGCACAGGGCTTCCCGCCGGAGCGGTGCGTCGCGGTCGGGGACAGCCGGTCCGATCTGCCGTTGTTCGCCGCAGTCGGGACGAGCATCGGTTTCAACGCGGCCCCGGTCGCCCGCGCCGTCGCGACCCATCTCGTCGACGATCCGGACCTGCGGGCGATCATCCCGGTGCTGGCGGCTCAGTTGAGCAACGTGTAGTTCAGCTCTTCGCAGACGCGGCCCAGCGGGACGTCCAGGCCCGGGTGGTCCAGCGGCAGCAGCACGTCCGGCGCGATGGGCAGCGCGGCGCCCGCCGGCGGGTCCCACAGGCAGATCGCGGGGTCGCCGGAGTCCATCGACGAGCGGTACCAGAGGCCGTCGAGGTCGCTGAACGCGCCGCGGATCGCGCGGGCCCACGCCTGAGTAAGTTTCTTCGGCCCGCTGGAAATCTCCTGGGACGCGCCCACCCGGGTCGGCCAGAGCCCGGTCAGGTCGAGCAGGCGCAGCGTGCGCGTCGGGCGGACGACGACCAGCCGGGGACCGCGGGTGCGGCGGTCGACCGTCGAGCTGGTCTGGAAGACCTCGGCGACCGAGGTGCGCACCGTGAGGCCGAAGTAGAGGACCCCGTTCGCGGGATCGGTGACCGGCGCGCCGCCGCGGCCGGGCGACTGCTGGTCGAACCGGCCGTGCGGGAGCGGGCCGGTGTAGCGGAACGAGTTCCACTGCTGGGGGTGGTTGCCGTGCGCGGTGAAGATCCGTACGAGCCTGGTCGCGGGCTGGACCGTCACCACGTCGTTGGCGCGGTTCAGCTGCCGGACCAGGACGGATCGGGCGGGCGGCAGCGGGAGCCGGGCCATGGGTCGGGGGTGGTCCGTCCTTGTCGGTGATCTTGCTCGGGGAGGTCCAGCCTAGAGCGGCGTGCCGAGCGTGGCGATGAGGCGGGCGACGTGGTCCGGGTCACCACCGGAGAGGAGCCATTGGCGCGGGGTCGCCGGGTGGTCGTTGATGACCAGGTCGGCCTGCGGGGTGCTCATGAAAGCGGCGACGACGAGCGCGGGCTGGTCGTCGGGCAGCGCCTTCAGCACGGCCTCGAGGCCGGGCAGCACGCCCGAGCCGGCGAACTGCCACGCGGGGAGCCGCCAGCCGCCGTCCTTCCAGCCGGTCAGCCTGCCTTCCTTGAGGCGGTGCCGGATCCGGCTGTCGTCGACGCCGAGGGTCTTGGCCGCCTCGTTGACGCTGAGCGCGCCTTCGGCGAGCACGGCGTGGGCGGCCACCGTCCGCGCCCGGAAGTCGGGTTCGTCCTCGCGCCGCGGTGACAGGTCCAGGCCGACATCGGTGAGCGCGGCGCGCTGATCGGCCGAGAAGTAGTGCGAGGGATCCGGATTCGGTGGGGAGAGTCTGCGCGCCGCGTCTTCGACGAGGGTGAGGAACTCGTTCGCGTCGACCTTCAGGCCCGCCTTGGCGAGGATGTTCTCCAGCGCTACAGACATGTGGCTCAGGTTAACCCGAAACAGCGCGCGTGTGCGGGTTCGTGCGGTTTCTTGCCCTGTCTGTGGGTGAATTCACCAGAGATCGACACTCAGGGCACATCATCCAACACGTTGAGTAGGCAACTTCCGGCTAGTTTCCCTGGATCGGGCGACGTTGTCCAGACCGGGCTCGGCTTGACAGTGAGGGTCCGTGGATTTACGTTCCGGATGAGTAAACGATTTCCACTCCTGCTCACAGGATCCGGCGTTCCGGCGCCGGTCATGGGGGACACAGGGGGTGGGGCGTGCCTGGGGGCCCGGCACGAGCCGGCCCCCCGGGCACGTCGCTCGACCCTGCAGTCGGGCGTCAGCCCTCCGGGGTCAGCGGCGGGAGCTCTTCCGCACGATCAGCCGGGCTTCGAGCGTCGTGGTCGAGGCGTCGCGGCTGCTGTCGGAGATGCGGGCCAGCAGGAGCTGCGCCGCTACCCTTCCGACTTCGTACGCCGGCTGGGCGACCACCGTCAGGGGTGGGTCGATCAGCGTCGTCCACGGGGCGTCGTCGAACGAAACTATGCCCACGTCCCGGCCCGGGCGGAGACCCCGTGCCGCCAGGGCCTCCAGCACGCCGATCGCCATCGTGCTGTTCGCGACCACGAGCGCGTCCGGCGGCGATGGCTCGTCGAGCAGTTCCAGCGCGGCCAGCTGCGCACCCCCGGCGCGGTACTCCGCCCGCCGGGACAGGACGTTCTCTTCGCCGACGACGTCGGCGTACCCGGCCAGGCGGTCGTCGGCGGTGCGGACCCCCGCGGGGCCGGTCAGGCAGCCGACGCGCCGGTAGCCGCCGTCGAGCAGGTGCCGCGTCGCCTCGGCGGCCGCGTGCCGCGTGTCGACCAGCACCTGGTCGCCCGCCGCGGTCGGCAGCGGCCGGTCCACCGCGACCAGGGGAGTGCCCTGGCGGCGCAGGCCCTCGACGTTCGTCGAGCGCCCGGTGGGGGACAGCACCACCCCGGCGACCCGTTCCTGCAGCGCGACCTCGATGTAGCGCCGCTCCTTGTCCTCGTTCTCGTCGGAGTTGCAGAGCACCACCGAGTACCCGGACCGCTGCGCGAGGTCCTCGACGCCGCGCGCGATGGCGGTGAAGAACGGGTTCTCGACGTCGGAAATGATCAGGGCGAGCACCGCCGTCTCCTGCCGGCGCAGGTTCCGAGCCAACCCGTTCGGGTGATACCCGAGCTCGGTGGCGGCCTCCTGGACCCGCGCGGCCAGCGTGGGGTCCACAGTGGACTTGCCGTTGAGCGCGCGCGACACCGTCGCGGTGGAGACCCCGGCTCTCGCCGCGACGTCGCTGATGGTGGCCACACGCCCTCCCTGATCACTCGTCGAAGGGAGAATAGCGCTCTTGGTAGTCGTTTACCGTCCGCTTACCTTTCCGGGTGAGCCGCCACTTCCGGTTGTCCGCGCGGGTTACGCCGAACGGCGTCGATCACGTACCGCCACGTCCACAGTGGAGGGTTCGCCGAAGTAGCCGCGGGGGGTGAGGCCGGTCAGCGCCCGGCAGTCCCGGCTCAGGTGCGCCTGATCGGCATACCCCGCGGCGGCGGCCAGCGCGGCCAGCCCCGCGACCCGCGGCGCCAGCGCGACGGCGCGCTGGAACCGGCTGACCCGTAGGTAGGTGGCGGGCCCGTACCCGACGGCTTGGACGAACCGCCGCCGCAACCGCCGCTCGCTCACCGCAACCGATGCGGCGGGATCTTCGACCCGGCCGGCCACAACCTCCGGCCGGCTTCCGCCGGATCGGGCCGGTTGCGCGACCCCGGCGGCGGCACGCGCTCCTTCCGGGCCGGACCCGCCGAGCATGGCGGCTGCTTGGGCCCTACTCATTCCGGCGGCGCCGGATCGGGCGAGCAGGGCTGCTTGGGCGGCGGTCATTCCGACACGGCCGGCTTGAGCAAGCAGGGCTGCTTGGGCGCTACTCATTCCGACAGTGCCGGCCTGGGCGAGGGTGGCGGCTGCTTGGGCGGCGGTCATTCCGACAGTGCCGGCCTGCGCAAGCAGGGCTGCTTGGGCGCTACTCATTCCCACGGGACCGGCCTGGGCGAGCATGGCGGCTGCTTGGGCCCTACTCATTCCGGCGGCGCCGGATCGGGCGAGCATGGCGGCGGCCCGTGCCGCTTCCTGGCCGGACCCGCCGAGCCTCGCCGCCATCCCCGCATCACCTCCCCCGGACCGGGTCAACCCCGCCGCGGCTGCGGCATCCGCGACCCGCGCCGCCCCCGCGTCCAGCCGGGCGATCAGCTCCGCCACCGCCGGGTCGGGTGGTGGTACCTCCCCGAGCCGGGACGCCACCGCCCGCGCCGGGGACAGCTCACCCGCCAACAGCCGCTCCGCCAGCTCTTGCCCCGCCCGTCCCCACAGCTCGCCCAAGGGCACCCGCCGGTCGCGCAGCTCGTCGGCGGCCACCCCGAGGACCGCCGCCGCCCGGCCCGGGAGGAACCGGACTCCGCTCAGCAGCGCGCCCGGCCGGGTCACCGATGACCACGCCGACGTGTCCGGGCCGGCCACGAACACTTCACCGTCCCCGGCGACCAGGTCCAGGCAGCCGTCGGGGACGATCCGCTTCGGTCCCGCCGCAGCCGATCGCCACACGCAGCGCGCCACGCCCCGCAGCGGCCCGGGTGGCTCCACTTCCTCGTACACCCCCCGATCATGCCTCGCGGGTCCGACAGAATCCGGCGCCGTCGGAGAACCCGTCCGAGTGAAAGCCGGACTTTTCGCGAAGAGCGGCTAACGCGCAGTCAGGTCACGGCGAGATAGAGGTCGACGCACTCGACGGAAGTGCGCGCGACGAGAGAAGACCTCTCCATGGGTGCTCCCACCGCGACCCGGCCCGCTTCGCCGCCCCAGCGCGACTGCGCCGGACGGGCTCGCTCGTCCGGAAGCTTCGTCGTCGTCCTGGGTGTGCTCGCCGCGGCCTTCGCGGTGACCGCCTACATCGTGCCCCGGTCCGCGCGCGGACCCGCCACGGAGGAGCCCGCCGGCGCTCCGGCCGCCCCGGCCGCGGTCCGCACCGTGAGCCACCGCGTCGTCTACGAACTGCTCGGCGCGCACGGCGCCCGCAACCTCACCTACGCCGCCGCGGGCTCGGCGCTGACCCAGCAAACCGAGGTCACGACGCCCTGGTCGGTGGCGTTCACCCGGGTCGGCCCCGCCGGCCGTTCCGAGTTCTACAGCATCGCCGCGCGCAACCCCGGCCCCGGCGAGCTGCGGTGCCGGATCGTCGTCGACGGCGTCGTCGTCGCCGAGAAGACGGTCGACGAACCGGGCCGCCAGTTCAGCTGCGCCGTCTGACGTCCACCATGGGCGGTGTGAACGCCGCGATCACCTTCGGACCCGCCCTGGTGGCGGTGCTGGTCCTGCTCACCGTCGCCGGAGCGGCCGTCGTCCAGGCCGGCGGGCTCGGCTCGGGGCGGGCGGTGCTGATCGCCGCCGTCCGCGCGGCCGCGCAGCTGGCCGCCGTGTCGCTGGTGATCACCGCTGTCCTGCGCTCGGTCCCGCTCACCGGCCTGTTCGTGCTGCTGATGTTCGGCATCGCCGCGGTGACGTCGGCGCGCCGCGCCGGCACCTGGGCGAACCTCCCGTGGACGGCGCTGGCGATCGCGGCCGGGGTCGCGCCCGTGCTGGCGCTGATCCTCGGCGCTCGCGTGGTCCCGCCGCGGCCGATCGCCGTCGTGCCGATCGCGGGCATCGTGATCGGCGGCGCGATGACCGCGACGTCGCAGGCCGCCCGTCGCGCCCTCGACGAGCTCAAGGCGCGCCACGGCGAGTACGAAGCGGCGCTGGCGTTGGGGTTCCTGCCGCGCCCGGCCGCGCTGGAGATCTGCCGCCCGTCGGCCGGGCACGCGCTGATCCCGGCGCTCGACCAGACCCGCACGGTCGGCCTGGTGACGCTCCCGGGCGCCTACGTCGGCGTCCTGCTCGGCGGCGCGGGGCCGGTCCAGGCGGGGATGACCCAGGTGCTCGTGCTGCTCGGGCTGCTGGCCGCGGAAGCCGTCTCGATCCTGGTGACCGTGCAGCTCGTCGCGGCCGGGAAGCTCAGCCGAGCGGCGTAGCCAGGTGCGCGGTGTCGTTGAAGCGCCGCACGATCCAGTTGTCGCCGTGCAGCACCAGGTGCGAAATCGACCCGTTGTCGGCGCCGAGGAACGCGAACCGCTCGACCGAGCGGCTGGCCTGGGCGAACACCTCGCCGATCACGCCGCCGTGGGTGAACACCGCGACCCGCTGATCGGGGTGCGCGGCCGCGATGCGGGTGAGCGCGCCGCGCAGCCGGGCCCCGAACCGCTCGTCGGACTCCGCGCCCGGGATCACGTCCCAGCGCTGCTCGGTCCACAGCCGTTCGACGATCGGGTGGCCTTCGGTGGTGTACTTCCGGAACAGGCCGTTTTCCCAGTCGCCGAGGTGGACCTCGCGCAGGTCCGGCTCGACGACCGGGGTCAGCCCGAGCTTCTCCGCCAGGGGCGCGGCGGTCTGCACGGTGCGGCGCAACGTCGTCACGTAGATCGCGTCGATCCGCTCCCCGGCGAGCCGGACGCCGACGCGCTGGGCGTGGTCGCGGCCCTCCGGGGCGAGGTCCGGGTCGGCCTGGCCGTCGACGAGCTCGAAGGGATCGCTGCCGCGGGCCGGAGCCGACTCGCCGTGCCGGACCAGGAAGATCTCGGTCGCGCCGGGTGGTGGGCTGAAGCGGTGCTGGCGGTATTCGATCTCCTGCTCGGGCGTGCTCATGCTGGGACGGTACAGCGGCGCGAAGCGCCTCGGTTGAGGGTGGTGGTGGGGAGGAAGGCGGATTAACCGAGTTGCTTGTCCACGAAACACCATCGCCACGTCTCGCCCGGCTCGAAACTGCGCATGACCGGATGGCGGGATTCGTGGAAGTGCCGGGTCGCGTGGCGGCGCGGCGAGGAGTCGCAGCAGGCGACGTTGCCGCACTTGAGGCACATCCGCAGGTGCACCCACGTCGTGCCCTCGGCGAGGCAGGCGGCGCAGCTGTCGGCCGAGCTGGGGTCTTTGTCCACCCACTCGTGGGCCAGGTGCTTGCACGAACCGGCGGTCGCGGCCGGGGTGCGCAGTTCGCGGCCCTCCACTTCGGGTTCTTCCTCGTCGCGGTCGAGCATCGACTCTTCGATGTCGAGCCGTTCCAGGACCTTGCGCAGGACGTCGTCGTCGGCGCTGCCGCTGGCGCGGGCCTTGAGGAACTGCTCGCGTTCCACTTCGAGCAGCTCCAGCCGCAGCCGGCGGTAGGCGTCGCTCGGCGTTTCGGCCAGGGCGCTCTGCCGGCCGAGCTGTTCCCACGCCGAGTCGGAGCGGTGCTGCAGCCGGTCGCGCAGGCGCTGGATGATCTCCGGCGGGTCGTCGGGCTGCCGGATCTCGTCCAGTTTGGTCAGCGCCGCCCGGGTCATGTCGTGGAGCACGGCCGCCTCCTGCAGCGCGTCCTCCGCGGGGTCCGGCCGGGGCAGGCGCAGGCGCCGGATCAGCGGCGGCAGCGTCATGCCCTGCACGGCCAGGGTGCCGGCCACGACGACGAACGCGGCGAGCACCAGCACGGCCCGCTGCGGGGTGTCGGTGGGCAGCACGAACGCGGCCGCGAGCGTGACGACTCCGCGCATGCCCGCCCACGCGATGACGGCCGAGTAGCGCCACGGCCAGATCTTCGTCTTGGCCTTGCCGGGCAGCAGCCGCCGTTCGAGGCGCTTCACCGTGCCGATGCCGATCAGGTAGAGCACGCGGGTGAGGATCGTCGCGCCGAGCACGGCGACGCAGATCCAGGTCAGCATCACCAGGGACAGCCCGCTCTCGCCCACCTCGGCGAGGATCCGCCGCAGCTGCAGGCCGATGAGCAGGAAGACCATGTTCTCCAGCAGGAACGCGATGGTCTGCCAGTTCAGCCGGGACGCCAGCCGGGTCGAGCCGGACAGGATCTGCGGCGCCTTGTGCCCGAGGATCAGGCCGGCGATGACGACCGCGAGCACGCCGGAGCCGTGGATCGCCTCGGCCGGGAGGTAGGCGATGAACGGCACGGCGAACGACAGCGCGGTGTCGAGCACCGGCTCGTCCAGCCGGGCGCGGATGAACGCGGCCACGAACCCGACGACCAGCCCGACCACGGCCCCGCCGATGGCCGCGCGGAAGAAGTCCGCGCCGACCTGCCACAGGCTGACCGAGCCGGCCAGCGCCGCGATGGCCGTGCGGAGGGCGACCAGCGCGGCGGCGTCGTTGAAGAGGCTCTCGCCTTCCAGGAGCCGGATCAGCTTGCGGGGCATCCCGACCCGGCGGGCGACGACGCTGGCGGCGACCGCGTCCGGCGGCGCGACGATCGCGCCGAGCGCGATGCCGCCGGCCAGCGGGAGGCCGGGGATCACCGCCCAGGCGACCAGGCCGACGCCGATCGCGGTGAACACGACGAGCCCGACCGACATCAGCCCGATCGCCCCGCGGTTCTTCCGGAAGTCGACGAGCGACGTCTGGATGGCCGCCGAGTACAGCAGCGGGGGCAGCAGGCCGAGCAGCACGACCTCGGGGTCGAGGTGGTACTCGGGCACGCCGGGGACGTAGGACGCGCCGACGCCGACGACGATCAGGCACAGCGGGGCGGACCAGTCCAGCCGCCGCGCCACCGCGCTGACGACGAGGACGGTCACGACCAGCGCCACTATCTCTGCCGCTATGTGCACGGCCCCATCATCACCCGGGCGTCGTGGCGGGTGTCACCGGGCCAGCTCGGGGTCGCGGCGGACCGAGGCCTTGCCGCGGAAGCTGGGGGGCGGGGCGGGGTCGTGCTGAAACTTCCGGCCGGACCGCCCAGCAGCTGCTTGTTCGAGGCTGCGGTCAAGATCTCTCCCAGGGTGTGGCCCCAGTCAACACGCTGGAGCGCACTCCGGGGCAAGTGCTTAGACCACGTCTCATTTGGGGTTGTTGTGGGTGAGCAGGTCCAGCTTGATAGCCCGGCGGTAGCAGATCACCGCGCAGGCGAGCTGGGTGAATGCC